>CAZBWM010000097.1:0-25430 GCA_964495375.1 uncultured Planctomycetaceae bacterium | reverse complement strand
TCCGTGGGTTGGCACCCACGGCTAAGCGCCGCGGCCGCTGCGCGGCCAATTCAAGACGCGCTGCACGGCCAATTTCATCACGGCGGAGCGTGATGACTACACTGACATGTCGCCGCTGCGCGGCTGAATTCAGCGTAATGCGTCAATCTCGTGGAAATCGCCAATCCGAACGGTGTCAGGAACCGATTCCAATCGTCCATCTCCCATTGGGGTCCGCCCGTTGAATCGGTTCCTGACACCGATCGGGCTAACCGGCCGGTGCGGGGCGAAATCGATCACGGTGCGCGGCTGAATTCAGGTCATGCGCTCCGATTTCAGGGCCTGCGTCCGAGTCGGGCAGATGTTACCGAAGGGAACTTCCTGGACTTCGCGTTTTCGGCCGTTGACACCTCGCTCCAGAGCCCGTAACATCACCGATTCGCCCACAACGGCTAGCCGGCTGGTAAGGGTGTGTTTTCGCGGCATAATACCGGGGAATCGAGGTTGCTCGCTCCCCGATGTTCTTGCCTGGCGGGCCCGGCAGAAAATTGCCCGGCAAGCTCGCCACGCAGTACGCCACTAAAGCGCGAACGCAGCGGAAGGTCGGCTAGTTGTCCGGGGGGTGGGGTGTCTTGTAGTCGTGCGTGTGAAGGCTCGGGAAGTCCATGGAAACGATTCGCATCCGGATGGAGGCATACGATCACGCTGTGCTTGATCAAAGCGCGGCCGAGATCGTCGATACGGCCAAGCGGACCGGATCGGAGGTTCACGGACCGATCCCCCTGCCGACGCGCGTCGAGCGCTACACGGTCCTATCCAGCCCGCACGTGGATAAGAAGGCTCGGCAGCAGTACGAGATTCGAACGCACAAGCGGTTGATCGATATTGTTCAGTCGACCGCCAAGACGATCGAGGCTTTGAACAAGCTGAGCCTGCCGGCTGGTGTGGATATTAAGATCAAGGCTTCGAGTCGCCACTAAATGCTCGGGTGCTTCGCCAGTTGATGGCGAAGTTGCTACTGAGTGTCATTGGCTTACGGATGTCGAGGTCACCAATCGGTACGAACCCGCGAATCGAGCACGGTTAACTATGCACCGGATGGTCGTGGCGTAACCTTCGGCACTGTCGAAGGGCCGTCGCGGGCAACCTTACACGCAGGCAATGACGATGGCCATTAGTTTGCTCGGCCGCAAGGTCGGGATGACCCAATTGTTTGATGAGTCGGGGAAGATCGTGCCGGTCACGGTCTTGGCCGCCGGCCCGTGTCACGTGTTGCAGGTCCGCACAAAGGATCGCGACGGATACGAGGCGATGCAGTTGGGTTTCGCGGACAAGCCGCGACGATTGGCCACGCGAAGCCAGCGTGGGCAGGTTGCCAAGCTCGACAGCAAGCGGGCCAAGCGCCGCGCGGCCAACGGGGTCGAGGCGGTTCCCAAGGCGGATTGCGAGCCGCAACGCTTTGTGCGGGAAGTTCCCGTCGCTTCTGCCGACGTTCAGGTCGGGCAAGAGCTCAAGGTTGACGTCTTCGAGAAGGTGCCGGCCGTCGATGTGATTGGCACCTCGAAGGGTCGTGGCACCGCGGGCGTCATGCGGCGTCACAACTTCAGTGGCCAGCGGGCCACGCACGGCGTGAAGAAGGTGCATCGCCACGCCGGCTCGATCGGTCAGAGCCAGTTTCCCGGGCACGTGCCCAAGGGTCGCCGCATGGCGGGCCGGCTGGGTAACTCGCGCAGCACGATGCGAAATGTGCGGGTGGTGCAGGTCGACGCCGAGAATAATTTGCTGCTCGTGCGAGGCGCCGTTCCCGGGCCTAATGGCAGCTATGTGATCATTCGGGCAACCAATCAGGTTTAGGGCGATAGATTTTGGTGGCGGCCAGCAGCATGGTTGTCGCACGTGGCCGGTAATACAAATCCAGCGCAGGGCGAAACCAGCGCAAGATCAAGATGGCGATTTGATATGGCAACTTTGCCCGTTTACGACCGCACCGGCGCTGAAGTCGGCAAGTATGAGATCGACCCGACGGCGCTGGCGCCGCGGATCAATCGTCAGTTGCTGCACGATGCCGTGGTGATGTATCAGGCCAATCTCCGCCAGGGGACGCACAAGACCAAGTCGCGTGCGGAAGTTGCTGGGTCGACGAAGAAGATGTATCGCCAGAAGGGGACGGGCAACGCTCGTGCTGGTTCGCGGCGCAGCGGCGTGCGTCGTGGCGGCGGTCACATTTTCGCGATTCGTCCGCGAGATTACAGCTATCGACTGCCGCGCAAGGCGCTGCAGTTGGCCACGCGGATGGCGCTGGCGTCCAAGATTCGCGACTCCGAGGTCGTGTTGATCGACGAGTTGAAGTTCGCCGCTCCCAAGACGCGCGACATGGCAGCCATCCTGGGCGCCTTGAAGCTCGACGGCAAGCGGGTGCTGGTGACGACGGCCGGTCTCGATGTGAACGTATTCAAGAGTGCCCGCAATATCGAGCGTGTCGAGGTGTCGCCGGCCAGCGACCTCAATGCCTTGGTGCTGTTGCGGGCGGGTCGCGTGCTGATTACGCGGGCGGCACTGGACGCGTTCCGTGAGCGTGCTGGGAAGTCGGCCAAGGGGGACGAGGAGTCGCCTGCCGCCGCCAAGTCGCCCCGCGCCAAGTCTTCGCGAGCGAAGGCTGAGTAAGCCGCCGGGCCGGGCGCGCGTGAGATCGAGTGAGTCAATCGAGCCTGTAGATCGAGATTGAGATAAGTGATGAGCGAGTCAGCCGCCACCGCCGAAGAGGGCTTCAAGCTCGAGCCGCATCAGGTGATTTTGCGGCCGCTGGTGACCGAAAAGGGGATGCATCGGTCGTCGCGCCACAATGCGTACGCGTTCGAGATCAATCGCCTGGCAACCAAGGATGATGTCAGGCGTGCGGTGGAAGAATTGTTCAACGTCAGGGTGCTGGGGGTGCGAACACAGAATCGCAAGGGGAAGCCGCGCCGCAGTCGGTTTCGTTCGGGGCGCACGCCCGACTGGAAGAAGGCGATCGTGCAGTTGCACTCGGAAGACCGGATCAACTTCTTCTAGGCCAGATGGATTTGGTCGCATCCCAATTGGGTGCGGCATAACAGCAATGAACTTCCGCGGGCGAGATCAAGCCGGTCGAGCCACCCGAGACAGAGAGTAACCGCGATGGGAATTCGACGTTACAACCCGACGACAGCAGGCCGCCGCGGCGCCTCGGTCAGTGATTTCGCCGACCTCACCAAGGGCGCCAAGCCCGAGAAGTCGCTGATGCGTCCGCTGCGCCGCAATTCGGGGCGCAACAATCAAGGGGTGATTACGGTCCGGCATCGTGGCGGCGGTCACAAGCGGGCCTATCGGCTGATTGATTTCAAGCGCAACAAGGATGGCGTGCCGGCAAAGGTTGATTCGATTCAGTACGATCCGAATCGTTCGGCGCGCATCGCGCTGCTGCATTACGCCGATGGCGAGAAGCGCTACATTCTGGCCCCGCAAGGGCTGTTGGCCGGCGCGACGGTGCAGAGTGGCGCCGACGCCCCGCCGAATGTGGGCAACTGCTTGCCGTTGTCCAGCATTCCGTTGGGCATGAACGTTCATAATATCGAGATGCAGCCTGGTCGCGGTGGTCAGTTGTGCCGCTCGGCCGGCATGGGCGCCACACTGGTGGCCCGCGACGGCAACTGGGCGCAAATCACGCTGCCGAGTGGAGAAATTCGTCGTATTCCGGCCACGTGCCGGGCCACGATCGGTGCGATCGGCAATGCCGATCACATGAACATCACCTACGGCAAGGCGGGGCGCCGTCGCTGGCTTGGCCGGCGACCCCACGTCCGCGGCACGGCGATGAATCCGATCGACCATCCGCACGGTGGTGGTGAGGGTCGCACCAAGGGTGGGCGTCATCCGGTCAGCCCGACGGGCAAGCCGGCCAAGGGTGGCGGCACGCGTAAGCGTCGCAAGCCATCGAACGTGGCGATTTTGCGTCGGCGCCGTTCGCGGCGGTATGGCGTGCTCAAGTTGCGGTAGCGTGTTGGCGCCTGGCGGGTTTGTAGCTGGCAAGTTGTGGCTGGCATGTTGTGTAGTGGAAGAGTTGGGATTTTTGTTACCTCGACGCACGAGGATGGGAAGCTGACGCATGGGTCGTTCGCTTAAAAAGGGACCGTACGTCGACGCCAAGTTGTACGTGAAGGTCGAGCGCTTGAACGCCGATGGCGTGAAGCGCGACATCAAGACCTGGGCCCGGGCCTGCACGGTGGTTCCGGAGTTCGTGGGTCACACGTTCCTGGTTCACAACGGCAAGTTGCACCAGAAGGTATTCGTCACGGAAGAAATGGTCGGCCACAAGCTGGGTGAGTTCGCGCCGACGCGAACTTTCCGCGGGCACGGCACGAAGGGCAAGAAGTAACCGGCTCGCGAAGTAAGCAGAACAACGTCAGTTGCGCGTTTGCCCGCCGTGGCGATCGCCTGAAGGAGTTTCGGTCATGGCCTACACCGCCACACATCGCTTCGCCCGCATGAGCGCCCGCAAGGTGCGCGCGCTGGCCGACCTGATTCGTGGGAAGGCGGCGGACGACGCGCTCGATATTTTGAAGTACCAGCCGCAGCGCGGCGCGCGATTGCTCGAGAAGGTGCTGAAAAGCGCCTTGGGCAATGCCGAGGATTTGCGGGCGGCGAACATCAGTCGCCTGGTTGTCACCGATGCGCGGGTCGACGGCGGGCCGATGTTCAAGCGGGTGCGGCCACGTGCCCGCGGCATGGCGTTTTTGATCAAGAAGCGGATGTGCCACATTCGCGTGTCGGTCGACGCCGTCGAGCAGAAGTAGACGCCGTCGAGCAGAAGTAGACGCGGTCGAGAAACAGTAGGCAGTCGAGACGAAGTAAGTCGGCGGACAGCCTTAGCGAACGAAAGCTAACCAGAGCATCTCGCGGCCCACCAGGCCGCAGCACTTGCGAGACCATCGCGATGGGTCAAAAAGTAAATCCAGTCGGTTTCCGCACGGGCGTCATGGTCGGCTGGAAGAGCCGCTGGTACGCCTCGAAGAAGGAGTTCTCGGAGCTGCTGCTCGAGGACTTCCGGTTGCGACGATACATCAAGAATAAGTTCCGCCACGCGGGGATCCCGAAGATCGAGATCGAGCGAACTCGCGACGAAGTCAAAGTGGTGCTGTTCACGGCTCGGCCGGGCGTAATCATCGGTCGTAAGGGTCAAGAGGTCGAGCGTCTGCAGGATGAGTTGCAGCAGCAGATCGGCCGCCGGATCAACATCAAGATCGAAGAAGTGTCGCGCCCCGAAATTCAGGCGCAATTGGTCGCCGAGGATATCGCGGAGCAATTGACCAAGCGCTCGGCGTTCCGCCGCACGATGAAGCGGGCGCTCGAGCAAACGATGGAAGCCGGCGCCAAGGGAATCAAGATTCAGTTGGCGGGTCGGCTGGGTGGGTCGGAAATGGCCCGCTGCGAGAAACAAAGCGCCGGTTCGTTGCCGTTGTCGACGTTGCGAGCCAAGATCGACTACGGCTTCACCGAGGCCGCCACGGCGCAGGGGCACATCGGCGTTCAGGTGTGGATCAACCAAGGCATGTATCACGACGACGAGGAGGCCGCCCATGGCGCTGATGCCCAAGCGGGTCAAGCACCGAAAAAGCCAAAGAGGACGTATAAAAGGTAACGCCCTGCGAGGCAATCGCGTCGTCTTCGGCGATTTCGGCTTGCAATGCACGCAAGCTGGCTGGCTGAGCGCGGCGACGATCGAGGCCGGGCGTATCGCGGCGGCACAGTACCTGCGCAATGAAGGTCGCCTGTACATCCGAGTTTTCCCCCACAAGCCGATCACGTCGATTCCTTTGGAGACGCGGATGGGTAAGGGTAAGGGTGAGCCGGAGTATTGGGCGGCGGTCGTGCGTCCGGGGACCGTGCTGTACGAGATCGGTGGCGTTAGTGAAGAAGCTGCGCGGATGTGTCTGGCGCGGTTGGCTCACAAGATGCCGATCAAGGTGCGGTTCTTGAAGCGGCGACCGGCCTAAGGCGGTCTGCACTGCGGCGAGTTGCCGCGGCGGCGAGTTGGTTCGGAATTGAATCAGACGGGAAACGTGATCGGCCGCGCGGGCGGCGAGATCGAGAGTATCAGCGATGTCGACTTCCACGGAACTACGAGAGATGAGCGACGAGCACTTGGCGCTCACGCTCAAGGAAACGGTTGAGAACCTGTTTCGCCTGCGGATTCAGGCGCAGACGGAAAAGCTCGATGCCCCCAGCGAGTTGCGGAAGCAGCGACGGCTGGTGGCCCGGATCAAGACGATTCAGCACGAGCGGTCGCGGAAGGCTGCTGCGGCGTCGAGCGCGGCGCCCGCTGCGGCAGTGGCCTCGGCAGCGAAGTAGCACCCAGAGATAACGAGAGAGCACGGCAATGCCCAAGCGAGTTGTGGTCGGCGTGGTCACCAGCGACAAGACGGCCAAGACGCGTCGCGTCGAGATCCAGCGTCTGGTGCGCGAGCCGAAGTACGGCAAGTACCAGCGGCGCCGCACGGTGTGTCACGTGCACGATGAGCAGAACGACTCGAAGTTGGGAGACACGGTCGAGATTTGCGAGTGCCGACCACGGAGCCGCACCAAGGTGTGGGAACTGGTTCGCGTCGTGAGTCGCAATCAGGGGGTCGACTTCGCGGCGCTGCGGGCAGCGGCTCGGATTAAGTCGGAGCCTCTGGCTGGTACGGAAGCGGCCCCGAGTGCGCCGGCCGCCACAAAGTCGTAGTCAGCCAAGCCAATCGTAGCCAGGCAGTCGCGATCGAGACGTTAGCCACGATCAAGATACCAAGAACTTTCAAGACAACTGCTAGACGAGACCACGGCGCGATGGCGCCGCGTCGCACCGCAGCCGAGCAGCCGACCAGGTTGGCAGACGTGGCGGGTGCCGTAGGGAGCAACGACGATGATTCAGATGCAGACGCGGCTGGCCGTGGCCGACAACACCGGCGCGAAGGAAGTGCAGTGCATCAAGGTGTTGGGTGGCACGCACCGTCGCGTGGCGGGGTTGGGTGACATCATCGTGTGCAGCGTCAAGAGTGTGATCGCCGGCTCCGACATCAAGAAGGGGGCGGTTGTCCGCGGCGTGATCGTGCGTTGCAAGAAGCCGACTCGTCGGGCGGACGGCAGCTACGTCCGCTTCGACAACAATGCCCTGGTCATCATTGATAACGAACAAAATCCCAAGGGGACGCGCATCTTCGGTGCGGTCGCTCGCGAACTGCGGGACCGCAACTTCATGAAGATCGTCAGCCTCGCCAACGAGGTGGTGTGATGCATATCCGCAGCGACGACACCGTCGAAGTCATCACGGGCGACGACCGCGGTACGCGGGCCCGCGTGCTCCGCGTGAACAAGCGGGCCGGCAAGTTGCTGGTCGAAGGCGTGAATCGTGTTTACAAGCACGTGCGCCGAAGCGAGAAGAACCGCCAGGGTGGCCGGCTCTCAAAAGAAATGCCTGTGCAGATCTCCAATGTGCTGCTGGTCTGCAAGGCTTGCGGCGCGGCGACGCGGACCGGGGCCCGGCTGCTGGACGACGGCGGCAAAGAGCGTTACTGCAAGAAGTGCGGCGCGGGGCTGGGTCAGATTTCTCCCGGCAAGAAGAACGCGGCGAAGAAGAAGTCGTAACGAGCAACAAGCAGCATTTTGAAATTGTGAGCGATTGCCGCGGTGCCTGAGTGTCCGCGGCCAGTAGTGTCGGAAGGATGGCTTGCGGTGGCTGCCAAAGAAAAACAACCGAAAGACGATGCCGGCGAGAAGGCCGCGAAGAAGCCGGCCGGCGACAAGAAACCTGCTGGCGAGAAGCCGGCCAAGGCCGCGAAGAGCAAAGGCGAAGGCAAAGAAGGGGGCGCCAAGGAGAGTGGCCGTCCGGCCACCAGCGGCAGCGTGCCGCCCCGTTTGCGGGAGCGCTTTAACAACGAGATTCTGCCGGGCCTGGCCGAGCAGTTTGGTCGCAAGAATCTGCTTTCGCTCCCCTACCTGGAAAAGATCTCGATCAACATGGGAGTCGGCACCGCGACCGTCGAGAAGAAGCATCTCGAAGAGGCCGTGGCCGCGCTCACGCAGATTGCCGGGCAGAAGGCCGTGACGACGTTGGCTCGCAAGTCGATCGCCGGATTCAAGCTGCGTGAGGGACAGCCGATCGGTTGCAAGGTGACGCTACGTGGCAACCGCATGTGGGAATTCCTCGATCGGCTGCTGTCGTTAGCGCTCCCCCGCGTGCGCGACTTCCGCGGTTTGAATCCAGATGCGTTCGACGGGCGCGGCAACTACAGCTTGGGCTTGACGGAGCAGTTGGCGTTCCCCGAGCTCAACCCCGACAAGTACACCCGTCCGCAAGGCATGAACATCACGCTGGTGTTTTCCACGAATAACAACCAAGAGAATCGCGAAGTGCTCAAGCGGCTGGGGATGCCCTTCCGCGCTGACGAGCCGGCGGCGAGAGCCTAATCGGGCCGGCGGCCGGGGCCTAACAAAGGCGGTGGCCGGCGGCCTAGTAAGGCCCGCGGCACTTCACCGAACGGACATTTCGCGAACAGAGTTTTCCCGAACTGAGTTTTCCCGAAGACGGGACCGAACAACAGAACTTGCCGGTAGCTCGCGACCTCGCAGGAAAGACGCATGGCCAGTAAATCAAAGATTGCCAAATCGAATCGTCCGTCGAAGTTTAGCACGCGACATCGCAATCGGTGCAAGCTTTGCGGTCGGCCCCGCGCGGTCTTTCGGAAGTTCGGCATTTGCCGGATTTGTTTCCGCAAGCTGGCGGATCAGGGTTTGATCCCTGGCGTGAAGAAAGCAAGTTGGTGATCGCGGCCCTGGGGGTTTCGGCGCCGCGATACGGCGCACCCTGGAAGCCAGTGCGAGTGCAAGACGACGGACAGGCCAAGTAGCATGAGGACTCTGCCAAGACCATGATGACCGACCCGATTGCCGACATGCTGACCCGCATCCGGAATGCCGTCCGCGTCGAGCACGGCGTCGTCGAGCTGCCGACCTCGAAGGTCAAGCGCGGCGTGGCCGAGGTGCTCAAGCGCGAAGGTTACATTTGGGAAGTGGACGAAGTCCCCGCCGAACCAGTCGGCAAGCTTCGCATTCACCTCAAGTATGGCCCCAACGGCGAGCGCGTGATTCGCACGATTCGCCGGGTCAGCAAACCTGGACGGCGGATTTACAGTTCGCACTCCGATTTGCGCCCCGTGCTCAACGGTCTGGGGATCTCGATCCTCAGCACCAGCCGTGGCGTGATCAGTGATCGCGAGGCCCGGCAGCGCAAGCTGGGGGGCGAAGTCCTCTGCGAGCTCTGGTAGCGAGTGATGGCAGCGAGTGATAGTAGCGCTATCGCTTCCTGGTTTTGAGCAATCGAGACTTTTGAGTTCGCGACGTTCCCTGGACGAGCCTTCGACAAGTAGAACTCCCCGCACACAGAAATTGCCATGTCACGCATTGGAAAAGCACCGGTCGTCGTCCCCGACGGCGTGAAAGTCGAAGTTTCCGGAAACACCATCCGGATCGAGGGGACCAAGGGGAAGTTGAGTTTCGACTTCCGGCCTGAGGTCTCCGTGGCGCATGACGCGGCCGCCAAGCGGCTGACGGTGTCGCGCAGCTCCGACGATCGCTTGCCGCGGTCGCTGCACGGCCTGACCCGCGCCATGATTCAGAACATGGTGATTGGCGTCAGCAAGGGCTACGAGAAGAAGCTCGAGATTGTCGGCGTCGGTTACCTAGCCGCTGTGCAAGGGCAAACCTTGCAGGTGCGAGCCGGCTACGCCAACGAAGTGCAGAAGCCGATCCCGGCAGGGCTCACCGTCAAGTGCCCGGATCAAACGCATATTGTCATTCAAGGGGCCGACAAGCAGATGGTCGGCCAGTTCGCCGCCGAAGTGCGGAGCATCCGCCGTCCTGAGCCTTACAAGGGCAAGGGCATCCGCTACGACGGTGAAGTCGTCCGACGCAAGGCCGGCAAGGCGACGATCAAGTAGTGAGTTAGCCAGCCGGGCGTCAGCCCGCGACCGTAGTGCAACAGCCAGCATCGTAACCACAGAACCATTTGCCGCATGTCGCCCGCCGCGTTGCCACGCAGCGGTCAGATTTGGACCGAGGCCGAGCCGTGAATCACGAAAAGACCATCGCCCTGCAACGGCAGCGCCGTCGTTACCGTGTCCGCAAATCGGTGCGGGGCACCGCGGAGCGGCCGCGGCTGAGCGTGTTCCGCAGCCACAAACACATTTTCGCGCAGATTATTGACGACGACGGCGCCGTGACGCTGGCCGCGGCCAGCACGGTGGAGAAGGCGTTTGGCAAGTATGGCGGTAACAAGGCGGCCGCCGAGGTAATCGGTAAGTCGATCGCCGAACGGGCGATTGCCGCCGGGGTCACCAAAGTTTGCTTCGATCGTCGCGATTACAAGTATCACGGTCGCGTGGCAGCCCTGGCCGACGCGGCGCGGGCAGCGGGCTTGCAGTTCTAAAGAAATCGGTTTTGTTGAGATCACGAATTGCCGGGTCGCGCGTCGCAGAGCGACGCCGACCAGTCCTTGGGAAGGCACGAAGTATATGAGCAGCGGAGAATCGACCCGCGGCGAGCTGATCGACAAAGTCGTCAAGATCAAGCGGTGCGCGGCCGTGGTTAAAGGTGGCCGGCGGTTCAGCTTTGCGGCGATGGTCGTGGTTGGCAACGGCCGGGGGAAGGTGGGCTGGGGCTACGGCAAGGCCAATGAAGTGCCGCCGAGCGTCGAGAAAGCCGTCAAAGACGGCTCGCGCCGCATGCACGAGATCACGCTGGTCGATGGCACGATCCCGCACAAGGTCGAGGGGCGCTTTGGCGCCGCCCACGTCGTGCTGCTTCCGGCCAGCCCTGGTACGGGCGTGATCGCCGGCGCCGGCGTTCGCGCCGTTTGTGAGGCGGCTGGCATTCGCGACATCCTCACCAAGAGCTTTGGCTCCCCCAATCCGGTCAACCTGGTCAAGGCGACGCTGGTGGCGCTCGAGGCCCTGCGGTCGCGTACTGAAATCGAACGTCTGCGCGGAGTGAGCTTGTCATGAATCTAGGCGATGCCAATCGCGGTATTAAGCGCCACAAGAAGCCCCGCCGCATCGGTCGCGGGGTTGGCTCGGGGCACGGCAAGACGGCCGGTCGCGGCCACAAGGGGCAAGGTCAGCTCGCCGGCTGGAGTGCGCACCCGGCGTTCGAGGGGGGGCAGACCCAGCTCGTGCGCCGCGTGCCGAAGCGCGGATTTCACAACCGCTTCGCGCCGGAGGTGTTCGTGGTCAACATCGCCGATCTCGACGAGCTGTTCGCCGCTGGCGACGAGGTGACGCCCGACACCTTGCGCGAGAAGGGCCGCATCAAGGGCGAGATTGAAGAACTGAAGATTCTCGGCAACGGTGAACTGAGCAAGAAACTCAAGGTCTCGGCTCATCGGTTCAGTAACGCGGCCTTGGAGAAAATTCGCCAGGCGGGTGGCGAGGCCATCGTGATTCCCGGTCCGCAGCCGGTGTCCGAGCGAACGACCCCCGCGAGCGAATGAGCCGGTGGCAAGCGTCCGCGGAAGCTGGAGCTTTCGGGAGCCGATGCCCCCCACTCTCGTGAGTATTGAGCGGAGCAACAAGGGACTGTTGATCCAGCCGCCGGGCGCCCTGGCGCGATCGCGCGGCAAGAGCCTGATGGGCTAGAACGGATCGTAAATCATGTGGGAAAAAATCCGCGTTATCTTCACGATTCCCGAGTTGCGGCAGAAGATTCTGCTGACGCTGGGCTTGCTGGCGATCTATCGCATCGGCTGGTTCATCCCGCTGCCGATTGTCGACGCCGAGCAAATGCGGGCGCAGATGGCCGAGCAAGGGAGCGGCCTGGCGTCGCTGCTCCAGCAAGTGGCCGTGTTCAGCGCCAGTTCGCTGAGCGAGGCCACGATCTTCGGCCTGGGCATCATGCCCTACATTTCGGCTTCGATTATCTTTCAGTTGCTCGGTAGCGTTTGGGCGCCACTCGAGAAGCTGCAAAAAGAGGGCGAAACGGGCCGCAAGAAGATCAACGAATACACCCGCTACGCGACCGTGGCGATCTGCTTCGTGCAGAGCTGGATGTACGTCGCACAATTGCAGAATTGGAATCTGATCCGCGATGGGTTCACTTCGGATGGCACCCATTTGTTGTTCCATTGGCACCTGCTGTCGGTCGTGGTGATGACGGCCGGCACCGTGTTCTTGATGTGGATCGGCGAGCAAATCGACGAGTTCGGGATCGGCAACGGGATCAGCTTGTTGATCATGGCCGGCATTCTGGCGCGGATGCCGCAAGCCGGAGCCGACCTGGTTCGCCCGTTGTTCGAGCAAGGGATCGAGCTCAGCTCGCGTGCCGGTCAGATCGGTATCGATACCTTGCTCGTGCTGGCCGCGCTGTTTGTCGGCGTGATCATGGGCGTGGTTTTTATCACGCAAGGTCAGCGCCGCATCCCGACGCAGAGTGCCAAGCACGTGCGTGGGCGGCGCGTGTTCGGCGGCGGCCGCCAGTACCTGCCTTTGCGAGTCAATCAGGCGGGCGTGATGCCGATTATTTTCGCCAGCAGCCTGCTGTTGGTGCCGTCGTTTATCTTCACCGGACTGTCGAGTTTGTTCCCCGAGTCGGTGCTGCTGAGGTCACTGATCGACGCGTTTCAGCGGGGGACCTCGTTTCCCTACAACGTGCTGTACGTCGTGCTGATCTACTTCTTCTGCTATTTCTGGACGGCGATCACCTTCAATCCCAAGGATATGGCCAACAACCTCAAGGATTTCGGGACGTTCATCCCCGGCTATCGGCCGGGCAAACGCACCGCCGACTACCTGGAAAAGGTGATGGTTCGCATTACCTACGTGGGGGCCGGGTTCTTGGCGATCGTGGCCATTTTGCCCACGGTGATCAACGGGGCGCTGAAGGTGCCGCCGGCGATCGCCAGTTTCTATGGTGGCACGGGCTTGCTGATCGCCGTGAGCGTGGCGTTCGATTTGGTGCAGAAGATTGACAGCCACCTCGTCATGCGCAACTATCGAGGCTTATTAGAGAAGTGATTCTGCGGCGCGACCCGGCCCACGGATCAGGCCGACGCCCCCGGCCTGGAGTAGCTGACCGATGCGAATCGTTTTTCTGGGGCCGCCCGGGGCCGGCAAGGGAACGCAATCGGCGTTGCTCGTGCGGCGGCTCCGTATCCCGCATCTGTCGACCGGCGACATGCTCCGTCAGGCATTGATCGAGGGCACCGACCTCGGCAAGCGGGCCGATCAGTTCATGAGCCGCGGCGAGCTCGTGCCTGATTCCGTTGTGCTAGGCTTGATTGCCGACCGCCTCGATGCTCCTGATTGTGAGCAAGGGTGCTTGTTCGACGGCTTCCCGCGCACGGTGCAGCAGGCCGAGGCGCTCGATCAGGTGCTCAGCAAACGCGGCACTCCGCTCGACCTGGTGCTGGCGCTCGATGTCGACGAGACCGAGCTCTACGACCGGCTGATCCAGCGTGGCCGCTTGGATGACCGACCGGAAGTGATTCAGGAGCGCTTCAAGACGTACGTCGCTCAGACGCGCCCCCTGTTCGAGTATTACGCCGATCGCAAGCTGTTGGCTCCGATCGATGGCGCCGGCACACCTGACGAGGTATTCAAGCGAATCGAGGGGATCCTCGATCGGCGTGCTGGATAATCGACAGACGAGCGACCCAGCGTAGTTTTCGTCATCCCTCCTGCTCGACCACGCCCCCTTTGCCGGCAACCGCGCCCTCCAGTACAAGTTAGTTAAGAAGGCAATTTCCGGGCTTTGCGCCCGACCCTCAGGGAGTCGAAGTATCGTGCACACGTTGCGCAGCCCGCGTGAGATTTCGCTCATGCGTAAGGCCGGACTCGTCGTTTGGGAAGCACACCAGATCGCCGCGCGGTTGATCCGCCCGGGCGTGACCACGGCGGAGATCGATCAGGCCATCGAAGACTTGTTTCGCGAGCGTGGCGCGGTACCGCTTTTCAAAGGGGTGCCGGGCAAGGTGCCCTTTCCGGCGGTCACCTGCATTTCGGTGAACGACGAGGTGGTGCATGGTATTCCTGGCCCGCGGCAACTGCGCGAAGGAGACGTGGTCAGCGTCGACACCGGCTGCCGGCTCGAAGGTTGGTGCGCCGACGCGGCAGTGACCCACCCGGTTGGTAAGATTCACCCCGAGGTGCAGCGGTTGCTCGACGTCACGCGCGGCACGCTCGAACTGGCGATCCGCGAGATGGGTGTGAAAAAGCTCTGGAGCGAGGTCGCCCGCGGGATGGAGCAGTTGGTGCGCGACGCTGGCTTCTCGGTGGTCGAGTGCTTCGTCGGTCACGGTATCGGGCGCGAGATGCACGAGGATCCGCAGGTTCCCAATTTCGTCAACAACTCGCTACGTCGCAGTGGCGATTTCCGCCTTGAACCGGGGCTGGTGATTGCCGTCGAGCCGATGGTCAATATGGGGACCAAGAAGGTCAAACCGTTGCCCGACCACTGGACGCAAGCGACGGCCGACGGGCAACCGAGTGCGCACTTCGAGCACACCATCGCCGTGACCGATCATGGCCCGCTAGTGTTGACGGCCGGGCCCGACTCGCCGATGGAATGACGGCGCGGGCAATTGTCAGCTCCCTTGTTCACGGTCTGCAACGGACCGCGCAACGTGGCCACGCTCTCGACGCAGATGATCGAGGCGCACATGCACGCCAAGCCGGCGCCGGCCCCGACACTCGTGCAGTTGCAACCGCAATTGCAGTCGCACGGTGCTCACGCGGGGCATCGGCCGCATCAGTCACAAGAGCCGCAGCCGGATGCGTCGGCTCCGGCGCACGCCAGCTAAGCACGCGGAGACCTGCGTGCTAAATAGGGCGATTATTTCTGTGCAAGTCGAAACGGTTCGTTGATGTCGGCGTTTTCAACGTAGTCTCGCCAGCCTGCCAGTCGCGAGTCTTCGTTTGGAAAGCACTCTTCCCAAATCCATACAAAGAACAGTCTGGCGTCGTCGGGTGGATCAAACGGGGGAAGATTCGCGTTGAACACACGTGCAAAACTCGATCCATCTCTGGATAAGTAGTATCGATAGGCTAATTTAACTCGCTCTCGAACTGCATAGGAGAGCGAGTTCGCATGTGGCACGATCAGTTGTCGAATTACCGCTCGCATACGCACGCTGTCGTTTGGGTCAACTGATCGATAGACTGAAACTGCATCATCATCGTCTGCCAGCCCGGTAATCGGCTCTAGCAATGTATGCAGGAAATATGGGTTCACAGTTTCCATGGCGGTAGGCCCAACCAGGGGGCAATCGTCGGGGATATGCTGCTTATTCGTGAGCCAGCACATTGCGGCCGACCGCAGTGTGACCAGTGCATGGTAAGTCACCTATTTAACAGTGCGGCAACCCGACGCGCATCCCAATCCCGCATCAGGCGTCCGTCGGATCAACTATAGCGAGGCCCACGGTCGTTGCGATCGTCGCGAGAGCTTTGTCGGCCGTGACAAAGTACTCCATGCGGCCTGAGCGGTACAAATCGAGGGCTACCGCCAACTGCAAGGCATCTAGCGTGCGGAGTGAATCGCGTAGCGCGTTTCCGCGCAAGAGCACAACGGCCTGCTGGAAATGGGCAGTTGAAATAGGTACTACGCGAAATCGCTTTTGTTTACCATCGGACAAGAATCGACGGCGCAACAGATCGAAGTCTTGTGCGGTGATTTCCTGGCGCCGAACTTTGGTCGCGAACACCGAATGGATCTCGACAACCGACAATCGCGAGATAATGCAAAGATTATCCGGATCGGCGAGAATTGCCTCGACGCGATCGGTCCCAGCTTCCTGGCAGTATTGCTTAGCAATCGCGCTGGAATCGAATAAGTAGGCTGGCATCTATCGAAGGTCGCGCTCTTCGCGAAACGCATCCACAAGCGGCGAGCGAATTTTGGATAGCGCCTTGCGCACATCACTCAAAGAGACGGAGTCGTCGGATCCTGCTTCGGCCTCGGCCAGGAAGTCGCGATCCAGCCACTCCTCCGCATCCATTAGCCCGGGGCGCACCGTGACCCGAACTCGCTGGTGATCGGCGAGGCTCAAAGGAGATAAGGGCTTTAAGACCCCGTTCTCGAAGATGGCGTCGACGTGCTGGTCCATGGCTTAAGTATACGCCCGTGAATCGGCCGTCGTCGAGCAGCGGTCAGGCCGTCTCGCTGTTACTTATGTCGGCCGTGGACCTACCGCGTCGAATCGGCGGTAGGAGCCTGCGAACGCGACATGCGCGTGGCGTCGGCGGCGCCTGGCCGCACCAGCAGCACAAGCTCAGGACGATCGGGGTCCGAACCGCGCACGACAACGCGCTTGAGCCCGAGCCGCGCTTGCGATGCCGTCAGGGCCGCCGCCAGGTGCTTCTTGCCGGTGGGCACTACGATCACGTCGGCGTGCGAGCTGGCAACCGCCTCGAGCAACGTGCTCACTTCGTTGGACTCGAGCACTCGGCACTGCGTGTTGGCATAAAAGCCGAACAGCGCGGCGTTGTCGCGCGATGCCCACACTTCGGCATCGGCCCCATAATGCTGGCAGGTCCAGCGGGCGGCATCGGCCAACTGCCGGCGCCCCTCGAACGAAGTCATGAACGAGTTTGACCAACAACCGATCGCCAAGGCCGCGAGCATGCCGGCGGCCACCACGCCGGGGCGCCAATCGTCGTGGGCCCAATTCTGCAAGCCGTGCAAGCGCCGGCTCGGGGGCCACATCATGCCAAGCCCCGACCACGGAGTCATCACGAGGAAGACCGAAATAAAGTAGCGCGAGCTCAATTCGCCGCTGAACGACATGTGGATCCAGCTACTGAGCAGAATCGTGCCGGCCAGCGCTAACAGCGGCAGTTGATCGCTGCGCCGGGCCAACGGCCACCAGGCAAGCACGCTCACCGCGGCTGCCAGGAGCGCGAACGGATTGAGTCCTTCAATTCCCTTGCGCGAGAAGATGTGCAACGACTCACCCCAAGACATTCGGCTGCCGAAGCTGCGCGGAGCGACCTCGGCCGCGACCAGGCTGACGTCGGGCAGAGCAGGAAGCGCTGTGGCGGGCGACACGGTCACCGCCGTCGAAGGCACCGCCGCTGCAGGTGCCGGCACGTCCTGCGCTGGTGCTGCGGGCGCATCGGTTACAGGCTTGGCGGCTACTGTGGGCGCTGGTGCGGTAATGCTAGGTGCTGGTGCAGTGGCTACGGTAGTCGATCCGGCCGCTGCCTCATCTCCCGGCAGCCAACTGCTGATCCAGAATTTCACGCGGTCCAGCGGATCGGTCCGCACCATCCGCTCGACGGGCGCGTCTTGCAACCAAAGCACGCGAATTCCGTAGACCGCCAGCGGGAACGACATGACGACGATCAAGCCGCCAGCCGCCAAGCGCCAGCGCGCGGCCGGATAATGCCAGGCGCGCACCAGCGACCAGCCCGCCAGCGGGATCATCAAGAACAGTCCTTC
The DNA here is from genome assembly GCA_964495375.1 of uncultured Planctomycetaceae bacterium. GTDB lineage: Bacteria > Planctomycetota > Planctomycetia > Pirellulales > JAEUIK01 > JAIESQ01. The sequence continues at coordinate 7,973 of CAZBWM010000097.1, read as the reverse complement.
GAACCTGGTGAGCGCTGCCAGGGAGACGCTCAGACCGGCGGCGGTAAACAGGCGCCAGCGCAGCTCGGCAATCGCGCGCCAGGAGAGATACAGCGACAGCGTGAAGAAGAGCCAATACGTGGGATCGCGCACCACCTCGGGCGAGCGCTCGATGGCCGCGGGATGTATCGCGTAGAAGAACGCCGCCAGCAGGCCGACGCGCTCATCGAACTGTCGTCGCGCGAAGCCGTAGATCGGCAGCACGGCCAAGGTCGAGACGGCCAGGCTCCACCACTGTCCTGCGATGGTCAAGTCGGCGCCCAGCCGCTGCAACTGCATGAGGATGAGCGTGAACGTGTTTAAGCTGATCTGCTCGAGGCCGGCGCTCCAGTTGCCGTCGTGCAGCGCGTCGGCGAGCCGCAGGTAGAGCACGGCATCGGGGCAGACCGTGTCGATTTTCCAAGTCATCCACAGCCGCGGCAGCAGGCAAATGAGCAACAGCGCGAACCAGACGACCGGCTGCGCGCGCCGCGCACTATCGACGGGCCGAGCCAGCGTTAGCTGGTTCTCGTACGACTCAGGCGCATGTGCCAGCAGAGCAAGAAACTTGAACAGCGATCTGCCCCACACACTCGAACGTAGCGCCGCTTCCATGCCTGGTAACTCCTCGTCGCGCGTTAGCGCGAATCACGGTGCGCCGGATGTGTCTCTGCCAGCAACGACTGATCGGTATCCCAGCGGGCGAACATAATTTCGACGGCCGCCTCGAGGTCATCGGCCAGGGCCGTCGCCCGGGGGCGCGCGGCGTCGAGCTGTTGCTCGGTCTCGCGTCCATAGCCCGTGCGCACCAAAATGGCACCGGCGCCGGCCCGCCAGGCGGCTTCGAGGTCCGACAGCTTGTCGCCGACGAGCCACGACCGCGCGGGATCGAGCCCCAGTTCGTGCGCCGCGCGCTCGATCATGCCGGGCTGTGGCTTGCGACACCGGCACGCCAGACGATATTGCTCGACCGTCCCCTCAGGATGATGAGGGCAGTAGTAGTAGCGATCGATCCGCGCGCCTTGCTCGGCCAATTGCTCGTCGATCTCGGCATGCACGGCGGCGATTGCCGATTCGGCAAAGCGGCCGCGGGCCACGCCCGCCTGATTGGTAACCACCACGACGGGCACCTCGCGTGCGTTGAGCCGCGCGATGGCCGTGGCCGCGCCGGCCGTCAGCCGCACGTCCGCAGCGCACGATAGATAGCCGACTTCCTCCACCACGACACCGTCGCGATCCAGGAAGGCGGCTGCTCGCCGAGCAGCGTTCAAGTGGGGGGAGCTCAAATGACTTCACCGCGAAGAGATGCGTGCGGAGCCGGGCGCAACTTCACCGCCGGGGTCCGACAAGGCCTCGCCGAATTGGCCGAAATCCGCGGCGGCATAAATAGTTACTTCGCGGCGGTGTTACAAGATCAACTTGGCCGCTGGCCCGTAGGCGGCAGCGCCCCAACTGCGCGGAGAGCCCAGTTTGTCGCGAACCCAGGTTGCCGTGAAGGGAGCTACGAGTCTCGCTGCTAGCCACTGCTCACTAGCCCCTAATCCCTGACCCCTATCCCCTACAAAGTGTTCCGGGATTTTGCGTCCTAACCGTCCTAAGCCCGAAAAATAAGCACCTAACTCATTGCCGCAAAAGCACTTGGCCTTAGGACGCAAAACCGAAAAACCTTGCGTCCTAGACCGTCCTAACCGGGCCGTTTTGCGTCCTAAACCTGCCCTGACGTCTGAAGTGTGAAGTCTGCCCCGCTGGATTCGCTCCATTGCGCGGGAATTTCGTTGACATCGCCACGGCTGGTCGCATGATAGTGAGCGACTCGTATCTCACTCCGCGGAAATTGATTGCGGCCCCCTGTCGTGGCGGCCGTATCCTTCAGGGGTCGCTAGTGCAGCGCGTGTGAATCGCCACGGGCCTTTTTCCTGGTACGCCTGAACGCTGGCGTGCCAGCGAGCACTAGCCAAGCGACAACCGGTCTCTCGGTGTCGCTTTCGGAATTGGGTGCCACTCAATGCCGTTAACCCTTGATCGGGGTGGCCCGGCTGCTCGCAGCCGGGTGGCGGAGCCACAAGAATCTGTTCATGCCGCGCGGCCCATCTCAGCCGCCTCATTTTCAGAAGGTTTCTTGTCGCTTCGGCGGATGATTCCTTTCTCGCGGAGCGAGCGTGCCGGCAAGCGGCTGGGCCACCCATGTTGCCCGACTGACAAGGTTAGCGGCGTTGGGTGCCACTGCTGGCTGAGCGCGCCTGGTGGGCCGGCGATCGCGGGCTGCTCGCGCCATTCCGCGACAGTGCCCAACTCCCGGGGCAATTCACACACGTTGCTAACCAGCCAACGCACACAGTTCAGCACCGAATTCAGGGGTCTTTGCCAATGCGTCGCACAACTTCACTGATTTTTCTCGTCGTCGGCATCGTGCTGCCAAGCTCTGGCAGCGCGCTCCGCGCCGCGGTCGTGGATTGGATCAATCCGGCTGGCGGCACCTTCAATGACGGCGCGAACTGGCAGGGAGGCAAAGCGCCCACGGCAACGGATCGCGCCGTGTTCGACAACAGCGCAGAGTACGTTGTCAACTTTGGCGCCGACGCGAGCACCTCAGGACTGACGATTGGCACCGACAAGGTTACGCTGCAATTGAACGGACAGAGCTACAACACGAGCGACCCGTTCAATCCGGCAGTAATCGGGACAGACACTGCCGACGTGGCCCAACTCGTCCTTTTAAATGGCGTCTTAAAGGCAGGCCGCGTGGAGGTAGGTGACCCGTCGGGAGCACAGGGATATTTGCAGATTGGAAAAGCCGCCACGCTGCATTTGACAGAGTCGAAATCAGTTCGCATGACCGTGTCCAACGGTGAGCTACGAGTGATCGAGGGAGGCAGCATTACGTCCGCGCCGGACGCACGTATCGGCGTGGGCTCACCGCGGACGAACAACTCACCGATTTCGTCGGCGACGTTCGTCGTTGACGGCTTGGGTTCGACTGTGACCACAAGCGAAGTGAACTTAGGAGTGGGGTCGCTCACGGTGCAATCAGGTGGCCTGATCTCCGCCTACTATGTCTCCCTGCGCCAAAGCGACCTGGCTTTGAAAAGTTCGGCCCTGGTGACCGGTCTGAATTCCAAACTCCTCGCCAGCAGTACGATCAGCGTCGGCGGCGCCACGCTGAGCATCACGGATCGGGCAACGGTTAGCACGATTGATTTCAACATCAGTTCGGGGAACGACGACGCGAAATTCACCGAAGGGGTGGTCGTCGTTTCCAATGGCGGGAAGTTGGTCGCGTCGGATGACTTTCGAATCGGCGGCACGCTTTATCTCAGCGATGGAACTGTTATCCCCGGCAAAGGAACACTGAAGGTCGTCGAGTCGGGAGAGTTCACTTCGAGATCGGCAATGATTGCAGGCGCAGACAATAATGTGGGCCTTGTTGAGATCGATGGTATCGGCTCTACCTGGCACAACTCCGCCGAAATCCACGTCGGCCGCAACGGTCACGGCAAACTCGTCGTCTCCGGCGGCGGGCAAGTCACCGGCGGCAATGTCCCCAATTTCGCCTCTGCGATCGGCTATTGGACTGATTCGGAGGGAGAAGTTCTGCTGACCGATGAAGGTTCTGCTTGGACCCTCTCCAGTCCGCTCCATGTGGGCGTCTTAGGACACGGATCTCTTACAATTAAAAATGGCGCCGACTTGTCGAATACCACGTCTGCCATCGCGTCGATCGCCGATTCCTCGGGCCACGCCCTGGTCACCGGCGCCGGTTCCACCTGGACTAGTTCCAAAAACATGGGCATCGGTGGCGATCCCAATTTGGCTGGCGGCAATGGCTCGCTCGAAATCGCCGACGGCGGACTCGTGAAGGCCGGCACCATCGCCACGGTGTGGGAGACCGGCTCTGTCCATCTCAACGCCGGGACGCTGCAAGCCACGACGGTGAACCTCTCCGGTGGGTCGCTCGACGGTATTGGCACCGTCATCGGCAACCTGAACAACTCGGGCGAAGTGTCGCCAGGCACCTCGCCCGGCACGCTCAAGGTGCAAGGGAACTTTTCGCAATCGCTCGATGGATTGCTGACGCTGGAGATTGGCGCGACGGCCGCCGATCTGCTGCAAGTGACGGGCAATGCCACGCTCGGCGGCACGTTGCATTTGAGTTTGCTCGGCGGGTTCACGCCGAGTTATGGAACGACCTACGACCTGCTCACGGCCAGCAAGCTCAGCGGCGCGTTCGACACGCTGGAACTGCCGGACCTGGGACCCGGCCGCGCGTGGCAGTACCACTACGGCGCCAATCGTTTCTCAGTAACCGCGGTGCCGGAACCGTCGACGATCGTGCTAGGGATCGTCGGAATCGGTAGCGTGGTACTACTGGGCATGCGGCGACGAGCGCGGGCCGGCGCGAAGCTCTCCACGACGAGATGTGCCGGCCGCGCCGCGGCGTTTGTCGTCGCCTTGTTTCTGATCGTGCCTACGGCTCGCTCGGCCGACGTCTTCTGGGGTAACCCAGCAGGCGGCACATTCAGCGACGGCACGAACTGGGTAGGAGGCAAAGCGCCAGCGGCCACCGACCGCGCCCTTTTTAACAGCAACTCCAAGTCGCTGGTCACCTTTGACGCAGATGCAAAGACCAATGGCCTTAGGATTCGCACGGACGAGACAGTTTTCGATCTGAACGGGCACATGTATTTCACCAGTGAACCGACCGGCCCGCTCATTGTCGGCGGCTCTTCGGGGGATCAGGCAAACCTTACTCTGCTCGACGGGACACTCAAAACCACCGTAGTTCAAGTCGGCTACGACGACGGTTTCGGTGCCTTGACTGTAGGCGCCGGGGCAATCGTGGAGGCCACGCCCCCGCAGGGTTACACCAATATTTTCAATGGATCGCTAACGGTCATCGATGGCGGAAGGTTAGAAGCGGGTTCTGAATCCAATCTGATTGTCGGCGCATCGAGCGCCGCAACAGCGTCAGCCAGCCTGGTTGCATCAGGCGCCGGTTCAAGCGTCGAAGTCGAAGACTTGCAGTCCGGTCGAGGATTCATCAGTGTCGCTGGCGGAGCTCGCGTCAGCGCCGCCAACTACGTGAGCCTCTTTGGAAGCTCGCCATCGACTACAGCGTTCGCAGTCGTCAAAGGCGTCGACTCGCTTCTCGAGGCCGGTAAGCGTGTGGATGTTCACGGCGCATCCCTGCATGTCGAACAACTGGGGAGAATGACGACACCCTATCTGTGGATAGGATCTGGCGGGCTCGATACCAAGGTTTTCGGAGGAATTGTCACCATCGAGGATCCGGGAACCTTGGTTACCGCAACCAAGATCACTGTCAGCGGCCACATGGCCAATCCGCCCATAAGCTCTGTCGGTGAAGAGGCCAAACTTGAAATCAAGAATGGCGGTGAGCTACGCTCAGCGGAAGCTTCGATCGCGAATACCAACGATACGATTGGCCTTGTCGTAATTGAGGGCGAGGGATCAAAGTGGACGAACACTGCTGACTTTCGAATCGGTAACGAAGGTTATGGCTCCCTGCACGTCTCCAATGGGGGTCGGGTTTTTGGTGGCAATAATCCGAATCTCGTCTCGCAAATCGGAGCCTCGGCTGACAGTCACGGTGATGTTGTGCTCACCGACCCAGGTTCGACTTGGCAGCTATCAAGCCCGCTCTACGTCGGTGTTTCAGGAAATGGCGATCTTTCAGTCCAGAATGGCGCGACTCTAGCAAACACCACGTCTGCAATCGGGTGGAATATTAACTCCACGGGCCACGCACTGGTCACCGGCGCGGGATCGACCTGGACCACCTCGAAGAATATGGGCATCGGCGGCGACTTCGCTTTCGCAGGGGGCGAAGGCTCGCTTGAGATCTCCGCCGGAGGACTGGCGAAGATCACCGGCGCGGTCACGGTGTGGGAGACCGGCTCTGTCCATCTCGACGCCGGGACGCTGCAGGCTACGACCGTGAACCTCTCCGGTGGGTCGCTCGGTGGTATCGGTACCGTCATTGGCAACTTGAACAACTCAGGCGAAGTGTCGCCAGGCACCTCGCCCGGCACGCTCAAGGTGCAAGGGAACTTTTCGCAATCGCTCGATGGATTGCTGACGCTGGAGATTGGCGCGACGGCCGCCGATCTGCTGCAAGTGACGGGCAATGCCACGCTCGGCGGCACGTTGCATTTGAGTTTGCTCGGCGGGTTCACGCCGAGTTATGGAACGACCTACGACCTGCTCACGGCCAGCAAACTTTCTGGCGCGTTCGACACGCTCGAACTGCCGGACTTAGCCCCTGGCCGCGCGTGGCAATTCAATTATGGCCCCGATCGTTTCTCAGTTACGGCGGTGCCCGAACCATCGACGATGGTGCTAGCCGCGCTCGGAGCAATGGCGTGCGCGGCGGTGGCGAGGCGGCGACGCACAAAGGCGTCGTAGGCCGCGAAGGAATGCGCCAATTTCACACGTAGCGCGCGTCGAAATCGACAACGTGCGTTGTGTGCGTGCAGGATGCAACCCTTTCAGGGTTGGCGGTGGCTTGGCGTTCCTGTCCCAGGGTAGTCGCTGCGCGACAACCCTGGGCTGAAGGCTTCAATCCCTTCGGGATTGTGAAGGCGACGCGTTCGACGAGACGAGCGCTACGTGTGGGACTGATTCAACCTTTGCAGGGTTGGCTTGGTCGATTTGCGCTGGCCTACCCAGGGTAGTCGCTGCGCGACAACCCTGGGCTGAAAGCTTCAATCCCTTTGGGATTGTGAAGGCGACGCGTTCGACGAGACGAGCGCTACGTGTGGGACTGATTCAACCTTTGCAGGGTTGGCGCGGTTGGTCGGCGCTGGCGTACCCAGGGTAGTCGCTGCGCGACAACCCTGGGCTGAAAGCTGCAATCCCTTCGGGATTGCCGATTGACGCAACCTCTGCAATAGGGTTGCCGGTGGTTTGGCGTTTGCCTACCCAGGGTAGCCGCTGCGCGACAACCGCTGGGCTGGATGCTTCAATCCCGTCGGGACTGCCAAACTGCCCACGACCCTAGAGCGTTGTCTTGGTTTCGCCGACCTTGTCGCGGTTGATTTCGTCGACCGCCAAGGTGTAGAGGAACCAGTTGAACGCGGACCCGCTCGTGGTGCCCCACAGTTGATCGATCGCCGCGTCGCTCGTCACCGTGGTGCCCGGCTGCAGGTAGGCGTTACCATTCAGGCGGCCGATCGAGCCAGGGCCAAGGATGTTGTTGACGCGATCGTTGTAGGTGTGGGTGCTCGACCACTCGGCCATGATCTGCTGCAACTGAGGTACACCGACTGACACGTCGAGCTCGTCGGCGACGAGGATGCTCCCCTTGCCTTCGGCGCCGTCGGCAATTTTGTAGTCGTAGAGCGTGTCGGCATCGGCCCCGCCGACGATGATGTTGCGACCGCCACCTTCGCCACCGTCGGTCCAGTTGCCGTAGATGGTGTCGTTGCCATCGCCGCCGAGCAGGATGTTGTTGCCTCCCTTGCCTTCGGCGCCGTTGATCGCGTTGCCGTAGATCGTGTCATCGCCGGCGCCGCCGACGATGACGTTGCTCCCCTGCTGGCCTTCAGGGCCGTTGTGTTTGGGCGCGACGTTGCCGCCGCCGATCAAGATGTCGTTGGCATCGCCACCGTAGAGCGTGTTGTTGCCGGTGCCGCCATCGAGCCGGGCGGACGTTGTCGAAAGGAGCGCGGCATCGAGCGTGTCGTTGCCGTCCAGGCCCTTGGCGTTCACGATGCCGGTGACACCGTGGATCGTTTCGACGACGTTCGTGGCCAGGCCGTTTTCGAGCGTGGTCGTGACGCGAATGTCGCCGCCACCGAGATCCTCGAAGCTGACGTGGTCGTCACCGGCCGTGCCGGTCCAGACCAGGTCGCCGCTGATCACTTGCACGGCGCTGACGGATACCGCGTGCGTGCTCTGGCTGCTGACACCACCGTCGTTGTCGGTTGCGGTGACCT
>CAZBWM010000096.1:0-25949 GCA_964495375.1 uncultured Planctomycetaceae bacterium | reverse complement strand
GCGGCAAGCTTCTGGCGTCAGCGGCATTCTGCGGGATTTTACGCTGACCGCTCATCGCGTGGGTCCGCTCAAATGACCGTGGAACGTATCCAACCTCGACAAGGCTTTAAAACGGGGGCACAATCCCCGGCCCCCGGCTCAATCAACATACACAAATTCGTTCGCGCACAGCAGCAACCGCGCCAGGCTTTGCCAGCGCTCTTGCTCGGCGGCTTCCGGCGTTGCACCCGCGCGCACCAGCTCGGCGGCGCATTGCTCCAAAAAAGCGACGGCCGTCGCCACTTCATCCTGTTCGGGCGGCCGGGCGAACGCTAATTGATACGCCGCGGCGATCCGCTCCGGAGTATCGTTCGCGGCGCTTTCCAACCGCGCCGCGAAAGCCGCGGCCTGCTCCGTCAGCCAAGGATTGTTCAGCGCGAACAGCGCCTGGAGCGGAACGGTCGATACGGTCCGCACGTCAGTCGTGTGGTTGGTGTCCGGCCCGTCGAAGAGCGCCAGGTACGGATGCCGCTGCAATCTCTGTGTCATCAAATAGACGGTGCGATGGTTCGACTCGTACGCCGCCTTGAAGGGTTGATGTTGCGACCAACCCCAATCGCGGATCGGCGGAAACGGATGCGCGCCGGGCCGCGCGGGGTCGAGCCGGCCGCTGGTCGCCAGCCAGGCGTCGCGCAGCGCCTCGGCGTCGAGCCGACGCCGCTCAAAGCGCCAGTAAGTAGTATTCTCCGCGTCGTGCGCGGCACACGCTGCGTCATAGCCGGAAGCCATCTGATACGTCTGCGACGACAGGATCAGCCGATGCAGCCGCTTCAGCGACCAACCGTCGGCCACGAAGCGCGCGGCCAGCCAATCGAGCAACTCCGGATGCGTTGGCGCCGCCCCGCGCAAGCCAAAGTTCGATGGCGTCGCCACCAGCCCCCGGCCAAAGTGCTGCTGCCAGACGCGATTCACGATCACGCGCGGCACCAGCGGGTTGTCCGCACGCGTCAACCACTCGGCCAATTGCAGGCGACCGCTCGTACCCTGCGGGATCACTAGTGGCTCACCCGCTTCGAGAAACTTCGGCACTCCGCGCGGCGCCACGGGCCCCGGCTGACCGGGATCACCCTTCTGCTGAACCGGCACATCGACCGGCGCCCCGTCGCACACCGCATACGCGCACGGTACGTCAGGCGGAAGTCCACATTTCTCCAGTCCGCGCACGTCTTTCTGGAGCGCTGCCAACCGCTTTTCGTGTTGCTTGCGGACCGATTCGAGCAGCTCTTCGGTCTGCTCGCTGAGCTTGCCGAAGCCGGCTGCTTCCCCTGTCGCGGCGCGGGCCCCCTCGGCCTGCTGGCGCTGGTAGGCCAACTGTGCTTCGAGCTGGCGGGCGTGCTCCAGCAACGGATCGGACTTCTCAAACTCGGCCACGCGAGCACGCGCTGCGTCGAGCTGCTGCTGATGACGCGCAGCGAGCGGCGCCACCTCGTCCGGCGGAATCAGCGGCACAAAACCCGTTCGCGGGAGATTCTTCGATGCGAACTCCTCCGAGCCTGCATACGCGAACTGCGTGCTGGCGAAAATGCCATAGAGCGCGTAATAGTCGGCCGTGGTTGTGGGGTCATATTTGTGATCGTGACAGCGGGCGCAGCGCAGCGTTAGCCCCAGCAGCGCGCTCCCCACCGTGTCGAGCGTGTCTTCAAGCGTCAGATGCCATAGCTCGAAAGGAGCCGTCGCATAGCGCCGCGAGAGGGCCACAAAACCGGTCGCCGCAATCCGCGCCGCGTAACGCTCGCGCGACTGGCCGCTCGTCAACGAATCGCGCGCCAAGAGATCGCCCGCTAACTGCTCGCGCACAAATTCATCGAAAGGGAGGTCGGCATTAAATGAATCAATGACGTAATCGCGATAATGTCGAATCTCGGGAATCGGATAGTCGGCATTGTCCCCCGCCGTGTCGGCATAGTGGGCGACATCCAACCAGTGACGCCCCCACCGCTCGCCATAAGCCGGCGACGCCAGTAGCCGATCGACGAGTGTCGTGAACCAATCGGGCGAGGGATCGGCCAGGCAAGCCACCATTTCATCGGGCGTCGGCGGCAACCCCATTAAATCGAAGTAGACGCGCCGCACGAGGGTGCGCCGCTCGGCCGGCGGTTGCGGCTGCACGCCGCCCGCCCGATGCCGCGAGGCGATGAACGCGTCGATTGGAGTTCGCGACCAGCTACTGGGATCGGCCGGAGGATCGATCGCCTGAACCGCTTGGAACGCCCAGTGCCGAGCCGAGGCAAAGGCGCGGGCCTCGGCCGATTGATCCCCGGCGGCAGACGCGGCCGGCCACCGGGCCCCCGCGGCAATCCACGCGCGGAAGTCCTCCACTACTTCAGGGGGGAGCGGATCGTCGGGAGGCATCGCCGACACGTCCTGTTCGCGGGCGATTGCCCGCACGAGCAGGCTGGCCGCGGCATCGCCAGGCACGATCGCCGGCCCGCTGTCGCCGCCGGCAAGTAAGGCCCCTCGCGAGTCGACGCGCAGCTCCCCGGCGACCTTGTCTCCGCCGTGACATTTGAAGCAGGTGCCCGCCAGCACGGGGCGAATCGCCAATTCAAATATCTCCGCCGCCGAGGCCGCCGTCTCCAAGGACCCCGTCGCCACACGTTGCGCGTCGGTCGTTTGCTCGGTTGCGGAGTCTCCCCCTGGTGTCGCCGACGGTTCGGCGGCCCGCGCGGGATGGCAACGTGCGACAAGGCCGCCGCACATCGCTACCACGATCGCCAGCGTGCGCCACGACCACAGCGCCGGCCGGCGGCAGTGGCGTGGTATCGGATCGGGAGAATTCGCGGGAGAGCATCTCATTGCTTTGCACTGCTGATTAACACACCTGTCGGTCAAAGTATGCGTGAGACTTCATCGGCCTTTGGTTGGTTGCTCAAGCCAACGTCAGGCTCTAACGACGTGAATCAGCATACCAAATACTGTGATTGCCGCGTTACAAATCTCAGTGTTACGATCGCTCGGTTAGACTCGGCTCATTGTCGCGGAAATTGGCGTATGCTATAAGCGGAGTTTGGTTTTTTGAGGGCGAACCTATGTTCCGGAGTGTATGAATCATGGCCACGGCCACCGAAGAAAAAAAGAGTGGGCGCAAGCGCAAGAAGTTTAACAAGTCGGCGGCGATCCGCGAGTATTTGGAAAGCCACCCCGACTCTTCACCCAAGGAGATTGCCGACACGCTCAAGGCCAAGCATCGTGTGAATGTTTCCGCTCAGTTAGTGAGCAACATCAAACACAATCTGAATGCCAAGCCAGGCAAGCGTGGCCCCAAGCCGGGCAAGAAGCGCGGCCGCAAGCCGGGCGCCACGACGGACAAGTTCTCGATGCAGGATCTATTGGCTGCCAAGCAACTCGTCGCGCAGTTGGGTAGCGTCGAGGCGGCATCCAGCGCTCTGAAAGCCCTCGCGCTGCTGAACAATTAGCCGCGCGATGGTTTGCTAATTGCGGGCGTTCCTCAGTACGACTGAGGGGCACCGTCCAACCGGCTGGTAGGCTCGGGAATCGCGGCTCCGGGCAAGCCAGCCGTTTTTTTATGCGCTGGCGCGAATCTGCGGCGGCTCTAATCCTCAATCCGCACTTTGAGCTCGTCGGAATTTCCTTTCAACTCCGGAGCATACATGCCCCAGCCAATCGCCGGCAGCGCACTATAACGACCGGGGATTTCCGCCCGCAGGCGATAGCGGGTGCTATGCAGTCCGCGCGATAACCGCCGCACGAAGAAGCTCGCGCGATTATCTCGGAACTCGGCATAGGCCCCAAGGTCGTTATCGGTGTATCCGCTGCGCAGATCGAACGCCTCGCAGCCGGCCGCTTTGAAGTCTTCGAACACGAGATACTCGTAGTCGTTCTTGCTTTCGAGCTCGAGCTCTACTTCGAGCAAGTCGCCACTCTTGAGAGTCGACGAATCGTCGAGCAGCTCGCGGCGATATTTTAGTTCTTGCTGCGCCACGACTTGCCCACGATCGCCGGCCACGTCCACTTCGCTCTTCTCGCGCACCAGGCGGTAGACCTTGCGGCGCACCTTGACTTCCAGCCCGGCCGCCGTGATGGGGTCTTCGAGCGTGAAATTGGTGAGGTACGCATTGAAGTAGAGCGGGCCATTGCCTTGTTTTCGCAGCTCGAGCTTGTGAGCGCCCGAGGTCACCGCGTCCCCTTCGAGTACGAAGCGACTATCGAAGCTGAAGAGGGTCTCGGGCGTGACCTGTACTTCGTGCTTCTTCTGGCCGTCGAGCCAGACCTCGATCGCCAGATTGGCCTTGGTTTCGCCCGTCGCGGCCAGGTAATCGGCGAACGATTCGACCACATAGGCCGTGTCGCGCGTCGAGTTCCAGTACGTGGCGTGCTTGCGGTTGTTGAGCAGGTACTTCACCAGGCGTGGCGCCACAGGGCTGGCCGGCTCGGTCGCCACCAGCAGCTTCAGATAGAACGCTTGCGCTTCGGTCTGGCTGCCGTACCAGCTCCACCAGTAATTATCTTCGGGTAGGTCGAGATAAGCCGTCTCGTTCTCGGCATCCTGCACCAGGAACTGCTCGATGTTGCGGCGCAGCATGGCCACTTGCTCTTTCGCCCCCAGCTTGTGCATGGCCAGCCCCACCAGCGCCTTCGAGTAGACCGATAGCGGGATGCGATCGCGGTAGAGATACTCCTGCATGTTGCCGTTATTGAGGTCGGCTTCGACCAGCGCCCAATACACCAGCGCGTCGATATTGTCGGCCTGCGTCTTGTAGGGCTCGGTCTTGGTCGGCGCGTTTTGCAACCGACGCACCTGCTCGTCCTGGTAGCGGACCAACCAGTCGCGGCCGCGGGCCAGCACGTCGGGCACGATCGCTACGTCGTTCGCCGCGGCGACGTGCAGCCCGTGTACCACCAGCGCCGTGGTGTGCGCGTCGGAGTGCTCGCCGAATCCGGAGAACCAGCCCCAGCCGCCGTCGGAGAGTTGCATCGAACCGAGCGCTTCGAGCCCGGCCTGCACCATGCGGCGCACCTCGGCCTCGTCGAACACCGGGTTCTGCTCGTAGCGCTTCCATTGCTCGGCCCGCTTGACCGGGTCGCCGAGCTCCTGCGGATTGAGATTGGTCCGCTTCTCGCGGATCGCCGCGAGATCGAGCTTCATATCCAACAGCACGTGCTGTGTAATGACCGTCGGCAGAAAGCGATTGAGCGTCTGCTCGGTGCAGCCATACGGATAATTGACCAGGTACGGCAGCGCATCGACCATCGCCCCGGCCAAGGTCGGGCTGTACTGCACTTCGAGACGCGTTTGCTCGGCGCGCCGCTCGTCGGGCACACGCAGCTCGACCGTGGCCGCGTCACCGTCGGGACGGATCGTGCCGGCATACGCCTCGGTCTTGAGCATCCCGTGGACGTAGACCGGCAGCTTCAGTTCCGTGGCGTCCGATTCTTCATCGGTGAGCGCCTTCACGCGAATGGTCGCTTCCCCTTCGCGCACCACGCGCACGCGGAAGTCGACGCGCGATTCGCCGCCGGCCGCTAGCGTGATCTTCTGCGTCGCTTCGCCAATCGGCTCGAGCAGACCGCCATCAAGCTCAAAGGTGACCGTCGCCTGCTTCTCATGATCCAAGTAGTTGTGTACGTTGGCCGACAGCACCACCTCGTCCTTCTCGACCAGGAACCGCGGCGCTTGCAAACGCACCAGCAGGTTCTTGAAAGTGACGACTTCGACCGTTCCTTCACCAACGCGGGCGCCGTCGGCCAAGGTCCAGGCGCGCACCTTCCACGTGGTGAGATTCTCGGGCATCGCCAGATCGAACTCGGCGATGCCATCGTTATTGGCCACCAGTGCCGCCGCCCAGAATGCCGTGTCGGCAAACTTGGTGCGCACCGTGGGCTCGACGAGCGGGGCACCGGCTGTTCCCTCTTCCACATATACGTCAAGCGGCACCTCAAGCGTCGCTCCCGGCGCACCGCCCGCCGCCGCTTCCATCGGCGCGGCCGCCGCCATCGGCATCGCTTCATCGGCCATCGCGGCCCGGCCGGCCATGCCTCCCTGCCGCTGGTTCTTCCGCATCATCACGCGGCCATTGGCGTACAGGTTGCCTGCTTCTTCGGCCACGTTGCCGCCGAACACGCCGAGGTTCTGCATCTGAGGTTTCCCCTTGGGCGGAATGTCGAAGCCCGAGCGATTGAGATCGCTTTCCCCTTGCGGGTAGTGCGATCGTCGCCAGTTCCAGAAGAACTCCTTGATGTCGGGCACGTTCGATCCGCCCGAGATGTATTCGACCGATTTGTCGTACATCGTGGCGACCACCGAGCCAGAGATCGGCCGGCCGTCGAGCCCCGTGAACTTCAACCGCACCTTCGCCTGCTCGCCGGGCCGATACTTGGTGGCCGACGGTTCGACCGAGACCTGCACCACGCGCTTTTCCGGCGGCACCAGCAGATCGCGAACGTCGCGGTTCTCGCGCGCGTCGGAAATGCTGATTGCCTCGACGAAGAAATTGGGCATGTCCCCTTGTTCGACTTCGATCTCGACGAAGGTGCTCTTGGCCTGCAACCGCAGCACGCGCGGCGGCAGATAGACCCCGTCGACCGGACGGATAAACAGCAGCACCGTGCTGCCGACGCGATCGGTGTTGATCATCAACCCGACCTTCTCGCCGGGGCGGTATTCGCGCTTCTCGGGTATCACCTCGAGCGCCGAGAATCGATAGTTGGCGCTGGCGAAGCCTTCGCCGACCACGCTGAACAGGTAGCCCCCTTCGATCGTGTGCCCGGCCTTGTCGGTCACTTTGTACGATAACCGGTACTGCCCTCCCGTGGCGGCGCGAATCTGCTGTGACGCTTCCCCCTGGGCGTTGGTCGGTAGGTCCCACTCTTCGACGGGCGTTTCGATCGGCTTGCGCTGGTCGTCGTAGGTGATCTTGAGCAGCGCGAGCTTCCCTTGCCCTTCGACAGGCCGGTCGTCGAGCGTGCGAGCGCGGAAGTGGGCGCGCACCGTGTCCCCTGTGCGATACCAGCCGCGCTCCACCCAGGCGTGCACCTCGAAGGGCTTGCGGGCGACCAGCACATTGCCCTGGCCCACGATCGTGCGACGCGATTCATCGGTCACCTCGGCCGTGATCGAGTACTTGTGGTCGTGATCGCTGTGCACCAGCTTGGCCAGCGAGGTGTCGATCTCGAGCTTGAGTTGCCCTTTGGCATTGAGCGGCGCATCTCCTTCGAGCACCACCTCGGGCGGAACATGCCCTCGCGGCCACCAAGGAAAGAAAGGTCGCGGGCAGCCCCAATTGCGCCAACCGGGATACCAGTCGTAGTCACCGCCAAACCAACCATAGCCCCGGCCATAGAGCCAATCCCACGGGCCGATCGGATACCAGCGCTCCTCATGGTTGGTGCGCAGCACGCGATATTTCACCGTCCCCTTGGTAACCGGCGCTCCGAAGTAGTAGCGGGCCGTGACCGTGGCTGTCACTTTGTCGCCGAGCATCACTGGCTCGGTCGGCGCCTCGACCGTCACTTCGTACTCGGGCTTCTTGTACTCTTCGACGCGGAAGTTGCCTCCCCAGCGATCGCTCACCTGCACCTGATAAACGCCCAGCCGCGCGTCGCTCGGCAGCGCGTATTCGCCGTCGAAACCGCCGTACTCGTCGCAGGTGAAATCCTTCTCGAGCAGCTTGTCACCGGTCGGTCCAAACAGCACCAGATGCTGCTTGGAGTTGGCGAAGGGCGATTTATTGGGCGCGTCGTAGCGCGCCTGCGCAAACCAGAACTTGAACTTCACCGACTGCGCAGGGCGGTAGACCGGCCGATCGGAAATGAAGTAGCCTTTGTCCTCACGATAGGTCGTCTCGTTGCGCTGCGCTTGCCAGATGTGCGAGTAGCCCAGGTAGGCCAGCCGCGCCGGCTTGCCGGCCGCCGCCGTGGTGCGGGCGACAATCAACCACTGAAACTGATCGGTCTCGGGCTGAAACGGCAGTTGAATCTGGCCGCTGGAGTCGGTGAATTCGGCGAAGTTCTTGGTGTCGACCGTGAAGCGGCGCGCTTCGAGATGCCGGTTGCGGAAGCCAAAGAACTCGACGTTCGCCCGCTCGATCGGCGCGCCGGTCACGGCGTCCCCCACGTAGAGCCACGTCTTGCCGGCGATCGGCTTCTTGAGTAGCGCGGTATCGGCCACCCACAGCACCATGTGCGTGGTGTTGCCGTCCTGCGCGCGCGCGGTCACCCAGTAGGCGCCGGCCTTTTGCAGCGACGTACTGACGGTCACCAGCCGATCGAAGTGCTTCTCGCGCGGCTCGAGCTCCAGCTCCCAAGAGGCCGCCTTGGCGCCGAGATAATTGGATTGTCCTTGCTGGACAAGCCGATAGCCGATGTTGCCGAGCTCCAGCTTCTCCCAAGCGAGCTGCCCGGGGTTCGACTGCACGTAGGCTTTGATGTCAGCGAGCAACTTCGCGATGTTGATCTCCTGCGCCTCGAACGACACGTGCCGGGCGTTGCGATAGCGAAACTCGAAGCTCGCGCCGCGACGAGCCGGCTGCAGCTCGGTTGATTCAAAACGTCCCCAATTGCCGACGATCTGATTGAGCCGCGCCTCGCGGTTATCGTTCTTGCCGAAGTCGGCGATTGCCTGTCGCCAGTATTCGGCGGCGCGAGGGTACTGCCGGCGATCTTCATAAATCTGCGCGAGCTGCTCGCAGGCGTTCGCCGCGTAGGCTGACTGCTTTTCGGTCAGCACCTGCTCGAAAATCTTGATCGGGTTGAACTCGTCAGGCAACTTGAAGCGCCGCACGCCCGTGGCCAGTTGGGCCATCGTCTCGTCGTCGGTCAGGGTGTCGAGCGCCCAGGTGCCGTGTTCTTTTTTCTCGTCTTGTTCTTGCAGTCGCCACAGCGCGCCGAAATTGGCCATCGTCTGCACGCCAAACTGCGAATGCAGGAACTGCCCCCAGGTCCAAAGCACTTCTCCCTTGCGCTGCGGGTTGCGCTCAAACGTCTGCCACAGGCACCAGCGCCAGCGCTGGCCGTCGTTCGTGGCCGCGGCGAAGTCGGCCGGCACCGCGTAATAGATTGGATTGCTCTCGGCATCGACCGGCGCCCCCGATGTTTGCGGGCCGCCCCACCATCCTTCTTCGTAGTCGGGCAGCTTGTCTAGGTCGGTCAACCGCTGCAGCCGCCAGGCTTCTTGATAGCCGCGGAAGCCGAACCAATAGCTTGCCCAGGTCCAGTACAACTCAGCGGCGGCCGCCCCCTGCACGTCGGCCGGCAACTTCTCGTTGGCCAGTCGCATCAACTGCAAAGAGCGCACGCGATCGCGCTCCAGCGAGTTGACCATCCGCCCCTCACCGCGCCGATCGCCGCGCCCGAACTTGCCGGCCACGATCGCGCCGAAATGATCGATCTCGGCGTAGCGCTGAGCGGCCGAGAAGAGCAGTTGCCAGTTGTTCGGCTGGGCCGCCACGGCCGCTTCGATCAAGTCGTCAACCTCGGCGATTCGCCCCAACTGCCGCAGACACTGCACGGCCTGACGTAGGTCTTCGCCGACTTGCGCAGGGTCAGTCTGCGGATCGAGCGCCAGGGCCCGGTAGGCGTCGTAAGCCTCTTTGAAGTTCCCCTGTTCGAACAGCTTCTTGGCGGCATCACGGCCAGCCGGCGGAGCTTCGGCGGCGGCCAGCCAGGCCACGCCCGCGAAGGTCAATGCCGAGACGAACACCAGCGCCCAAGAGAACATTCGTTTCTGATCCATGGCTCGCAGTTCTGCGCAAGAGAAAAGGGGATGCGTGCGGCAGAGCACTTCCCCGGCCGGGCCGCACGCTGGCGTTATAGACGGTTTGTCGGACAACCGGCAAGCACGCTTGCCCGCTGCAAGTGGTACGCTGTCGCGCGGCTCCTCGTCACCGTGCCCCGCGATGGCTCCGGTAATCGCGGGCAAGAATCTTTATCGCGCGCACCGGTAGCGGCTTGTCTGCTGCCCGGCTCTTTGTTGGACGCACGCCGGCGGGTGAAAGTTCCCAGCGGGCCGCCGGTCGATCAGAATCGAGTGGAGAAGCCTTGCCCGCCCGAGAGAAACTGTCGACGACTGGTTTTCTGACATGCCGCCGAACGCGATCGCAGCCCCCGAACGAGCGCCCGTCCGCCGCCCCTGGTACCGGTTGCACGCATCGACGTGGGTGGTGGCCTCGCTGGCGGCACTGCTGCTCCTAATCGTGAATCTCTCGATCGAAGTGCGCTTTGAGTACGATCCCGCCCTCAAGAATCTGGGCCCCGCGGTATTTGCCGGCTGGCCGATTCGCTATTGGTCGTCAGGACCGTGGACGCTCCGTAGGATACTTGTGCCGCTACCCATGCACCTCCCACCAATGAACTGGTTTTCGGTCGATGAGTGGGCTCAGGCTGACGGTCTTGCGTTGAGCGTTGATGCTGCGGCGGCAGCGGGGATCATCGCGGCGACCTGCCTGCTGTTCGAAAGTTGGCGACGGCGCAGGCGCCATCTCTGGCAATGGCGATTAGTCGACTTGCTCGTCGCCACGCTCGGTCTGGCAATGGTTTTTGCGTGGTTTGTGGAATTACGCCGCGACGGGCGGATCAGCCATCGCCTGGCGGAGCAGTTACCGGCCGCCGACTTGATCGTCGAATACCCGCGCCCGCATGCGATCTGGAATTGGTTTGCCCGCCTGGCGTCCGCATCGGCAGTCCACGTGGTGAGTATCGAGCCGGCCCTGTTTTATGCCGGCTCGGCCGATGAGCCGCCGCGTCTTACCGATGCAGAGCTACCTGAACTGACCGATTGCCGCTACTTACGCTGCGTCTACCTGCCGCATCACGACTCTCCGGCCGGCCCCGGGCCCATCGTCATCATCACCGACGCCGGCCTCGAGCAGCTTGGCCAACTCCGCAGTCTCGAATATCTTTCGCTCCCCGATCACCCCGGCATCACCGACGCCGGCCTGTCGCGGCTGGCCCATCTCAAGCGCCTCAAGTTTCTCAACCTGCGTGGAACGAGCGTCACCCCGGGCGGCGTCGCCAAGTTGCGACAGCAACTGCCGCACGCGACAATCCAGGGGCCGTAGCAGCGCGGCACGTGACCGCGCCGCCACCCATGTGACGCGAACGGGCCGATCACACCATGTTCTTCTTTCCCTACGGCACCGATGCCCCCGTCTACTACTTTCCGTGGGGCACCATCGGGCTGATCATCGCTAACGTGCTGGCGTTCTTCGCGATGGTGGCCGCACCCCCGGAGGCCAGCGAACAGTACGCCTTGCAGTACGGCAACGGACTCCATCCTTTGGAGTGGATCACATCGAACTTCGTGCATGGCGATCTCATGCACCTGATCGGCAACATGATCTTTCTCTGGTCTTTCGCGCTGGTCGTCGAAGGCAAGCTCGGGCCACTGCTGTTTGTGCCGCTCTACTTGGGGTTGGGGATCGCCGAATGCGCCATCGAGCAGACCGTCACGTTGAACTTTGAGCAAGGATCGTCGTATGGCGCCTCGTCGATTGTCTGTGGGCTGGCCGCGATGTCGATGATCTGGGCGCCGAAGAACGACTTGCAATGCTTCTATTATGGGTTCTTTCGACATGGCATCTTCGAGGTGCCCATTCTTGGCTTCGTGGCATTTTACATGATTGGCCAGGAGGTGCTCTTCGCCGCGCTCAACGAGTTTGCCGTCTCCACGCCCGTGCTGCACCTGTTTGGCGCCGCGGTCGGGCTGGTCGTCGGCGTCGTGATGCTCAAAGCCGGCTGGGTCGATTGCGAGAATTGGGACATTTTTGCGCTCTGGCAAGACCGCCTGGGCGAGGCCCCCAAGAAGAGCGCCCGCGCCCTGCGCAAAGAGCAAGCTCAGCGGACGCAGCAACAATCGAAAGACCTCGACACGGCCCGTGGCACGTTGCGGCAACTGTTGCGCGACGGCAATGGGACCGTGGCCCTGGCGCTGCACGAGAAGCAAGCTCGCGCGGAGCCTGGCTGGCAACTCGACGAGGTTGAGCTGCTAGCACTGCTCGACGCGCTCGGTAAACAACAGCAAACCGCGCGCGGTTTGCCGCTGTTGGTCGAGTATCTGCGGCGTTTCACCGCGCGCGAAGTTCCGGTGCGGTTGAAGCTCGCACAGCTTTTGTTGCAAGAGGGCCGACCGACGCAGGCGCTGCGCGTGCTGCAAAAGCTGCCCGACGAGCCGCTTGAAGCGAAGTTCGAGAGCCTGCGCAAGAAACTAATGGCCGAGGCCGATCACCAGCGCGAAGTCGGCTCGGTCGAGCTCGAAGCCGAGGATTGGTAGGGAAGCGCTAAGTGACAGCGAGTCAGGCGGTGACTCGTGATTGTGTCGGAGCACTCGTAGTGCGCCGGCCGGCCACCTGGATTGCGAACTCGGCCGAGGCCACCGCGCCACACCTGGCCGATTGAGTACCGCGCCAAGCTCGCTAGAGCATGCACAACTCCTCGCGTTTCATTCCGGTGGGTTTGGCGTCGAGTCTTGATTGACATCGGTGCTATTCAGAACTTTGTCGAGCTGCGACAGCAGTATTCTGGCATGAACGCGAGACTGCTGATCCGGATGGCCATGTGTGGCCGCAATTGTGAAATATCGCTTCGCTTCGTCCCAATTCCCTGCCAGCTTCGACCAGCGTCCCACAAAGTAAGCGATGTTGGATTTTGCCGACGGTTCCGCGCGATCCAGTAATGGATCAACGTCTGCGGCGGAAGGTCGGAAGGTTTGCTCGAGCGGAAGTTTGCCAAGCAGCGATGCGAATTCCATGAACTCGTCGGGCATCGCTTTGCCGGGCGCATCCTTTGCTGGCGCTTCGAGAACTGCTTTAAGCGCCTTGTTGCGATCGTCCAGCTTCTTGAGGACATCACTGAGCAGCACGACTTGCATCCCAACGTAAGCACCCCCCGCGCGTTCATAGGCAACCTTGAACATACTCCTTGCCCGTGGGTCGTCGCCGTCGACAAGATGATAGAGCCCGAGCTTCAGAAACCAGCCGCTGTCATTCGTTTGCACAAGTCGACTCGCCGCCGCGATGGCTAGCTCGCGTGCGGGTTCGCGATTCCCCCGTCCGGTTCGCAAACACCAGTCGTACCATTTCGTTCCCTGTCCACGGTATCGCTCGGAAGTAAGGCGGACCCATTCCTCCGATTCCTCCCAGTCGCCACGTGCTTCGTGACATTGACTCGCACAGAGCATGGCCCATGCGGCCCCCGTCTGAGCGGCTGCATCGGCGTACTCCACGGCTCGATCCCTTTCACCGCGCTCCATGAAGTGCTCGGCCAAGGTGACTCGTACGCGGGCAGGCTCCAGTCCGTAGGAGGGCTGCTCGAGAAACGATTCAAGGGTTTCCTGCCAGCGATCGGTTTCGCCGCGTCCTTGGTAGATGTCGGCGAGTGTCTGGTAGGCCCAGTATTCGGGTGAGCTTTTAACGTAATCGACCAGACAGCGCTCGGCATCGACCGTTTTGTTCTCCTTGAGATAGGCCTCGGCTAGGGTTCGCAGCACAATCGGAAAACTATGGAATTGCCTTTCCCATTCGCGCCATTTGCCTCTTTCATTCTCGGATTCAATGAATGTGATGGCCTCGATCCGGCAGGCAATGCCTCGCGGCGAATGAGGACTGATCGCGCGGAACCATTTGCCGGACAACGAATTGTTCGGCGAATCGTTGACACTAAAGAACTCAACATCGCGAGTCACGACATCTCGGTTGAATTCCATGTATTTATGCAGTTCCACTGCTTTCTGGAAGTCGAACTCTGAGATTTCGTTGTGCATGGCTCGCTGCTGGGATTCGTGAATGTCCGTCCGAACTTGCCGCACACTCTCAGTTAGCGATTGTCGTTCCAAGTCATCGGTGTTGAAGGCAGCGAGCAGGCCTTGATAAGGATGTCGTTCAACGATCGGCTGGACGATCGTGAGGAAGCCCGTGGTCGGGACACCGAGCTCGCGATAAAGAAAACGAGCGCGAGTCCAGACTTGCTTGAAATTCTCCTCGACGATCAAGTGGGCCAGTGCGCCGGTCGAAGGTTCTGCCGTGTCACTCGGTTCGGCGTCGATCAGTGCCGAAACTAAGCCGCCACGTAGCGATAATTCCCGTAGTACGCGGCCGTTCGAGTCGCCCTCTTCCTCGTCGATTTTCTCGTCGGAGGCCTTCAATTGTGGGATGATCTGCTCAATGGCGCTTGCAACGGACGCGGGGCTGCCTGAAAGCGTCGAGAGATC
This sequence comes from uncultured Planctomycetaceae bacterium, assembly GCA_964495375.1. GTDB lineage: Bacteria > Planctomycetota > Planctomycetia > Pirellulales > JAEUIK01 > JAIESQ01. The sequence goes on along the minus strand of CAZBWM010000096.1, from coordinate 11,749 downwards.
GCTATAGAGCGTCTCGCCCAGCATTAGCAAGCTACGAACGGTTGTCTCATGATGCAGTGCGACACCACCGATCGTCGATAAATCGTCGTAGATTCGATAGCAGCGAGGCACCGCCGTCACAGACTTCAGTCCCATTTCGATTGTTAGATGCGGCGTGCCTGCACTCAATGTAGCCAGGTAGGCAAGGAGCCAATTCAGCTCAGGAGCAGATTCCTCTGTCGTCGCCACGCGCAACACAGGGAGGTCGTACTTGCAGTACGCGTCGATCAGCGGAACCCAGGGTGGTGTGGATTCCTCTTTCTTCGCTGCTTTCGCGGCAACAAGATCGGCCAGCGCGTCTGAATGCCGGCCGACGAGCGCCCATGCGTAGGCGCGGTGCCAGAGTGACCAGGCATCGCTCTTCTGCCGTACGACGAGTCGCTGCGCATAAACTAACGCCCGCGCCTTGTAAGCCTTATGAGTGGTATGCCAGTGGGTTTCGGACAAAACACCCAGATTGACGTACGCTCGAACAAGTGCTCCGAGCAACTCCGGAGATTCGCCCTGCTCGTGAATCGTTGAATGCAATTGCCGCACTGCCATGAATTGCGATAACCAGTTCATCTCTCCCAGAAGTCGAACGATCGATTCGGGCAATTCGCTGGTGTCGAGCTCGCGATTTGGCTTTGGCGATGCAATCGCAGTCTTACAGAGCTCGATAAACGCGGTTCGAGAAAGCTCCTCCGAAACTTCGAGCGCACGCCGATAGTCGAAGCCGTTAATGAACTCATTAGTCAAGACAGCCGCCTTGCCTGAGAGGGCTTCCGTCCGGTTGTTGCCCTCTACTCGCCAAACCAAGAACTCAACGTCTTTGTCGCTTTGTTCGGCGAGCACACTCATCGTCAGCAACGCACCAGTTGTTGTGGGTGCCGACTCGCCTAAGGAGCCGTCCAACGTCCGCAATCCAAGCTCATCACGAGCGGCAACCAAAAGCCCCTGGCGGAAGAACTCTCGCGCCATCATGCCGCCGATGACCGAGTTCTTGAGTTCCATGATTTTGAATTGATCGTCGCGTTGGGATAGAAACAACGCCGGCCGATCACTCTTCGAACTGGCTTCGGCTTCCGCTGCGCCGCACGAACTAGTGCACAATAGGAGCGCAATAGATACGGTCGCCAGGCACCAGATCGGTTGGCAAGCTGCCCGCATGCGAGAGACTCCCGAGAGGCATAGAGGACCATTCGTAATTGGCGTGCGTTCGTCAAACGCCTACCATCATGAGTCTAAATCGCGGGAACAACGCTAACAAGAATTACCGCACCTGCGCGGCCAACTCCGACAGGTGTTCCTTCAGGAACTCATCCAGCTCGCCGCGCGACAAATCGGCCAACGTGACGAAGCCGAGCTTCACCAGGTCCTTGTCGCGGCGCGCCGCATCGAACTCCCGGCTCGCCCCCAGCGCCGCGATCCGCCCCAGCGCGAAGCGCCCCTTCGGCCCCGTGAGTGTCAGTTCAACCGCGGCGCGGCGCTTCGTGTGGATCGTTGCCCAGGGCTCGTCCTGACCCGGCACGCGCAGGTGGACCACCTGCTGGTTGTTCCAGAGGAACTGCCCCTCGGGGGCGATGGCCGCGAGCCGCTCGCACAGCTCTTCGAGCACCTCGGTGTCCCAGTCGACTTTCTTGCCAGGCGGAAAGCCCTTGCGCGAAAGATGCCACTTCTGGCCGAGCACCTTCCACGGCATCACGTCTTCGGGGTCTTGCTTGACGCGCTCCGTGAATTGCTGAAAGCCCTCGACGGCCGCCTCGACAAACTTCCAAAATGCCGGCCGATCGACCTCGTCGAGCGAGTGCACCGTCAACTGCACCTCCTGCCAAGGGCCGCGCAGTTGCTTGCACTTCACGCGCGGCTCGGAGCCGTACACGGGCAGGTCGGGAATCTCGTTGAGCGGCTTCAAATTGAGCGAGGCAATCAGATCGTCGCGTTTGAACGTCCGCTTGGCGACGCGGAACTTGAGCGTCAGCAGCCACTCGTGCCCGGTGAGGGCGTGGAAGAACCAGCCGTCGCTCTTTTTCTCGGCGCTGATCTCGACAACCGTGCGGTTGTTCCAGTTCGTGGCGGCAAAGCTCCCCAGCTCATGCAGGCGATCAACCACGCGGGCCAGGATCTCCCCATCCCACCGGCAAGGCTCGCCATTGCGACCGACGCGCGACACCGTGTGCCAGCGGCGACCGTCCTCTTCCCACGGCATGTTGACGTTCTGCCCCAGCTCTTCCAGGCTCACGTCGCTAGCCTTTTCCGCTTCAGCCGCGGTGAAATCATAAATGCCGCGCTCGACGTAGGGGCCGGCCGCCAACACCTCGGTCAGCAGCACGCCGGTATGGCTGAGCTTCAGCTCCGGCTCGACGTCTGCCTCGGCTGCCGCTTTGCGACCGCGCTTCGCGGCGCCGTTGCCGGCAGTCTGCGCCGCCACACGCCGGGCGTGTTCGACCAGGTCCTCAGGCGTGCCGGCCGCCACGACAAAGCCCCCGCCGGCCCCCGCCTCGGGGCCGATGTCGATCAGCCAATCGGCCGTTTTGATGACATCGAGGTTGTGCTCGATCACGACGACGGTGTTCCCCAAATCGACCAACCGCCCCAGCACGTCGAGCAGCTTGGCCAGGTCGTCGAAGTGCAAACCGGTCGTCGGCTCGTCGAGCAAGTAGAGCGTGCGCCCCGTGTCGGGCCGCGACAACTCGGCCGCCAGCTTCACGCGCTGCGCTTCACCGCCGGAGAGCGTGGGAGCTGATTGGCCGAGTGTCAGGTAGTCGAGTCCCACGTCGCACAGCGTTTGCAAAATGCGACGGATGCCCGGGATGTTTTCGAACAGCTCCACGGCGCGGCCGCACGGCATCTCGAGCACGTCGGCGATGCTGTGGCCGCGGAACTTAACCTCGAGCGTTTCGGGGTTGTAGCGCTTGCCATGGCAGGTGTCGCACTCGACCCACACGTCGGGCAGAAAGTGCATCTCGACGCAGCGCTGCCCGTTTCCTTCGCAGCTCTCGCAGCGCCCGCCGGGCACATTGAAGCTGAACCGCCGCGGCGTGTAACCGCGCACCTTCGCTTCAGGCAATTGCGAGAAGAGCGTGCGAATTTGATCGAACGCGCCGGTGTACGTGGCCGGGTTCGACGTGGGCGTGTTGCCCAGCGGCTGCTGATCGACGCGGATCACTTTGTTGATTTGCTCGACGCCACGCAGCCCGGTGAAGGCGCCGGGAATGGTCGCCGCGCGATGCAGCAAGCGAGCCAGCGCGTTGTAGAGCACGTCTTCAATCAGTGAGCTCTTACCGCTACCGCTGACGCCGGTGATGGCCGTGAGCGTGCCCAGCGGAATGCTGACATCGACGTTTTTGAGATTGTTGTGCCTGGCGCCGACGATTTCGAGCCAGCCGGCCGGTGCCTCGGGCCACGTGCCCGCGGCGGCTGAACCATTGAAGGCGGGGACCATGAGCTCGGCAGCTTTCGCCTTGGTGCGGCGGGCGGCGCTGATGGCTTTCGGCGGATTGTCGACTGACTTGGCGGACTTTTTCGTCGACTTCCTGCCGTTGCCGCTTTCGGCCTGACCGTTCTGCTCCGCGGCGGCCAGAGCATAGCGCCCCTGCATGCGGCGGTTTTTCGGGATGCCGATCGCCTTGCGCCCCGACAGGTAAGGGCCCGTGATCGAACCGCGCGCGACGGCCAACTCGGCGGGCGTCCCGCGGGCGACGACTTGCCCACCGTGCTCGCCGGCGCCTGGCCCAAAATCGAGCAGTTGATCGGCGCTGGCCAGCACTTCGCGATCGTGCTCGACCACCAGCAACGTGTTGCCGAGATCGCGCAGCTTGTGCAGCGCTCGCAGCAGCCGGCGATTGTCGCGTGGGTGCAAGCCGATCGTTGGTTCATCGAGCACGTAGAGCACGCCCACCAGCCCGCTACCGACCTGGCTCGCCAGGCGAATGCGCTGTGCCTCGCCGCCCGAGAGCGTGGGCGCCGGCCGCGCCAGCGTCAGGTACTCGAGCCCGACGTCGACCAGAAACTCGAGCCGGTGGCGAATCTCGCGAATCATTTCGCCGGCGATTTTTTTGTCGCTGCCACTCGGCTTCCAGGCCGAGAACCAGGCCGACAACTCGTCGAGCGGCGTCAGACACAAGTCGTGCAACGTGCGACCGCGAAACTGCACCGCCGCCGCGTCGTCGCGCAGTCGGCTGCCACCGCAGGCCGAGCATTCGACTTCATCGACCAGGTGCTCCAAGCGGCCGCGCAGCGCGGGGCTCAAGCGCGACGCTTCGTCGAGCGCCGGATAGAGCCCTTTGAATTGAAAACGGAACCACAGCTCGCCCGTCGCCGCCTCGCCGGTCGTCGCACTCTTCGCGCGAGACTTGCCGCGCGGAGCACGAGTGGTATCGTCGACCGGCTTGTTGACGGTGATCCATTCCTCGCCCGCCCCGTACAGCAGCATGCGCCGATGACGGGGACTCAATCGCGCGAACGGCACATCGAGCGGCAGCCCGGTGTGCGCGGCCAGCGCCGCGAGCATCGCCTTGGCCATCGGCAGCTTCAGGCCGGGCCATAGTTCGATCGCCCCTTGGGCCAAGGTCTTTTCGGTGTCAGGCACGAGCGCCGCGAGGTTGGCCCCCTGCTCGGTCCCCAATCCTTCGCAGTCCTTGCACCAACCAAGCCAACTATTGAACGAAAAGTTGTGCGGCGTCAGCGGCTCGAAGCTCCGGCCGCAGCGGTCGCAGGCGAAATGCTGGCTGTGGATTTCGGTCGTCCATTTGGCCTCGGGCAGCGACTCGTCGACCACCGCGACGTGCAGCACCCCTTTGCCCAGCGCGAGGGTCGACTCTACGCTGTCAGCGATGCGGCCGCGCGCGTCGGGGCGAATGACCGCGCGATCGACCACCACCTCCACCTGATGCTTGCGGCGACGATCGATCGTCGGGGGCTCGTCGACCGAGTAGGTCGTGCCGTCGACGCGCATCCGCTGGTAGCCCGCCGCGCGAATCTCCTGCCACAGCGCGTCATACTTATCGCCAACCTGCACCTCCAGCGGAGCCATCAGATAGACGCGCGTACCGGCCGGATGGGCCAGCAGCTTGTCGATGATCTCGTCGGCGGTTTGCGTGCCGATCGGCTTATCGCAGGCGGGGCAGTACGGTTTGCCCAACCGCGCGAAGATAATCCGCAGGTAGTCGTACACTTCGGTCACCGTGCCGACCGTCGAGCGGGGCGTGTGCCCCATGTTCTTCTGCTCGATGGCGATCGCCGGTGACAAACCGCTGATGTGGTCGACCAGCGGCTTTTGCATCTGATCGACGAACTGCCGGGCGTACGCGCTCAAGCTCTCGACATAGCGCCGCTGCCCTTCGGCATACACGGTGTCGAACGCCAGCGAGCTCTTACCCGAGCCCGACAGCCCGCAGCAGACCGTCATCTGATCGCGAGGTACGACGACGTCGATCCCCTTGAGATTGTGCTGCTTAGCCCCTTGAACGCGCACACTACGCGCCAACAGTGATTGGTCGGGATTGCGGCGCGCAGTCGCGGCCGCTGCTTTGACCTTGGTCGCGGCGTCGGCCTTGCGTTGTCGCTTGGCTGAGGTGGCGGCATCGGTGCCGATACGCCCTGCTCGCTCAAGAATGGGACGCAATACCGCGCCGGTGTGCGAGCGATCGCAAACAGCGATCTCCTCTGGCGTGCCTACGGCAATGATCTCGCCGCCGCCGGCGCCCCCTTCCGGCCCCAGATCGACGAGCCAATCGGCCGTCTTGATCACGTCCAGGTTGTGCTCGACCACCAGCACCGTGTTGCCGGCATCGACAAAGTTGTGCAGCACTTTGAGCAGCATCTCGACGTCGGCAAAGTGCAGTCCGGTCGTCGGCTCATCGAGCAAGTAGAGCGTGCGCCCCGTGCTTTTCTTGACGAGCTCGCGGGCGAGCTTGACGCGCTGCGCTTCGCCGCCCGAGAGCGTCGGCGACGGCTGCCCGAGCTTCAAATAGTCGAGCCCCACGTCGTGCAGCGTTTGCAACTTGTGGCGAACGTGCGGCACGTTCTCGAAGTGCGTGAGCGCCTCCTGCACGTCCATCTCGAGCACTTCGGCGATCGACTTGCCCTTGAAGCGCACCTGCAGCGTTTCGCGATTGAATCGATGCCCCGAACAAACGGGGCACGTCACCCAGATATCGGCCAGAAAATCCATCTCCAGCCGGTTCGAGCCATTCCCTTCGCACGCTTCGCAGCGGCCTCCTTTGACGTTGAAGCTGAACCGCCCCGCCTTGTAGCCGCGCGCCTTGGCGTCGGGCAGTTGCACGTAAAGCGAGCGAATATCGTCGAACAGCTTGATGTACGTCGACGGATTCGAACGCGGCGTGCGGCCGATCGGCGACTGATCGATGGCGATCAGCTTGTCGAGATGCTCGATCCCTTCGATCGCGCGATACTCGCCCGGCTCGCCGTGCCCCTTGTTCAAGTCGCGGTGCAGGGCCTCGACCAGAATGTCGTTGACCAGCGAGCTTTTACCGCTGCCGCTGACGCCCGTGACGCAGATGAATTTGCCCAGCGGCAGCTCGACGTCGACATCGCGCAGGTTGTTATGCTTGGCCCCCAAGATGCGCACAAAGTTGCCGCTCCCCTCGCGACGCGCGGCTGGGATGGTGATCTCGCGCTCGCCTCCCAGGAACTTGCCCGTAACGCTCTTGGGCTCGGCACAGATAGCTTCCAGCGAACCAGTGGCCACCACGTGCCCGCCGCGCACGCCAGGGCCGGGGCCAAAGTCGATGATCGTGTCGGCGGCCCGCATCGTGTCTTCATCGTGCTCGACGACAACAACCGTGTTGCCCAAATCGCGCAGCCGCGTCAGCGTTTCGAGCAGGCGATCGTTGTCGCGCTGGTGCAGGCCGATCGAGGGCTCGTCCAGAATGTACAACACGCCGACCAGGCCGCTGCCGATCTGGCTCGCCAGGCGGATGCGTTGCGATTCACCTCCGGATAGCGTCGGCGCCGAGCGATCGAGCGCCAGATAATCGAGCCCCACATTCAGCAAAAAGCCCAACCTTGCGCGTATCTCCTTGAGCACCTCGGCGGCGATGATCTGCCCCGTGTTGTCGAGCTCCAGCTCCTGAAAGAACTCGACCGCGTCCGAAACTGCCAGCCGGCACACCTGCGGCAGCGTGGCCGCGGGCCGCTCGGCGAACCGCGCATGTCGCGAGGTCAGCGTTACTGCTCGGGCTTGCGGGTTGAGCCGCTCGCCGGCGCACGCTTCGCAGTCGATCACGCTCATGTAGCCTTCGAGCTGCCGGCGCTGCATGCCGCTCTTCGACCCGCGATACTTCGACAGCAGCTCGGGGATCAACCCCTCGTACCGCCCGCCGTACTTGTGGACGCCGTGCCCATGCTTCCAGGTGTAGGTGATGTGCAGATCGCCGGTGCCGTAGAGCAGCAGATGCTGGATGCGCGGATCGAGGTCTTGCCAAGGTGTGCGCAGGATGGAGCCCGCCTCGAGCCCTTCGGTCCGTTCGAGCGTTTCAAACACGCCCTCGAACAAATGCTTGCGCCAGCGACCAAGATCCTTCCACGTGCCGACGAGCGCGACCGCCCCTTTCTCCAGGGTCAGCTTCGGATCGGGGATCAACGCCGCCGGATCGAAGCTGTACAGCTCGCCTAGCCCGTCGCACATCGGGCACATCCCTTGTGGGCTGTTGAAGCTGAACAACTGCGGACTCGGCGGCTCGAAGCTCAATCCGCAGTGCGTACAGGCGTAGTGAGCCGAGAGGTGCAAGTCTGCGACGGGCGGAGGCGCTGCGTGCTCACCATCAGCGTCGGGCATCGCTGCTGACTGGCCGAGCAGTGTGTCGTCGGCGTCTTGTTGGTCCTCGTCGTCGGAGCGACCACGCGTCTTGCTCTTGCGCTGCGGAGTCGGCGGCGGATCGAGATCGGTCGTACGGCGCGGCTCGACATCGAGCGCCACGATCAAATTGCCCTTGCCCAGGTTGAGCGCCATCTCGACCGCTTCGGCCAGCCGGCTGCGCGACGTGCTCCCCGCCACCAGCCGATCGACCACCGCCTCGATCGTGTGGCGCATCTGGCGGTCGAGCCGCAGCTCGTCGCCGAGCGCCACCACCCGGCCATCGACGCGGGCCCGCGCGTAGCCCTGCTTTCGCAAGTCGGCGAACAGGTCGCGGAATTCACCCTTCTGCAGCTTGGCCTGGGGGGCCAAAACCATGAACCGCGTGCCGGCCGGCAATGTCTCGATGCGGTCAATGATCTGCTCGCGGCTCTGGGCCGTGATCGCCCGGCCGCATTTGGAGCAATGCCCCAGCCCCACACGGGCGTACAGCAATCGCAGATAGTCGTAGATCTCGGTGATCGTGCCGACGGTCGAACGCGGGTTCTGCCCGCTCGACTTCTGCGAGATCGAGATCGCCGGGCTCAACCCCGAGATATAGTCGACCTCGGGCTTGGGCATCTGGCCGACAAACTGCCGGGCAAACGTGCTCAGGCTCTCGACGTAGCGACGCTGCCCCTCGGCATACAGCGTATCGAACGCCAGCGAACTCTTGCCCGACCCGCTAACCCCAGTCAGGCAAATGAGTTGATTACGAGGGAGTACGAGCGACACATCCCGCAGGTTATGCTCGCGGGCACCTTTAATGACGATATCGGCAGCGGCCATCCGGGGCCCATTGATTGGCGGGGGGAAATCGGGACATCAGGCGGCAATTCGCAGATCCGAATTGTACGGCAGCAGCCTAGGGGGGGACAACCGTGGGGGTGAGGCGAACGCTCCGTCGCAAATGGGTCGCCGCGCCGCGATGCTTGATTTAGCCGCGCAGCGGCGTCGGCGCTTAGCCGGGGTGCGCCAGCCCCCGGAAAACCGACCCAAAACGCCCCAAGCCGCGCAGCGGCGCCTGATTTAGCCGCGCAGCGGCGGCGGCGCTTAGCCGGGGTGCGTCAGCCCCCGGATAACCAACGACGCCCCAAGCCGCGTAGCGGCGACATCGGCGAGGCGAACCCAACCAATCGCGTCTATGCAAAAAGCGTATGTCGCCGCTGCGTGGCTTGAGTGCAGGTTGCGAAAACGGTGCCAGGAACCGTTTCCATCTGGCGTCCTGATCCAAACAAGCGATTTGCAGAAACGGTTCCTGGCACCGTTTTCACGGCGCGTCTCCTAGCGCGAAGATCACGCCCTCACCACCTGCGCCTGACTGCGATGGTTTCGCCAGTGCGTATTCGATCTTCACTTCGACCTCGCTCTCGTGTCACCGCAACCTCTTTAGCCGCGCAGCGGCGGCGGCTAATTGGCGAAGCGTGAACCCGACGCGGCGCATTCCCGGACAGTACTGTGGACCATCCGCCGCACCGTGAAGAGTTCATTCAAAGTGTCTCAGAGCCCCAATGCCCGCGTTCATAGTTCGATGTCGCATAGAATCGTGGAAATCCTCCTCGATCACAAAACTCCAGCAAAAACCCATCGTCGTCCGCGTTATATCCCCATTTCGCGCCTCTGAACGGCTCTGATATCTCTGGCAGGTACGCCGGAACAAGGGCATTCAGATCCTTCGGGTATTCACCGTGATCGCGCTTGTATGAATTGAGCGCCACAACAATGGCATTCCCGCGTGTCTTCCCCTGCTCGTACATCGCTTCGCGAGGAGCTAGTAAATCGTACAGAAACCAAACGCAGAATCCTGCGAAAACGATTCCCAGCACCCTGGTCGCGCTGACAATCGGACGCCTGCGGCGTGTTGTGGTTTCTGTTGCCATCGACGTCGCTTTCATCAGGCAGTCGATCGTTCAGACGGCCGCTAATTTATCAGGCGGAATCGTTGCGAAGCTACGCGAACTTCCGACGTCACTGCCACCGCCGGGGTGCCACTGCTGGCTTGCCCAGCAGTGCTTCACCTCAAGTCTCAGGTCTCGCGTCTCAAGCCTTTTCCCCGGGCTCCTTCGCGCGTAGCTCGATGCACGTTCCGAAAACGGTGCCAGGAACCGTTTCCATCTGGCGTCCTGAGCCAAACAAGCGATTTGCAGAAACGGTTCCTGGCACCGTTTTCACGGCCCGGCTCCTAGCGCGACTACCCCAGTGAATACGCTCCGCAGCCCACCTGGTGGCAGTGTCTCCTCGGCTGGCCACCTGAAGTAGATCTACCACGAAGGTGGGTAACTGGCGCTTTCGTCTAACATCACTGCCACCGCCTTTGCGCGAGATCCGCCCCTCTCCTCTGCTCACTCGGCAATTTCCTCAACCGTTCCCTTCGCGCGCAAATTGCTACGGCGCTACGACTAAACTCCACAATTCTGCCGAGAATTTGATTGAAATCCCGACCTCGCGGAGGGAGACTCCCAAGCAGTCCATGACGACAACGGTCTCCGCGCTGCCCAACCAACTTTTCGACCTGATCTTATCTCAATAGTCGCAGGGCGCGCGGCGATCGACTCGGTTCACTTGCCCCACTTTCCCCCGGAACAGGGAGCCAGGCAATGGAACCCACAGGCAGGGCTATGCCTGATCGTGCGCACTCTGAAACTGCGCCCACGGTCGATTCTGCGCCCGACATCGATACCTCGCGCTGGGCGCCCCCGCGCGCCGCGCCGGCCGACGACTCGCTGCGCCACCTGCTGCGCTTCGTCTACACGCACAATCCCTTTTATGTGATCAGCGCGGCCTGCGTCTTCTATGGGCTGCGCGTCACCTTCGACGACCACTGGGGCGAGCTCGACACGTTTGCCCTGTTGGCGGCCTTGGCCGCGTACACCGTGGTGCTGGCCGTCACCGCTTGGGCGATCGTCCGCTGGGGAGGTGTCTGGCAAGACGCCCGCAGTTTGCTGGTGTTGGTCGTCGTCTCGCTGTTGTCGATGTCGATGACGTTCGACGATCGGCTGGTCGTGCACCGCAGTGCGGCCAGCGCCTGCTTCCTGCTGGGGCTGGCGTTCGCCGTCGCGGTCAGCGAAGGGGTGCTACGCGCGCTGCGAATGCGTTTGCCAATGCTGTACCGAATTCCGTACCACCTGCTGCTCGCCTTGTTCTTCTTGTACCCCCTTTGGCTGGCGTCGGTCGATCCAGTCGATTCCGACCCGCTGGTTTTCAACTCACTCGACTCCATTTCCCAGTCGCCCGAGTTCGCTTCGCGCGTGCGCTTGCTCGGCTTTCCGCTGTTGGCCGGCGCGCTGTTGCTCACGCTTTGGCCGGCCATTCGCCGCGGCCCGTGGTACGTGCGCGCGAACGGCACCCCCTGGGGATGGCCGCTGTACCCCGGCGTGTTGTTCGGCGTGCTGGCGTTTGGCGTCTGCGCGCGGGCACACTGCCTGACGATTTCGTTCGACCTGGTCCCCGGCACGAGTGGCGTGTTTGATTGGTACTTTCTCACGCCCGTGCTGTTTGCCTGCGCGGTGCTGTTGCTCGAAGCCGGCGTCGCCTCGCGCAGCCGCGTCGCCTGCAACGTGGCGCTCGTCGCCCCGTTGGTGCTGGCCCTGTTCGCGCTCCGCGACAGCGATCCGTCGCCGGTCGCCGAACAGTTTCGTAGCGAGCTGACCGCCGCGTACGGCTCTCCCTTGTTTTGGACGATTCTCGCCGCGGTCGCCTACTATGGTGTCGCGGCGCTTCGGCAAATCGCAGGAGGACTCGCCATGTTGGTCGCGACTTCCGCGGTCTACGTCGTGGTTGGTCCTGGAACGGAGGACCTGACCACCCTCGCCGCGCCGAGTGCCCTGGCACTAACTCCACTGCTAGGCATTGCGGCTTGGCGCGGTTGGCGAC
>CAZBWM010000095.1:0-25970 GCA_964495375.1 uncultured Planctomycetaceae bacterium | reverse complement strand
CGGCGCGGTTGGGACAACTCCGCCCTGAGCGGCCGGCGCGGTGCGCGCCTGCTGACGTCGCGTGCGCCAAGCTTTCAGCAGTTCTTCGACAATGGGAATGGCGGCAGCAGCAGCGTCGCTCGCGGCGGCGGCCGGATCACCCGCGGTAACCGATGGATCGCTTGGTGCAGCTGGCCCTGGTGTGGTGGCGGGCGTTTGTCCTTCGGCCGGTGCGCTGGCCGTCGCTGGATCCGTGGCCGGCGCGGCGGGCGCAGAGTCGGTGCCGGCGACCGCATCGGCGGGCGCGGCGGGAGCGGCTTCGTTCGTTTCGACAGAGGATGCTTCGCCGGGTGTCGTTTCCGTTGCCGGCGCGTCACCAGGCGTGTGTGTCTCGGGGAAAGTCGGCCCGCTCTGCCCCGTCAGGCGATCGAGCAAGCCACCAAACGCTTCATCTAAGATGCCCATGCCGGAACTAGCAAGCGCCTTGCCGTCGACTTCGGGCTTTTGCAATGTGCCATGAATGGGAACGTGAATCGTCTTGCCGCTGATCGCGCGGCGCAGCGGACCGGTGGTATCGGCAAAATTGGGCAGCGTGACTTCGGCCAGCAGGTCGAGCGTGCGATCGAGCCCAACGCTACCGCTGGTGTGGACGGGCATGCCGCCGAGCTTGAAGCCGAGATCGCGATGAAAGACGCGACGGTTTTCGATGGCAAAGTCGACACCGGTGTCGCGCCCCAGGAATAACTCGGGGGGAACACCGACCAGTGACGCGATGTAGCTGACCATCGGCCCGGCTTCGATCACCAGCGAGTGAATGACGACGTGCCCGCCACCGACGGCCTGATCGGGATGCTCGAGCGGCACGCGCCATTCTTCAAGTTCAACTGAAAACGAGCCGTCGATTTCCGTGGCGCCTGAGATCACCGGCGCGATGAATTGCAGCCACTGCGTGGCGACGGCGCGGGTCAATTCGGCATGGTCGATCAACTTGCCGGGCTCGACGTAGGCTTCGAGTCCCTGGCCACCGGCGATCGGTCGCAAGCCGGCGACGACGTGAATCCCCTTGACTTCCCAGCGCGCGTGCTCGTCCATCGAATCTTTGACTTCGGGAGCGGACGCGGCTTCGACCGCGGCCACGCGCGTGATCGCGAGGTCGTCGGACGAGGTGAGTTGCGTCGTCCCGTCACCGGCCACGCGTTCGAAGATCACGCCGGCGTCGGCGATTTCGACTTCGGCGCGCACCTGCGGCACGCCAGTCCAAGGTTGCTTGTCGGGGTCGGCGGGTTCGGGCTGATTCTTTGCCAGCGGCGCGAAGACGCGTTTGAAGTTGCTGCCGGTATCGTCGACAATCAGATGAGCAACCGGGCGCTCGCAGACCACGCGACCACAGTTGGGCCAGCCGGTAATCAACTTCCACAGCGGCCGATCGACTTCGATCTTGGCGATCGACAACAGCGGCGGACCGGTCGGCGGCGAGATCGAGATGTCGAAGAATGCGGGCGCGGAGAACCAGCCCAGCCGCGCGTCGCCGCAACTGATTTTGCCGTCGATCTGCGACACGGCCAGCCGCAACAGCAGATTGCGCACCGGCGAGCTCCCCAATAAGTAGGGGGCCGCGACGAACAACAGCACGAGTGCTACGAAGGCGATCGACAAGCGCCGCAGCCAGCGGCGCGGCGGCCGGGGCGCGGCCGAGGGCGCTGCGGATTGGGGAACCGTGTAATTTGGTGAATTAGGCGATCCCGGCTGCGGATTGGACATGGTTGGGACCCCGTGCAAGCATTCGGCCCTGGGCCGGTCGGCCGTTGCCCGCAGTCTAGACGAGTCGCCCGCGCATCGACAAGCAGGCAAGGCCTGCCGGCTGGGTAAAGCGAACCGCTGCAACGCGTTCGGTTCGCGACCCATTCTGAGCTAGCAGCGTTGTGCAGCGCTCAGACGGCGCCAATCGCGCGGGCCCTGCGTTTGGCGTTGAATTTGGCGAGACTAACGAGTTGGCACAGGCTGTCCGGGGAGCTTTCACGGCAATCCCTTGAGGCACTTCTCAACCGGGTTGCTCGTTGTCGAAGAATACCTTAGCGGTATGGAGAACATGCCAAGGACTTCGGCCCGCTACCCTGAGTGAGACGAGCATCTCGGCATCGCCGTCTCCACGCCAATATCAGACCACTCAAGTAACAAATCGGAGGTGCAATCCGCCTAGCAGACAGCGAAGCTCGCGACCGACCCGCCCGCGCACTGGCGAACGTTTGCCAGCGGCGGCAGTTCGGGTGCCATTGGGCGAAATTTCTGCGCAAAGCGCAGCGCGATGCAGACGGGCGAACCAACAACATACCAATCAGAGCGAGACGGATATCGGTGCAACGATGAGCGACCACTTGCAACAAAACCGTATGCCTGCGAACGATCGCGACTTTCCGGGCCAATCGCGGGGGCGCAGCCGGTTGGCTGCGGCCGAAGTGTCGCCGAAGACCGGCCGGGCCCGGCGTCCCGCTGGCGAAAACGTATCCGGCTCACAACGATTGCAGCGATCGCATCGTAGCCAAACTTGCGAATCACAGCGTACAATTGCCTTGTCGAGTGTCGAGCAGACCGAACCCCCCGTCGACCCCTTGCGAGACGAATTCGTGGTAGTTGACTCATCGCGAATCCACCTGCCCACGATGCGCAGCGTCGAGGAAGAGATCGCCAACACGCTGACGCACGGCGTCGGCCTGGGACTGGCGGTCGCCGGCTGGTGCGTGCTATTGATTTTCGCGTCGCTCGAAGGGAGCGTCTGGAGCATAGTCGGTTGCGGCATTTACGGCGCTACGCTGGTGATGCTCTACGCGGCCTCGACGTTCTACCACTCGGTGACCAGCCCGCGTTGGAAGCCGACCCTGCGGCTGTGCGACCACATGTGCATCTTCCTGCTGATCGCGGGGACGTACACGCCATTCCTATTGACGACGCTGCGCGGACCTTGGGGCTGGACCCTCTTGGCATTGGTCTGGACCTGCGCGATCGCGGGCATCCTGTTCAAGCTGTACGCGGCTGGACGGTTTCGCTCAGTATCGGCGGCTCCCTACCTGGGCATGGGCTGGTTGGTCGTGCTAGCCGCCAAGCCGCTGCTGCAATTGATGCCGGTTGGTGGCCTGCTCTGGTTGCTGGGCGGCGGGTTGTTCTACTCGGCAGGCACGATCTTCTACCGCCGCGACCACAATCGCTATTATCACGCCGTCTGGCACATCTTCGTGCTGCTGGGGAGCGTGTGCCATTTCTGCGCGGTGTTTTTCTACGCGACCAGCGCGTAGTCTTCGGGTAGGTGGTTGAGTTCGGGCGACGGGGCGCGGTCGGCCGTCATTGGCCGAAATCTCAGCGGCGCGATACCGTGAACGTAGCGGCTGTGCCTTTGCCACTGTGCCCGCGCATACACTCGACCTGACGAACTACGGCGCCCATCACGTCGCAACTCATGGAACTTTCCGTCGTTGAGATCGGTAACGTGCTGACCCGCACGAGCGGGTATCTGCACTCGGTGTCGAGCCACTCTTTGCAGCCGTATCGAGGCTGCTCGTTCGGCCGGGCACTGTGCGGCGTCGGCTGCTACGTGCAACACAACGGGCATCTGACGCTCGGTCGCGCGTGGGGCAGCTTTCTCGAAGTGCGCCAGAACGCCTCCGAGAGCTATCGTGCGCACGTGGCCGCCGAGCGCCGCTGGGCTCGCGCGGCGCGGGGACGGTTCACGATCTTCCTATCGAGCGCGACGGAGCCTTTCTTGCCGCAGGAGTTTCGCTACGGCGTCACGCGCCGCGTACTCGAGGCGATGCTGGATGAGCCGCCCGACCTGTTGATCCTGCAAACGCATTCGCATCGCGTGGCCGATTATCTGCCGCTGTACCTACAATTACTGCGCGTGGCCGAGCTGCGGGTGCATATCTCCATCGAGACCGATCGCGAGCAGATCGCGGGCTTGCCACCGCACGCTTCAAGTCTCGAAGCCCGGTTCGCGGCGGCCCGGGGGCTCAAGCAGGCGGGCGTGCCCGTGGTGATCACAGTTTCACCGCTGTTGCCAATCGCCGATCCCGAGCAGTTCTTCGAGCGGGTGGCCGAATCCGCGGAAGCGGTGGTTATCGATCACTTCGTCGGGGGAGATGGCTCGCCTGACGGCGGCCGCACGCGCCGCACCGGGTTGCCGGCCGCGATGAGCGCGCTCGATCCCGAGTCGCTCGGCCTGGAGTATCGCGAGCGGATGGTGGCGATTGCCCAACGCTACTTGCCAGGGCGCGTCGGCGTGAACATCGACGGCTTCGCGTGGCGCTGGTTGCCGGCGCCGGTGACGACCAAGTAGAGTCGCTGATACGGTCGGTCGCCAAAATCCGTCGTTATGCCGGCGACAACCCGGCCGACGCACCCGGCCGAGCCGATGACGCGGTAGCTTCCGCCGCAGCCGCGGCATCGGCCACGACTTGCTCGAGCACGGCGATGTATTCCAAGAACCGCGCCTTGCCTTCAGACGTGAGCAGGCAACGCGTCAACGGGCGGCTGCCGTCGTAGCCCTTCTTGAGTTCGACCAGGCCCGATTGTTCGAGCAGTTGCAGGTGCCGGCTGAGATTGCCGTCGGTCAATGCACAAAGTTCCTTAAGCTCGTTGAACGGCAGGCCGCCGGAGTGTGTGGCCAGCGAAGTGAGGATGCCCAATCGAGCGCGCTCGTGCAGCACGCGGTCGAGCCCTCCGTAGGCAAAGCGACCGACATCGCTCGCGACATCGGGGGTCTCAAGGTTGGCTGACTTCTGACGATCACTCATCGCTTGCGCTCCAGCGACAGGTAGAGCACCGCGGAACTGAGGAACTGACCCGCGGCAAAAGGGGCCGCCATGCGCCAGGGTGAAAAAGCAGGCACTCTGCCGAACCCAGCTAGGTTTGCGGCTCCGACCAACAGATAAAACAGCGCGATCGCGTAGGCCGCGCGCGGCAACTGCCGGCAAGTCGCGAACACGCCCATGCTGAAGAGAACTTGCCAGAGACCTGGCAGCATCCAGGCGGCCGCTGGGGCCGCGGCACAAATGGCCAAAGTGACCAGTGCGCCAGCCGCCACACAGGGGAGGAACTGCTCGACCGCCAACCAGGTGGCCTCGCGAGCCAGCGGCGTGTCGTCTTCACGTAGCCGCAACCAGATGCCGACTGCCGAGAGCGTGGCATTGAGGGCCGCGGCGCCACACCAGATCGCCAGGTAGTCGGTCAATTCTCCTGGCGAGCTACCTAGCCAGACCGCTTGCGCAGCCCCGGCAACCAGTGCGATCGCGCCGGTGCAAGCGACCGGCACCGCGCGAAAGCCGCGAAACAACTCAGCGTGCGCGAGTTGCCTGCGGATCAGGGCGATTTCTTGCAGGGCGTCGTTGAGCTGCATGGCCGCGTGCTCCGGCGTGTCGGACAGGATCTCAAGCTTCGCGATGGTGCGGCGCGTTAGTCCGATCCGTGCTCTTTGCAATACAAAGCATAATCACCCCGGTGGCCCCGCGTCAATTTCGCTGGGCACTAACCGCGCGGTGGTCCGCCTTCAGAAGACCGTTGAACGCTAACGCACCTGCGCGCGCGGCGCAGCGGCTTCGACCCCCGCGGCGGCAGGTGGCTCTGCCGGTTCAGCAGCGGGAGAGTCTTCGTCCCCCATCTGGCCTGAGTCGAGCAACAGGTAGCCCGCCCAGAAGAACGGGTGCTCGGCTTTGGGAGGCGTTTTCTTGGGGCTGATTTCGACGCGCGGCTCGACGGCCGGATCGACAGGCGACGAGACGGCCAGCGACACGGCGCGTTGCCAGGCGCCGGCGGCCGATTGATGTGGGAGCTCTTGCATGAACTCACGCACCAGGTCAAAGCTCGTTTGTCCACCGGGGCGCCACAGCGAAAGCAAGGTGGTACGGACGCCGGCTGCCGACAGCGCGCAACTGGTAAGAAACAGATCTTGGCCCGCGCCATCGGGGCCCTGTCGTTTCAGCGCCGCTTCCGCGGGAGAATGGAAGCCAGGAAGCACCAGTTGCTCCGGACCGGGGAGCGATAGACCGATCCAAGCTGCCAGAGAACCGTCAGCACTGGTGCGATCCAGCGGCAACGGACTCCAGCCGTACGGCCCTTTGTCCTGCTCGCTCATATCGCTGAGCACGACGACGCGATCGAAGAGCCGGCTGTAGACAGCCGCAGGCATCGCAAGCACCCCTTTGACCGAAACCGCGCCGGGGAGTGCTACCGAAAGACTGTCGAATTCGGCCGCGGCCACTTCATCGTCGTCGCGCGGCAATAGCCGTCCGAGCACCACGGCCGAGCGGCCCCCTTGCCGGCGAGGCCGATCGCCGGACAGCGCTACGCTCACCAGCGGCGCGTGCCGCAAACGCACCGCTTTCGCCAGCGACATGGTGGCTCCTTGCGATTCGACGGGCATGGCGCCGAAAGGGAGATACCAAAGAGCGGCGTCGGGCACGATCACCAACTCGGTGATGTTCGCCCCGGCCGGAAAGCTCGTGCGGGCGTTTTGCGTGAGCCGCTTCCAGAGGTCGGCCGCGGTGCGCTTCCATTTTTCATTGCTGAGTTGTTCCAGCGCGATCGGGCGATTGGCGTCGTTGAGCCCCAGATCTCGCAACAACACGGCCACGCGCTTGTGCAAGCCGGCCGCAGGCTCGATCGTCCACGAATCAAGCCCCTGCGAGGTAATCAGAAACGCATAGGTGAGCCTGCTGGTGGCGAAGAAGGAGAGTACGCCTTGCCCTGGCTTGAGCGCGGCCTGCAGTTCGGCGGCCTTGCGCTTCGGTGGATAGCTAAGGCTGCCGGGGCTGCGGCGCAGACCGAGCTCGCCGCGGAGCGCTTCTTGCGCGTCGAGCGTGTCGGCAAGCTGACCGACCGCGATCGCCTGCTCGCGACGGGCCTTGGGATCCTCGGGGAGCACCGGCTGCGCCGCGATTGCGGCAAATTGCTCGCGGACGCGGGCCGCGAGTTGATCGTAGACGGGATAGCGACCGAGCAAGTCCTGGCGTTCGAGCTGCGTCGGTTTGTCGAGTTCGTCGGCCAGCGTGTCAAGCGTGTAGTGCAAACCGAGCAACCGGCCACCTAGCGGCAACGTGCTGAGGAAACGGTGTCGCCGCGCGAGCTCGGAGATTTCCAAGGCCAGGGCCTTGTCTTTCTCGTAGACCATTTCAAACCAGTGCTCGAACGGCGCTTCGTGCGACGTGCAGACGAAGGCCAGCGCTTCGAGTGGATCGCGCGTCCAATCGGCCGTGTCGGGATCGCGCAGCAGTTGCTCGTACAACGGGAGCGCAACGCGCGCGTTCAAGCCCCCTTGTTGCGACATCACGTCGGCCGTCATCAACTGAAACAAGCGATGCGATGAGCCCGCAAGATACGGCACCAGATTGCCGAGCGACGTGTTGGCCGCCTGGCGCTGGCCGAGTTGATAAAGCGTAAGCGTGTTGAGGTAGTGCAGGCGCGCACCGATGCGGCCGCGCATCATCTGGCGATTGCCGATCAGGCCGCGGACTTGCGTCAGCAGGTTGGCCGCGTTCTTGGCCTGGCCGATCAGGGCGAGATTCTCGGCGGCCAGCAATTCGAGCGACGCTTGCAAATGCCGGTAGCCGCGCGTGCGGGCAAATGCGGCCGCGGCCGTTAGCGGCGGCCACTGCCCGTCGCCACCTGCCGCGAGGTAGGTGACGAACCCGTAGCGGAAGGCCTCCTCCAGCACACCGGGGTCTTCGTATTGCAGGGCCGCGATCGACGCTTCGCCGAAGAACTGACTGGCCGCCGCGAAGTCACCCTGCGCGTATGCCATGTGCCCCAGTTCGAGAAACACGATCGAGGTCAGCGGATGGTCGAATTCGCCCGCCAGCAGTAGCGCCCGCTCGAGCACCGGCTTGGCCTGGTCGGGCTTGCCGGCGGCATAGAAGGCCAGCCCCAACTGCACATCGATGAACGTCTCGGACCAGTGATTGGGTTGCGTCAGGCGGCGCGTGCAAGCGCCAAGTACTTCCTTGGTCAACGGATCGTGCTCGCCAAGTGGACCCAGCAATTCGCGCCGACGGCGAATCGCCAGGCAAGTGCTGCGGAGGATTTCGCCGTAGTGCAGCGGGAACATCTGCGGCTGCTGGACAACGCCCCCTTGCTGCACAACCGCGTTGTTGTTGACTTGCCCTTGCAGCGTCAGGAACGAATCGCGAAACGCGCCGTAGCGTGTCTCACGGTTCCGTTGGCCCCAGGGGATCGGTCGAATCTGATTGCCGGCCAACGGTGCGACCACAGGATCCCACTGAACGCGAATCATCCAATCGGCGAAGGCCACGTAGAGTTGCAGCGCCGAGTTGTAGTGCCCCAGCGCCTTTTGCAATTGGCCTACCTGGTAGTAGCACTCGCCGGCCATCGCGTGGTAGCAGATCGAATCGATCCAATTGCTCTGCGCCGTTTTAATGCCACCGCGACCCTCGGCCAGAAAGTCGCCCAGCGCGCGATCGTAATCGCCGTCGTAGAACAGTCCGAACGAACCAAAGTAAGTAGGGCTCGGTGCGCTGCGTTGACCGATCATCCCCCGCCCGGGTACGACTTGCGCGGCCGTGGGTTGCGCACCCAAACCGAGCAGCACCGCGGCCAGCAAGCACGATGGCACAACGGATCGCTTCAGGTGAACGAGCTTGTGTTGGCACATGGCGTGTTCGATCGCCCAGCAGTTCGTGCGGGCGGCTCCCGATTCATTGCCCGAAGGAAGGTACGACGCCTCGCACGCGATCGGTAAACCGCAGCGCGTGACACGTGACGCGCGCTGCGCGGGCCTGCCGCCCGGCGGGGCGCAGATTACCTCCTCGAGCGGCGGACTACCTCTTAGAGTAACTGGACGCAGTCGAGTTCCGGCCGACCGCACCCCGTGTTCGACGCAGATGGCAACCCCCAGGCGGGCCGGCTACGACGATTCTATCGGGCAGGGGGGCCGGCGGACAAACGACTGGCCCGCCAGCTTCGGCCCAAAGCGGGATTCCTCAGCCGAACAGCTCGCCGATCACGCGACCGCTATTGGCGATTTTCATCGGCCGACCATTCTTGCTGGTAAAGGTCTTGTCGAGCCCAATGCCCACTGCGCGGAGCACCGTGGCCATCAGGTCTTGCGAGGCGTAGCTTTCGCCGACGACTTCGGTGCCGTCCTCATTGGTTTCGCCCACAGTGAGCCCGCCACGCATCCCGCCACCACCCAGCACCGCGCTCCAACTGCGGGCCCAGTGATCGCGCCCGACGTTGGCATTGATGCGTGGCGTGCGACCGAATTCGCCCATCCAAAGCACGACGGTCTCACCCCACAGCCCACGCTCGCTGAGGTCTTCGACCAGCGCGCTCATCCCCTGATCGAGCTCGGGCAGCTTGTTAGTTTCCAGGGTGCGGAAGACGTCTGAGTGGTTGTCCCAGCCGCCGAAATCGACTTCGACGCAAGCGACGCCGGCTTCGACGAGCCGCCGCGCCAGCAGGCAGCCGCGGCCAAAGTTCGACGTGCCATAGCGCTCGCGAACGTTCTGCGGCTCTTCGTCGACTTTGAACGCCCGCATCTGTTCACTCGTCATCAGTGCCAGGGCCTTGGTGACGACGTCGGCATGTTCGCTGCCCGCGGCGCCACGGCGCTGAGAGATGAATCCTCGCTCGATGGTATCGAGCATGGCGACACGACCGTTAAGCCGCTCGGCGGCGGCCGGCTTGGCATCGCGGACGTTGCCATCGGCCCCAACGACGAGCGGCGCGTAGGCCAGACCTAAGAAACCGGGCCCAGCGCTGCCGCCGCCGACGGAGACGAACGGTGGAATCGCCAAGTCGCCAAGTTGCGGCGCCAGCTCGTGGCCGATGACCGAGCCATAGCTGGGATGTTCGATCTCCGGAATGGGGACGTAGCCGGTGTGCAGGTAGTAGCGACCACGATCGTGATCGGCCTCGCGCGTGCTCATCGAGCGCACGATCGACAGCCGGTCCATAACCTGCGCGATCTTTGGCAAGTGCTCGCAGATTTGCCCGCTCCCCGTTGTGGCGATCGGCTTGAACGGCCCCCCCGTATTGGCGCCGGGCTTGAGATCCCAGAGATCGATCGTGCTGGGACCGCCCCCCATCCAGAGGATTATCGCCGACTTGTGGCGGCGTTTGCCACCAGCGGCGGCTGCGTGCAGGGCGGTAGTGAACGTCGAGGCGCTCGCGGCCAGCGCCGAGCCGGCCGCCAGATGCGAGAGGAAGTGCCGCCGCGACATGCCAGCGGGAGTGCGAAGCCAGTGGTTCATGGGATTGCGCTTCAACCGTTAGTGATTCAAAATGAACTCGTTGCTGTTGAGTAGCGCCCACCAGAGGTCTTCGAGCGCTTTGGTGGTATCGCCCCCATGCGCAACCCACAACTTCTGGGCGGCGACCAACTCATCGGCGCTGGGCGGGCGCGCGACCGCGGCCAGATACAACTTGCGCACTTTTTCGCGATCGGGCTTGTTCAGCGACGCGACTTCGGACAAAAACGTCCCTTGCTCGGACATCGTCGCGCGGCGGATCAAGTCGCCGTTCATCATCATCAGCACTTGCGGAATGGTACCGTTGAAGGTGCTGGCCTCGTCGTTCTCGTCGGTGCCGAAGGCGATGGCGAACTGGGCCAGCCACTCCCGGCGATCGCGCTCGCGCTTGGCGGCGTCATCGGCCGCGGCCTTGGTCGCCACGAGCAGCGATTCGTAAAGCTCTTCGGGGCGCATCTGCCGCAAATAGAAACGACTGAACTGTGGCCGCTCGCCGAGCGCTGGATCGTCACCACGATTCTTCGGCCCGCTGCGGCTCGACAGCGCGTACGGTTCGCTCAACACAATCCAGCGCGCCAGTTGCTTGAGATCGAAACCCGCGGCGACGAATTCCTGCGACAAGCGATCGAGCAACTCGGGATGCAAGATCGGATTGTGCGGGCCCATGTCGTCGATCGGCTTGGTGAAGCCGTAACCGAGGAAGTGGGCCCACAGGCGGTTGACGATCGCCCGGGGAAGCTCTGGCGACTTGCTGATGAGCTGGGCGAGCTCGTCGCGGCGATTGACGTCGTCGACGTAGCCCGACGGGGCGATGGTCGTGCCGTCGAGAAAGGTTGGTCGCAGGATAGCGACGGCCGTGTTGTCGCGGCGCTCGTAGTAGAGCTCGCCCGATTCGGGGTCGCCCGACTCGCCGGCGTAGTCTTCGTCTTCGAGTCGGGCGCTAGTGACCTGCGGGCCGTCGAACGTGCGCAGGGCCCGCGTCTGGCGGAAGAAGGCGTTCATCCCCCAGAACTGCTGCTGCTTCCAATTATTAAAGGGGTGATTATGGCACTGCGTACACTGCACCTGCACGCCGAGAAAAATGCGAGCCGTTTTGGCCGTGGCCGACGTGGCCTTATCTTGCAGGTTGTCGAGCAGAAAGTTGACGGCGCCGTTAAAGCCTTCCAGGCCTGGCTGATTGACGCCGTTGGCGCTCACCAGCTCGAAGACGATCCGATCATAGGGTCGATTCTCGAGGAAGGCGGCGTGCAGATACTGCTCGAGCCCATCGCGACTGACCAGCCCCTGTCGATCGCGGCCCGCGGCGGCACGTCCAATCAGCAGATTGGTCCAGCGCGTGGCAGCCGCGCGCGCGTACGGTTCGGCGAAGGACGAAGAGAGCAACTCCTCGACGAGCCGCGCTCGCTTGTCGGCGCGCTTGTCGGCCAGATAGCGCTCGGTTTCGGCCAGGGTGGGAATGCGGCCGATTAAATCGAGGAACAGCCGCCGACACCACTCGCCGTCGGAAGCCAGGTCGGAAGGCGCCAGGCCCGCGTCATTCCAGCCCTGACGAATCTGGGCGTTGATGGCGGCCACGACGTCGGCGGTTTTGGCATCAAGACCGGCCGGAGCAAGTAACTCGGCAGATCGCGACACCGGCCTTTTGGGGCCTCGCGTCGGCTTCGCCGGAGCCGCACCAGGGGCAGCGGGCGTCTCAGGTCGGGAAGAAGTCGCGGTTTGAGACTCGGACTCGGTCGCTACCTCTGCCCGACTCTCAGGCTGTTGGTCGCCGGCGCCAGGCTCGGCGGCGGCGGAATGATTCAAAGCCGCCAGCAGCAGGGCGGACGCAGCAGCGAGAAAACCGGCCGGCGAGCCAGTGGTCCGCTG
This sequence comes from uncultured Planctomycetaceae bacterium, assembly GCA_964495375.1. GTDB lineage: Bacteria > Planctomycetota > Planctomycetia > Pirellulales > JAEUIK01 > JAIESQ01. Next base: position 13,875 of record CAZBWM010000095.1, on the reverse strand, counting down.
GCGGGACGAATTCTGCAATCGCGAGATGACGGCCATGTGCACGGCTCGCTTAAGCGATTGGCAAATCGGGATTTATGCCACTCTGGATCGATTCTAAAAGTGTGCCGCGACGAATTCCAGAAAAAAAATGACCCCGCGACTTCCGGTTAAGGCTGTCGCGGGGTCGACCTGTTCAATTCTGCTGCAACTGTTCGATTTCGCTACAGCAGCGAGGCACTAATCGGGTTGCCAAGCTCCTCTTCTCTGTATCGATTTGCTCAAGCAACCCTGGTCAGGCCAGTTGGCTTGACCACTTGTCGCGTTGATGTTGCCGTCAGGACGCGTGTTCCAAGCGCGACCCAGCGAATCAACAATCTCCGCGATTACCTGCTCTCCGCCGGCCCCAACAGCTAAGTCTTGCCTCTTCGCTGTTCCGCTTCTCCGTTCCGTTCTTCTCTAGGCCGTTGCACTCTCTCTGTCGTGGCGTGGGCTTCACCGTCCGCTTCTCTGTTCCGGCCCCACGCTGCACTCTCTGCTGTTCCGGCCTACTTGTCGTTCCGTGCCTCTTCTTCCGTTCTCCGCCTTCTCTGTTCCGAGCCTCTAGCGATCCGTTGCCTGTGCATGTTCGTCTGATCCGTGGATCACCGTCGTCTCTGCGTTCCTCAGTCGGCGTTCCTAAGACTCTTCTTCCGTTCGGCACGCTTGCTGTTCCGAAAAAGCGTGCCTCGTCGCTGCCCCCTTACTAGCAAACGGTGTGCCGAGATTTCTCTCGCGACCGTAGCCACATTGCGACTAGCACTTTGGAGGGGGCCGCAAACACTCCGCGACGCGTGGAACGATTCGTGCGCTACGCACTATAGAGGCTCGCGCGACGCGCCAATCGCGGTAAGGGTTACGCCGCGTTCTCAAGTGCGGCCGATCGACACGCGCCGCGATCCGCGCCGCGCTACGCTGACTCACGAAACTCCAGCGTATGCAGACGGCCGTAGAACTCCGAGCGCGCGAGCAGCTCTTCGTGGCTCCCTTGCTCGATGATCTGACCGCGATCCATCACGATCAGCCGCTGCGCCAGCGCCAGCGTGGCGGGGCGGTGTGTGATGATGATCGTGGTGCGATTGCGGACGAACTGCTCGAGCACCCGTTGGATGAGGTGCTCGCTCTCGGTGTCGATCTGGCTCGTGGCTTCGTCGAGGATCAGGATCGCCGGATCGCGCAAAATCGCCCTGGCCAGCGCGATCCGCTGCCGTTGGCCGCCTGAGAGCCGCCCCCCCTTGGGCCCCACCACGGTGTCGTAACCGTCGGACAGCTGTTCCTCAATGAAGCGGTGAGCATGGGCCTGGCGCGCCGCTTCGATGATTTGAGCCCGCGTGGCATGGGGCGAACCGTAGCGGATGTTGTTGGCCACGGTGTCGTCGAACAGCAGGGTCTCTTGCGTCACCAGTCCGAGCTGACAGCGCAGGTCTTGCTGGCGGATTTCGCGCAAGTCGTAGCCATCGAGCCGCACGGTGCCGGCCGTGGGATCGAAGAACCGCGGGATTAAGTTGGCAAGCGTGGTCTTGCCGCACCCGTTGGGGCCGACGATGGCCACGGTCTGACCGAACGGAATTCGCAGATCGATTCCGTTGAGGGCTAACTGCTGCGAGCCACCGTAACCGAACGACACGTTTTCGAAGGCAATGTCGCGATGGTGCCGGCCGATGCGACGCGGCTTGGCCGGATCGCGCACCTCAGGCTCGCGATCCAGTAGCGCATAGACGCGGTCGGCCGCCGCCGAAGCGCGTTGCAGGCGGTTGAAAATGTCCGACAGCTTGCGGGCCGGGTCGCTCGTGCCGGCCAACATGGCGTAGAACATCATCATGCTCACCAGGTCGAGCGGTTCGTTGCACATGCGGATCCCGAGCAGGTGCGTCCGCTGCCCGATCACCAGGTAGGCTCCGGCCAGCATCGCCAGAAAAATGGTCAGCATGCCCATGCTCTCGGTGAGGGGATGCGTGAGGGCGTCGTACCAGGCGATGCGCATGCTGCGGGCGTAAAAGCTCTTGCTGGCCTGGTGGAAGCGGTTGCGCTCGTGCCGCTCCATGGTGAAGGCCTTAACGACTTTGATGCCCTGGAGCGATTCGTCGAGAATGCCGTAGATCTGCGACATCTCTTCCATAGCCTTGCGATTCGCGCGCTTCAGGTGCTTGGCCAGCCGGCGGATCAAAATGGCGGCGATGGGCGCGATGATCAGCGAGAACAGCAGCAGCCGCCAGCAGATGAAGGCCGCGCCAGCCAGGCAGACGATCATCTTCAAGGGCTCGCGGATCGCCTTGCCGAATAACTGGCTCATGCCGGCCGCCAGGCTCTCGAGATCGGCCGTGAAGCGAGTCGTCAGGTCGCTGGTCCCTTCGCGGGTGAAGGTGGCCAGGTCCATGCGCAGCGTGCGGCGGAAGAACTCCTTCCGCAGGTCGAGAATCGCGGTCTGCGTAATGCGATCGACCAGCACCGATTGCGCGACGAAAAAGACATTCTTGAGCACGAGCCCGGCCAGCGCGACAGCCAGAATCAACACCAAGGTCGAAAAGGGATCGGCCGGGGTGTACCGCTTCAGGTAGGGCGCAGCCACCTGATAGCGGGCGAGCTTGCGCTGTTCGCTGGCGAGTTGGCGGTTGATTCGATCTTGATTGGCGCCGGGGGCCAGGAGCGCGGCCTGCTCGCGAGCGATGGCCTGCTGGCTGGTGGCGATGCGGTCGTCGACCCAGATGTGCAGCGACTGGCCCTTGAGGACCACATCGACGATCGGATAGACGGTGCCGATGTTGCCTCCCCAGAGCACGCCCACCATCAGCGCGCAGAACATCGAGGCAGCTAAAAGCCAGCGCCGGCGAACGGCCAGCCGCAAGGCACGAGCGAAGTTGTTCATCCTTGAACCGCCTGGGCGCGAGAGTCGTGATGGCCCCCGGTTTCTGGCATGCAGATGCCAATGGGGGCCAGCGGCGCGCGGACCCTCCTGGTGTCGCGTGCGCCAGCGTCGGGAGAGTTTTAACACACTCCGGCGAGATCGACCAAGGGCAGGAAACGCTAGCACCCGACAACGCCTGCTAGCAGGCGTCGGGCGCTAGGCCGGCGCTCATGATCGACTGGGTTCAGGAGCGGGCGACGCGTCGAAAAACACAATCGGCGAGACCCCAAACAGCGCCGCGAGCTTCATTGCACTGGCTTTGCTAATTCCGCGTCGACCAGCCAGCACATTGCTCAGCGTGGCCGCCGGAATGCCGGTCAGCTTGGCGAGTGCGGCACATTTCAGACCCCTGCTCTGCAGCAAGTGAGCCAACATTTCGGCAGGTGAAGTTGTCGGGGTGGGAAACTCGCGAGACTCGTATCTCTCGATTAGCGTCGAGAGAACTTCAATCAACAGGCTTTGAGCGGCGCCTGGATGCGGCACCATGAGCCGATCGAGCTTCGCTTTGGCGCTGCGATACTCTTTGGCCGTACGAATCGGTCGCGGTACGAACTCGACCAACAAATCTCGATACTCAGTGGCGACGCTCATGACTTCATCTCCCTCGGGATACAGTCCTTGCGCCAGTTATTCTTGTCGTAGTCAGCGTGCGTAAGGAAGTGCTTAACGAGTAGTGTTCCTTCGGTCCATTGATTGGCGTAGGTTACTCGGCAAATCAACCGATAGTGATTGCCACATGCATTGAACACCATGCACTTCCCGACTTCGTCCGCATCGGGATAGGTGCTTCGCACCTCGGTCAACCTCGTCCAGCGAGCCTTGCTCGCAGCAATCCACCACGCGTCGAGCCAGGAACGAGCGTTCGGGTAGCGCTGCTTGGCTGCGTTCAGTGCTGGGCGGGCAATAATGTGCATCGACCGGTGTCTCGAACTAGTTTTAAGTATATTTGCAAAATGCAAAGTCGTCAATCGGTGTGACTGCAGAATGCAAGTACTCTGTCGTCGCTGCAAAGGCGACTGCTAGCGGACGGCCAATTCAAGTGGCCGGCGTGACAGTTCCGCCAGCGCCCGTTCAAAATCGCGAAACGCTGCCGACTCCGTCAGCTCCGCGCCGCGACGCAGATCGACCAACACCGGGCCGAGCAACTCCCGCTCCAACCAGCCGGCCAGCCACTCGGCGCGCTCGCGGGCGTAATGCTCTTGCAATCGCGTAAAGAGCCGCGTGGCGGCGCGGCGCACGCCCGTGGTGGTGGCGTCGACCAGCGCCTCACCTCCCGTGGTCACCCCGCCGGTGACGGCCGCCTCGGTCGCCAGCTCCATCGCCGAATGCGTGGCGGCGTGTACCGCGGCGCCGTGTACCAGTCCGGCCGCCAGCACCCAGCCGCTCACGGCCAGCGAAACCGTGATCGCCGGCCGCGCAATGGCCGTCACCTGATCAATCGAACGGAGAGTGGTGATCGCCCGCGGATTGTCGCGGCCCCAGCGATCGAGCTCGGCGCGGAGGTACGTGCGATAATCGTCGTCGACCGGGACTAGCGCGGCATGGCTTGCCTCGATGTGCGTCAGCAAGCGTGCCCGCGCGTCCCCTTGCAAGAGGGCCGCCAACCGCGGGCGAAGTGTATCGCTGCCGACGCTGGCCAGTCGCTTCAACTCGTCGAGCAGCCGCTCGATGGCCGTGATGATGGCGGCTCGTTCGCGCTGGCGGAAGGCGACGAGCGGATCAACGGCTGAACCCGAGACCGCTTCCCAAGCCGCGCGCACCGGCCAGGTGACGCCGCGCCCCACGCGGCGATAGACCGAATGAATGTTGCGCGACCAGGGTGTCCGATGCAGATTCCACCAATCGCGGATTTCCTGCACCAGCAGCTCGGTTGGCAGGCTCGGCCAGTCGACACGGGCCATGTCGGTGGCCGACAGGGCCGCGGCCGCTTCGTTGAACTGTCGCGACGTCCGCCGCACCGATTCGAGATAGACCGGCGCGCCGCTGTGGCGATCGACCACGCGGGCCAACGCCCCGCGCAAGGTGCGCAGCTTGATGCGGTCGAACTTCAGGCTCGCCAGGTCTTCGCGCAGCGAGGCGGCTTCGCCCGGCGAGCCGGTGCCATCGGGTCCGATCTCATAGAACGGCAACCGCCGCTCGCGCGAAGCGACGCGATCGTACGGAACGACGTAGACCAGTTCAGGGGCCGCGCCCGTTTCCGCGGTGAAAGTTGCCAGCCACTGGGGCCAGTACTGATGATCCTCGGCCAGATCGCACTGGTTGAAAAGCACCACGACCGGTTTGTCGGCTTGCACGGCCTTGCGGAAAAACTGCTTCACCGCGGCGTCGTTGTACTTTTGCTGCGTGAGCACGGCGACGAGCACGTCGGCCACGTGTCGCACGCCGTCGGCGCGGTGCCAGTTGATTTGCGCGTCGGAGTCGATGTCGGGCGTGTCGAGCACCAAGAGCCGCTCGGGCACGGCATGCCCCACGCGCCAGAACAACCAGTCGGTGTCGCTCTCGATTTGCGGATCGGTGGCGGCGTGCCAGGGTCGCGGCGTGAAGCCCTCGAACAACCGTGTCAGTAGCGCCTCGTCGTCGAAGCCCGGCGGCACGAGACAAACCGGATGCTTCGTACCGGCAGCCAGCGGGCTGACGGCGCTGGCTTCCTCGCCGGCCAGGTGATTGAAGACGACCGATTTGCCGATGTTGGTGCCGCCGACGACGGCCACGACGAGATACGGCGTCCCTTCGATCTGGGGCCGTAACTTGTGCTCGAGCAGCTCAAACCACTCCGCGCCCAACGGGGCGGGCACGCCCACGGCTTCGGCCTGCGGGCGCAGCGCCACGAGCGCCGTTTGCAGGCGGGCGACGGCGGCGGCCCATTGTGCGAACTCGTCGGACATCGGCTAGCGGGCTATATGTGAAGCGGACGTGAATTGGCAGGTGACGACAGTTTAGCACAGTAGTGCGACTTGTCCGGAGGCCGATCGGCCGCGATGTGCTCCGCGTGACAACGCGCTGATGCGCAGAACCGCCACTTTGACCCGAGCCAGAAATCTCGCTTGACATCCGCGATCTGTATTAGTAATGTTAGTACAGCTGAATTGACCGTCGTTGGTTTCTTCGAGTGATTGCCGTGGAATTCTCGATCACCCCCGCGACCGGCACGCCGATCTACCTGCAACTGGTCGAGCAGGTGCGCGCGGCCGTGGCGCGAGGCCGGCTGCGCCCCGACGAGCGGCTCCCGTCGGTTCGCGAGCTGTCGCAGTTGCTGGTGGTCAATCCGAACACGATCGCGCGTGCCTATACCGAGCTAGAGCGCGAGGGAGTGCTTTACACGCGGCCGGGGCTAGGGGTGTTCGTGGCGGCCTCGCCCCCGCCGCTGGCCAAGCGCGTGCGCCGCGAGCGGCTGATCGGGCGGCTCGACCCCGTGCTGGTCGAAGCGGTGCAGTTGGGCTTCGCCGCCGACGAACTGATCGAGCTCGTCGAGGAGCGCGTCAAGCAGTATCAGTGGAACACCGCGGCGGCCCGCACGAATTGAGCGCGCCGTCGCCAGCAAGTTAATCGAATTGAACGCGGAACTGAGTCGTTGAGCAGCAGACGCTGAGAAATCGACATGTCCGACCCTATCGTGACCGAGCGATTGACGAAGTACTACGGCCCAAAGTGCGTGGTGAACCAGGTTTCGCTGCGCGTGCCAGCCGGATGCGTCTATGGCTTTCTGGGGCGCAACGGCGCCGGCAAGAGCACGCTGATCAAAATGCTCACCGGGCTCGTGCAGCCTGATGTCGGTAGCGCCACGCTGCTAGGCGACGACATCGCCGACGTGCAGCCCGCCACCCGCGCCCGGATCGCTTACCTTGCCGAAGGGCATCCGCTGTACCGCAGCATGTCGATCGAGCAGGCGGCCCGATTCACCCGTCAGTTCTACACAACCTGGCGCGAAAGTTTTCTGCAGGACATCCTCGAGCACTTCAAACTCTCGGGGCGGCAAAAAATTGGCCGGTTGTCGAATGGGCAGCGGGCCCAGGTTTCGTTGGCGCTGGCCTTGGCTCCCGATCCGGAGCTGCTAATTCTCGACGATCCGACGCTCGGGCTCGATACGGTCGTGCGGCGCGACTTTCTCGAGTCGATGATCCGCCTGATTCAAGGCTCGGGCCGAACGATTCTGCTCAGCTCGCACGTGCTGGGAGACGTCGAACGCGTGGCCGACCGTATCGGCATCATGGTCGACGGTGTCTTGCGCGTCGATGCGCCGACTGAGGACTTCAAACAATCGCTGCGGCGCGTGGTGTTGGACTTCATCGGCAGCGTGCCGCCGGTGCCGGCCTTTGCGGGCCTGGTCAATCAGCGGCAATTTGGCGGAAAACTCGAGCTGGTCGTCATCAACTATGGAGACGAGCAGCGGTCGATCGTCGAAGGGCTTGGCGCCGCGGCGATCGACGTGCTCGACATGAACCTCGAAGACGCCTTCATCGCTTACACGCGCGGCGAATCGCGGCCGCTGCCGAACTTTGCACGGGAACTCGCGCCATGCTAAAGGCCATGCTCTGGAAAGAAGTCCGCGACTTGCGCGGCTGGTTCGCGCTGGCGATCGTTGCGCAGCTCTACCTGACCGGCGTCGCCACTGGCTTGGAATTTGGTCCGCTGCGGGCGGGCGGGGGCGTACCGTTCGTCGACGACTTCGTTACCTATTACTTCTTTTTTGTGGCGATTGGTTTTGCCGTCGTGGCCGGTCTGTGGCAAACACTGCTGGAATCGCTGCGCGGCACGTATGCCTTTTTGCTCCACCGCCCGGCTACGCGCAAGCAGTTATTCGGAGTCAAACTGCTGGTGGGGGGCCTGGCGACGTTGTTCGTCGCGACACTGCCGGTGCTGATCTATGCGTGTTGGGCGGCGACACCTGGCAACCATGCCAGCCCGTTCTTCTGGCCCATGAGCTTGTGGGCGTGGCAACTGGCGATCGCGACACCGATTGTGTATTTGGGTGCCTTTCTGAGCGGCTTGCGGCCGGCGCGCTGGTTCGGCAGCCTGCTGTTGCCGCTGGTCGCCAGCTTATTTTACCTGGCGCTGACGCAGGGATCACTGGCGACCTGGGCCTGGCCGCTGGGGATGCCGTTTTGCCTGATAGTGGAAGCGCTACTCGTGCCCGTGATTTTGTATGTGGGCGCGACGCGCGACTACTCCTGAGGGATGATTGGTCACCTAGTCGAAGTTGTACTTGATCGTCGAAAGAGTTCTTGAATGCCAAATTTTGAGGATCAACCGGTCATGCAAGCCAAACGCGCGACCATCCGAGCGATGCTGCTGGCCTTTGTGTTGGGCACAGGCGCATTGCTGGTCTGGTTCGTTGGAGCGATGTGGATCACCACCACGGTCGAGCAACGGCTGAGTCAATCGCAGCCGTTCGTCTCGCTGACGATCACGAAACAGGGAGAGCCGCTCCTGAGCTGGGTCGAATACGACCCACCTTCGCGCATTCAGCGCTATCGCACGCTCGACGGACGGAAACCGGCCGACTACGACGGGATTAGTTCCGCTCGATCTGCCGGGCTCCCGCGTGCGCCCGACAAGCCGGAACTGCTTTCCTGGAATCAACGGCTGGCCGCCTTTGCCTCGGGCACGTCAGATCGGCGGGAGGCCTGGTACCTGGTCGAGGAGGGAACGGGGCCAGGGGGCCACGCGTACTTCGTGGGCTACGACGATCGCACCAAGTCGCGGATCGGCTACCTGTCGCGCGGCGGGTTCCGCCTGGACTTGCCCCCGACCGAGGAACAATACGTCGTCGACCGGTCGCTTGGCTACAATACCGGCGGCTACGCGACGGCGCAATCGTCTCGGATGTCAGTGAGCAGTTCGATAACCCAAGTCAATGCCGCGAACGAGACGCTGGTCTACCTGATCGATGAAACCGGATTGTATGTCGTCAGCCTCGACAAGCGCAGCGTCGTCAAGGTGCCGCTGCCGGGGCAGCCCCTCTCGGTCGCCCATTTCTCCGTGCCCGTCATCGTCAAAAGCGGCGCGCAAGAGGGACAAGAAGAACGAACCATTGAAGTCAACGAAGATCGTGTGTTGGTGCTGTTGAATGAGCGAATCGAAATGCTCGACTGGCAGAATCGCGCCTTACTGACAACCCCCGTGCCCGAGGCGGCGCGCGACAGCGCGATCGACTACCACTTGTGCGAGGGGAATCGCGTCGTCTTACAGGTGGCACCAAAACAGGAGCGGCGGAAACCCGACTTATTCTGGTACGACGCCGCCGGGAAGCTCGAGCGGCAGCAGCAAGTGGAGTTGCCCCCGTTCTGGACCGAACATCTCGGCGTGATGGCGTGGGTGCCGGCGCTGACATTTCCGACGCCGACGACGGTACCCCTGCTCTGGCGGATGGCGCCACGAGAGTTCACACTTACCGAACTGATCCCCACGATCCTAATGCTCTCGGCATTTTCCGCCGTTGCCGCCTGGGTGGTTTATCGCCATGCCCGGCGCTATGCCGACTCTGCGGCCGCGATCTGGGCGCTGTTCGCCTTGCTGTTCGGCTTGCCGGCGCTAGTTGGCTACTGGCTGCACCGCAATTGGCCGCATCGCGAGCGCTGTGCGAATTGTGCGGCGGTCGTGCCGCGCGATCGACTGAAATGTGCCGCCTGCGAGGCGAACTTCTTGCCACCGGCACAGCTCGGCATCGAAGTCTTCGCGTGAGCTCAGGTGCCCGCGTGCTGGCGCTCACTTGGCCGCCGGCCAGCTCAGCTCGGCTTCAACCGCCGAGTGATCGGAGAGCGCGCCGACCTTCTCATCGAGATACGGATTGACGCGGATGGCTTTCGGCTCGAGCCCTCCGCCGGCCGCCGGATTCGACAGAAAGATCATGTCGATGCGGCTGCCGCGTTCGACGTCTTCTTGATTGGTCGTGCCGCCGTGGCTGTCGTGCAGCTTGGGCCAGAGATCGATGAACGGCGCGCCGGGGCGGGCATCGTCGAACAGCTTCTTCATGCGGTGGTACGGCGCGTCGTCCTTGGCGATATCGTCGGCGTCGCCGTGCGTGTTAAAATCCCCCATCACGATCGCGGGGCAATCGGGCGATGAGTGCTGGCGAATGAACTCGGCCAGCTCGGGATACTGCGTCTCGCGAATCTCGTCGGCACGGGCTTCGAGGTGCGTGATGAACACGTCGACGCAGCCGGCCGGCTGCCCGGCCGCGGCACGCTCGGCCGCCCCGGCATCGCGGGCGATGCGCGCATGCAGCGCACCTTTGGCGGCAAATCCATCGGCCAGCACGCCGTATTTCTTCGGGCTGCTCCCCTGGCTGTAAGTGAGCGTGTGCGATGCCACCAAGGGTCGACGCGTGGCAATCGTCAGGCCGCCATTGAAGCGGCCGTCGGTCGGCTGCGGGCTGAGGACTTCCGCATAGGCCTCGCCCCAGGCGGCGCGCAGCCCGTCGAGCAGCGTCTCGCGCGGGCGGCGCTCGAAAACTTCGTTGAGCCCGACCGCGTCGAACGCGGCCAGTTTTTCGCCGATCGACTTGGCGCGGTAGAGGGGTTCCTTGCGCTTATTGGCAAACGAGGCGATGCCGGGCAAGAACTGTACGTTGTAGGTGATGATCTTGAGCGATTCGGGCGACGCAGCGCCGGCCGGCTTAGCCGGGTTCGCGGGATCCGCAGCCGAAACATGCTGTGCGTCGAGCAGCGTGGTCAAAATCAGCGTGCTGAACACAACGCGAAAAGTGATCGTCAAACGGCGACACATGGCTTCCCTCGTTTCTGCCAAGACTTGCCAGCGACTATTCGATGTCGGCGACCGCCTCACGGCCGCGGCGCGTCGAGGCCGCGGTCCACACGGACATGTCGACCTCGTTGCGGGCGAAGCGAACCGAACCGTCGGCGAACAGCACGTTTACGCCGCCGGGATGCCGGCTGCGCGCGGCCTTCCAGCCATAGGGTGTGTAGACGACATCGGGTCCGCCATCCATCCGCACGCCAATGCAATCGAAGCCGGCGTGGTTCGGCGGGTAGTAGTGATTGTAGAGCGCGCAGCGCAGCTCGCCGCTGACCCAAGCAAAACCGCGGCGATTCGAGACGTTGAATCGCCGGGCAGTGGCGCAACGCGATTCGCTCACGGGGGCGGATTCAACAAAGCGATAGGCGGTGCCCATCTCGACCTGCGTGGCGTCGTTCGTGCTCTCTGGACCGTCTCCCAGGGTGCTTTCCGACATGAACGCCGTATGCGAAGTGCCATCGAGAATATCCGAGGTCCGCGTCGCGGAATTCACGTAGAAGATGCCGTCTGCGTCGAGCGGCGATCCCCCCCCTGCACCACTACCGGCGCAAGCTGCGTAGTTGGTGGGCCCAAATCCATCGCTCACCACTTCGTTGCGATCGCTGGGGCAGAGGAATAAGGGAACGACCAGCTTGACACCGGCAACATTCTCCGGCATCACGAGCAAATTGGGGCCATAGAGTGGCAACTTAAGCTGCAACGTGTTGTAGGCGACAGTCTGCTCGAGATACGGCGTCAGATGCGCTAGCGACGACCAGCGATAGAACGTATATGGGTTGGCAGTCGGGGTCAGCTTGTTGTTGACCATCGTCGAATACTGCTTCGCTTCGGCTCCCGTTGGGAAATGCCCTCGCGCTTCGTAGAACGAGTGCGACGCGGTGCCGAGCTGCCGCAAATTGCTCGTGCAAGACATCCGCCGACCCGCTTCACGCGCCATCTGCACGGCGGGCATGAGCAGCGCCAGCAGCAAGCCAATGATCGCCACGACGATCAAAAGTTCCACGAGCGTAAAGCCGCGTCGACGCGTGGCCATGACTTGAACCATCTTTGACTCGTGGGAACTTTTCGGCAGCGACTAACGCCGGCGGCGCCGGATCGCTACCACGATCAGCGCCACAAGCCCGCTGGTGGTCAACGCCGCGGTCGTCGGCTCGGGCACGGCCAGCGGCACCGCGGCGCTGACGACCGCGGTATAGTGATCGGCCCAGACAATGTAGTCCAGGCCGTTGACTTTCATGTCCGAATTGAAATCTCCCGAGGCCGGCCCCAGCCGTACGGTTTGATTGAAGTGGTCGGCCCAGGCGATGTAATCGACGCCATTCGCCCGCCGGTCGCCGTTGGCGTCGCCGGGCTCGGGGACCCAAGTGAATTGCCCGGGCTGAAAGGCACCCTGGGTGAGCGCAGTGGTCGTGATCTTATGCGTGACAGGGTCCTCGTGATAACGGTAAACACCGCCGCCGGTGAGTTGGGTCACGAGCACGTCGCCGTTGTAGTCGAGCTGCACGTCGGATGGAAAATCGATGTTGAGCGTGCCGGGGATATATACCGACAAGGGACTACCTGCGGTCCCCGTGTTGCGCAAAATCGGGCCCGTCAGCAGGCTCGCCACCAGCAGCCGATTGCTCGAGTCGAAGGCCAGGCCGGCCGGGTAGCCAAGATTTGCACCCGTCGCATAAACCCCCAGGTAGCTCCCCGCCGCGCTGAATTCGAGCACTTTGTCCTCTGTCGTGGCGCTGACGAAAAGGTGTCCATTCTTATTGAACTCGATGAACGTCGGGCCGTTCAACGGAACCGAAGCCGAAGCCGAGGCAAACGTGCCGACGTAACGCTGAGCCGGTGTGGTTGCCCAAGGGTCAAAGACTTCGATCGACGTGCCCGAGAAGTTGTCGAAGTTGGCGACGTACAAGTTGCCGTCGGGTCCGACTTCAATATCCGCGGGTCCATGCAACGATCCGCCCGACGCGAACACATCCTTGAACACACCATTGCGATCGTAGCGCAAGATCTGATTGTTGTTACTGCTCGAAACGTAGAGGAATCCATCGGGGCCAAACGTGATACCTACCGGCCCATCGGGCTTCGTGTTCCCCGGCGCGATGAACGAGCCCAACGGCGCTCCCGCAGTGGTATACCGCAGGATGTCGCTGGTCAGCCGGTCAGTGACGAGGATGTCGGCACGAGCGGCCAGGCCGGATGTAACCAACAGAAGGATGGCCGCTGCCCACGGCGCGCGTCGAATAGTCGAGGCCAGATTCGGCAGCATAGGTGTGATAATTCCGCGGGGTGTGAACGTGGTGGAACTCAATGGTGTCTTCCCGGAGTGGCAGCGAAGTCGGCAGGCTGAGGCTCTCACAAGCGTGCGGCCTGGTACGCGAAGCCGAGGCCGGTTGCCGTGGTGTTTGGCGGGTGTACCGTAGCCTAGCCATGCGGTTTGGGAGTCGCAAGCAACGGTCGCAACGGCGAAAACTCTACCAATGAGTAGCGAGCGCTCCGGCTCACGCCAGGTTCCCCACGGACTGAAGCCTTGGTACTCAAGACTTACGACCCTTCTATAAAGTGTTCCGGGATTTTGCGTCCTAACCGTCCTAAGCCGGGAAGAATTAGACGTAATCCATTGCCACGACAGCACTTGACCTTAGGACGCAAAATCGAAAAAGCTTGCGTCCTAGATCGTCCTAAACCGGCTGTTTTGCGTCCTAACTGGTCGTTAGTGGTCGGCGGCCAGTGATCACGCAAAGCATCGGCGCCTTGCCACTTAACACGGCCCACTCGATTTTGCGGGCCGCCCGCGGAATGCCAGGGGCTTTTTCGAGCATTTGTCCAGGCGACCGATTGCAGTGCCAAGGTCTCAGCGGCACACGTCGAGCACGCGAAAAACAGCCGGGCGCCGAACACCACCGACGAGGGATGAGGTAGAGTTTGCCGAAGTCGATCGCCGGCCGCTTTTCGGTGCCAGCCAACGCGCGGGTAGCTTTGCGGGTGTTCGAATATGGGGAGCAGTAGATCGCTTTCAGGAATTTGCTTGGTCCTCATGGGCCTATCCCCCACCGGATATCCACGGGATTGACGACGCGGCGGCCATTTCTTACCGTAACAAGTTCAGCCGCTTAGACCTGCCGCCGACACGCCAGCGTAGCTTCAATTGGCAGAGCACCGCATTCGTAATGCGGGGGTTGTGGGTTCGACTCCCACCGCTGGCT
>CAZBWM010000094.1:0-26412 GCA_964495375.1 uncultured Planctomycetaceae bacterium | reverse complement strand
TCGATGACGCCGCTGACGCCACAAAGCCCAAAGCCTTCGCTTGATTGAGGGCTAGCGCGAATCGCATGGCGCACCTCGCCCCAGACGCCCTGCGCAACTAAGTCATCGTCGATTTGGCGATACACTCCCATGGTAAGTTTATCTTTAACTAAACCATTTGGCAAGGCGTTTTTGGGCTGCGGAAGGGCCGTCGCTGAGCCTCAGAACACGGACTACGCCCAACGCTCAATACCCGCGCTCGGTCTGGATATCGTGGAAGTCGGTCAGGTGGTAATCGAGCCCAACGAAGTCCAACACTCGGCACAGCCCGCGCAGAGCCACACCCATGCCGTCGGGTCCGCTGAAGCCGCCGAACTGCCCACCCTTTTTGAGGTGCGGCTCGAGATCGAGAAATACCCCGGGAATGCCACGCCGCTTTAGCTTTTTCTCCAGCGCGGGAATCGCGCCGGCAAAATCCTTGAGAATCGCGGCGTGTCCGCTCTCCCCCACGTCGGCCGGCACAAAGTTGCGCATCGCTTCTTCGTCGACGTGGCCCCCCACTTTGCCGCGCTTGCTCCCCGCGGCGCGCGGCACGTGGTTGGTCGCCACGTAGTCCTTGATGTGCAACCAGCCGATCCCCGGTTTCATCGCCAGGTACTGCTCGAACACTTCGGCCGGCGTGTAGCCCTGGCACAAGATGTTCGCGCCGTCGAAGATCAGCATCATCGCCGGATGATTCACCTTGCGATAAATCTCAGCGAGCAACGGCCCGGTTTGACCCACCAGGTTGGCCTCCACTTCCAGTCCGAACGTCAGGTCCGAGCGGTGGCACACCTCGGCGATCTGCCCCAACTGATCGACCGCCTGCTGCAAGTGCTCGCGCGGATCGGTCCCTTTCGGATGATAGAACGAGAAGCCGCGGATCAGCTTCGTCTCGAAAGCGTGGGCGATCTCGCACGCCTTGGTCACCTGCGTGGCGAGGTACTTCTTGAACGGGACGAACTGGTTCTTGGTCCCGTCCTCGACGTCCAGCAGCTTGACCTTGCCGATCGGCGAACCGATCGACGCCACGCCCAGGCCGTACTCGTCTTCGAGATGCGCGAGCTGGCGGATTTCGCTCTTGGTGAGCTGCATCACGTTCTTGATGCCGTCGCCGGCGTCGACAAAGCGGATGCTGTAATACTCGAGCCCCAGCGCGGCCAGCGCCGCGTATTGCTCGACGGCGGTCTTGTGAATGGCCGCTTCGTCGCCGAATCCGCTGATAATCACCCGGGGCTTCTCGAGCATCGACATTCCTTCTCATTTACCGCTGCGCAAAGAATGCATGGACCGACCACGGTCCCTTATGTTGGTTCATTCATCGCGCTGCGATCAAAACTCCCGGCAAACCACGCGGCGGAGTTCGCCAAGTCGGTCGCGGGCGGACTGGCATTGTCGAAGCGACAGCCAACCCACGCAAGTGGCCCGACGGAGCAGGGCAGGGGAGTGGCGGCTGGAATAGGGCGATTAACGACCCGACATTGGCGGCTCACGCCAGGCCATTTGCCGCTGATACTGCTGGAGCTGCTGCTCGGCCGCGACGACCGCCGTGCCCGAGGGATCGACCGCTCTCCATCGCTCGACGGCCTCGCGTGCGGTGGCCGTGGCCTGGTCGAAGTTCCCCACTTCGGCCTCGGCGGCGGCCAGCAGGTCGAGCGCCCTCACGTCGCGCTCGCCGCTCGCAGCGCGGTAGCGCGTCGCCAACTCGAGCGCCTCGCGACCGTTGCGCAGCCGATCGTCGGGGTGCGTGGCAAGCAGCCAGCCCAGCCGGCGGCAGCCTTCCCACCAGTTGGCCTGCAATCGCAGGCCCTGTCGATACTGCTCGATCGCCGCGGCCGGCTGACCGCTGCGCAACAGCGCGTCGGCCAGCGTCTCCCGCGTGGCGACGTCGCGTGGCGCCAGTTCGACCGCGCGAACCAGTTCGCGCAGACCTTTATCAATCTGTCCTCCCGCGACCAGAAACACGCCCCGATTGGCGCGGGTGCCAGCGCTCTGGGGATCGATCGCCAGCGCCGCGTCGCAAAATGCCAGTGCCTCTGGCAGACGACGCTGACGAAATTCAAGCACGGCCAGTGTGTTGAGCGCTTCGACCGAGCGGGGTCGCAACCGCAGAGCCTCGTTCAGCACTTCGCGCGCCAGCTTAACGTTGCCGCGCTCCATCAACCGAGAGCCGAGCGTGGTGCAGAGCGCCGACAGATTGCGGTCGCGATCCAGGCCATCGACTGCGCGATGAAACTGCCGCCCGGCGCCGGCCTCATCACCCGCTTGTGCGAGTGCTACTGCCAGATGGCCGTGGATCAATCGATTGTCGGGAGCAATCTCTAGAGCATCGCCGTAGCACTGCACGGCTCGTGGCCAATCGCCAACCCTCTCCGAGCTTTCGGCCAGCCGGAAGCAGGGCTCCACGGCCCTGGGGTTTTCGCGGCGCGCCGTCAGTCGCGCGGTCAATGCCTCGTCGCGCGCGCCTTGCCGCTCGAGTGCGTACGCCTGCGCTTCGAGCCCGAAGCAGCTTCGCGGATTGACCTCGAGCGTGCGCACGGTCCAAGCGTCGTCGTCGTGCCAGGCGGCCAACTGTCGAAAACCGAGCACCGCCAGAACCGTCAGGACCACCGCGACTGGCGCGAGGTACTGCCAGCCACTCCGTCCCGCCAGCCAGGCAGCTAGGGCCAGCGCCGGACCGAGCATCGCCAGATAGACATAACGATCGGCAACTGTCGAGGCATTCTGCCCCGCGAACGGGATCAGCCCCAACATGGGCGACAGCGCGAAGACGAACATTGCCGCCGCCGCGAGCCACTTCCGCCGACCCGGGAATGCGGCCAACAAACCCAGCGCCGCGATCGGCGCTAACCACAGCAGCCATCGCCACGTCTGCTCGACAACAAACGCGGGGCTCCGTCCATAGTCGGGCCCCAACCACGCCGGCCAAACGAGCTTGCCGAGATAGAACGCCAGCGCGTCGCCAGCGACGAGCAACCGCTCGAACGGTCCCGGCGCCAACGTGACGTATGACGCCCCTTGCTCGCCGCGCGTTAACACGACCATCACGCCGGCAATCGCCAACCACGGAATCAGCGTGGCCACCACTTGCCGCCAAGGCACATTCAACCAACCGATCGCCAGCGCGCCGGCCACCAATGGCAGCGCCGCGGCGCTCGGTTTCGACAACAGCGCCACGACGAAGGCCAGCGTCGCCACGCCATACCACACCCCGGGGCGCAGCATGCTCGCGAACTGCCGGCGCGGCGCGCTTGCCTGGCGTCGTCCTCCCTTAGGCTTAGCAGCGCGTTCGTACTGTCGACCTACGGGCCCCCGTGGCAGTTCTGCCCGCGCGTCGAAGTAGCGCAGCAAACTCAACAGCGCCACGAGCGCCGCCGAGGTCGACAACAGCCCGGTGTTCGCGCCGATCCAGCCGACACTCTCGACCTGTAGCGGATGCAGCGAGAACAACAGCGCACCGGCCGCCGCCGCCACATCGCTTTGCACCAGCCGTATCAGCAATACATAAACCAGCAGCGCATTGACGGTGTGCAACAGCAGACTGCCGACTTGAAACACACGCGGATCGACGGGAATCCGGCCCGGCAATTGCTCGTGTCGCGCGGCGACACTCGTATCCCAGGCTAGTCGCGCTTCAATGCCCCACCACGTGAACGTTACCGGCATGTACAGGCCACGGTACGGCTCGCGCCAGAACTCGGCCAGATGCCGCCAGCTCGGCGGATTGAAATACGGGTTCTCCAGCACGTTGTCGACGTCGTCGTAGCCCAGAAACCGCCCATCGATCGTGCGGCCATAGCCGGCCAGCGTCGCGATTACGATCAGCCCGGCCAAGGCAAGTCGTCGCCAACGCAGCTTCGGAGAATCGACCGCCTCGGGAGTGACCTCGCCCGCAGGCGGCGCCGTCGAACCTCTCCGGCCAGGCCGCGGCAAGTCGGCGGCGTTAGGGCCAGATGCAGGCATGTGCCCATTCTGAAGGCGAGCGACTAAGTTCGCAACGCTCGACGGTAAGCCCGAACGGTGCCAGGAACCGATTCAATCGAGGCACAACAATTTGTGAAGGATTGCTGGAATCGGTTCCTGGCACCGTTCGGATCTCTCGTTCAGCGTTTTCAGGATCGACTCATCACCCCGGCACGCCAGAACTAGCCACTGCCCCGCACCGCTCGGTACCATGACAGTTATGGCCAACCCCACATCCCCCACCGTCCAAACTAATCCCGGCACGCAGCCCGTGCGCGAGCTCCGCGCCGGCATGGCCGGCCTGGGCATGATCTTCGACGAAACCTATCGCCCCTTCTTCGAACAGGCCGGCTTGCAGGGCATCTTCGATCCCGCCTTTGGCGTCTGCCGCGCGCGGTTGGCCGCCGTCTCTACCCGCACCGGCAAGCGCGCCGAGAACTATCGCCGCGCGGCCCCGCCAGGCGTTGGCGATTTCGAGATCCACACCGGCGCCCACTCCGGCGGTTTGATGGCCGAGGGCAAGGTCGATTTCGTCTGCGTCGCCACTCCCGACGATCGGCACTTCGATATCGCCCGCGCGGCGCTGGCCGCCGGCAAGCACGTGCTGATCGAAAAGCCTTCGGTCCTGTCGCTGGCCGAGCTCGACGAACTGGAACGCGTCGCCCGGCAAAAAAAAGTGCTGGCCAAAGTCGTCTACCACAAGCTGCTCGACCCCGACCACAAAAAGCTGCGCACGCTCGTGGCCGACGACAAGCTCCGCCACGTCAACCACGGCTACTGTTCGCTGCTCGAGCCCAAGCAGATTTCCGGAGCCCAGTTCGCCGAATGGATCAAAGGACGCAACCCCGGCAGCTACGTCGCGGTCCACTACATCAAGCTGATCGACTTCACCTTCGGCGGCCGGCTTAAGGCCATCAGCGCCACCGGGCAGCGAGGGCTCGTCGGCCCAGCCGATGGTGTGACCTGGGACTCCAACCAACTGCGGCTGATCTACGAGTACGCCGACGGCCGCGACGCTGCCTTCGATATCCACACTTCGTGGGTCACGCCCGACAATTTCCCCGGCTACGTCGAGCAGGAGGTGCAGTTCCGCTTCGACAACGGCGTGTGGAACTGCCACAGCCGCAAACGCGGGGTTGAGTGCACCATCGAAGGGCTCACTCCCACGACCCTCAAGACGACGATGAACAACCATTACAACGGTACCTTCGTCGAACCGTGGGGCGCACGATCGCAGCGCGGTTACGGCATCGAAGTGCTCGAACGCTTCGTGCGCGAGCTGGCGACCGTCGAGTTTGGTGGCCCGCCACAGGAGCGCGATGCCCGCCTGGCCGCCGCCCGCACGCTCTCCTACAACGACCTGTCAGCCGAGCGGGAGACCGTGGCGGCCGTGCAAGCGCTCGAAGCGATTCTGGCCCGGCACGCGGCCGGTACCCCCGACTGCGTCGTGCACGTCAATCGCCATGCCGCCGGTGGACTGGTGCTGCTGGCCCCCGGCAAGTCCGAGCCCGAAGTGCTCTACGGCGGGGAAGTATGACGCCGAAGGTCGTCCGCACAGAGCTCGGCCCGTCGGCACTTGGACGGCGAGTCGTTTCAAAGCAGAAATTGAACCGACGTTGGGTGCCACTGCTAGCTCGTCTAGCAGTGCAGTGCCGAACGTCGCACTGCTGGGCAAGCCAGCAGTGGCACCCAACGCCGTTTACCCTTGATCGGGGTGGCCCGGCTGCTGGCAGCCGGGTGGCGCAGCCACAAGAATCTACTCATGCCGCGCGGCCCATGTCAGCCGCGTCGATGCCAGCAGGCTTCTTGTCGCTTCGCGACCCAGCCGACAAGCGGCTGGGCCACCCATTTCCCACGATTCGAAAGGTTAACGGTGTTGAGTGGCACCCAAGCTGGGTTCTCAAGCTGTTGCTATTGGCACTGCTTCCTAACTTCGCTTATGCCGCCGACGCGCCGGCGCCAACCACAGCGAACTCACCGGCCGAGTACACCGTCCCCGCCGATCTGCGTTTCGAATTGCTATTGAGCGAACCGGCCGTGCGTCAGCCGGTCCATCTCAGTTTCGATGAGCGCGGCCGCTTGTGGGTCGTGCAGTACCTGCAGTATCCCGAGCCGGCCGGGCTCAAGCTCTTGAGCCGCGACAGCGTCTGGCGCGTGCAATACGACAAGGTGCCGCTCGCGCCGCCGCATCACGAGCGCGGCGCCGACAAGATCACCATCCACGAAGACACCGACGGCGACGGCCAGTTCGATTCGGAGAAAACGTTCGTCGACGGCCTGAACATCGCCACGTCAGTTTGCCGAGGTCGCGGCGGCGTCTGGGTCACCAACCCGCCGTACCTGCTCTTCTACGCCGATCGCGATGGCGACGATGTGCCCGATGGCGATCCCGAGGTCCATCTCGAAGGCTTCGGCCTCGAAGACACCCACAGCGTCGCCAACAGCTTGTGCTGGGGCCCCGATGGTTGGCTCTACGGCGCACAAGGGAGCACGGTCACCGGCGCGGTCAAGCGCCCTGGCACTACCGACAAGCCGATCCACTCGATGGGGCAACTCATCTGGCGCTATCAACCCGAGACGCGCCGCTACGAAGTCTTCTCCGAAGGAGGCGGCAACGCCTTTGGTGTCGAGATCGACGCGGCCGGCCGCATCTTCTCCGGCCACAACGGCGGCAACACGCGCGGCTTTCACTACATGCAGGGGGCCTACCTGCAGAAGGGCTTTCAAAAGCACGGCCCGCTGTCGAATCCGTACGCCTTTGGTTACTTCCCGGCGATGGTCCACGGCGACGTGCCGCGCTTCACGCACACGTTCGCAATCTATGACGGCGCGGCGCTGCCGCCGGCGTACCTTGGAAAACTCTTCGGCGTCGCGCCGCTGTTGCATCACGTGGTGATGTCGCAAGTCGAGCCCGACGGTTCGACCTTCAAAACCCGCGACATCGGTTTTGCTGCGGACAGTTCCGACGCGCAGTTCATGCCGGTCGACATCAAGCAGGGGCCCGACGGCGCGCTTTACGTTGCCGATTGGCACGACGCCCAGTGCAACCACTATCGCAATCACGAAGGGCAGATCGACCGCACCACCGGACGCGTCTACCGATTAACGGCCCGCGATGCCACGCCGCGCAAAGCTGAAGATCTCGCGAAGCTGACCGCGCCCGAACTGGTCGCGCGCCTCAAGCATCCCGACAAGTGGCACCGTCAAACCGCGCTCCGCTTGCTGGCCGATCGGCGTGAGGCCAGCCCGGCGCCCGCGGCCACCCCACAAATTGCGCCGCTGCTGCGGCAACAGCTTCTCGAGCGCTCCGACCAGCTCGCGCTCGAATCGCTCTGGGCGCTGAACCTCGTCGGCGGGCTGGATGAATCGACAGCGCTCGCCGCGCTCGATCACGCCAACCCGCACGTGCGCGCGTGGACCGTGCGGCTCTTGGGTGATGACCGCCGGGTCTCGCCCCCCGTGCTCGCGCGGCTAGAAATACTCGCCCAGCAAGAAACCGATGTCGACGTTCGCTGCCAATTGGCCTGCTCGGCCCGCCGCTTGCCCCCGCGCGATTGCCTGGCGATCGTCCGCGCACTTCTGGACAACGTGTCCGCCGATGACCCGCGCCTGCCGCTGTTGGTCTGGTGGGCGATCGAAGCGCAAGTCACTGCCAATCGCGCGGCGGTCGTCGACCTGTTCCGCGACTCGGCGATCTGGAATGTGCCTCTCGTCAAGCGGCACCTCAGCGAGCGGTTGATGCGCCGCTTCGCCGCCACGGGCAACCGCAGCGATCTGGCCATTTGTGCTCAGCTACTGCAACTCGCGCCCGACGCCGACGCCGCCCGGCAACTGATGACCGGTTTCGAAGCCGCCTTCGCCGGTCGGCCTCTGGTGAACCTGCCGGACGAGCTGGCCACGGCGCTCGAAAAGTTCGCCGGCGCGTCGATCGTCATCGGGCTAAGGCAAGGTCGCGCCAGCGCGGTCGACGAAGCCCTGCAAACGCTCGCCGATCCGCAGGCCGACAAATCGAAACAACTCCAATACGTGCAGGTCTTGGGCGAAGTCGACCAGCCGCGCGCCGTGCCGGCGCTACTGGAGCTCGCCACAAAATCCGCCGACGGCGCCCTGCAAACCGCGGCACTCCAGGCACTCGCACGCTACGACGACGCACGCATCCCGCCGGCGGTGCTCTCCGCTTTCCCGCACATGACCGACGACGTCCGCGCCGCGGCCGCCGCGCTGTTGGCCAGCCGACTGGCATTCGCGCAAGCCTTGCTAAGCGCCGTCGATTCTGCTCAAGCAAGTACTGCTCAACCAAATACCGCGCCGTTCGACAAAGCCTGGATCCCCGTCGACGTCGTCCAGCGGCTCACGCTCTTCTCCGCGCCCGCCGTCACGCAGTTGGTCGCCAAGCACTGGCCCGATCTCAAGCCGGCCACTAGCGACGAACTGAAACAGGAGATCGCCCGCATCGCCGGCATCTTGCCCGCCGAAGTTGGCCAGCCCAAGGCCGGCAAGCAGCTCTTCATGAACCAGTGCGGCAAATGCCACACCTTGTTCAGCGAAGGGGCCAAGGTCGGGCCTGATCTCACCACGTTCAAGCGCGACGACCTCCAGACGATGCTGCTGTCGATCGTCAATCCCAGCGCCGAAATCCGCGAAGGCTACACTACTTACACGGTCGTTACGCAGGATGGTCGCGCGGTCACCGGCACGCTGGCCGAGCAGGATTCGCAAACCGTCACGCTCCGTTCCCCGGAAGGAACGCTCGTCGCGATCGCGCGCGACGACATCGACGGTGAGATGCTCCCCACACCGCAATCGATCATGCCCGAGGGCCTGCTCCGCGACTACACCGACCAACAACTGCGCGACCTGTTCGGCTACCTGCGAATGACGCAACCGCTGATTGATTAGCGGATTGCTCGATTGCTGCCCCCGCGCGCGGCATCCGGAGACCCAGTTATCTCAACCGAGAATTACTTCCAACGCTTCGCTCGCTGGCTCGAAATGGAAGCCGCCGCCGAGCTCCAGCAGCTCGCCCTGCGCCAGCAACAGCGCACCCGGCAGAATGCCGAACGCAGCGGCGAGACGATCATCGATCTGGCGATCGACGATCATCAAACCGGTCTCGGCGGGCGTTACCTGTTCACGTTCGTCAAGCGCAACCGCACGTTGAACTTGCCTTGGAACCGGCTGCGCGTAGGCGCGCCGGTCGTCATCACGCCGCTCGACGACGACGATGAAGAGCCGCAGAGCGGGGTCGTCAGCGCGCGAAACGTCAATTCGATCCAGGTCGCTGTCGACACCTGGGTCTCGGGCAAGCTGTTCGATCTCGATCTGGCGGCCGACGAAGTCTCGCGCAGCCGCGAGCGCGTGGCCCTGGCCGCCGTGGCCGAAGCCCGCGGCCGCTTGCGCGAGCTGCGGCAGATCATCCTGGGCGATCTCGACAGCGCCCTGGGCAAGCGGCGCACGCCCCGCTTTGGCGCCACGCGTCCGTTGATCAATTCCGATGGCCTCAACGACTCGCAGCGCGCGGCGATCGAATTTGCGCACTCGGCCGAAGACATCGCCATCATTCACGGCCCGCCTGGCACGGGCAAAACCACCTCGGTCGCGGCCTTCATCCATCAGGCCATGCTCCGCGGCGAAAAAGTCCTCGCCTGCGCCCCCAGCAACACAGCCGTCGACAATCTACTGGAGCGGCTGCTCGCGCGCGGCTTGCGCGCCGTCCGCGTCGGGCATCCCGCCCGCGTCAAAGACGAGTTGCGCACGCACACGCTCGATGCCCTGGTCGAAGCGCACGACGACATGCGCCGCGTTAAGGATCTGCTGCGTCAGGCCGAAGAGCTGTATCGCAAGGCCGACAAGTTTTCGCGTGCCAAGCGGGCCTATGGCGCCAAGCAGCAATGGCGTCGCGAAGCCCGGCAGCTCAAGATCGAAGCCCGGCAATTCGAGCGCCGCGCGGTCAATCACGTGCTCGACAGCGCCGACGTCATTTGTTCGACCACGTCGATCGACGACGACGTGCTCGGCGAGCGCGAGTTCGATTGGGTGGTGATCGACGAAGCGTGCCAATGCACCGAATCGGCCTGCTGGGTGCCGCTGCAGCGCGGCGACCGCGTGCTGTTGGCCGGCGACCACTGCCAGTTGCCGCCGACGGTCATCTCGACCGAAGCCGCCCGCGAAGGCTACGCCCGCAGCATGCTCGAGCGGCTGGTCGACAACTACGGCGACAGCATCACGCGGCAGCTCGAAGTGCAGTACCGCATGCACGATTGGATCATGCGCTTCTCCTCGGCCCAGTTTTATCGCGACACGCTCGTGGCCCACGAGAGCGTGCGCGGCCATTGCCTGGCCAACTTGCCGCAGGTCACCTCCGCTCCGCTAACCGACGAACCGCTGACGTTCATCGACACGGCCGGCGCCGACTACGACGAAGAGCTCGAGCCCGATGGCCTCAGCCGGCGCAATCCCTCGGAAGGGCGGCTCGTGCTCACCAAGGTTTCGCAGTTGCTCGCAGCCGGTGTGCCCGCGGCCGATATCGCCGTGATCGCCCCGTATGCCGCGCAGGTTCGCTGGCTGCGCGAGTACGCCCCCGATCGCGCCGTCGAGATCGACACCGTCGACGGCTTTCAAGGGCGTGAGAAAGAAGCGGTCGTCATCTCGCTCGTCCGCTCGAACCGCGAGGGCGAAATCGGCTTCCTGGCCGACACCCGGCGCATGAACGTCGCGCTCACGCGGGCCCGCCGCAAGTTGATCGTCGTCGGCGACAGCTCGACCCTCGGCGGTCATCCGTTCTACGCGGCGCTGCTCGAGTACTTCGAGAACCTTGGTGCCTATCACACGGTGTGGGAAGAGGCGGAGTGATCAGGGCGCGGTTGTCGCTGGTCTCTCGCCAGAAACCTCTTCCGCACCGGCACTTGCGAAATCGTTGAACCGCGGCGTGGCTGCGCGGCACTTATGGTGTAGAGACCATGACCCAGCACGCCCACCAGGTACTGACGGAGTTGTTAGTCCTGCGGGCACAAGCCGGCCAGCGCGACGCGATCGGCCTATTGGTGCGGATGTGGTATGAGCGACTATTGCGACATGCACGCCGCACCACCGGTACCGAAGACGCCGCGCTCGACGTCCTGCAAGAAGCCTGGTTGGAGATCTGCCGTGGACTGCACCAACTCGACGACCCCGCGCGCTTCGGCCCTTGGGCGTATCGCATTGTCACGCGGCGCTGCGCCCGCTGGGTCCACAAGCAACAGCGTCGCCGACAAGTTGAGCAAGCACACTTCGAGCATGCGCAAATCGAGCAGGCCCAATCAAGCGCGCATGGCGAACGAACCAGCGAAGCGGACGCCACTGCCCGGTCGGACACGACCGACGCCGTGCGCACGGCGCTGCGCCGCCTGCCCGCCGAACAACAAGCGATTCTCGAATTGCGTTACGTCGAAGATTTTAGCATCGAGCAAATCGCCACGGCCTTGGGCATTGCGGCCGGCACCGTGAAATCCCGCTTATTTCACGCCAGACAACATTTGCGAAACTTTCTCAAGAAGGTGGAACCATGAACGCAAACGAAGACAAAATCATCGCGGCCCTCCAACAACTCGACGGCAGCGACCCCGAAGTCGACACCCTCGGCAGCGTGCTGGCCGACATGACCCGCGGGCAATCGCTTTTTCTACAGGTGTTTCCAGCCCTCTATACCGTGGTCTTTCTCGGCATGGCGGTCTTCTCGGCATTGCGATTTTTCACGGTCGACGACGTGCAGTCGTGGATCGGCTACGCGACCTTGTTTCTGACGTCGATGATCATCGTGGCGATTCTCAAGCTCTGGTACTACCTCGTCTGGGTGCGCAATTCCATGATGCGCGAAATCAAGCGCCTGGAGCTGCGGCTCTTGGCCGAACGCACCGGTCGTTGAATTGCCCCCCGCAACATCGCCCCGCGCCTTGCCTGGCTTGCCAGGGATTCCCGCGATCGCGCCGAGTTTCCCTAAATTCGCGCACTCTTCGGCAAGTCTGTCGATTGCGTGGAGTTTGCGGCCGCCGCTGGCCGATTGATTTTTGTCTGAAGTGCCGCTGCTGGCCTCTTGTCTGTCATCAGTTAACTGTGGCCTGTTCCCATGAATCGCCTTCCTAAGTCGATCCTCTGCGCCGTACTCTGCAACGCCGCACTCCTGGTGATGGCGCCCGCCCTGGTGCGGTCGTCTGAGCCCGCTTCAATTCCCGAGCCGACTGCCGCCGAGGAAACTGCCCAGGAACCAATTGCACCCGATCAACTCGTTGAAATTCTTCCCGAGACGGAAATCCTGCCGAACAGTGCCGACGACTGCTTTGCCGACGATTGCTGCGACCTGCCGACAAGCTGTGCCACGCGCGGCTGCGGCGGCGCGCCCTTGGCAGTCTTCATTCCCAATCTGAATCCTGGCTTGGAGGTCTATGGGGGGCTGCTCTATCTCAAGCCCGGCGCCGACAACCTCGGCTACGCGACCATCACCACGTTCCTGCCGATTCAGAATCCCCAGTGGGCCGTGCAGTCGTTGGATCCGCAATTGCAGCCCGGCTTCACGGTCGGCGCGCGATACGCATTCGCCGGCTCGGGCAACGACCTGCAGGTGAACTGGGATCGCTTGCGCACGGGAGACACCGCCTACGTGGCAGTCGCCGACCGGGCGACGCAATGGATCTCACCGTTCAACCAGACCGGGCCGTCGATGTCCGAAGGGGCCAACGAGGTCGGCGTGTTCCACCTCAAAGCGGCCGAAGGGCGCGTCGCCTTCGACTACGATCAGGTGAATCTCGACGCCGGCCAATGGGTCAATCTCGGCAGGCGCACGCAGGTGCGGCTGCTGGCGGGCGTGAGCTTCGTCAGGCTACGCGAGCAATTGATCTCGAAGTTCTTCAACGATCCGAACATCAACCCCGTGCCGCCGGTCATTGCCATCCCGGACCCGACGCTGCAGTATGTCTCGCTGAATAACACGTCGTCCTATTCCGGTATTGGTCCGCGCCTCGGCCTGGCGTCGATGTTCAATCTGCCGTGGGGCTTCAATTGCGTGGGGCAGTTGACCGGCGCGCTGTACGGCGGTTGGATGCAGCCCGCCCAATACTCGTTCGAGGGAGTGTTCGATAACGCCGTCGATCGCGAGGCCATCACCAGCCGGGGCGTGTCGCAGGTTGTCTATGCCACCGATGCCAAGCTCGGTCTGGGCTACGCGTGGACGATGGGCAGCGGTTCGATCCTCCGCATCGAATCGGGCTTCCGGGCGGCCGTGTTCATCAATCCGTTCTCGACCTACGAGACGAGCACCAACGTGCTGCCGCTTGATATCGGCTCGCTGTCGACCAGCAGCATGCGGCACACCCCGAGCAACTTCACGCTGATGGGCTGCTATCTGAATTGTGGTTTTCAGTTCTGAGCGACGCCACCGGGTGCCACTGCTGGCTTGTCCAGCAGTGCGGGGACTGGAGTCGTTCCGGCGTCGGAGATCGATCACGGTTCTCGCGCCGACCGGAAGGACTCCTGTCCCCCTGGGGGCCCACAACCGCGCGCGACGTTCGATTCACCACAACGTCACGACGACACGAAGGAGAATGCATCCGGAGTGTGCCACTGTCTTGGAGTCGGCGCGAAAACGTATCGCACTTACCTGACGACGTGCGCCGACGACGAACAAGCAGTGCGAGGACTGGAGTCGTTTCCGGCGCTCGAGGAGCCACTGCCGCACAGCGCATGACCGGAAGGACTCCTGTCCCCCTGGGGGCCCACAACCGCGCGCGACGTCGCGCGCCCACACTAGCCCGAAGCGCAGCGAGGGGCGGTTGACGTCGCCCTCGTCACACACTGCTCAACGGCAACGCCGTGACCGTCAATATCCAGGTGGCGCAGCCCCTGGTCCCGTCGTGCGAACACGCGCATTAGCCGCGTAGCGGCGGAAGCATGTAGCCGGGCGGCGTAAGCCCCCGGATCGCCGATTGCAAAGCGCGCCCAGCCGCGCAGCGGCGACATGAATTCCGGCCTGAAGGGTCGGTTCAACCAGCCCAGGGCGCGCGTAGCCGTACTCGGCGCAGCAGCCCTGGGTACATGTTCCCCGCGACACACCGCCCTGCCGGGGCCGTTCATTCGCGCCGTCAAATAGCTGGCGTCTCGTCAACGCCGACGAGCGCAAGCCCGCGGGCGATCGTTTCCGCATCGCGCAGATTCCACTCGTGCGCCGACACGAGCGCCGGCAATATCAGGCTGCACACCTCGGCGATGATCACCCGAAGGTCGACTGCGTTGCCTGTCCCCGCGGCGCCAAGCAATCGGTCATAAACACGGGCAAGTTCGACCCCGCGCGCCGCTTCAACGAACGCCGCCGGCAGCACCGGGAAAGCCTCGAGCGTCTCATCGGTCACTGCAAACGGATGCGGCACGGCCACACCCAACTCAATGTGGGCAAACCGCTCGCGCCGTGACGACGACGAGGTGACTTTGACGCCGCAGCGATCGCAGATCGTGCCGTGATGCCGAGCGCCTTCGTACTTGCCGCACGCGCAGCGATCGTCGTGCTTCGGCCCGAAGATGGACTGATCGTCGAGCGTACCGTGAGCGGCAGCGAAGTCATTCGTGGAATTCGCGACACTATGTTCCGCTTCGTCGCGCCCAGTCTGACGACGTACCCGCGGCAACTTCAGCGCGCCAAACGACCACGAGCGAACTTCCCGCGTCGACGCGGGTCGATAAGCTGCGGCGAGTTCACTCGCAAGGGGTTGCATGCCGGTACACAGGTATTCGAATCGCCATTACTTCAACTGCAACGTCGTGGCCGCGAGCAATGCCCCGCTATGGCGCGGCGTCAGTTTCAGAGGAGCTGCGCGGCTGGATAGCAGCAAAGAACCTGCCAAACAAGTTTTCCGGATCAACTTCCGTCCCCATTTTCCGTAGCGAGTCGGCAATAGTAATCAATGAAAGCAATAGCTCATTCGCCGAGCTGTCGCAGGTTGTAACAGCACGAAGCATGATCGCGTGAAGATATGGCGCACATTGCTGAGCGATTGACTCAAGATCGCCTCGTCCGCCCATCATCATTCCAGCCTGTGCAGCGATGGAATCGTAGTCGTTAGTGGACCAGTCGAGCACCGAGCATTGGCCCAGTCCGAGGAGCCCGATTTCGCGGCGCGCAAGAGTCAGAAATCGTTTCAGAATAGAATACGTCTTGATGACCCAGCTTCGTTGTGTAATGTCGGCGACATTCCATTTGAGCAAAGGTTCGCCCAGCCACACAGTTGCACCGTCATTGACTTCACCCTTCCATGGGGTCCACTTGTGGCCCATGAAGAATGCCGGAATATCAGAAATACCGAACCTGATAGTGACCCACTTCGCATGCAGTGCCAAAACTGCATGATTGACATGAATCGTCGGGTATAGAGAGATTTCGGAGTTAGCCAGTGAAACTAATCCAATAAACATGGGCTGCGACTGCCCGATCAGCCATTGCAACTCGTGTCCCTCGTACTTGATACACTTCTTGGATACAGACTTAAGCTGGACGACAAAAGAGTCCTCGGCGTAATAGTTGTCGTCGTCACAAGGGCGAAGAAGCGTTGCGATTGCATCCAGCCCTATATCTTCGGGCCGTGGCACGTCGGCAACCGCTGCGACCCCTTTGAGCAAGAGCACTCCGAGTTGCTCGGCGAGGTTTCCAAAGCGAAAGTCTCTCTGAAGGCGTCCGGGCATGACTAAGCATAATTCCGCTAACGATGTATCGGCCGTCACCAAAGGAACGCGACGAGCGATTGTCAGTGAAGCGTTCGGGTTGTGCGCCTGCCATGTGCATCATACCCCGCAGCATCAAGTTGGCGAAACAAGTCCAATCTCAAGTGACTAGTGGTGTCACTCATATCGACCCGTCTCTTCTTCTACCTCTGGCGCTACTCCTCTTGTGCATCCTCCCAAAGTCCATCATCGTCAGCCCATTCGGCTAATAGATTCGCGCGCGATTTCAACAGCGGCGCTAGGGTCTTGTTTTGCACATTCCCCGCAATTTGAAACCCTTCGTACTCGCGTCCCTGGTTCCACGCATCGACGGCGGCGAGCCATCGCGTCGCAATCAATCGCAAGGCCTTCCTTGGATGTTGAGGAGGCTCGACGTCGGCCGCGGAGAGATAATCCGTGGGGAGATCACCGCTAATCACCCACCAGCCAATCGCCCCGGGCGTGACCAGACTTTCGATGGCCCAGATCGAAACATATGGCGCAATATGCCAGGCGGGCCATTCACCGATGCGCCCGTGCTCGACCTTCTGGCTGAGCAAGTAACGGGCGACTATTTGGCCCTGCTCGTTGCACCAGTGTTTCTCGCGCTGGGAATCGTCTTCTTCGGACATGGGCGGACTGCTCCCTGGGGACGCGGCATTATCGTAACCGACTCCTAACCCGTTGCCTCGCGCGTCGAAAGTGCCTCCCCCGGCCCACGCCCTTTCCCGCCGTCTCACAATCTTCGCGCCGAAGCGCCACACCAGGCCGAGCACGAGCATCAAGAAGGATGCCTGCCCGAGCACCGCGGTCGTGGTATCGGCAGCCGGCGCCACGCTCGACACCGTGACCGTCGCGCCGTGCACGACCACGACCGCGAACAGGCGACAGGCTTCAGGCTACAATCCTCAGGTATGGCAGATGCCGGTCCATCGCCGGCCCCTTGCTGTGCCACCCGGTCGAGTACGGGTCCCATAGCAAGCACACCCGGACGCAAAATGGCCGCCCGGACGCAACCCGGACGATCACCCGGACGCAAAATGCCGCGAGGCCCCCTCGCCCCAAGTTGTGCCGCCTATTCGAGTTCGGGTGCAGTATCAAAACACCCGGACGCACCCGGACGCAAATTCCCGGAACACTTTGTAGAGGAGGGGGTGAGGCGTGGGGTTTGACGCTTGAGGGCACCGGCCTGCAGGTCGTCCTTCATTCTGAAGCCTGAAGCCTGAAGTCTGAAGTCTGTAGCCCGTCTCTCGCTACTCGTACTTCAACGCCCGCACCAGTGGCAGCCGGGCCATCCGCCTGGCCGGCAACAGCGCCGCCAACAGCGACACCAGTACCGCGGCCGCCGCGCAGCCGATCACGAACGGCACGTCGATCGAGAAGGGGACCTGCCGACCCAGGATCGCCTTGGTGCTCACGTTCATCAGCCAGGCCAGCGCGCAGCCGACTGCCACGCCTGGCACCACGCTTGCGGCAGCCAAGGTGACCGCCTGGCCGAGCACCATCTTGCGAACCTGGCGGCGCAGCATGCCGATCGCTCGCAGCACGCCGAAGTCGCGCGTCCGTTCCAGGGCGTTCATCGTCAGCGTGTTGACCACACCCAGGCTGGCGACCACGAACACCAGCGCCATCAGCAGCCACATCGAGGCCAGCACGCCGGCCATCATCTGGTTGATCCAGTCGCGAAAGTCCTGCTGCGACTGGAGCAGCAGTTGCTCGTCGCGGCAGAACTGCGCGAGCCGCGGCTCGATGGCCGCTGCCTGGCCATCGCGGGCGGCCACCATGTAGACGTCGACGCCGCGGAAGTTCAACAGCCGCCGGGCCGCGTCGCGCTCCATATAAAAGGCCATGCCGCCAACGGTGTACTCGCTGATGACCGCCGCGACCTTGATCGCCAGCGGTCCGTTGCGCGTGTCGAGCGAGAAGCTGCTCCCCGGCGCGAGCTTCATCCGCTGCGCCATCATCGTGCCGACAACTGCCTCGCCGGCTGCGAGTTGCTCGCGCAAGGTTTCGGCATTGCCTTCGACCAGGTCGAACGCCAGCGGCCGGCCAGGATCGTGCGAGCGGGCCAACAGCAGCACCGCCTCGCCGCCGACGCGCACCGGCACAAAGTTCAGGCTGTCGATCCGCCGTACGCCGTCGAGCGCCGCGAGCTGTTCGGCCAGCCGCTCGGGCAGAGCCGCCGCGGCGATCACACCGGTGTCGGGCATCACGCTGCGCACCAGGTAGTCGGCCGTGATCGTGCGCTCGGTCCAGCGACCGATGTCGCGGATATTATTGAGTAGCGACGTTCCCATCGCGATCGTCACCACCAGCGCGATGAACAGCACGCCGACGGTCAGCGATGTGCGTGTCGGCCGGCGGCGCAACTGCCCGACGGCCAAGTGCCCTTCGATCCCCAATATCGGCCGCACGAGCGGGGTAACGAGCGCCAACAGCGGCCCGACCACCAGGGGCATCATCAGCATGGCCCCCACGAGAAAGCCGGCCATGCAGACGGGCAGTAGCGCGGTGATCGTAGATGAATCGAACCAGCGAGACAGAATTGGCACCAACAAACCGACATCGGCCAACACGATTAGCAGGCCCAGCACGCTCGGCCAGCGATGCAGCGGGGGCTCGGTGCCGCGTAGCTCTTCGAACAGGCCTGTTAGCAGATTGCGCCGCGCAGCCAGCCGGGCGGGGACGTAGGTCGCGGCCACTGCCATGCCCGGCCCGATCAAGGCGGCCAGCAGAAACGGCCCGGTCACGAAGCGCAGCGACGGCAGCGGTGTGCCTTGCAGGCGTTCCATCGCGCGGGTCATGCCGACCGAAGCCACCAAGCCGAGTGCAATGCCCAGCGCCGTGCCGACGACGCCCAGCACCGCCGCTTCGCCGACCAACATCCGGGTGACTTGTCGGCGCGTGGCTCCGAGCGCACGCAGAATCGCCAGTTGCCGCTGGCGCTCGCCAAGGCTCATCAGAAAGGTGTTGAGGATCACGAACGCGCCCGCGACGAGCGAGACGGCGCTCATCGCCGCCAGTGCCTGCTCGGTGCTGAGCATGCTATGCCCCGACAACGCGCCGCGCGAGGCGGGCTCTTGCACCACGAGCCCCGGCGACAGGGCCCGGCGCACCGCATCCTTAACGTCGCTGGTCGTGGCTCCTTCCTGAAGCACTAACTCCAGGCTGTTTACGTCCCCCTTGATGTTCAGCAGTCGCTGCGCCGTTTCGAGAGGCACAAAAGCGATATGCCCGCCGACGATGCCGGCTGGCCCTTCGGGGGCCAACAGGCCGACCAGCGTCAGCGTCGCCGTGCCCGCCGGCGTGAGCAGCCGCACCGGTTTGCCCAGTTCGAGTCCGTAGTTGCGCGCGAAACCGGCTTCCAGCACGACCTCGTCGCCAGCCGCGACTTGCCGCCCGGCGCGAAAGGCATAGTGCCGTGACGCGCTATCCTGCGCGGGGTCGATCCCCATCAGCACCAGGCCGACCACCCCCTTGGGGCTGGCCAGCGCCGTGTGCGCTTGCACCACAGGCACAACTTTGGCAACGCCGGGCAACCCTCGCAGCGCGTCAATAACATGCGGTTTGAAACTCCCGAACCCCTCGGCGACGACCTCGAGCGCGGCGCGTCCGGCGATCGTCTCGTGCATTTCGCGGTAGGCCCGACGCGTGGTGTCGATCACCAGCGCGATGGCCAGCACCGCGGCCACACCAAACGCGATCCCCAGCAGGGTGAGCACGGTGCGTCCCGGCCGCAGCCGCAGCTCGCGAAGTGAGTAGCGAGTGAGCCTCATCGCGGCGCAGCTCCCTGAGCGAGCAACGCCTGCCGCGCCGGGCCGTCGTGCGTCAGGTGTTGTTCGTCGACCACGAGCCCGTCGCGCAGCAGAATCAAGCGATCGGCCACTGCGGCGTGGCTCGGATCGTGAGTAACCATGAAGATCGTCTGGCCACGCTCGTCGACCAGTCGCCGCAAGAGCTGCATCACCTGGTCGCCATGCGTGGTGTCGAGATTGCCCGTCGGTTCATCGGCCAGCAGCACCAGGGGATCGGTGACCAGCGCCCGGGCCATGGCCACGCGCTGTTGCTCACCCCCCGAGAGTTCGCTTGGTCGATGGCGGGCACGATGGGCAATGCCGACCGACACAAGCGCCGCTTCGGCCCGCTGATTGGCTGCGGCCTGGTTCGTGCCGTCGATCACCAGCGGCAATGCGACGTTCTCTATTGCCGTAAGCACGTCGAGCAGGTTGAAGCTTTGGAAAACGAAGCCGATCTGCCGCCGCCGCACCAGGGCCAGCGCGTCGTCGTCGAGCCGACTGCAATCTTCACCCCCGATCGACACCGAACCGGCCGTGGCGTGGTCCAGCCCGCCGATCAAATGCAGCAGCGTGCTCTTGCCCGATCCCGAGGGCCCCATCACGGCGACGAACTGTCCTCGCGGCACTTCGAGATCGATGCCGCGCAAAGCGTCGACGCGGGTTTCGCCGGCGCCAAAGGTCTTGGCTAGCCCACGAACGGCGATGGCCGGCGATTTGGGTTGATTCATGGATGACACGACGACCAGCGGCGGGCTGGATTTTGTGTAGTGCGGAGAGGGAACTGCTAGCGAGCACCAGCGGCAAGTGGCGATTCTAGCGATCGTACCGCACGGGATGCTGCGCCCCGGTTTCGATTTACTGGTCCAATAGTTGCTAGACGCCCTTTGCCGGTGGCGCGTACAATCGATGTTGGCCACGCTGGCGCCCCTCGCGCCTCGTTGACCACATCCCGAGGAATCTACGCATGGTCGCTCGAATGCTCGGCACGCGGTGGCCCGTCGCCAGGTTATGCCTCCTGGCGATGCTGTCGATCGGGATCATTGCCGTGGCGGGCCCGCGAACCACCGCCGCCGACGCCAAGATCGACCACGAACAAGCAACCCGCGAAGCCACCGACCTGGTGCGTCAATTGGGGGACGAATCGTTCGAAGCTCGCCAACGCGCGACGCTGCGGCTGGCCCGCCTTGGTCTGCCCGCCAAAGCCGCGCTGCTCGTGGGCCTGAAGTCCGACGATGCCGAAGTGCGGACGCGCTGCCGGCGCGTGTTGGCGATCGTGCTCGACCTCGACCTCAAGTCGCGCATCGAAGCGTTCGCCGCCGATCGCGACGGCAAGCAACAACACGATCTCCCCGGCTGGGAACGGTACCAGCAGCTCGTCGGCAATAGCGCCACGACCCGCGAGCTGTTCGTCGAGATGCAGCGCTCCGAGTCCGACTTGTTGGAAGCCCAGGCGGCCGCGCCCGACCAGGTGGGCCCACTCATGCAAGCCCGTTGCGAGCAGTTGCAACAACGGGCCTTCGGCGGCAACCACGCGCAGCGAGGGCAAATCTCGCTGGGGAGCGTGGCGGCACTGTTCTTCGTCTCCACGCATCCCGACGTGACCGTCAGCGATCAGATGATCTCCTACCTGCACACCTTCAGCTACCAGCAATCGGTGCAGGGGGCCATGCGCGACGCGGAGCAGGCCGTGCCGATCAAAAAGCTGATCGGCGCCTGGATCGCCAAGCCGTCAGGCTCCCCCAACGCTTATCAGAATTTCATGCTGGCCCTACAGTTCGACCTCCGCGAAGGGCTCGCCCCGGCCTTGGCCATGCTCCGCGATGGCGGTGCTCAGCCGCATATCGCGCAGTACGCCTTGTTGTTGATCGGCAAGTTCGGCAGCCGCGCCGACATGGCGGTTGTCACCCCGCTATTGACGGATGAGAACTTGCTTGGCTCGCTGAGCATCAACAACAAGGAAGTCCGCACCGAGCTGCGCGACGTGGCCCTCGCCGTCGCCGTGCATGTGACCGGCCAGGATCTGGGAGCATTCGGGTTTGAACATTTGCAGAAGAACCCGCAGATGGTCTTTCAACCGATGACGGCCGGCTTCAGCACCCCCGCCAAGCGCGAAGCCGCGTTCAAGAAATGGAACGAGTGGTTGGCCGCGCAGCCCAAGGATGCCGCGCCAGCGGATGCAGCCGCGCCCGCGGCGCCGCAGCCACCTGCTCCCCCTGCGCCCGCTCCGCCGGCCGCCGGCGTCAAGATCGCGCCGGGCCGCTAGCGGATGAGCGTGCCCGCCTTCAATTTTGCGCGGCGATTGAGTGAGCCGATGGCCAGGCTTGCTCGTGCGGCGTTCCTGATTCTGGCAGCACTGTCCGCATTACATACCGTTGCGGAAGAAGCGCCGGCCGCCGTGCGGGCTGCCGTCGACGTCTCGGCCGATTTCGAACTGCCGCCCGGCTTTCGCATCGAGCTTTACGCCGGCGACGAGTTGGCCCACGACATCTTCGCCATGACGCTCGACGCGTTGGGGCACGTGGTCGTTGCCGGGCCAGGTTACATCAAGACGCTCTTCGACGACGACGGCGATGGACGCGCCGACGGCGCAGATCTGTTTTCGACACTTCCGGCTTCGGGCGCGCAAGGGCTCCTCTTCGATGGCAGCGACTTGCTCTTCACCGGCGATGGCCTGCTCGGCCGACTACGCGACGCTGATAGTAATGGCCACGCCGACGGTCCGCCCGAGTCCTGGGCCAAGCTCCGCGGCGGAGAACACGGCGCGCACGCGATTCTCCGCGGCCCCGACGGCTGGTTCTACGTCGTCTGCGGTAACGACGCGGGCGTGAGCGCCGCACACATCACCGCCAAGCACTCACCCGTGCGTGAACCGCGCTCGGGCGCCATCCTGCGCATCTCGCGCGATGGGAAGGAAACGCAAGTCCTCGCCCACGGTTTTCGTAATCCGTACGACATTGCCTTTTCACCCAGCGGGCAGTTGTTCACCGTCGACAGTGATGGCGAGCGCGATCATCATTTGCCCTGGTACGCGCCGACGCGGTTGTTCGACGTGGCGATTGGCCGCGAGCATGGTTGGCTCTCGGGCGGGCACGTGGCCAGTTGGAGTCGGCCGGCCTCATGGGCAGACAACGTGCCGCGCGCCGCCGAGTTGGGCCGCGGATCGCCGACAGGCCTCGTCTGCTGCCGACATCGCGCATTTCCCCAGCGCTATCGCGGCGGACTGTTCAGCGCCGAATGGACCTTCGGCCGCGTTTACTTTCTGCCGCTCACGCCGTCGGGTAGCACCTTCACGAGCCAGCCCGAAGTGTTCCTGCAATCGCGCGGCTCGAGCGGTTTTGCGCCGGTTGATTTGGAAATTGGCCCGCGGGGCGACCTGTTCGTGGCGATGGGAGGACGCCGCACGCAGGGGAGCGTCTACCGAATCTACTACGCGGGTGAAGGCGAGCAGCCCGTCGCGCGTGACGCGACGGAAGCCGACGTGACTGACGGGGAAGCACACACCAAGCTGCTTTCCGTGTTCCGTGCAGACCAGCCCTTGAGTGCGTGGTCTCGAGCGCAATGGATTCCGGCCGCACGCGAGCTAGGGCAGGGGGGTATAGAAGCGGCGATTGTCGACGAATCGCTCCCCGTGGCCGATCGCGTTAGGGCGATCGAGATTGTCACCGAGTTGTGGGGGTCGGTGTCGAGCGAAACGGCAATTCTCGCAAACAAATCGAGGAATTCAGCGGTGCGCGCTCGACTCGCCTGGTCGCTGGGGCGAAGCGGAGATCGCGAACTCGTCGGACGGCTTTTGCGAGACCGCGATGTCTCGGTTGCGCGAGTCGCTTGGGAGTCGTCGCGAGGTCAATTGCTGTTGCGTGAGTTTATGGTCTCTCTTCATGACAGCGATTCATGGCGCGATCGGTATTGTCGTGGGGCGGCAATTGCCGCGACGAATGGACAATTTCAATTTGAGGGAAGCGTCGCGAATCCTCAAGACCCCGATAACATTCGGCTGCGACTCTTGTCCACTTGGCTAAGTCTGGATCGACCGACGCAAGGCTCTTATTCGACGCATGAGCAGAACGAAGACCTTGTCACCGTAGCGTGCGACGCGAAAGAAGTCTCCCTCCGTCTCGAAGCCTTGCGCCTCCTAATGCTGGCCCTGGGGGATGTCGACATTGAATCGCCCCCCGAGCGCGGCATGGTCGGCTACGTCGCGCAAATGCCAGGCAATGTGTCGGCGGCCGACCGCGCGATGCTCGCCGAACGCCTGACGCCGCTCTTGCCCAGCGGCGACACCGATCTCCATCGCGAGCTCGACCGCGAGCTGGCTCGCGTGCTGGCGATGCTCGAGGCCGACGTCCCCGGCTTACCGGAGCGTGTGACAGCCAAACTGACCGAATCGAGCACTCCGCAGGACGATCTACACTACCTGTTCGCGCTCTCGAGGATTGGCGGACCACGCACGCAAGAAGTTACGTCGGCCACGGCCGCAGCGCTCGTTGGTTTGCACGGCAAGCTGGCCGCCCGCGGAGAGTTCGTCAGCCGCACCTGGCCGCTGCGTGTCACCGAGGCATTCCAGGAGCTTTGTCGCCGCGATCCCAACCTGTCGCGGGCGGTAGCCGAAGCTCTGGCGTTCGGATTGCCCGAGCACGCGATGTTTGTGTTGACGATGCCCGAGGTCGATCGCCCAACCGCCGCGCGGCGCTTGCTTGCGGCAGTCGTCGCCAAACAATCCAGTGATGCTGCTGATTCCAGTTCTGAGGCTGACGACAGCGACACCGACGCATCGACAACTTGGACAACCGAGCTGGTGCAAGCGCTCGCCTGCTTGAACGACGACGAACTGTTCCCGGCGTTGCGCCAACAAGGAGACGATCCCAATGTGCGCGATGCGATCGTGCTCGTCCTGGGTCGCGCGCCGCAGGTCGAGGATGCCGAACGATTTGTCGCGGCGCTCGATTCGTTCGAGCGGGATGTGGTGATGAAATCGGCCACGGCGCTCGCATCGCTACCAAATGTCGCACCCTCGGCGCTCTTGCCTTCATTGCGCGCCCTCGATCGCTCGATCCGCGACGACGAACAAGCGGCTCTGGCCGCTGCCAGCAAGTCGAATAACAGGTCGAAACCAACGGATCGCAACGCCAGCTCCGGCCGCGCAGTGCGAGCGCAACTCGTCGTGCTGGTCGAACGACTTGCCGATCGCAAATTCGCCATCGACGAACAGGATGTCGATGCGACGCAACTTGGCGACACCTACAAACTACTCTTCGACTGGTTCCGCGCGGCGCACCCGTCCGAAGCGGCGGCGCTCGAGCAATCGACCACGGTCGACCTGACGGCCTGGCGCACGCGCTTGGCCGCCATTGACTGGTCGACTGGCAGCGTGGAAGCGGGCCGCGCGGTGTTCGAGCGGCAGAGTTGCCATCGTTGCCATCGCGGCGGCGAGCGGCGGGGCAACGACCGCCTCGGGCCCGACCTGGCCGGCGCCGCAGCGCGATTCAGTCGCGAGGACTTGTTCGCGGCGATCGTCGACCCCAGCCGCAACGTGGCGCCCCTTTACCACACGACGATCATCACCACACACGATGGCCGCGTCTTCCAGGGCCTCATCGTCTACGAATCACCCGATGGCACGCTCCTGCAAACCGGGCCCGACACGACGGTGCGCATCACCGGCGACGAGCTGGCCAGCCAGCGCGGCGGCGAACAATCGCTGATGCCCACCGGACTTCTGGCCGGACTCTCCGACGAGCAGCTTGCCGATCTCGACGCCTACTTGCGCTCGCTCGCCGGCGAAGCCGCTGCGCGGTAGCTCCAACGGACGCGCACCGGCGCCGTGAGCCGAATCCCCCTCACCCCAACCCTCTCCGGCTCGACTAAGCTCGCCGAAGCCCACGAGGGGAGAGGATGAGCGGTATCGCTACGCCGCGCGGCGCAAGCCACCGCGGCGTTGTTGGGCCTGCTGACGACGCTCTTCGATCAGCGCCAACAGCTCGTTGCTCACGCCAGTGAGCAAGATCGCCGAATCGCGCGGGGCCAGCGAGCGATCGAATTGCCGCTCCGTTTCGATCCGTGCCCGCACGAGCGCGCCGGCCCGGGCACGCACGTAACCGCGGGCTTCGGCCGGCGACATCCACTGCACCCGTTCGGCCACCAGCGGCCAAACATCGGGCATCAGTTGCCGGGCAAACAACAGCGCCAGTTTCGGGAGTCGCTGCCCGCGACCGAACAACAACAGATTTTGCAGGCGGTTCAAGAGGTTCATGGGCGCGAACTCCATTTCGCTGTGGGACGCGTCGCGCCGTCGATTCCTGGTTTCGACGGTGCGGGTAACTCTGCCCAGAGCATCGAATGCCGGAGTGCTATCACTTCAGTTACAGCTTGCTAGCACGCAATCTTGCCCGAAACCCGCAGCTCCCGCCTCCCAGGCACAGCCGCGCGAAGCGGTGCACTTTCGCGGATCGAACGTATTGTCGGGGGGCCTCGGTTGCCGAAGATAAAAGGGCCGCCTGTGTGAGCGGCACGACCGCGCCAAATTGCCGAGGCGGCAACTTCTGCCTGAAGTACGCCCCTTGACCCAGCCCCGCGGGTTTCCGTACCCTTACGGTTCGGCACTCGGGAGCGGGGATCAGCCGGGCGGCAGCCGGTGGGGGCGAAACAGCGGCAACTCCGGTCACGGTAGCAATCACGGGGCGAACAAACGCTGCCCGGGGCGTGTCACGAATAACTACGGGCAAATGGCTGGCAATTTCGGACAGACGTTGCCAGCGAACAGAGGTCGGACTTGCAGGGCTCCGGCTGACAGGGATTTGGAAGGCCGAGATCTGGGGTATCGA
Source organism: uncultured Planctomycetaceae bacterium (assembly GCA_964495375.1). Lineage (GTDB taxonomy): Bacteria > Planctomycetota > Planctomycetia > Pirellulales > JAEUIK01 > JAIESQ01. The sequence continues at coordinate 92 of CAZBWM010000094.1, read as the reverse complement.
GTCGCGAAAGCGACCAATCAGGCGCCGTAGCCAAGAGGCTAAGGCAGCGGATTGCAAATCCGCCATCGTGGGTTCGACTCCCACCGGCGCCT
>CAZBWM010000093.1:0-26816 GCA_964495375.1 uncultured Planctomycetaceae bacterium | reverse complement strand
GAACCAAGCTCCGCAAAGCAGCAACCGCCAGCGATCTCGTGGCAAGGCAAGTTTTCGTCGCCTGAATGCGCACTGATTGTCGGCGTACGGTTGGGTGTGACGTTGGTCGAGCACGAGATTTGCTCCAAGGCTACGTCTCGATCATAGCAACAACCCACGAGGGACGCCGTCGTTTAAGAGCCATTCAGGAATCGGACGTCAGCAGCGCTTGACGAATTCCGCACGGTAGATCGGCTGGCCGTGCAGCCGCATCCGCCGCTCGAAGTGCGTGCGATAGTCGAGGTCGTGCTCGGGCGGGCGCTCCGGTACCTCACGCGGCGGGCCCAGCTTGGTCGCCTGAGCGATCAATTCGAGCGACGCCTGAAAGTACTCCTCGACGTCGGTCCAAAAGTGGAGCGTGCCGCCGGGCAGCAGCGTACGCTCGACATCGCGCACGAAACGCTCGTTGAGGAGCCGCCGCTTGCGATGCCGCTTCTTCCACCACGGATCAGGGAAGTAGACATGTACGGCAGCCAGCGTGGCGTCGGGGAGCAATTCGGCAAACAACCGCTCGCCGTCGCCGGCCAGAACCTTGGCGTTTTTGAGTGTGCCGCGGGCGAGCCGCGCCGCCACGACCATCGCGAACTTGCGGGCGATCTCGATGCCGAGAAAGTCGTGCTCGGGCCGGGCTGCGGCCGCGGCGGCGAGAAACAAGCCTTTGCCCGAGCCGACTTCGATTTCCAGCGGCGCCGCACGACCGAAGAGCCGCACGGCATCCCAGGGAGCCGGAATGTCGTCGGGCGCGAGCAGGTACTGGCTCAGATCGAGCGTGGGATCAACACGGCGAGGAGCGCGGCGCGGCATCGCGGATTTTGACTCTAAGGACTACGAGTAGCGGTCGGGGTCCCAACGTTCGTCGATGTACTGCGGCGCCTCATCATCGTAGTGCCGCGGCGCGGGGCGCGGCGATCGATCGGGAATGATCCGCCGCGCCAGGGGCATCAGCACCGCGCCGGCGACAAAACCGCAGACGTGCGCCAGGAAGGCGACGCCCCCCGACATGTCGATCCCCATTCGCTCGCGCGCCGAAAGCAACTGCGCCAAGAACCAAACGCCCAAGACCAACAGCGCGGGAAAATCGAAGAACAGCGGGATGCAACCCATGAGCAGCAGGGTGTGGATGCGCGCCCAGGGCCAGGTGACCGCGTAGGCGCCCAGTATCGACGCCACGGCCCCCGAAGCGCCGATCACGGGAGTCAGGCTGCCGGGCTCCTGCAACCAGTGCCCAGCGGTGGCCAAGAGTCCGCCGACGAGATAGAAGCAGAGGAACGGCACATGCCCGAGCCGATCTTCGACGTTGTTGCCGAAGATCAACAGAAACCACATGTTGCCCAAGAGGTGTGCCACGCCTGCGTGCAAGAACATCGTGGTGATGAGCGAAGCGAGGACCGCGCGAGGGCTGGGATCAAGCCGCACGGCGAGTGGGACAATCACCGGGCGCCCCGTGCGCCGATCGGTCCCGGCCTGCTGGATCGGCACTTCGAGGGCCCGGCCGGTGAACATGGCGCCGATCCGGGCCGGCACAAAACCGCGCTCGTAGACGACGAGCTCTTGCCGCAACGGCGCGAGCTGCATCAGCCAAACGAGCATGATGACATTCAGGCCGATGATGCCGAAAGTCACGATCGGGAGCCGGTGAGCCGGGTTATGATCGCGAAGTGGAAAGAAGGGCATGGTGCGGTCGGCTCGCTTCGCATCACGGGCTGAGTGATCTCAGGCGACCGTGCCTGCACTGATGGTCAGCGCATCGATCGGTAGCGCGACGCCCTTGATTTTGCCTTCGGCGACCATCGACTCTCCGACAAACGCCTGAAATCGGCAGACGCACATCGCGCCCAGCCGCATCTTGAGTAATTGGGCGCCGACGACCAGGCGATCGCCCGGCCGCACGGGGTCGCGAAACCGCACTTCTTCGAGCCCCCCCAGGCCGAGAATGATCCCAGGCCCCATCAACTTGAACTTATGGACGTAGTAGCTGCACAGTTGGGCAGCCGCTTCGATGACGACGACGCCGGGCATGATCGGCAGACCCGGCATGTGGCCACGCACCCAGAACTCGTGATCGGTCACGTCCTTGTAGCCGACGCAGCGTTTGAGCACGTCGTCTTCGAAGACGATGCCCGTGAGCTGCTCGACCTCGAACCGTTGCGGATTGTGCCGGCGAATCTCCTCCTGGTCGGCAATCGGATTGTCGAAATCCAGTTCGGAGAACTCAAAGATCAGGTCTTTGTGCGACACGATGGCCACCTCCTGGGATGTTCCGCCTGGCTCGTTGTAATCTATCGCGATCGGGGGTCGCGCCGGCACGAGTGAGCAGACGGCCGGAGGGCCGCCGCTCAATTCACCATCTTCGGGCCGACGAACGGGCGATCGCACTTGCCGCGGAGAGTCCATCCTCGCGCGGCTAACTTTCGGCGCTGGTCGCGCTGCGCTGTCAACGCTTAGGTGCGAACCGACTTACGCTTGGCGCGACGGGCTTTGCTGCTGGCGGGACGGGCGCCGTGATTGGCTTTCTTCAGTACGCGGTGGGGCTTGGCCATGGATCTTCGTTTTCGCTCGTGAGTGGTTTGCGGACTGTCTCTGACGTTGTTGAGCCGAATTTTAGCAGCCCGCGACCGCAGGGGCTAGGTCGGTCAGCCGCTTGACCGAGCGACGGCCGGCAGCCTTTAATCAACCCAAGTCGTTTAGTGGTTAGCAGAAACCACGACTTGCCGCGGCGCCGTCGCGGCCCCCGCCCCGCAACGCTCCACCCCCGCACAGGGTTCATGCCAGCAGCCAAATTGCCCGCCTGTTTCGTCATCGCCCTGGTGGCGATGGGTACCCTCCCCGGTCACGCGGAAACGACGGCTCCCGCCCCGCCACCGGCGCCGGTCGACTTCAACCGCGATGAAACCGAGTCGCGCCCCGCCCCCAGTTGGGTGCGGATGATCGACCAGGGAACCCTCGACCCGCGGCTGGCCGGTATCCACACGCCCGCGGGCGTGCGTGTCGAGATCGTGGCCGAAGAGCCGGCCGTGGTGAACCCGGTTGGCCTGGCCTTCGCCGACGATGGTACGCCCTACGTGCTCGAGTGGCGCATCGCCAAAGAATCGGAACACACGACCTACGAAGTCAAATTTCGCGACGGCACGACCGGCATCGTCAACCGGATGAAGAAGAGCGAGCGCGACCAGCTCAAGACGCTGGCCGACACCAACGGCGACGGCAACTATGACCAGGCCACGGTCATCATGGACGATCTAGAGATTCCCTCTAGCCTGCTGCTACACGACGGTTGGGTTTATCTGTCGAGCTTGGGGCACATCACTCGGCGCCGCCCCGACGGCAAGGGGGGCTGGGAAGAACAAGAGCTCGTTCGCGGGCTGTGCGGCTTTCACCATCATCAGGCGTCGGGCATGACGATCTCGCCCGATGGCTGGCTCTACATCACTTCAGGCGACGACGACAATCGCGGTGAAGGTTCTGATGGCAGCCGCGCCATCGTGCTGCGCACGGGCGTGGTATTGCGCTGTCGACCCGATGGCACACAGTTGCACGAGGTCGCGCGCGGGTTCCGCAATCCGTATCGCGATGTGGCGTTTGATCACCTGGGAAATGTGTTTCACGTCGACAACGATCAGGAGGATGGCTCGAAGTTTCAGGGCGTGCGGCTGATGCACGTGGCCGAAGGAGCCGACTATGGCTGGCGGCTGGCCGGCGGCACCATCTGCTGCCGCACCGATTTCGATCGGGGGAGTGTCTTCGGCGAGCGGCCAGGGCGGTTGCCCTCGATGCTCAAGACTGGGCGCGGTTCGCCCGCCGGATTGTTGATCTACCAGGGGACAGCGTTTCCCGAGTTTTTTCGCGGACTGCTGATTTATCCGGACGTGTTCCGCAAGTCAGTGCGGGCGTATCGTGTCCAACGGGCCGGCAGCACGTTCACCATCACCGAGCAATTCGAGCTGATGAAGTCGGACGACGGGCTGTTTCGGCCGTGTCACGCCGTGCAAGGGCCCGACGGCGCGATCTACATCGCCGACTGGCGCACCGACAGCGGGGGCGCCGGGCGCCTGTGGGGCGATGGCAAGCATGGCCGCATTTATCGCCTGACGTGGAGCGGCACGCCCGAGGCGCCGGCCATCGCGCGGCAGCCGATGGACAGTAGGCAGAAGATCGCCAAGCTCACTGATGACGAACTGTGGAAGCAATTGGACACGCCCGACTATGAAGTTCGCCGGCGCGTGCAGCGGGAGTTGCTAACGCGCGGGAAGGATAATTCGATCGCGTGTTGTCAGCGATTCGTTGCGGTGGCGCTCGATACGAAGCGGCCAGAACCGGCGCGAGCGATGGCAGCCGCGGCGCTGTGCCAATTTGCCAGCGCTAGTGGAGACCAATTCGCGGCGCGACGAGCTTGCGAAGCACTGATCGGCTTGCTTTCGGATTCGTCCTTCGAAATGCGGCGACTGGCGGCCGAGCAAATCGGCCGTACTCCTCTTCTGATTGAAGCTGCTCGCAGCGGCGCTGGTAAGCAACCTGATGGTGTGCAGGTATCTACGGCACTGGGCGACCATTTGGACGACCCGCACCCTGCGGTACGCCGCGCCGCGGGCATGGCGCTTGGTCAAGTGGCCGCTTTGTTTGATCGTCAAGGCGAACCGGAGCCCGATGATGCGGTGACGGACCAGTTTCGGATAGTCAAGCTACTCAATCAATGGCGTAAGGCCGACCCTAGTGATCCCTATTTGCGCGATGGCTTGTTTCGCGGAGCGGAGCAAACTCCAGCGGTGCTGATTGCGGCGTTGACTGGCTGGGCCGAGTCGCCCGATGCCGAAGTTCGTGAGGCTGGCGTCGCCGGGCTCGAGTGCCTGCGAGTTCGCGAGGCGATCGCCGCGTACGACAAGCTGCTGGCCGCCGATAACCAGTTGACCAACGATCAGCGAATTCGCCTGCTCATCGCATATCGCCAAATTCAGGTCGAACCGCCGGTTGATGCGACGCCGGTTGGCGATTGGCTGGTCGCGCATCCCGATGCCGACCCCGCGGTCAAACTCGCCGCGCTCGAAACGTTGGCCAAGGTTGGCGGCGCCCATGCCGAGAAGACGCTGCCCGTGGTGCTTGGTCTGGTGGCCAGCGACGACGCGACGATGCGGTTGGCCGCCATCCGAGTCGTTGGCGACAACCACCTGGTCGGTGCTTCGGCCCGCTTGGTCGAGCTGCTCAAAGATCCCTCGCGCGATCTGACCGAACGTCAGGCGGCGGTCGCGGCGCTTGGCAAGTTGCGGCAAGAGTCGCTCCCGTGGGGAGGCAAAACGCCGCCCGGGGTCGAAACGGTGCTCGACCCGCTCTTCGCCTTGCTTGACGATGCAGCGGCTGCGGACATTCGGGCTGATCTGTTGCCGATGTTGGCCGCTGTCGATTTTGGACGCGCGCGACCGGTCGCCGAGAAACTGCTCGACAGCGACGACACCGGCTGCGTGCGGGCCGCGATCACGGCACTGGGGGCCAATGCCGACTCAGCCGAGGCGCTCGGCGAGCGATTTGCCGCCGGCAAGATCGATCGCCAGTTTCTGCCGCAGGTGGCCGCCGCGCTCAAGCAGCACTTGGAAAAGGACCACAGCGGCAAGCTCGCCCCCCTGTTGGCGAGGGCTTACAAGGGGAGCCTGCTCGGCTCGGCCGAAGCGGCGGATGCGGCCCGCGTTGAATCGCTGGTGACCACGACGGGCGATCCTGCGGCGGGGCGGGCCGTGTTTCTCAACATGCAGAAGGGGCAGTGCGTCACTTGTCACAAGCTGGAAGGAACCGGCGGCCAGGTCGGGCCCGATCTCTCGAAGGTGTGGGAGACGCAGAGCGTGGCCAAGCTGCTCGAGGCCCTGCTCGATCCGTCGAAGGAGATCAAGGAGGGTTATGCGGCCTTCACCGCTACGACCAACGCCGGCCAGGTTTACACCGGCCTGAAAATCTCGGCCAACGAGCGCGAGGTGGTGCTGCGCGACGCGCAAGGCAAGGACATCACGATCCCGGCTGACGAGATCGACGAACTGGTCGAAAGCCGCACGAGCCTGATGCCCGAGGGGGTCGTGGCGCAACTGAGCTTCCAGGAGTTCATCGACCTGGTGTCGTTTTTAAAAAACCGCGAGGCGCAAGAGGCGCTGCGAGGGGAGCAGAAGTAGCGGGATTTCAGCGAGAGCGCGCGGAAATCCGACACCAGCCCGAAGCGCAGCGAGGGGGAGTGGACGTAGCCCCTTTTAATGATTGCAAGCCGCGCGGCGAGAACCCTTGGACGCCCCATTCCATGTGATGCCGTTCGGCATTCATGCCGAACATTGACGCTTGTCGTGCTCGCGCAGCGACGAACCCTTGCTGCGCTGCGGGCTAGTGTGTCGTCGAACACGCTACGCAATTTGCAGACGCAAACGTTGATGCGGTTCGTTACCGTGGCGCCCGGGCGACTTCGTACGTGCGCTGCGATTGCACGTTGCGGCGAGCGTTGCCCAGCGCCACTTGATAGAGCTCTTGTCCGCAGGCCGTCGGGTATTCGCCCGTGATGCAGGCCTGGCAGAGCTGGTCGCTATCGAGATTGATCGCGCGGGCGATCGATTCGACCGGGAGATAACGGAGCGAATCGGCCCCGAGTGCGGCGGCCATGCGGGCCTGCACCTCTTCGGTCAGCGGCCCCTCACCCATGAATCGCGGGGCGAACAGCTCGCCGATCGTCGACATGTCGATGCCGTAGAAGCAGGGAGCCACGATCGGGGGGCAGGCGACGCGGACGTGGATTTCGCGAGCCCCGCCCAGCTCGCGAATGCGCGTCAGCAGCCCCTTCATGGTGGTCGAACGGACGATCGAGTCTTCGACCAAGAGCACGCGCTTGCCGTTGAGCACTTCGCGCAGTGGCGTGTACTTGGTTTCGACTTTGCTCTTGCGGTTGTCGTTCCCTTCGATGAACGTGCGGCCGGTGTAGCGGTTGCGGATCAGCCCCTCGCGCGACGGTACCTTGAGGCGGAAGGCCATCGCATCGGCGGCCGCCTTGCTGGTGTCGGGCACGGGGACGACGATCGTGTCTTCGTCGATCGGCACGGTTTCGAGGCGGGCCAGCTCTTCGCCCAGCACCGTGCGTGACAAGTAGACGCTTCGCCCATCGAGCGTGCTGGCCACATTGGCGAAGTAGATCCACTCGAAGAAGCAGTGTGCGCGCCGCGGGCTGGGGGTGAATCGTACGACCTCGAACTGACCGTCGACGATCGTGGCCGCCTGGCCTGGCAACAGCGATTTGATCTGCTCGGCCGAAAAGCCCAGGTTCAACAGCGCGACGCTTTCGCTGGCGGCCGCGAATAGCGATCCATCGAACGCGTAGCACAAGGGACGCAGCCCGAGTGGATCGCGGGCGACCAACATGTCCCCCAGCGCCGTGAGCAGCACCAGGCAGTACGCGCCGTCGAACTTACCGCAGATGCGCTCGAGCGCTTCGACCAGCGTCGGCCGCGGAACGGTCGACAGCTCGCGGCTGATCTCGTGCATGATGATTTCGGTGTCGTTCTCGCGGGCGAGGTAATTCTCGCCGTCGGCCAGCAGATCCTGGCGCAGCTCGACGTAGTTGGCTAACTGACCGTTAAAGGCGTACGCAAACCACTTGTACTTCTGCAAGTGATGCCGCTCGAAGGGCTGGGCGTAGCTGATGTCGTCGTCGCCGCACGTGGCGTAGCGCGTGTGACCAATGGCGGCCCGGCCAGCGTACTCGCGCATCAGGCTCTCAAACTTGCCGCGATGGCTGAGGCGGAAAACCTCGCTGACGTTGCCCAGCTCTTTGTACGTGTGCAGCAGTTGCCGGCGCTGCTCGTTGTAGGTCGTCATGCCGGCGGAAAGCTGCCCGCGATTCTGGATATCCAAAAGCATGCGCGGCATGAGCCGCGAGATTTGATCGGGTCCGTCGCCTGTGCACAGGGGGCTGGGGTCGCGCCCGGGCAGATGGTACAGGGCAGCGACCCCGCATTCGTGCTCCAGCTCGCTCATTGCGCCCTTTCGGGGATGTGTCGGGGTGGGGCAACCAAGTGGTGGGGGGCGGCAGCGCGGGCGGGTGGTCACCCGTCGGTTTCCACGAGCGCGTGCGAAACCTCTCGAGACGCAACCAGGAGAAACGGAGATCCAAAGGTCCGACCGACGCCGCCACCGTGCATTGTAGAAGCCGGCGCGCGATCGCTCAACCGACCGAATTGCGGATCGTGCGTCAATTAACTCCGCGTCTAGCCCGAACGGTGCCAGGAACCGATTCTATTTGCCGCACAAATACTTGTGAGTTGCCACTTGAATCGGTTCCTGGCACCGTTTGGAGGTGAGCGTCTCGACATTCGTCGCGAACCGCGGGGCGTGCCAGGCGTGTCATTAACGCCAGACCAGCGATCGACTATCGTATACGGCCGGCGCCGGCGCGACACTTCGTGGCGCGGGTTCCCCTGTCGCTCGAAGAGTCCTCGATGTCCGATCTTGTCCGTCAAGAAATCGCCGCCACGGCCGACACCCTGGTCGTCAAAATCGGCACGCGCCCGCTGACCAATGAGTCGGGCACGCTCGACGAGGCGCGCGTGGCCGCCATGGCCGAGGAGCTGCACGCGATTATTTCGGCGGGGCGCCGCGTGCTGTTGGTCAGCTCCGGTGCGGTCGGCGCCGGCATGGGGCAACTGGGGCTCAAGAAGCGCCCGACCGACCTGGCCAACCTGCAGGCGGTGGCGGCAATTGGTCAGAGCTATCTGGTGCAGGCCTACGAACGGGCGCTCCGCGCCCATGGCCGCCACGCGGCGCAAGTGCTGCTCACGGCCGAAGATCTTGATGACCGCACGCGCTACTTGAACGTGCGAAATACCCTCTCGGCGCTGTTGGATCTGGGGGCGGTGCCGATCATCAACGAGAACGACACGGTCAGCGTCGATGAGCTGCGAACCACCTTCGGCGACAACGATCGCCTGGCCGCGATGGTCACCAACCTACTGCGGGCGCCGCTGTTGGTAATTCTTTCCGATGTTGCCGGCTTGTACGACGGTGACCCGCTCGACCCCGCCTCGAAGATCGTCCCGACTGTGTCGCGGCTCGACGAATCGACGGCCGCCCTGGTGCGCGATCGCGCGACCGGACTCTCAAAAGGGGGGATGGCCAGCAAGCTCGAAGCGGCCCGGCTCTGCACCTCAGCCGGTGAGAACGTCATCGTAGCCAGCGGCCGCGAGCCCGGAGTGCTATCGCGCATTCTGGCGGGCGAAACGATCGGCACCTTGTTTCTTGCGCAGGGGGCCGCTTTGGCCGCTCGCAAGCGTTGGATCGGTTTTACGGCGCAACCGCGTGGGCACTTGGTGCTCGATGCCGGAGCGCGGCGCGCGGTCGAGCGGCAAGGACGCAGCTTGCTGCCGATCGGCGTGGCCGATGTCGTGGGGACGTTCGCCAAAGGGGATGTCGTGGCCCTGCGCGACACCGAGGGGGCCGAGTTCGCCCGCGGGCTGACGAACTACGGCGCGGCCGATCTCCTGCGGATCAAGGGGCTTAAGAGCGAAGCGATCGCGGCGGCGTTGGGTTACTGTCCGTATCACGAGGTGATCCATCGCGACAACCTGCTGGTGACGACGCTAGCAGCGGCGGCGTCTTCCGCAGATGAGTGAGCTGGCAAACCCGCGTTTGCGGCGGCGGTGATTTGCGGTACAACCCTTGCTCGTGCGGCAGCTTGCGTCGCTTGCCGCCGGGTCAGGGAGGGCCTGCAGCTCATGCCACTTCTGAAAGCCGAAGGGCTCGTCAAGATTTACGGCCGTCGCCGCGTGGTTGACGGCGTCAACTTTGAGGTCGAGGCGGGGGAAATCGTCGGTCTGCTGGGGCCCAATGGCGCCGGCAAGACGACCAGCTTCCGCATGACGTGCGGCATGATCGAGCCGAATGCCGGCCGGGTGACGCTGGCCGAGCTCGACGTCACGCGCTGGCCCATGTATCGTCGCGCCCGCGATGGTGGGATGGGCTACCTGGCCCAAGAGTCGAGCGTCTTCCGCAAATTGACTGTCGAGAAGAACCTGCTCGGCGTGATGGAGATGCTGGGCTTCGACAAGCCGCGCCGGCAGGCCCGCTGCGACGAACTGCTCGAGCAGTTCAACATTACGCGGTTGCGCAAGAGCATGGCGATGTCGCTCTCAGGTGGCGAGCGACGGCGCCTGGAGATCGCCCGAGCGCTGGTCTCTGATCCACAGATTATTTTGCTCGACGAGCCGTTCACAGGCATCGACCCAGTGACGATCGCCAGCATTCAGGACATCATCCGCGAACTGCGCGCGGGCGGCATCTCCATTCTGATTACCGATCACCAGGTGCGCGAGACGCTGCAGATCACCGATCGCAGCTACGTGATCCGCGACGGCAAAGTGCTCTGCCACGGCAGCCCGCGCGAAGTGCTCGCCAACCCCGAGGCGCGCAAGTACTACTTCGGCGACGGCATCGAACTGGCAGCGTGACACACCCCCTCACCCCCAACCCCTCTCCCACGAGGGGAGAGGGGAGTCAAGTATGGAAACTTCGCTGCATCGCGCGCTCAAATTGCACTACGCCGTGCCGGGGGCGAAGATCGAAGCGACGCTCGGCCGGTATCGCATCGACGTGCAATTGCCCGAGCTGTTGATCGAGATCCAGCACGCGTCGCTGGCATCGCTGCGCGGCAAGCTGCACGACCTGCTGGACGAGCACGACGTGCTGGTCGTGAAGCCGATCGTCGGCGTGCGGCAACTTTGCGTCTATGACCGCCGGGGTGGGCGCCTCGTGCGCCGGCGGCAAAGCCCAGCGCGTGGACAGCCGCTCGATATCTTCGATGAGCTGGTCTACTTGCGGCGGATCTTTCCGCACCCGCGACTGGCGATCGAGCTGTTGATGGTCGACGTCGAGGAAGACCGCAGCCCTCATTCGCGCCGCCGGCGCTGGTTTAATCGCAGCAAGTACCAGGTCGACGATCAGCGGGTGCTGGCCGTCGGCGCGGCGCATCGGCTGGCGACTTCGACGGATCTGCGAACCTTCGTCGAAAGCCACTGCCAGGGGAAGCGGTTGCCGCAAGCTTTCGACAGCGGAGAGTTGGCCAAGTCACTCGATCGGCCGCGCTGGATCGCGCAGAAGATCGCGTACTGCTTGCGTCATATGGGGGCAGTCAAAGCACTCGAGCGCCGCAAGCGCGGCTGGATCTACGAGTGGAGCGTGCCGGCCCATAAGCCGAAACGCGGGAAACGAAAGTCGGCCGCGTGACGGTCAGCGCGATCAGCAAGGTGTCTGGAACCTGCGTACACTTCGCCGCGCAGGCTAGCGTCGCGGCGTGAAAAGCGTCTGAAACTGTTCCGAATAATCGACGTACGGCGTGCGATCGGGCGCGCCGGCGGCATGGCGGTAGACCGACGCCTGAGGATCGCGGGCCAACGCGATGAGCGTCGACGAGACGGTACCACGATCGTCGCCTCGCAAAATGACCGTCAGCCCCGTCTCTTCGTCGCGCCCTTGCGAGCAGATTTCTTTCGCGCGCGCGAGGAACGCTTCGGCCGTGCTGGGAAAGCGCGTGACGAACAACTGCCGGACAAAGAACTGCCGCGGATCCTCGCGATCGTTCAGATCGCCGTTGGTCAGCAGGTGCAAGCCGGGCGAAAGGCTTGTGGTCCGCAGCTCGTCGCCGGCTTCGATCACCACACCACTGCGGGCGTCGACACAGAGGTAGTTGGCGCCGGCATAATGACCGGTCGCCAGCTCGCGCGCGGCCATCTCAGCGGCCTGTGCGGCATTGTCACACGCCAGCAGCTCGCGACAGAGCAACCCACGCGAGCGGGGCTTAGCGGGCAGATCGCGCTTGAGCCGGTTGGTGACGCCGACGACCAGGCCATGCTCGTTGACGCCCAGCCAGGTTCCGCCAGCGCGAGAGTCGAGCCCGCACAGCACGCGCGGGCGCCCCGGCTGCACTCCCGGCGCAGTCGCGGGGCGATCGAAATACTCCTCACGATTGGCCGCGACCAGGACCGGCGCGTCGGCAATCGTTCGATACTGCAAAGCCAGCATACACATCGCGGTAGAGTTTAGCCGAAAATGGGCCGTCGTGCTGGAAAGCCGAGCCGGTAAAATGGTCGCAGGAACTTCGTCCGCTTGGCTGGCGTTCGAGGCGCTCCGTGGCCGTGCGTCGCTCCCCTTGCAAGGTCGCGCCCCGGCGTTATGTTGGCGGCCAATGCCCCCGTTCGGGCGTTGCTACTTCGATCCTGCGATCGTGCTGGAAGGAACTCGCATGCCGCCTGCTGCTGGCCAGCCCGTTCGTGTCGCGGCGATCGGCGCCGGCGCCGTGACAGCGTACCACCACGTGCCAGGGTTGGCGCTCGATCCGCGGGCCCGGCTGGTCGCGGTCTGCGACACCGACCCGGCGCTCGTCGAAAAGCGCCAGCGCGAGTGGCAGCTCGAAAAGGGTTTCACCGATCCCCTGGCCCTCTGTGCCGACGACTCGATCGACGCGGTGATCATCGCCACGCCGAATTTCACGCACCGTCCGATCACCTTGGCCGCGATCGCTGGCGGCAAGCACGTCATGTGCGAGAAGCCGCTGGGCCTGAGCGCGGGAGAGGTTCGCGAGATGTACCACGCCGCGCGCGACGCCGGGCTGGTACACATGACCGCGTTCACCTATCGCTTCGCGCCGGCCATGCGCTACTTGAAAAGCCTGCTCTCGGCCGGATCGCTCGGCGAGCCTCGCCACTTTCGCTCGCAGCGATTTTTAGACTGGCCCGAGACGAGCTGGGGCTGGCGGCAATATCGCGACAAGGCGGGGGCTGGTGACTTGTTCGACATGACAATCCACCGGTTGGATTTCGCCGTCGACCTGCTGGGCCCACTGGCGGCGGTATGCGGGGCCGTGGCGCGGTTTGCCCCGCGCGATGTCACGGCCGACGGCGCGGCGTGTCCGCCATCGGAGGTCGACGACTGGTCGGCCTTGATCGGTGAGTTTGCCAGCGGCGCCACCGGCGTGTGGGAGGGAACCACGTTGGCAAAAGGTTATGGTCTCGCGGGCTTCGGTCACGAATGGGCTGAAGTCAACGGCTCCGAGGCAAGCGCTGTTTATCAATTGCACGAGCCGAACCGGCTGCTCTATGGCAAGACCGGGCAGGATCTCGAACCGATCGACGTGCCGGCCGAGTTTCTCAAGCCGGTCGGCAGTCCACGCGATCCGCGACAAGGGCAGCCGGCCACGGTGTTTCGCTACGATCTGGCGTGGGAGTTCGTGTCGGCGATTGTGGAGCAGCGCGCGGCCGCGCCCAGCTTCTACGACGGGCTGCGTGCCCAGACGGTCGCCGACTCGGTGTTGCAATCGCACGCCGAGCGCCGCTGGTTGGCGATCCCCGACGAACCTTTATAACCGCTCGGCAAGACGGGAAACCTCATGATCAGTTCGACGAAAACGACCAAGACCGCCAGTAAAGTCGCGGAGAAGAAGTCCGCGGCCAAGAAAGCGGCCGTCAAACGCTTGCCGCGCCGCGACCAGGTCAAGCCGGCCGACACTTGGGACCTGGCTAGCCTGTTCGCCAGCGACGCCGACTGGGAAGAAGCCTTCCGCGCCTGGGAGAAGCGAATCCCGCACTACGCCAAATACCAGGGGAAGCTGGCCGACGCGAAGTCGCTCTTGGGATGCCTGAAGTTTCACTTGGACTTCGATCGCGCGGCGGAGCGGATCGGCGTCTACGCGTTTCTCAAGACGGCCGAGGACGCCGCCAACAGCAAGTACCAGGGACTCCAGGCTCGGTACCTCAATGCCGGCAGCCGCGCGGCCCAAGCGTCGAGCTATTTGCAGCCCGAGCTGATGGCGATCGACGACGCCACGATGTGCGAGTTGCTGGCGTCCAAGTCGCTGGCCCCCTATCGGCTGATGCTCGAGCGCTGGCTGCGATACAAACCGCACACGCTCAGCGCGGCCGAAGAAAAGCTGCTGGCGATGCAGGGGGAAATGGCGCAAGCCGCGTCGCAAGCGTTCAAGCAGTTGCACAACGCCGACATGCGCTTCGGGCTGGTCAAGAACGAACGGCGCGAGACCGTCGAGCTGAGCCACGCCTCGTTCAGCACGCTGCTGCACAGCCCAAAACGGACGGTGCGCAAAGAGGCGTTCCACAAATACTACGAGCAGTATCGCGCGCACGAGAACACCTTGGCGGCGACGCTCGCCGGCTCGATCCAGCGCGACGTCTACTACGCCAAAGTGCGCGGCTACCCCAGCGCGATCGAAAACGCGCTGTTTCACGATCGGGTGCCGATCTCGGTCTACGACAACCTGATCGCGGCGGTCCATCGCCATCTGCCCGACCTGCATCGGTACTACGAAGTGCGTCGTCGCAAGATGCGGCTCGACGACATTCATCATTACGACACCTATGTGCCGATTCTCTCGCAGTTCGACACGCGCCGCAGTTGGAAGCAAGCGGTCGACACGGTGGTTGCGGCGCTCGAGCCCTTGGGGAGCGACTACACGGCCGTGCTCTCGGCGGGGCTCAATGGCCGCTGGTGCGATCGCTACGAGAACCAGGGCAAGCAATCGGGCGCGTTCAGCTCGGGCTCGTACGATGCCGATCCATTCATCCTGATGAATTACCAGCCCGACGTGTTGGATCACGTTTTCACGCTGGCGCACGAGGCGGGGCACTCGATGCACACCCACCTGGCCGCCAAGCACCAGCCGTATCAGTACTACGACTACACGATCTTTGTCGCCGAGGTGGCCAGCACGTTCAACGAACAGTTGCTCGGCAAGTACTTGATGGAGCGCGCGAAGGAAGATCGCGAGCGGGCGTATCTCGTCAATCGCCAGATCGACGAGATTCGTGGCACCATTCTCCGACAAACCATGTTCGCCGAGTTCGAGAAAATCATGCACGCCGCGGCCGAAGCCAACGAACCTTTGACTTTGGACCGCTTCAAGACCGAGTATCACCAATTGCTAGTAAAATACTTTGGGCCCGACTTCGTGCTCGATCCCGAGCTCGACTTGGAGTGCTTTCGCATCCCGCATTTCTATCGGGCGTTCTACGTCTACAAATATGCGACCGGGTTGTCGGCGGCGATTGCCCTCTCGCGCCGCGTGCTGGGGGGTGGCAAGCCGGAGCTCGACGCTTATCTCGGCTTCCTCAAGGGAGGCTCGTCGAAGTACCCGTTGGACCTGCTGCGCGGCGCGGGAGTCGACATGGAACAGCCCGAGCCGGTCGATACGGCGCTGGAGCACTTCGGCAAACTGGTCAACGAGCTGGATGAGTTGCTGTAGCGGGTGCGCGTGACTCAACACCGCACGAGCTAGCGCGCGGAGCAAGCTCCGCGGCTAACGACGACGGTCGCTACGCCCGATCGATTGGGAAGGCGAGCACTTCGTCGATCGTTCGTGCGCCGGCAACCACCATCACCAGCCGATCGAAGCCGAGGGCTGTGCCGGTCGCGGGGGGCAGGCCGGCGTCCATGGCTTCGAGCAACCGGCTTTCCTCGGGCAACTTTGGCTTGCCGTCGGCGGCGCGCTGGAGATTCGTGATGCGATTTCGCTCGCGCAACACCGCCGGGTCTAACAACTCGTGATAGCCGTTGGCCAGCTCGATGCCTTCGACGTACAGCTCAAAGCGCTCAGCGACGGGGGGCGGTCCGGTGCGCACTTTGGCCAGCGCCGCCTGACTCGCCGGATAATCGAACATGACTGCCGGGCGCCCTTGGCCCAGGTGCGGCTCGACGCACTCGCCCAACAGCAGTTCCAGCCAGGTGTCGCGATCGTCTGGCGAGAGCGAATCAGGCGTGGCGATTTGCAGCCGGCGTGCCGCATCGACGAGCTCGGCGCTAGTGGCCGTGTGTGGACCCAGGCCAATCGTTCGCGCGAACGCGTCGGCGTAGCTCACGCGCTCGGCCGGCCCACGCTGCAGGACTGCTTCAGCAAAACTTGAAAGCGTTGCCATTCCGCCGTCGTAGTCCACGCCCGGCTCGTACCATTCGACCAGCGTGAACTCGGGATTGTGCCGCGCTCCGCATTCGCCAGCGCGAAACACCCGCGCGATCTGGTAGATGGGCCCGGCGCCGGCGGCCAAGAGCCGCTTCATGTGGAACTCGGGCGAAGTCTGCAGCCAGAGCCGGCGACCGACTTCAGGCCGGCGCGCATCGTCGGGCAGCACCGCGGAGAGGGGATCGAGATGGCGATCGATCACCACGTCGGCCGAGAGGACCGGCGTTTCCACCTCGAGAAAGCCGCGCTCGTCAAAAAACGTGCGTACGCGCCGCAACAGCTCGGCCCGTAGCCGCAGGATTTCCCAAGTGGCGGCGGAGCGAAAGCTGGTCACTGCGGTCACCGTTGGCGCGCCGGCTTGCCGGCAGCGCTTATTCTTTCACGCGCTCGATGTACTCGCCGGTGCGGGTGTCGATGCGCAGCACGTCTCCCATGTCGACGAAGGCAGGGCAAATGAACTCGGCACCCGTTTCGACCTGCACCGGCTTGGTAAGGCTCGTGGCAGTGTTGCCGCGGACGGCTGGCTCGCAGTACAAGACCTTGAGATTGACGTGGTTCGGCGGCGTGACGGTGATGGGATTGTTGTTGAACAACACCATGCTGCAGAGCATGCCCTCTTTGATGTACTTCCAGGCGTCGTCGAGCTGGTCTTTGGTGAGCTCGTATTGTTCGTAGGACGTATTGTCCATGAACACGAAGTTATCTTGCTGGCGGTAGAGGAACTGGGCGTCAATTTCCTCGACGTCGGCGGCGTCGAGCGAGTCGCCGCTCTTGTAGGTGCGGTCGAGCGTGGTGCCGCGGATCAGGTGCTTGAGCCGGCATTTGTAGAGGGCTTGCCCCTTGCCCGGCTTGACGAAGTTGCACTCGACGATCAGGTAGGGATCGCCGTCGATCTGCACCTTCAGGCCTTTTTTCAGGTCGCTGGTATTGTAACTGGGCACGATGGTTGTCCTGCGCGGTGATCGAAAGCTATCATCCTACGGATGGCGAGTAGTACGTCTAGTGGCCCGGCGACCGGGGCTTTGGCCCGCGATGCCGCCCCCCGGCTCGGCCCCCCCCTGCGTCCGTGGCAGCGGGCCTTGCGCGAGGCGGTTCGCGACGCGGCGAAGCTCTGCTCGCTGTTGGGGCTCGATGTCGCCGAATTGGGCCTTTCGGCCGCGGCAGCGCGAGATTTCCCCCTGCTGGCGCCACGGGGATATGTCGCCCGCATGCGGTACGGCGATCCGGCCGACCCGTTGCTCCGGCAGGTGCTACCACTGGCGGCGGAAACCAACCTCTTGCCCGGCGACCAGCAAGACCCGGTCGGCGATCGGGCCGCCGAGTTGGCCCCCGGTCTGCTCTATAAGTACCAAGGTCGCGTGCTGCTGGTGACCACGGGGGCCTGTGCGATCCATTGCCGGTACTGTTTCCGCCGGCACTATGCCTACGACGAGCTGCCGCTGGCCGCCGAGGCCTGGGCGCCTGCTTTGGCCGCGATTGCCGCCGATGCTTCGATCGATGAAGTGATCTTGAGCGGCGGCGATCCGCTGACTTTGTCCGACGCGCGACTGGCCGCGCTGGCCAAGCAGTTGGCGGTGATTCCCCATGTCCGGCGGCTCCGCATCCACTCGCGGCTGCCGATCGTGTTGCCCGAGCGCGTCGACGACGAACTGCTCGCCTGGCTGTCGGGCACGCGACTCACCCCGGTGATGGTCGTACATGCCAACCACGCGGCCGAGCTCGACGACGAGGTGGCCACGGCCTGTGCTCGGCTTTCGGCGGCCGGCGTGCTGCTTTTGAACCAGACGGTGCTGTTGCGTGGCATGAACGACGACGCCGCGACCTTGGCGGCGCTCAGCCGGCGTTTGATCGAGCTACGGGTGACGCCGTACTACCTGCATCAGCTAGATCGCGTGGCCGGAGCGGCCCACTTTGAGGTGCCGGTCGAGCGCGGTTTGGCACTGGTCGAGCAATTACGTGCCGAGTTGCCGGGCTATCTGGTTCCCCGCTACGTACAGGAAGTGCCTGGCGAAACGTCCAAGCGACCGCTGGGATGAACTATCGGGGCCCCCACTTGCAGGGTGTCCGGCGGTTGCCAGAATACATAGCTGCGCGTGGAGACGGTGGCTAAGATGTAGGGCTACCTGGCGTGGACGCCACCGGGGGGCTCGGGCGAGTTGTCGATTCCACGCCAGACCGCCCGCCGAATTGGCGGCTGCCGCGACCCATTCGCGACCTGCCGCTTTGCCATCGTATTACCCGCCGCACCCAGAGAAAGGCGTACCGACTCCGTGGGCTCCAAGTTTCAAATCGGTTGCGTCGGCGCCGCAATGCTCGTGATTCTCCGCATCACGATCGGCTGGCATTTTCTCTACCAGGGCATCTGGAAGCTCGAAAACTCCGACTTCGATTCGTCGGGTTTCTTGAGCCAGGCCAAGGGCCCGTTGGCCGACTATTACTACGACCTGATGCCCGACTTTTGGGGGCGCGAGCGGCTGGATCGCGAGAAGGCGATTGCCCGCGTTGCCGAATACCGCCAGCAGTTCGGCGAAAGGCACCAACTGACCGACGAGCAGCAGGGCCTGGCCGATCGCATCGCCGCTGCCCGCACCGAGGCCGTCGAAGAATTCTTCACCGACAACAAAGAAGCGATTGCCACGTACTTTCATGAGCTGCAGCGCTGGACGACTGCCCGTGCCGATAAGGCAACCAGCGATCTCGAGTATCAAAAGAAGCGGCTCTGGGACAAACAGCGCGAGTTGCAAGCGCAGATCAAGCCATGGGTGGCGCAGCTCGACGCGGGGATGGAGCAACTCGATCGCGACCTGAGCGGCGTGCTCTCGAAGGATCAGCGTGCGGCCGGCACGGTGCCTGAGACTTCGCCGCACGAACGAATGGACAAGTTCATCACCTACTCGAACATTGCCGTGGGGGTCTGCCTGATCTTGGGGCTGTTCACGCGGCTGGCTTCCTTGGGTGGTGCTTTGTTCTTGTTGACGATCGTGCTGGCGCAGCCTGAGTGGCCCGGTATTTACCCTCCCGCGCCGCCGGCCGCCGGCCGCTCGCTGGGGGTCACCAAAGAAGTCGTGGAGATGGTCGCCATGTTCGCGCTGGCGGCCCTGCCGGTGGGGCGCTGGGGGGGCTTGGACTTTTTCCTGCACAATTTGCTGTTCGGGCCCTTGGTGCGGCGCCGGCGCGTCCGCGAGGCCAGAGCGGTGATCGCGCGTGGCGGTGCGCCGGCCGGCATGGCCCGCTGAAGTCATTTCGGAACCGCAGCGCGGACTTCCGTGCGAGCAGTAGTAGCAGAACATTCGGTCGAATCAGTTCGCGGTCGAAACGCCCGCGCTTTGCAGTGAAGGAAACTTGCGATGAACCTCACGCCTGAAGAACGCAAGATCGGTCAGGAGAATTTTCACGCCGCGATCGGCAGCGAGCTCACGCGCCGCGATTTCCTCACGCAGGGAATCGCCGCGGGGGTCGTCTCCGGTGCGGGCTTGGGGGCATTCTATTACGGCTACGGCAAGTCGCTCGGCGATCCGGTGCGCGTCGGTGTAATCGGCACCGGCGACGAGGGGAGCGTGCTGATCGGCGCGCACACGCCCGAGTACGCCCAGATCGTCGCCATCGCGGATATTCGCCCTTACAACGTGTGGCGCGCGTTCAACGGTGACCCCACGGTGCCGGCCGTGCGCCCCGGGCTAATGAAGAAGTACAAGTGGTCGAGCGAAGACGAAGCCAAGAAGAACATCACCGTCTACACCGACTACAAAGAGCTGTTGGCCAACCCTAACATCGAAGGGGTGATCATCGCACTGCCGCTGCACCTGCACGCTCAGGTCGCGATCGAAGCCTTGCAGGCCGGCAAGCACGTGCTCACCGAAAAGCTGATGGGGCACAGCGTCGGCCAGTGCAAGCAAATGGGGCGCATCGCCGCGCAAACCGGCAAGCTGCTGGCCACTGGGCATCAGCGGCACTACAGCATCTTGTACGACAACGCCAAGGACCTCATCCAGCGAGGCCTGCTCGGAGACATCCATCACGTTCGCGCCCAATGGCACCGCGGCAACATCCCCGGCAAGGATAGCTGGGCGCCACCGCTCCCCAAGACGCTGCAAGAAGATCTCGACAAGTTGTTGGCCAAGCTCCCCAATGCTAAGGGCAAAGAGCTCGACACGCTGCTGGCCCAAAAAGCCCTGCTCGAAGTGCAAGTGCTCGATGCCGCGGTCAACGCCGAATCGTACGGCTACCAGAGCAAGTCGCTCGAAGGGGGCTACACCTGCTCGCCGATCGAAGAGCTCATCCGCTGGCGGTTGTGGAATCGCACGGGCGGCGGTTTGATGGCCGAGCTCGGCAGCCATCAGCTCGACGCGGCCAGCATTTTCGTCAGCGCCACCCGGCAGGACGGCCAGAAGGTCAAGCCGCTGCGCGTCAACGCCGTGGGCGGCCGGCACATCTTCCCGGCCGATCGCGATTGCGACGACCACGTCTACTGCATGTACGAGTTCCCCGCGCCCGACTACGACAAGGACCCGAACAAGAAGATCGTGGTCACCTACTCGTCGATCAACGGCAACGGCTTCGGCGGCTACGGCGAAGTGGTGATGGGGACCGACGGCACCCTGATCCTCGAGCGCGAGCAGGAAGTGATGCTCTACAAGGGCTCGAGCACCTTGACGAATGTTACGGTGAAGAAAGCCGCTTCGAGCGGCGGGCCAACGCTCAACACCACCGAAAGTGGTGGCGGCCCGGCATCCGCGGTCGGCAAGAAGGCGCTCGACGCCGGCCCGATCAGCCGCGGCTACACCGAGGAGATCGAGCATTGGGCCTGGTGCATCCGCAACCCCAGCCCCGAAAACCTGCCGAAGTGCCATCCGCCGGTGGCTTTGGCCGATGCCGTGATCGCGTTGGTGTCGAACATCGCGATCGCCGAGAAGAAGCCGATCGACTTCGACCCGCGCTGGTTCAATATCGACGACGACGCCACGCCTGAAAACGTGAGCCCCGCCGACAGCGTCAAGGTATAGCCGACAGCAGTGGGACACGTTTTTCACCGCTCGTAAGCCCAGGGGTTGCAACCCTTGGGCTTGATTGAACGAGCTTCGCGCGGTTTCCATAGAATTGCTCTTCTTGGGTGATTGTTTCCGGAGATTTGTTCGCATGGAAAAGTGGCCGATCGGCGTGTTCGCCAGTCTCGACGCGGGCTTGGGGGTCAAGCTCAGCGTCGTGCGCGAGCTCGGTATCCCGACCATTCAGTTGCACGCACCGAGCCGGCCAGCCCGCACCGCCGAGGGGGCCCGCGAATTCCTGAACAAGCTGCGTGAGATCAACGTGACGCTGACGGCGGTCTTCGGCGGCTTCGAAGGAGAAAGCTACGCCGATATTCCGACGGTCGAGCGCACCGTGGGGCTGGTGCCGCGTGAGACGCGCGCGAAGCGCGAGGCCGAGATGCGCGAGATCGCCGATTTCGCGCGCTTGCTGAATGTCGACGTCGTGGCCTTGCATTTGGGCTTCGTGCCGCACGACGAGAAGAACTCGCTGTGGACCGAAGCGGTGCAGCTCACCCGTGCGCTCTGCGACCACTGCCGCGGCAATCGCCAGGCCCTGCATCTCGAAACCGGCCAGGAAGACGCCGACACGCTGGTGAAGTTCATCGCCGCGGTCGAGCGCGACAATCTGTTCGTCAATTTCGATCCGGCCAACATGATTCTGTACGGCTCGGGCGAACCGATCGAAGCGCTCCGCAAAGTCGGCCGCTGGGTGAAGAGCGTCCACTGCAAAGACGCCAAGTGGGCCGCCAACCCCGGCAAAGAGTGGGGGCAGGAAGTCGCATTGGGAGACGGTGACGTCGGTTTTGAGAACTACTTGCGCACGCTCGACGAGATCGGCTACACCGGCCCGCTGACGATCGAGCGCGAGATTCCGCAAGACCCGAATCGTCAAATGGTCGAGATCGGCCGCGCGGTTCGGTTGTTGAATCAACTCAAGACGAAGCTGGCGGGATGACGCGCATCGTTCTTTGCTACCCGGTCGAGCCGCGGCACGTGGCCCAGATCGCGGCCGCCGCTCCGCACGCCGAGGTTGTCGACGCCGGACAAGATCGCGTGGCCAGCGAGATTCTGGCCGCCGACATTTTCTGCGGTCATGCCAAGGTGCCGATGCCCTGGGACGAAGTGATCCGCCAGGGTCGGCTGCGCTGGATTCAATCTTCAGCCGCCGGGCTCGATCATTGCCTGGTGCCGGCGGTCGTCGAGTCGCCCGTGATTGTCACCAGTGCGTCGGGCGTGCTGGCCGACCAGGTAACCGAACACACGATCGCCTTGCTCACGGCGCTCACGCGCAGCTTGCCGGTCTTCTTTCGAGCACAGCAGCAGTGCGAGTTCGTGCGCCGGCCCACGCGCGACCTGACCGGGGCCACGGTGGGCATCGTCGGCATGGGGGGCGTCGGGCGCCGGCTGGTCGAGGTGCTGGCCGCGTTCAAAACCCGCATCCTGGCGACCGATTGGTATCCGATCGACAAGCCGCCGCAGGTCGAGTCGCTGTGGCCCCCAGACCGGCTCGATGAGATGCTGCCGCTGGTCGACGTGTTGATTCTTTCGGTCCCTTTGACCGATCGCACGCGCGGCATGATCGGCGCGCGAGAGATTAGCTTGCTGAAACCCGGCTCGCTGTTGGTCAACGTGGCGCGCGGTCCCTTAGTGGTCGAAGAGGCGCTGGTTGCGGCCCTTCGCTCAGGGCACCTGGCTGGCGCCGCGGTCGATGTCACGGCCACCGAGCCGCTCCCCGCGTCGAGCGCGCTGTGGGAACTGCCGCAAGTGATCATCACGCCCCATGTCGGTGGGCAAAGTGCGCGGCGGATCGACAATATGACCGACTTCTTCTGCGAGAATCTGCGCCGCGAGCAGGCCGGCGAGCCGCTGCGCAACCTGGTCGACAAGCGACTGGGCTTTCCGACTCGCACCTCCGGTCAATAAAGGACCGCCGACGTACCCCGCGCCCGCGGGGCACGTCAATCCGCGATGCGCATGCCCTGGTTCGGATGCCAGCACTTTTGGTCGGTAGCGCGATCATTGATGCGCGTCTAGACCAACTCAAGACGCCGCTTGGGATATTTACGCGCAAAAGCTGCTATCGCGGAGATTCGCTCTGGCCGAATTTTTCGCCGCGCGGTTAAGATACGAGACCCGCCCCGCCTTCCCACCGCACACACCACGAAGGTTTGCCCACCATGACGTCGACCACGTTTCAGCGCGGCGCACCGACACTTGATGTCGATGGCCAGCCGGCCAGCCGATCGAGCGACGAGTTGGTCGCCCAGTACCACGCGTTGCTCGAAGAGCCGCGTTTCAGTTGGACGGTCCATCATCGGCTGTTGCGCCGCCTCGGCGCGGGGGGCCAGGGAGTCGTTTACCTCAGCGAACGCCGCGGGGCCGACAATTTCACGCTGCCCGTGGCGCTCAAGTTTTTCTCCCCCGAGCGCTACGCCGACGATCGGGCCTACGAAGACGCCATGGCCCAAATGGCGCAAGTGGCCGCCAAAGTGGCCCAAATCCAGCAGGACAACCTCGTCGACGTGCAGAACTTCGTCGATCGCAATCGCATTCGCTGGATGGAAATGGAATGGGTCGACGGCTACGACCTGAGCCGGCTGCTGACCGCCGACACGCTGGCGCGCGTGCGCGACCGCGTCAGCAATCGCCGCTGGGAACACCTCAACGACGTGATTGTGACCGCCGGACCGCGGCAACCCCGCTTGAAGCCGGGCATCGCCATCGCCGTGGTCCGCGACTGCCTGGCGGCCGTGGCGGCGCTACACCGCGAGGGGATCGTTCACGGCGATCTCAAGCCCTCGAATATCATGCTCAAGCGAACGGGCAACGCGAAGCTGATCGACATCGGCGCCGCGTTTGAATGGGAAAATGCGCCGGGTCGTCGCATCTGTACGCCAATGTACGCGGCTCCCGAGGTGCTCGACGGCCAGGACGCATCGCCCCGCACCGATCTGGCCAGCCTGGGCTACGTGCTGATCGAGATGTTGGCCGGGGTCTGCCCGTTCGCCGGGCTGACGACCCACCGCGACTTACTCGAAGCCAAACGTACGCTGCCGCAGCGGCTGCCGCAGCTATTGCCCCCCGAGGTGGCCTCGAGCGAGCTACTGGTGAGCTTTTGCCGCGGACTGGTAGCGGCTGACCCGATGCGGAGATTCCCCAGTGCCGAGGCGGCCGATCTGGTCAAAGAGGGGGCCGCCAGCTTCCATCGCCAGCTCGTCAAAGGGGATTTGGCCAGCGAGTACGACAACGAAATCCGGCTGTGGCTCGAAGAGCTGGAATGAGATTGCGAAAGCGAGCACGCTTGGACCCCTGCCTATAGGGGGCAGGAAGCGCCTCGGCAGCTTCTCGGTCTTCGATGATCGAGGAGTCCTCCTCGCCCAGGCGACGACAGATTGGTGATTCTGTTGGTCCATTTGCTGCAATCACAAAAGCCATTTTATGACTGGCTTTTTGCGATCTGTAGGCTAATCGCCCCTCTCTTGGAGCAGATTGGCCCCGCTCCCTGCTTCTAGCTAGGCGCATGTTCGGAGTGCAAAAACATACCCTCGTTGAAGTTGAATCGCCGAGGCCGGTAGTCCGTTGCGGGCTTCAATCATGAATAACTTCTAATTTTCAGAACTGTAGCCACGCTCGGCACTTACCGCCAAGAAGCCCGCATCGAGAATGATTCGCGCCACGAATCGAAATGGAGCTTTACCTTGAGCGCAGCGACTTGGTTTCGGTCAATCAAAAATGTTGTCAAACTTTTTATCTTTTTTCTTGACGATGGGGTTAGGCCGCGGGTACCTTGCACGACGCTTGCAGAGGGTCCGGAAGAACTCCGGCAGTTTGTAAGCGATTGTGCAAGTTAATTGGAGTCGCTACTGATTCGCAGCTAAGATCTCTGGCATCAGGAATACGCTAATGATTTACACTCGCGCAAATTGGATTGCGCTCTTCGCGGTAGGCACGTTTTGCCTTCTCTCCGCCGCGCCTTCGCGGGCCGAAATTATCAGTCCGCCGGTGATGACCTTTCTAGTTCAAGATGGCGTTAGCGCCGACTGGGGCTGGGGTCAAACTGGTAAAGCCGCCGGCGGTGATGTCTACAGCTACAACGGCAACGTCACCAAGTCGAACTATCAGTTCGAATGGAAAATCACAGCCAATCCCGATCCCTGGGTGAGCTCGAACTACACGATCACCAACAACACACCTTTCACCAACAACTACTCCGTGTTGGTGACGATGCCGATCTTCCCGCAGATCTTGACCGGTTCGCTCACCGGTGGCTCAGTCCAGGCTGGCGTCACCGACAATAATGGCAACGGTGCGACGTTGGGTCAGAGTGGCGTGCTGCCTCTCTACACGGCGTTGATCGATGGCGTTGCCTATCAGTCGTTGTTGCCGCCCGGGCCCACGTCGGTAACGGTCGGGTCGTTCCTCAGTGGCACGCTTGGTCCCGGGCAATTTGGTCTGCCGATTCCGAGTCAGCCCGGCCCCAACGTGCTAACGTCGATCGGCATTCGTCTCGACTTCTCGCTGACGTCTGGCGACAGCGCGACGTTTTCAAGCGTCTTTGTTGTCGAGCCGGTGCCTGAGCCGGCGTCTATTGCGATGGGGTGCTGTGGTTTCGCGCTCGTGCTCGCCGGTGCCTATTCGCGCCGTCGACGCTTGCGAAGCTAACTACCATCCGATTACGGTCGAAGAAAAGAACTCGATTCCCATCTGCGGGCTGTCTCGTTACTGACGAGACAGCCCGTCGTTTTTTGGCAACATTTGCTCCTTACCGTTGCTATGGAACCGCGGCACCGCAACGCGCTCCCGCAACTCGGCGGTGAGCTATTCATCACCGATGGCGGTCAAGAAACGACCATCGTGTTTCTCGATCGCTGGCCGCTCCGCGACTTCGCAGCTTTCGACCTGTTGCGACGCGACGGCGGTGAAGCTCACGTCACGGCCTATTATCGACCGTATGCCGCAATTGCCGCGCGCTACAACGCGGGATTGATTCTCGAGGCCCCCACCTGGCGAGCCAGTACCGATTGGGGAACGCGCTTGGGCTATACGCACGGGGCGCTGGCCGCTGCCAATCGCCGCGCCATCGAACTGCTGACGGAACTGCGAGAAGAATTAAACGAAAAAATCCCAATCGGTAGGGCTGTCATCAGCGGCTGCGTTGGCCCCCGCGGCGACGGCTACAAACCAGGGCAGCAAATGTCGGCCACCGAAGCCGAGCATTACCACCGGGAACAGGTCGTCATTTTCGCAGAGAGCGCCGCCGACATGCTCTCGGCCATGACGATCAACTACGTCGACGAGGCCCTGGGAATCGTCCGCGCGGCCCAACGGTCGGGTATGCCGATCGCTGTGTCGTTCACCGTGGAAACCGATGGTCGTTTGCCGACCGGTCAATCGCTGCGCGCGGCGATCGAACAGGTCGACAACGAAACCGCGGGTTATCCCGCCTACTACCTGGTCAATTGCGCACATCCTTTGCATATCGAACGGGGACTCGTCGAGGAGGGGGCGTGGCAAGCTCGGTTGTGTGGGCTGCGCGCGAACGCGTCGACGAAAAGCCATGCCGAGCTCGATGAAGCGACCGAACTCGATCAGGGGGATCCGGCGGAACTCGGCCGGCAATACGCACAGCTCAAACGCCGGTTGCCAGGCTTGAACGTGCTCGGTGGCTGTTGTGGCACCGATCATCGTCACGTCGCACAGATTGCCGCCCAATGCGCTGAGTTGTTTGCTCGCTAGTGCTTGGTCACACCTGAAGATTCGGGTTGGTGGGGAGCTTGGAATTT
>CAZBWM010000092.1:0-27182 GCA_964495375.1 uncultured Planctomycetaceae bacterium | reverse complement strand
TGGGCACGCTCCAGGCGCTTTCGTCTTTTTCACCGGCGTCGTAATTGGCGAACCAGGTAATGTCGGTGTCCACGTTGCGGTAGCCATGTCCGCAAAAGTAGAAGATCAACAGGTCGCCGTCGTCGGTCTCGTCGAGCAGCTCGACGAACTGCTGCTGGATTTGCGACTTCGTGGCTTCGGCGTCTTGCAGGTAGGTGATCTGTTCGTCAGGGACGCCGGCTTCTTGGAAGAACTTTACGAGTTGCTCGTCGCGACGATTTGGCTGGCAATCGGGAAACGAGCTCCAGATGTCTGGGTATTGCCACTCGAGCAGGCCGACGCAGAAGAACCAGGTGCGATCGGGGTCCCAGTCGAGCTGCTGCGCGGCGGCCGGGGCGCTAGCGTGGCAGGCGATCGTCAGGAGCAGCGCGAAGAGAATCGCCGCGAGCTTTCGCCCTCGTTTTCCAGCCATTTGCGGAGCCCCGTCGTTGCGCAGAGAATTTTGGCGTATCGGCAAGTTTAGCATTTGGTGGGCAGAAAGTTGGCCGTTGGCCGAGGGGGACAGGTGTCCTTCCGGTCGCGGAATGTTGATCACCAGCGTCGAACGCCGGAACGACTCCAGTCCCCGGCACTGTGACGAACCTGTTAGCCGCGGAGTTTACTCCGCGCGCTAGCTTTTTCGATGCAGAGTCGCAACCGGCGCAAAATGAATTGCGACGTCGCACTCGCTAGCGCGCGGGATGAATCCCGCGGCTAACAAGTCGACCTCCGTCGTGTCGTGGCGGTGAATCGTTTGCCGCGCTGAGGGGGGCAGGAGTCCTTCCGGTCAACGCTCCAGCGGGCGCCAAAACCGAGCGCCGGAACGACTCCAGTCCCCGGTAAATGCTACGCGGATCCGGCGACGCGGCTTTCGCGAAGCTGCGCATCTCGCTCGCGCAACTCCGCAGCCAGGCGATCGGCGACGCGGCGGAAGGCCTCCGCCTTGTCGCCCCCCAGGTCGGCCAGCAGCTCATGGCAGCGCATCACGTGCTGGCCGAGCACTGTGGGGTCGAGCTTCTCGACGTCGATCTTGACGAGCGGTTCGAGCGGCTCGGGGCACGTATCGAGGAAGTCGAAGTAGTGGGCGAGCGATGACGTGCTGAACAGCCTGACACGCGTCGCCGGCGAGGCCGCGATCAGAAACTGCCGCGCAGGCGGAGTCTCGCAGGCCTTCTTCGTCCAGATCAGACAGCCCAAGAACGTGCTGTCGACGTAGTCGCACTGCGTGGCGTCGAAGACGACGACCGCCGCCGGGCTCTGCTCCACCACGGCGCGAAACGCCGGGCTTTCTTGCATCGTGCCGCGGCCGACGATGCGAAGGATGATCCCCTGGGCACAATGCCCAACGTGCAGTTCCGATGCGATCATGTTCGGCCTCCGCAGGCGAAAACCCCAGATGCCCCCTAGGTCGCAATGCTGGCCGGTGGACCGAGGTTTATTCTACTGAACTGTACCACACCTGAACCAGAGCACTGGCATTCGATCCAGAGTTGGGGCCAGGGATTAGGGACCAGCGGTTAGGGGCTAGGGCCGCGATGACGCCTTGCGCCTGCGAAGCGGCTATGCTAAGGGTGGCCGCGGGAAGTAGTCAGGCTCAAGCGGGGAGTTGCCATGCCAGACCCAAAAGTGATGCCCGGCGACAAAGTCAAAGATAACGAAGACACCGTCGATGTCTCGGCCGGCGAACCGTTCGCCAAGAAGTTCTTCGCTCAGTCGACGCACCAGCTCTCGATCGAGTTTGGCGCGGCAACCCACACAGGCCACGTGCGGGCGAACAACGAAGATCATTACGTCGTCCTCAAACGTCGCCGCACCACCGAGCTGATCAAAACCAATCTGGCGGCGGAGGATTTGGCGCTGGCCGACGACGCCGACTACGCCATGGTCGTGGCCGACGGCATGGGGGGGCACAACTGCGGCGAGTTCGCCAGCCGCGTGGCGCTACAGCGGATGTTCGAGCTGGCGCAGCAGGCCACAAGCTGGGTGATGAAGTACACCGATCTGGAGATTCAGCAGATTCGCGAGCGCGCCCTAGCCTACATTCAAGAAATCCAAGCGACGCTGCGCGAACACATGAACGCCGATCCGTCGCGGGCCGGCATGGGCACTACCTGGACCATGGCGCACTTGCTGCCGCCGCATGCGATTGTCGTGCAGATCGGCGACTCGCGGGCGTACCATTGGCACGACGGTCAACTCCGGCAGATCACCCGCGACGAAACCATGGCTCAGGCGTTCATCGACTCAGGGGTGAACCCCGACAGCGTCAAGAAATTCCGCCACCTTCTGCTCAACAACCTCGGCGGCACCAAGGACAATGTCACTGCCCAGGTCCATCACGTGCCGATTGGGCCCAGCGATCAGCTCTTGCTCTGCAGCGACGGATTGCACGACATGGTGACCGATGACGCGATCGCGACGATTCTGCGGCAGAATTCGAATCCGCAGAAGGCATGCGACCAGCTCATAGCCGCGGCGCTCGCCGGCGGCGGGCGGGACAACGTGACCGTCGCCCTGGCGTCGGTGCGGTAGCGCGGCAGTGTGTGCGTGTGATCAGCTCGCCGCCGCAGCAAGGATGGCGCGAATGCTGCGCTCGACATCGTCTGTCGTGGTGGCCCAGTTCGAGACGCTGATCCGCATCGCGTGGCGCCCCTGCCAGAGGGTCGAGCCACACCAGCACTCGCCCGACTGTTGCAGCCGGCGAAGGACCTCATCAGTTCTGGCATCATCGCCGAAGCAAACCAACACTTGATTGAGGACGACGTCGTTGAGAATCTCGTGGCCTGCTTCGCGCAGAGCCAAGGCGAAGTGCTGGGCGTGATCGCAGCAACGATCGACCAACTCGGCGACGCCGGCGCGGCGCAGCGAACGAAGTGCCCCCCAAGCGTCAATCGCGCGGGCCCGTTGCGATGACTGCAAGGTATGGTGCGCCGATTCCAGCGAACCGGCCGGAAAGTAAGCCGTCGCCGCCGACATCGATGGCATCAGGTGGCCAGGTTCGCGGATGAGGATCATGCCGGAGTCGTAGGGGACGTTGAGCCACTTGTGGCCGTCGGTCGCCCATGAGTCGGCCCGCTCCATGCCTAAAGTCAGATGGCGACGCTTGGGGGAAGCGGCCGCCCAAGAGCCGATCGCGCCATCGACGTGGACCCACGCGCCGCGCTCGCGGGCCCAATCGATGATCGCGGGGAAGGGATCGAAAGCGCCTGAGTTGACGCCGCCGGCTTGCGCGACAACGATCGTCGGCCCTTGGCAGTCGGGCAGCATGTCGGCGATCATGCGCCCCTGATCGTCGGCCGGCACGATCACGCTGCGATTGCGCCCCAGCCCGGCGATGGCGAGCGACTTGCCGATCGAGGAATGGGCTGCTTCGCCCACGACAACGGTGATTGGCGGTGCGCCGATCAGCCCATCATCGGCGGCGTTCCAACCAACTTTCGCCAGCACGTGATCGCGGGCCGCGACGAGTCCGCAGACGTTGGCCTCGGTGGCGCCGCCGACAAACATGGCCTCGGTGCCGGCGGGCAGACGAAGCAGTTCTACGAGCCACTTCGAAACGACACGTCGTAACCGATCGGCCACCGGCGAGGCGATTGCCAGGCCGGCGTTCTGGTCCCACGCGGTCGCTAACAAATGCGCGGCCAGCGCAGCCGGCAGCGTACCGCCGATCACGAAACCGAAGTAGCGCCCGCCGGCCGACGCGACCGTGGCCGGCGATCCGACGCGATCCAACAGTTCAAGCGTCGCCGCCGCGCCACAGCCAGCTTCCGGGAGCGGCTCGTCGAACGCCTCGAGCGCCGCGAGTACTGCGGGGCTCGGAAAAACGGGACGATCCGCCAGGCCTTCGAGATAGCGCTGCATCCGAGTCGCGGCGTCCTGAAGCAGGTTATCCATGTTTATCTGGTCGGGGTTTTATGTGTTTGATCGAGTCGGAGACTGACGTCGCGATAAATTGCGGATTCCCGCCTCACCGCACGTCGTGTTACAAAGTTAGTGTCGTTGACGATTCGCCTTCGACCGTTGCCTAAGCAGGACTAAGCATGCACGCAGATGAGGAAGCGACGATCCGCGCCTTTATCTCGCGCGAGCGCCGCACTCGGTGGCTCGAGGCTTTAGCGTCACCAACCAAGCGGAGCAAGTTTCTTGATCGACTGAATCATTGCCGTGACTTCGACGATCGGTTTGCCACCTCGTTGGAATCGAACGCAGATGGGATTGCGATGCTGATCTCCCTGGGCGCTCCGCCAACTTGCCATGTCATATCAGACACTCAGAAGCTTGACGGAAGAGAAATGCCAGTAGCCGAAGCGGTGTCGGCAGCTGAAGCACACGGTTGGGGAACGCTAGTCTGCTGCTTGCCGGGACGCCTTGCCTATTTCTATGGCGAGCGAGGTGAACGACGCCTTATTCTGCATCGACCGACACCCTGACGCGCTTCGCTCATGTTGATTGATGATCATCACGCGGGCAGACGCTAGCCATAACTGCGCTGCTACCTCTTCTCCACCAGGCAGGACCAACCCAAAAAGCGCGCTGGCACACCGGGCGCTTCCGCGAAGCGGAACTCGTGCAGGTCGATGATCTCGAACGCCAGGCCGAGCTCGTCGCGCAGCTCTTGTTCGGTCACCACCGGTGGACCCGGCGTGTTCGGCTCGCGGGCGTTACCGGCCAGAATCAAGCCGCGGGCACCAGTGGTCAATTGCCGCGCCACGGCTGGCGCGTAGTCCTGTGGCGCGCTCCGCCGTACCGCGTGATAACAGCCCCGGTCGAAGAAGAACGAGAACGGGCCGGACAGGTCGGGCAGATGCAGCACGTCGGCAACCGCGAACCGCGCTGACACTCCGGCATCAGCGCCACGCTGCTTGGCACGCTCCACTGCCAACGGCGCCACATCGACCCCGGTGACGTCGAAGCCCTGCTGGGCGAGCCAGACACTGTTGGTGCCCGTTCCGCAGCCGATCTCGAGCGCCCGACAGGGCCGAATCTTCCGCTGAGTGAGAACACTCTGCAATTCCGCGGACGGGACGCCAGTGTCCCAGGGGAGGTTGCCGTCGCGGTAGCTGTCGTTCCAATCGGCGTGTTCTTTCATGGATTTCGCTCAGTCATGCTTCGCGTTCTCTTCAAACCCCGAAAGCCAACCTATCGCAAGACTGGCGGAATGTCATCGGCTTATCAGCCACAGATGTGTTGATTCAGATTCGGCACTCGGCGGCTGCATGAGGCAATGTGCGAGGTGCTATACGACGTGCTATATACTGCAGGTTGCCGTGGATCGAAATAACCCGACGCCGATCAAGGCGGAGGCACACCAGGTTCAAGCGAGCCGGCAGAGAAAGGAACACGATCATGCCACAGCACGCCAAGAATACGATCTGCCTTTGGTACGACCGCGACGCCGAAGAGGCGGCGCGGTTTTATGCCAAGACTTTTCCCAATTCGACGGTCGGCGCGGTACACCGCGCGCCGAGTGATAATCCTTCCGGGAAAAAGGGGGATGTGTTGACCGTCGAGTTCACCGTGCTGGGCGTTGCCTGCTTGGGACTCAATGGCGGCCCCGTGTTCACGCAGAGCGAAGCCTTTTCGTTTCTGGTGACCACCGAAGACCAGGCCGAAACCGATCGCTATTGGAACGCCATCGTGGGGGGTGGCGGCGAAGAGAGCATGTGCGGCTGGTGCAAGGACAAATGGGGCTTGTCGTGGCAAATCACGCCGCGGGTGCTAATGGAAGCGACCACGAGTGCCGATCCCGCGGTCGCCAAGCGGGCCTTCGACGCGATGATGCAAATGCGGAAGATCGACGTCGCGGCGATCGAAGCGGCCGTTCGCGGTTGACGTCAATAGTGCAGCGCAAAGCTGCGATGAGGCGCCAACTGCCGTTGAAACGTCACTTCTTGAGTGGCGACGCGCATGCGATAGACTTGTGCATTCGCTTCTCCACTGATCGGTCGGCATTGGCCTCATGGCATCTGATTTGCCCAACCTGAGCCTGACGAGTCTGCCAAGCTCGCGCTCGCGCGGCGCGCTGCGCAGCCTGACACCGAGCAAGATCGTCGAGACGATTGCCACGCTGCAGCGACGGATCGAAGAGCGTTTTCCCGGCTCGGGCCTGGCCACGATCGCCAGCGAGCTGCACGTGATCTCGCAGGATGCCGTGGTGCGGGCCGACCGTATTCGCCGGCCCAACTGGTGGCTGCGCGCCGTGATTGCCCTGTTGATCGGCATCATTCTGGTGGTGCTGGTCGAGATTGCCATCAACCTGCGGGTGACGGGAGACGTGCTGCAAGTCGACACGTTTGCACAGCTGGTCGATTCGTCGTTGGCAAGCCTGGTGCTGGTGGGCGCCGCGATCGCGTTTCTGGTCAGCCTTGAGGTGCGGATCAAACGGCAACGCGCGTTGCAGGCAGTGCGCGAGCTGCGCTCGCTCGCCCACATCGTCGACATGCATCAACTGACGAAAGACCCAGAGCGCGTCATGGGGCGCGGCCATCCGACCGACTCTTCGCCGAAGCGGGCATACACTCATTTCGAGCTGGTGCGCTATCTCGACTACTGCAGCGAATTGCTGTCGCTGACCAGTAAGATCGGCGCGATCTACGTGCAGGACTTCGCCGACACCGTGGCGCTCGAGGCGGTCGATCAGCTCGCGAATCTGACCAACGGTCTGTCGCGCAGCATCTGGCAAAAGATCATCATCGTCGAGAGCATGCGCGGGCCAGACGACGCGCCGGCCGGGGGGGGCAATGCGGTCGTTCGGGATGATCGCGCAGCGGCTTCAGCAGGCACTCCTTCGCCAGGTGTGCACTAACCTTGGTTATTCGCTCCTTGCGTAGAAGAATGCAGGGCAGACGAACGGAGCTTCTACCATGACGCGTTTGTTGACGCTTTGGCAGATCATTCTCGCGATGACGCTACTCACAGCCGTTGTTTCATCGCAAGCGAATGCGCAGCCGCCTGCGCAGGTGACGAAGTGTTTGGCGCAAGCAAAGGAAGTAAGAGCGCTGTGCGCCCAGGGGCGCTATGCGGACGCGCGAAAAATGGCGCGAGAATACATCACTCAGTGGGAGCAACAGCGCGTTGGTAGCCTGGCCGCCTACTTACGAACCGTGCTATCGGAATCGTATGTCGACGAATTCCTTTATGACGAAGCGGAGCACGAAGTCCTGCGAGCGATTCGGCAATTGGGGCAGCCCCCCGCGAACGAACTAATCCTCGCCGATGCGTTAGGGCAGTTGGGCAATACGCATTTTCGGCAGCACCGCTTCGCCGAGGCCGAAAAGGAATTTCGCCGCGCCTTGGCGATCCTGGAAAGGCACCTGGGGGCCGACAGCACGGCGGCCGCGATGCAACTCGGTAATCTGGCGAATGTACTCGTCAGCTCAGGTCGCTTCCTGGACGGCGTCCCACTTTATAAACGTGCGATCGCCATCAAACGCAAGCAGGCCGGACCAGATGCCCTGGAACTTGCCAATGAGTACGGCAATCTGGGTATCACCCTGCAAGCCGAGTTGGGACGCCGCGCCGAGGCTCAGCCCTATCTCGAAGAGGCCTTGCGAATTTACACGAAGCACGGTCAGCGCCTCGCGATGGCCGAAGTTTTGTTGGCGCTCGCGAAAGGATCCGCGCAGGCCTCGGATTGGGAGCAGGCGAAGGTGTTGCTGGGCCGACGGACGCGCGTGTTAGTCGAACATTACGGCCCGGAGCATCCGCTGGTGACCGATCAGACCGCGCTGGCCGACCTTTACATGATGCAGGGGCAATTGTCCGAAGCGGAAGTGCTTTACCGGCAGTCGCTCGAACCATGTGCGCGGGCTCACGGAGAAGCAAGCGAACAGTTCTGTCAGCGTCTTTGCGCGCTCGCGGAAGTGCTCGATCCTCAGGGCAAGGAAGTCGAAGCCGAGGAAGTCGCCACGCGCGCGATCGCACTGGCCGAGACGCTCGAGGGAAACGCAACTTTGCTCGCTCGCGCCTACGAGATTCGCGCATCGGCGCGCAGCGATCAGCAGCGGCTGCAGGACGCGATCGCCGATTTTCGCAAGGCTGGCGAGCAAGTTGCAATCGCCCGGAGTGAGATCTCCGGTAGCGAGATCGAACGGGCTCAGTTATTTGCGAATCGCTATCGCGGTGTCTTTGTGAGTCTCGCCTGGCATCTGCTCCAAGTTGGTGAATCGGCAGATGCGTTTCGAGTTGCCGAACAAGGTCGCGGTCGCGAGTTGGCCGACGCGATGCAATTGGCCCGGGTCGACCTCTTGGCCGGCCTGCCCACGAGCGAAGCTGCATCGCTGCGGTCGGCTTATGAGACCGCAGCGGCGTCCGTCGCTCGGCTGGGGGCACGCTGGCAAGCCCTGGAAAACTCCGATCGCCGCCAGGTGGATGCCCAGGAGCGACAGTCGCTAGCGCAGCAACTTCGCGAGGCGCGCCAGCAGCTCGTCGATGCGCATACGGCGATTCAGAATGCGAGCCCGTCGTATCGGCGCGTGCTGGCCAGAAACATCGAACCCGTCAACTTGTCGAAGTTGGAAGAACTGTTAGTGTCCGAGCGCGCTGTGTTACTCTATTACACCCTGAGCGACTCAGCGGCATACCTGGTTGTCTACGGTGCGGGCAAACGTGATCAGCCCTCACATTTCCTCGAACTAACGCCTGATCAAGCAAAATCGCTGGGTTTGGAACCGGGGCGGCAGACGAATCGGGCGTTTTCCCAGTTACTGCTCGGTTCAACCGGGCTCATGGCGTCGCTAACCTCGCCTGACGCCAGCGAGTCGGCAATCAAGATGCTGGCGATCCTCTGGGAGGTACTCGTTCCTGCAGACCTACGCGAGGCACTCACACGAGGCGCGTATGCCAAAGTAATTGTGGTTCCTGATGGCGCGTTGACCTTGCTCCCCTTCGAGACACTCGTCGTCAGCTTGGGGGAAGATCCGCAGTACCTTCTTGATCTCGCTCCACCGATTTCGTACGCCCCCTCGGGCACGCT
Organism: uncultured Planctomycetaceae bacterium; assembly: GCA_964495375.1. Taxonomy (GTDB): domain Bacteria; phylum Planctomycetota; class Planctomycetia; order Pirellulales; family JAEUIK01; genus JAIESQ01. The sequence continues at coordinate 18,190 of CAZBWM010000092.1, read as the reverse complement.
GCTCGTTGATTTGGCAAACCGCTCCCATGATCGCGCACTCGACTCGCCGCCGCGGGTGCTAACGCTGGGAGACGCCGATTACGATGCCGCGACGACCGGCCCCATCGCGGCGAGCGCGAGATCGCGGTTTGCCACGATGCGTGGGCAGTTATCGCGGCTGCCCAATACTGGGAGCGAATCGAACTGGATCAAGCAAACTCTGGGAGCAGCCGGGCTGCCGACGACGCAACTGTTGCGCGAGGCCGCCACGGAGGGAAATCTACGGCGACTGCTGGGAGGCCAGCAGATTCTACACTTGGCCTGCCACGGTCTCGCCGATGAGTCTTACGGTAATTTTTTTGGCGCGCTGGCAATGACACCCGGCAAAGCGAAGCCTGGGGATTCGGCAGACGACGGTTTCCTGACGTTGGCAGAGATTAGCCAATTGGATCTTCGTGACATCGAGTTGGCACTGCTTAGTGCTTGCCAGACCAACCTGGGCCCCAACCAGGACGGAGAAGGCGTCTGGGCGCTCACGCGTGGATTCTTAATTGCAGGTTGTCGAAACATGGTGGGTAGCAACTGGGTCGTCGATGATGAAGCAACGTCCCACCTGATCGGTCATTTCGGAGGGGAAATTGCCGAGGCGTACAAGGATGGGCGAGCGCCGGATTTTGCCAGCGCGCTGCGTGAGGCAAAGCTCCGTGTGCGCCGCGAGGCCAAATGGAAGTCGCCCTACTATTGGGGGCCGTTTGTTTTGGTCGGCGGAAGTGGCTGATGAGGGGCCGGCACTATTCTGGACATTAGGACTTGCCCGCTTACTTGCCCGGCGGTAGCACGTCTTGAATCATGGCCCCCGAGTGGGACACGTCGCCGTGATAGTCCTGGCCCAATAGCGCGGCAAGGGTCGCGGCCAACTGGCTTTGGGTCACGCGGTCGCAGTTCGTCCGTTCGCCGAGCGGGGGCGTGTCGGGCCCGAGAAACGCCATCCAGATGTTCTCTGCCCCGTCGATCGCTTTGCCGTGATTCTTCCAGTCGACGAGGCCTGCGCCGCGACCGTGATCGGTGGAAATGATGAATGTGGTCTTGTCGCGATACTGTTCGAGCGATTGCATCGTTTCCCATAGTCGCTGGATGTACTGGTCGACGGCATGGGCCGACGTGAGCAGGTTGTCGTAGCGGCCGGCATGCCCCCAGGCGTCGGTCTCGAGAAATCCGACGTAGAGCACGCGCGGCTGGTGCCGCAGCAGGTGCTCGCGAACGGCTTGATAGAGAAACGAGTCGATGACCTCCGCGGCGTTCGGCCGCGTGGTGTCGGCGATCAACTCGTTGAGCAACTGCTGCCGGGGATTGGGCTCTGCCTCGGGCAAAGGTTCCCAGCCCCCCATCACGGGGAACCCGCAGCGATCACGGTTGATGATGTAGGGGATCACGTCCCAGGCACTGTACGCGGCGACCTTGCCGCCGAAGCCGGGGCGGCGGTGCAGCCATTCGAGCACGGTGAAGTTCAGGTTCGGTTTCTTAGCGTTGCTGTCGATCGACGGATCGGCAAAACCGGTGAGGATCTCGTTGTAGCCGGGGTACGAGAACTTCATGGTGTTGGTGATCTGCGCCGAGCTCCCTTTGGGCAAGTTGCCATAGAGCTGACCTTCGCGTGCAATCTTCTTCCAGAAGAAGGGGAGCAGCGCCTCGCGGCGCGCCTCAGGCGTTTCGCGCCAGAACTTTTCCTCGATTCCCTTGGTGTCCGCGACACCGCCATGCTGCTTGTTGATCAGCTCCTTCTCCGCGCCGGTGAAGACCTCTTGCCAGCGCAGTCCGTCGGTGGTGATCAGGACGACGTTCTCGGTCTTCCGATCGGCCGCGCTCGTGGCGCTGACGACGGAGAGCAGAAGCCCTAGTACCAGTATCGAGGCGCGGAGCGCGCTCAAGAACTTTGCCGATTGAGATAGGAAGCGCGACATGATTTGTCCCCCGGGCTGCGGTGCGATGTGGCACGCACTGTGACTATGGCACGCACTGTGACTATGGAATCGTAACTGGCCACGCACCGTGCTGCCAGCGTCGCACGCACGGTCCCCTATTCGCGACTTGATCGGCTTTGTCGCCACTCGTCTCGGCAAGGCAACGCTTCGTGCAGCCAGATTCAAACCTTGTCGGCTCACTCCGTCGGTCGGTGCACCACGCGACTGAGGAGCACGGCCGAAAGCATGAGCACGCCCGACACGTAAAAGGCGTAATCCAACGTTCCGGTGACATCACGGATATATCCGGCGAGTTGCGGGACGAGAAAGGCGATGCCCCAGCCGAGAAATACGAGGCCGTACTTGATGCCCAGGTCGTTGGCGCCGAAGAAGTCGGCCGTCATGGCCGGCATGAGCGAGAGCCCGCCGCCGTATTGCCAATAAGCAACGCCGACCGCGAGAAACAACAGCGTCGCGCTGCCAGACCGCATGATGTGGGGCATCAAGAGCAGGCAGGCCACCGTCGCCAGTCCGTTGATGAGGTAAGCGCGCGAGCGACCAATTCTGTCGGAGTAGAGCCCGGTTCCCACGCGCCCCGCGGCATTCACCAGGCCGCCGAACGACGCCAGCAGCCAGGCGTTGGCGGCCAGAAACCCGACCCCTTGCGCGGTCTCATTGAGGATGGGCGCCGCATTGGCAATCACGAGCAATCCCGATTGTGCCGAGGCAATGAACAGCAGCAGCATCGCATAGTACTGCCAGGTGCCCAGCATGGACCGTGCCGTCCACTGAGTTTGCGTGATCGAGCTGTTCGCAGCCGACACTCCGGACGAAAGTGGCCGATATCCGTCGCCGGGCGTCACCAGCAATTGGGCGGCCGCTACGATCACAACTGCGAAGTAGGTGCCCAGCCCGATGAAGCTGCCGGAGATGCCATAGTTGGCGATCAGGTATTTGGCCGCGGGAGCAATGTAAATGGCCGCTGCTCCGTAACCGCCAACCACTAGCCCCGCGACGAGCCCACGACGCTCGGGGCCAAACCATTTGACCGCGGCCGGCGTGGCGGCCGCATAGCCGAACCCCATGCCCATGCCGCCCAGGACACCAAACCCGGCCATGAGCGCCCAGTAGCTTCGTCCCAGACCGGCCAGGATACAGCCACCGCCCAACAGCAGGCCCCCTAACGTAGCGCCGAGTCTTGGCCCCAATTTGTCCTGCAGCAGTCCGCCGGGAATCATGAAAATCGCGAAGGTGATTCCGCAGATGGCATAGGCCCAAGTCGCCTGAGCATCGGTCAGATAGACCCAGCCCTCGTTGAGTCCGCTCATCGCCATGCCGGGCGGATGCTGCGCGCTGCCGACGAGGTTGGCTTTCCAGATGCTCCAGGCATACAGAATGCCAAGGCACAGGTTGATGGTCGTTCCGGTGAAGACCACAACCCAGGCGCGAGCGGGCGTTCGCTGTTCGGCAGGCCGATCCGGCATAGCTGCTTCCTCACTGCGATTTGCGAAGGGAGCAGCGTAGCAGACAACGACTGGCGTGGACATCTTGCCAGATGGATCAGGCAGCCCGCGGGCACGGTTCACAATAACGAGCGTGCAAGCGCGCCGCCACGTGCGCCGCATCGAGGGAAGGAGTTGTTCTGCGTTTGACCAAGCGTGGCAAGCGCGAGCGCATTGCTCGACGAGACCAGGGGCTTCGTCAGTTCGGCTATTGACGGCCACGGCGTTGCCGTCGAAGAGGTCGATCGCATCGCGATCTCGCGCGAGGCCTCGGTGCAAGAAAAAGGTGTCAGGAACCTTTTTCAGATTGAAGCTCGGCCCGCCCACCCGCGAAGTGAAAACGGTTCCTGACACCTTTTTCGCTTCAGCAGCGGCGCCCTTACACCAGCAGCGAACCCAAGTGGCCGGTGCTGTCGCCGAGCTTTTCCCGATCGGCGTCCATGCGATCGAGCATCGACAGCCAGAGATTGTTGAGCGGCGTTTCCTTTTCGTACTGCACGTGACGCCCTGGGCTCAGCGTGCCACAACCGCGGCCGGCCAACAGGATCGGCAAGTTGTCGTGATTGTGGGCGTTGCCGTCGCCGATGCCCGAGCCGATGACCACCATCGCGTTGTCGAGCAGGTTGCCGGCGCCCTCAGGAATGGCCTTCAGGCGATCGAGGAAGCGGCCGAACTCTTCGATGTGGAAGCGATTGATCTTGGCGATCTTGGCTTGCTTCTCCGGATCATCGCCGTGGTGCGACAGCTCGTGATGCCCTTGTGGCACGTCGAGGAAACGATACGGACGGTTCGATCCTTCGTTGGCCGCCAAAAAGGTGATCACCCGCGTGATGTCGGCCTGGAAGGCCAGTACCATCAGGTCGTACATCAGCCGCAAGTGCTCGGGATATTCCTTGGGCGTCCCTTCGGGCTGCGGCACGGTGGGCAATTCGCGCTGGCTGAATTGTTCGGCCCGCTCGATGCGGCGTTCGACTTCACGAACGGCCGACAGATATTCGTCGAGCTTCCGCTGGTCGGTGCCACCGAGCCGAGCGTGTAGTTGCCGGGCATCTTCGCGAACGTAATCCAAGATGCTCTGCCGCGTAGCGTGCCGCTCGGCGCGGGCTTCGGCCGATTCGCCCGCGTGCTCGCCCCCGAACAAGCGCTCGAAGACCAGCCGGGGATTGACCTCTTTGGTCATCGGTTGCGAGGCGGAGCGCCACGAGATGTTCGCGGAGTAGGCGCAGCTATAGCCTGAGTCGCAGTTGCCGGCGTACATCCCTTTTTCGCAACCGATTTCCAACGAAGCCAGCCGCGTGAAATGGCCGACGTGCTCGGCGGCCGCCTGATCGACCGAGAGGCCCGCGCGGATGTTTGCGCCGTGCGTTTTGTGAGGCTGGCAGCCGGTGAGGAAGGCGCTGGCACCACGCGCGTGATCGCCACCGCCGTCGCCGTTGGCGCGGGCTTTGTCTTGCGTGAGCCCCGACAGGATCAAGAAGTCTTGCCGGTGCCGCTCGATCAACTTGAGCGTGGCGGGCAATTCAAACTCGGCGCCGGCCGTGGCCGGTGTCCAATCTTGCATGTGGATGCCATTGGGCACATAGATGAACGCCATGCGATTCGGCGGTGCAGCAGCGGCAGCGCCCGCCACATCGGTAGCGGCGCGGGCCAGGCCACGCGTGGCGCCGGTCCACGGCGCGAGCGAATCGAACATCGGCAGCGCCACCGCGGCGCCGAAGCCCTTGAGCGCCGACTTGAGCACCGTGCGTCGTGCGAGGCGCTTTTCCAAGTTCGGATTGCGGTCCATCATGGTATCGCTCCAGTCGCTCACGGCTGCGTTCGTGTTCTTCACTGCGGAGTTGCGGAAGCACTGCTATCTGGCGACTGCGTCGCGTGCGCTCGTCGCATCTGAAACGGCTGACTGTCGACAATCGCCAGCACCAGGCGGGAGAACTTGTCTCCGTCGGCCTCGAGTGCGGCGGTGATGCCGGCCACGGCGCGGCGGTCGTAACGTTCGACGCCGCGGCCGATGGCATAGGTTAACATCTTTTCGGCTAAACAGCGACGGAATTGCCCGGCCTTGCTCTTGAGCACCCCCTTAAGTTCGACGGGGCCGTTGAATGCGCCGCCGGCCGGCAGGGCGCCGGAGGCATCGATCGCGGCTTCACCGTCCTTGTCGCGCCAAGCACCAATGGCGTCAAAGTTTTCCAGGCCGAAGCCCAGCGGGTCCATCCGTGCGTGGCAGGCTGCGCAGCTCAGGTTGGCGCGATGCTGTTCCATGCGTACGCGGAGCGAGGCCGTGGCATCAACCGCGTTGTCTTTCAGCTCAGGCACGTCGGGGGGTGGGGGTGGTGGTGGCGCGCCCAGCAGTTGTTCGAGCACCCAGCGGCCGCGTTTGACCGGCGACGTGCGCGTGGGGTTCGACGTGACCGTGAGAATGCTGGCGTGCGTGAGTAGTCCGCCACGCGGCGTGCCGGCGGTGGAGACTTTGCGGAACTCGGAGCCGGTCACCCCGCTGAGGCCGTAATGTGCGGCGAGCCGCTCGTTGACGAACGTGTAGTCGGCATCGAGCAGTTCGAGCACGCTGCGATCTTCGCGAATGATGTGGGCGAAACACTGCTCGGTTTCGCTGCGCATTGCTGCCCGCAGCTCAGGATCGAAGGCCGGGAACTGCTTCGGATTCGGGCTGACAATCTCCAAGCTGCGCAGATGTAGCCACTGCGACGCGAACTGCTCGACGAGCGACTGAGCGCGCGGATCGACCAGCATGCGGCGAACCTGTTTCTCGACTTCGCCGGGGGCGCGGAGCGCGCCGCGCTCGGCTAGGCCGAACAGCTCTTCGTCGGGCATCGAGTTCCAGAGGAAGTACGCCAGGCGCGTGGCCAGCTCATACTCGTTGATCGATTGGGCCGACGCGCCGTTCGGCGCGACGTCGTGCGTACGGTCATCCAATTCAACACGGAACAAGAAGTGGGGCGACACGAGAACCGCTTGCAGGGCCAACTGCACGCCAGCCTCGAAGTTGCCGCCGGCCTCGAGCGTGCGGCGGACAAAGCCGGTCAGTCGCTCGATTTCGTCGTCCGTGGCGGGGCGGCGATACGCCCGCGTGGCAAAACGGCGCAGCACGTTGCGGGCGGCCGCCAACTGATCGTCGCGACTGGCATCGGCGGCCGGCGGCGCGAAGATGATCCGGCGGTGAATGTCAGGATACTCAAGCTGCACGCCGACCGGCCCTTGAACTTCGAGATAGTCGATCAGCAGGTTGCGATCGCGCTCGTCGGGGTTCTCGTGGTCGGGGTTCCAGTAGTCGTTGAGGAACGAGGCGGCCAGGCGATGTTTGCCGGCGCCGAGTGTCATTCGATGCTCGTACACGGCTGGCTCATCGGCGCGGGCGACGACATCGAAGCGCTCGACCTGAGCGTCGTCGAGCACGAGCCCCATGCGGGCGGGTTCGTCGCCGGCCTGCGCACCGTAGGCGCGGATGCGCACGACGTAGTCGCCGGCCGTGGTGACTTCGAACTCGACGCCGACTTCCCCGGTCGATGGCAAGATCCAGAAGCCGCCGTCGTAGGCCTGACCGTTGGCGGCTTTTTGCTCTTCGGCCTCGTACCGCGTGACGGTTGGCCCCGGCGGCGTGGTCAGGATCGCTTCGTGCGCGATCGTGTCGGCGGCCGCGAGATACTTTTCCAACAGCACTGGCGGCAACGTGAGCACGTCGCCAATGTTGTCGAAACCGTAGCCGACGTCGTCGGTCGGAAAATCCTCGACCGGCTTGAAGTCGATGCCCACCAGGTCACGGATGGTGTTGCGATACTCGGCGCGGTTCAGCCGGCGAATGGTGGTGCGACCGGGGTTCGGCGGGGCGTCGGCGTCGATCTTGTCGAACTGCTGGTGTAGGCCGTCGATGATTTGCTGGGCTTCGTCGTCGCTGGGGCGCGTGTGGCCGGCCGGCGGCATCGCGCCCGAGAGCAGGTTGTCGAGTGCCTTCTCCCAGGTTTCGCGGTCCTTGAGCACCGCCGCGAAATCGGCGGCCTGATCGAGCGGCAAGCCCGAGGTCGGCTCGGCCCCGGCGTGGCATTCGGCGCAATACTTGACCGTAAAGGGGGCCAGCGTTTCTTTGACGAAAGCGTCGGGCGCGGGGGCATCGTCGGCAATCGCCAGCGTGCCAGATACCAGCAGCGCCACCGACCAGGCCATGACCGCGCGCGAGAGCCGGGCGAAGGGGGTGCTGGCGACGATGGGGTACGGCCCCAAATGCATGAGGGGATCCACAGGTTTTTCGGGGGGCGGCCGCGCCGGGGTGTTTTCGGGAGTCGGCGACCGGCATCCCGCTGCCGCGAGGACGCACCACCCATTGTATAAACGCGGGCCGATGGGTTCCACGTGGTTTCGGGCCGGATCTGGCTGGTCGGTTCCCCTCAGCATCGGTCCCACCCGCACGATCGGGCCCAGGCATCCCACGAACTCGAAGCGCCAGCCAGGAAGCGAGCGGGATGGATCCCTCGCTGGCGCGTCGGGTTAGTGTTTTCCCATGTTGGCCAAAATGGTTGCAGCCGGCCTGCACCAGTGGCATGCTGGTAGGCCGCTTGGGCCGGTTTCAGCCAATCGGCCGGAGAGTGTGATCCCGGCAGAGGAGTTGCTGTGACCCTGGCAGCGAATCTGCTATTCGGGACCCTCAGCGGCCGGCCACCCACTCGCAACCTACCAACCCTTTACCCACGCACTTCCGCCCTCCCCCAGACAAGGAAAGCAAACGTATGAGCCACGCTAGTCGTCGCGATTTCATCAAGACCACGGCCGTCGTCGGCGCCGGGTATTTCATTTCGGGAACACCCGCCCGGGCCGATGAGAGCTCGCCGAACAACAAACTGAACGTGGCCGTGATCGGTTGCGGCGGCAAAGGTTCAAGCGACACCGACGGCGTGGCGGGCGAGAACATCGTCGCCTTGTGCGATGTCGACGACGAGCGCGCCGGCAAGACGTACGAGAAGTATCCAAACGCGCGGCGCTATCGCGATTTTCGCGTGCTGTTGGAGAAGGAATGTTCGCTCGACGCCGTGGTGGTGAGCACGCCCGATCACACGCACGCCCACGCCAGCGTGATGGCGATGCGACTAGGCAAGCACGTCTATTGTCAGAAGCCGCTAACGCACAGCGTGTGGGAAGCGCGGCTGATGCGCGAGACCGCCCGCATCTACAAGGTTGCCACGCAGATGGGCAACCAAGGCACCTCCGACGACGGCTTCCGCAAGGGGGTCGAGGTGATTCAATCGGGCGCGATCGGCAAGGTGACCGAAGTACACGTCTGGACGAATCGTCCGATCTGGGCCCAAGGGGTCGAGCGGCCGACCGAAACGCCGCCAGTGCCAGGCCACTTGGATTGGGATCTCTGGCAAGGCCCCGCCCCCGAGCACGCGTACAACCCCAAGTACTGCCCGTTTAGCTGGCGCGGCTGGTGGGACTATGGGACCGGTGCGCTGGGCGACATGGGTTGCCACACGGCGAATCTGGCTTTCATGGCGCTCGATCTGCACGCGCCGACGGCGATCGAAGCCGAAATCGATGGCACGGTCGGCAAGGACTCGCCGCCCAAGAAGAGCCGCATCAAGTGGGAGTTCCCGGCGCGCGGCGACCGCGGCCCGATCGTCATGCACTGGTACGACGGCAGCAACAAGCCGGCCCCCGAGCTGTCGCACGGCAAGGCGCTCTCGGGGAGCGGCATCCTGATCGTCGGCAGCGAAGGGACGTTCTTCTCGCCGAACGATTACGGCGCCGAGCACGTGCTGCTGCCAGAGGACAAGTTCCAGGATTACAAGGCTCCGGAGCCGACGTTGCCCCGTTCGCCCGGCCATTACGCCGAATGGATCGCCGCCTGCAAGGGAGGCCCGCGGGCGTTGTCGAACTTCGACTACGCGGCCCGCATGACCGAGGCGCTGTTGTTGGGCAACGTGGCGATGCGCAGCGGTCAACGGATCGAGTGGGATGCTAAGAAGCTCGAAGTGACCAACTGCCCGGCCGCGGCCGAGTTCGTGCGTCGGCAGTACCGCAAGGGCTGGAACTTGTAGGAGCGGTCGCGCGAGCGAGGTTTAATTATTCGCCTTCAAGCCCATCGCAGGGGACGAGATCGCACGGTCTATCCACCGAGCGCCCTGTCCCCTGCGGTGGGTTTTTGTTCGCGCGCACTGTGGGAGATTTAGCGATGAAGTTACTTCAATGTATCGTTCTGGGGTTCATCGCGATCGGATTGGCCACAGCGGTGCAGGCCGCCGACGCGCCACCAGCAAAGTCGTTTGTCTACAAGAAGGCACCGCAGGCCGAGCTGGAGCTCATCGTCCATTACCCGCCTGATTGGAAAGCGAGCGACTCTCGGCCAGGCATCGTCTTCTTTTTTGGCGGCGGCTGGACCAATGGCCGCGTCGAGCAGTTCGCCCGGCAGGCCGACTATCTGGCGAGCCGCGGCATGATTGCCGCCCGGGCCGATTATCGCGTCAAGAGCCGGCACGAGGTCTCGCCGCAGGATTGCGTGCTCGACGCTCGGGCAGCGCTCACTTGGTTTCGCGAGCATGCAGCGGAGCTCGGGATCGATCCCAATAAGATCGTGGCGTCCGGCGGTTCGGCCGGTGGGCACCTGGCTGCTTGCACGGCGCTGGGGCCGAAGCTCGACGGCGAGCCAGCCGGCGATCAGGCCGCGTATCGACCGAACGCGCTGGTGCTGTTCAATCCCGTCTTGCGGTTCGACGGCGTGCCGCGGTTGTTGGAGCGGATCGGCGGCGACGAAGCGATCGGCCGAGCGATCTCGCCGACGTTGCACTTGGACAAGTCGAGCCCGCCGACACTGATCCTCTTCGGCACGGCCGATCCGTTGTACGCGCAAGGGCAGGAGTTCGCCCAGCGCGCGAAGCCGCTGCAAGTGCGCGTTGAAATGTTCACGGCCCCCGATCAGCCGCATGGGTTTTTCAATCGCGCGCTGTGGACCGATCGCACACTGGTGGCGGTCGATAAGTTCTTGACGTCGCTGGGGTATCTCAAGGGAGAGCCAACGATCGAGGCCAACTAGACCTCATCGGCTTGTTCTGCGGGCTGCGAATGTTGATGATGGCTTCCGATGTTTGAAGTCACGGAAGCTAGTGCCGCCGAATACCTGCGCAGCCGCGGACTCGTCGCGGCCGACGAGTCGATCAGCGTGCGGCGTCTGACCGGTGGCATCTCGAACGAAGTGCTGCTGGTCGAGCGGCCGAGCGACACGGTCGGGCAAGCCTCCTCAAAGCGAAAACGCCGTAGCCGCGACTTCGTGCTCAAGCAGGCGCGGGCGCAACTGCGCACTCCGCAGCCGTGGTTTTCAAGCGTCGAGCGGAACTGGCGCGAGGTCGCCGTCCAACAACGCTGTGCCACACTGGCGCCGGACAATGTGCCAGCCGTGTTGTTCGTCGATCGCGAGAATTTTCTCTATTTGATGGAGGCCGTACCAGCGGGCCACCGGGTTTGGCGCGATGAGCTGTTGGCCGGCCGTATCGATCCGGCCCTCGGCGCGGCCAGCGGGCGGTTGTTGGCGGCGCTGCACGGTGATACCTGGAGCAATGTCGACAGCGACGAAGCGGCCGAACTAGTCAATCGCACGCTCTTCTTGGAACTGCGCGTGGCACCCTACTACGAAGCGGTCGCGCGCGATGTACCGGAAGCGCGAGGCTGGATGCGCGACCTGATTGTGAGCCTCGGGGCACAACCACGGGCGTTAGTACACGCCGATTTCAGTCCCAAGAATCTGCTGCTCTGGGACGGTCAATTGACACTCGTCGATTTCGAGACGGGGCACTTTGGCGATCCGGCCTTTGACCTGGGTTTCTTTCTCGCGCATCTGGTGCTGAAGACCTTTTATCACGCGACGACTACAGACGCCGCCGCGGCGCTCGATGCCGCTCTGCCGGCAAAGCAAATGTTGGAACTGATTCGACAGTTCTGGCTGGCCTATCTGCCGCCGGTCATTGAGCGCCATGGGCAACACGAGACCAACGAGCTAACGTACCGCGGCTTGCAGCACCTGGCCGGCTGCCTGTGGGCACGGCTCGACGGCACCAGCCGTATCGACTACCTGAACGACGAAGGCGTACGCGAGCGAGTGCGTGAGTTGTGCCGCGCGATCTTCAGGCAAGGTCCAACGAGTTGGGATGAGGTTGCTAAACTAATTTCGCGATAGAGGCGCACCAGGAGCAAGCACCGGCGGAGCCAGGTGGCGCCGACGAGATGCTGAAGAAGTTTCCGACATCGAACGAGCATCATCCATGACACGCATCACGCACGTTCACGCCCGAGAGGTGCTCGATAGCCGGGGGCAGCCGACCGTCGAGGTCGAGATCGCCTGCGAAAACGGAGTGACATCGTCGGCGATCGTTCCCTCGGGAGCGAGCACCGGTGCGGCCGAAGCGCACGAACTGCGCGATGGCGATCCGCAGCGCTACGCCGGCCGCGGAGTTCTGAAGGCCGTGGCCAACGTGCGCGAAGTGCTCGGGCCCGCGGTGCGCGGTCTCGATCCCGCCGATCAGGCGGCCGTTGACGCGCGGTTGTTGGAACTTGACGACACGCCGCAAAAGACACGGTTGGGGGGCAATGCGTTATTGGGCGTCTCGCTGGCGGCGCTGCACGCTGGTGCGGCGGCGCGCGGCGTTTGGCTCTATGAGCACGTCGCAGAGCTGTATCGCCCCTTGCGGCCCGCAGGCGCCGCGCCGCTCGTGCCGCGGGTGCCGATGCCGATGACCAACATGATCTCCGGCGGGCTGCACGCCGGCGGCAATCTCGACTTCCAGGATGTTTTGATATTACCGGTTGGCGCGAAGCGCTATTCCACGGGGCTCCCGTGGATCGTGCGCACGTATCGCGAACTGGGCCGGTTGCTGAGCGAGCGCGGTTTTGAGGGACGTTTGGTCGGCGACGAGGGAGGCTTTGGTCCGCGCTTGAGCGGTCCACGCGAAGCATTGCAGCTCGTTGTGCAGGCGGTTGAATCCGCGGGGCTCGCGCCAAGACTCGACATCGAGATCGCACTCGACGTGGCGGCCACGCATTTTTTTGACGGCACCTGCTATCGGCTGAAAGCGACCGGCGATGAGCGGCTCTCGGCCGACCAGATGATCGACCGACTGGAACAACTGGTCGACGAGTTTCCGATCGTGAGTATCGAAGACGGACTGGCCGATGAGGATTGGGCCGGCTGGCAGCGGTTGACCGCGCGGCTCGGCTCACGCGTGCGGCTGGTCGGCGACGATTTGTTCGCGACGAATCGTGCTCGCTTGCAGCGTGGCATCGACCAGCACGTCGCTAGCGCCGTACTCATCAAGGTCAATCAAATCGGCACGATTAGTGAAACGTTCGCGACGATGGCCTTGGCCGAGGCGGCCGGCTACGGGCGCGTGGTTTCTGCCCGCAGCGGGGAGACGGAAGACTGGACGATCGCCGACCTGGCCGTGGGGACCGCGGCCGAGGAGATCAAGATCGGCTCCATCGTGCGCAGCGAGCGGCTGGCCAAATACAACCGGCTGCTGAGAATTGCTGAACGGCTCGAGAGCTAGCGAGCTGCCAGAATTCTCGGCAGCAATTGCTCAGCGGCTAGAACCCGATGCGGCGCCAAATTTCTTCCACCGGTAGCGGCTTCGTGGGGATCGAGCCTTCGGGGAGCGCCACGCCGTAGGCGCGTAGCGCCGTCGTGCGATTGAGGATCGCCGCGCCGTACAGCAGATTGAACGCCACGGGCACGACATGCCGACTGGCCACCGGCTCCAGGCAGGAATCTTTTACCCACTCGTTGAAGGAGCCGATCGCCGGGCCGCACCAGATCTGGTAGTCGGCCTGGCGCGTGGGGTCACCGGTGATCGCCCAGCGCGACGACTGCCCCAGATACCAGCGGAACACCAGCGCCATCTTGTGCTTGGGATCCTTCTGGCCGCGTTCGACCTGTCGCGGGTCGCGGCGCTGGAAGTAGTCGACGGTCTGCTGCCAGATCTCTTCGAGCGGAACGCGAAAGAGCTGCTTTTCCAAGACGGTGCGCTCGGCGACCGGTATCTCGTCGATCGAGTTGTATTCGCGGTACAGGTCGTAGAGCTTCTGGCCGCGCATGGCGAACAGCGTGCCGCGTTTGAGCACCTGCACCTTGACGCCCATCTCGAACATGTCGCCGGCTGGGCCCATCGCGACGTCGGCCTGTTCGGCCTGGGCGAGCATCGCGCGCACAGCGTCGGACGTGCCCGACTCAACACAGGCCTGATTGATGGTGCCGGTCAGCACGTAGGCGGCCCCCATTGCCAGCGCGGCCGAAACCGCGGCGGGGGAACCGACACCACCGCCGGCGCCGACGCGCAACCGCTGCTGATAACCGAACTGCTGCTGCAGCCGATCGCGTAGCCCAAGTAGCGTGGGGATCATCGTGATGGCGGGGCGATTGTCGGTGTGACCGCCGGAGTCAGCCTCGGCCGTGAGGTCTTGCGCCACGGGGATGTGTCGCGCGAGCTCGACCTGCTCGGCCGTCAGATGGCCGCCTTGCAGCAGCTTCTGCAAGAAGTCTTCGGGCGGCGGCGAGAAAAACTTCGTGGCGACTTCGACGCGCGAGACTTTGGCGACGACTTTGTTCGGCGTGACGATGCGACCGCTGGCGTCGCGATGGATGCCGTGTGTGCGATAGCGCACCAGCGGCACGCTCAGCGCCAGAAAGGCCGAAGCCTCGATCAGGTGTACGCCCTTGCGCAGATACAAGTCGATGATGGCGTTTTCGAGATCGGGCTCGCCGGGATTGTTGATCAGGTTGATGCCGTAGGGGCGGCCACCGAGCGTGGCCTGGATGTGGTCGAGTTCGCGTTCGACACGGTCGACCGGCAGCCCGGCTGAGCCAAAGAAACCGAGCATGCCGACCTGACCCATCGCCTCGACGATGGCCGCCGAACCGATACCGTTGGCCATCGCGCCGGTGACATACGGATACCGCAGACCGTGGTCGGCGCAAAACGTGGGATCGCCGAGACTCTCCAGACGCGTTTCAGGCAGGAAGGCCACGATGCGGTAGGCCGGCACATCCGGCGGCGCCGCGCGAAACACGCTGGTGCCGCCGCGCGCCACTCCCAAGTACCCGCCCGCATCGACCAGAATCAGCGGCTCGTTGACATCGCCGATGGCGTGGGCGATCTGCCCGGGGTCGACGCTGGGCGCTTCACTCTCGGCAATCCACCAACCGTGCATTCAACCCTCGACTAATGGCGGTCGCGGGACCGCGGGAATACGGGCGCCTCGGGCTGCCCGGTTTGGACCGGTCGTTTTGTGACCCCTGGCGCGGGGGGAGCGCGGCCGCGCCATTGGGCGGTGCTATGGTAAACGACGCGCTGTCCGCTGGCCAGCGGGCGGTAAGGGCGCTTGGCGGCGCACGAGGTTAGGCACCGCGGGCAGTGCGGTGTCTGGAACCTCTGGAAACGAATTGAACCCCCCGAAAATCGGTCGCGATTTCGGCACGGGCGGAGCCCATGGCGCCCGATATTCACTTGATTATTCTTCAAGGTGAACCACGACCCGTCGGTGGAATGGTTGGCGATCAGGGCCGCGGAGAGTTAGGTTGGACCCTGCGACAGACTGCAGCGATTCAAAAATCATCAAAACCGAGTGCCGCACCGTGACTCTTCGGCCATCACATGCTCGCTGCCAACCTGCTGCGCGGTTTTGGAATCGCCGCGACTTCCTTTATCGATCGGCCGGCGGCCTCGGGGCGCTGGCGCTGGTTGATCTGTTGGGTGCCGATGGTAAGCTGGCCAGCGGCGGTGAGTCGACCGCTGCTGCGCCACCGGCCCCGCACTTCGCGCCGCGCGCGCGCCGTGTGATTCAACTTTTCATGTCGTGCGGCGTCAGCCAGGTCGATTCGTTCGATCACAAGCCCGCGCTGGCCCGCTACCACGATCAACCGGTCGGCGCGCTACCGGGCATCGAGAACTTGTTCTTCGCCAAGCCGGGCAAGTGGCTGCAATCGCCGTTTGCTTTCCGCCCTTACGGCGAGTCGGGCAAGTTGTGCTCGGAGATCTTCCCCAACATCGCCGGACACGTCGACAGGCTGGCATTTCTGCATTCGATGACCACCGAGTCGAACAGCCACGCGCCGGCCACGTTCGCCATGACCACCGGTTTCATTCGGCCGGGCTATCCCTCGGCGGGGTCTTGGGTCATGTACGGCCTGGGGCGTGAGGCCGACAACTTGCCCGCCTACATTGTGCTCCTGGACCGCGGGCTGCCGCCGGGGCACAACGTGAACTGGAGCGCGGGCTTTCTGCCGGCCGAGTTTCAGGGAACGCAACTGCGGACCACCGGCGCGCCGATCCTCGATCTGTCGCCCCCCAGTTCTGTTTCGCCTGCCGAACAACGGGCCGCTTACTACTTGCTCGCCGAGTTGAACTCGCGCCATCTGGCCGCGCATCCGGCCGATGGCGATCTGGCCGCGCGCATCCAGTCGTACGAACTGGCCGCCCGCATGCAGACGAGCGTGCCCGATACAGTCGATCTGGCCGGCGAAACGGCCGAGACGCTGGCCTTGTACGGACTCGACAGCCCTAACGCGCAGCTCGCCGCGTTTGGCCGCAATTGCCTGCTCGCGCGGCGGCTGATCGAGCGGGGCGTGCGCTACGTGAGTTTGTTCTGTGGTGGGCCGAACATGCCGACCGGCAAATGGAATTGGGATGCTCACGACAACGTCGAAGAGAATCATCGCCGCAACGCGCTGTTGTCCGACCAGCCGATCGCCGGACTCTTGACCGACCTGGTGCGGCGCGGATTGTGGGACGATACGCTGGTGCTCTGGACCGGTGAGTTCGGCCGCACGCCATTCCGCGAAGGGCAAACGCCCGGTCGCGACCACAACCCCGGCGGTTTCACCGTCTGGCTCGGCGGTGGCGGCGTACGCGGCGGAACCAGCTATGGCCGTACCGATGACTTCGGTTACCAGGCAATCGAGAACCCGCTTACCGTACACGACCTGCATGCCACGGTGCTGCATTTGCTGGGGATCGATCACGAGCGTTTAACGTTTTACCACAATGGACGTCGTCAGCGATTGACCGACGTCTCGGGCCGAGTGATTCGCGACGTGCTGGCCTGAACCCAGAGGAACCCACGACGTCGGTGTGCGTCCTGTCGTGATTCGCGTTTGGCTGGCGTCGGCGACGCACGGTAGTTCACGTCCGCGAATGAGCCATTCATGCAAGCCGCTCCCAAAGAACGCTACGTCTTGGTCACGTGCGGAGTCTGCCGCACGCGGATGCATCCCCCCGCCGAGTGGATTGGCCGGACAATTCACTGCCCCGATTGCGGTACCGCGGCCGTGGTGCCCCAGCCGCCGCTGGCCAGGCCAAAACCCCGACAGCCCGATCCCGGTGAATATGCGCTGGGAGAAAACTGGTCGAGTGAATCGACCGCCCGTCCGACGACGCAATCCACCTCCCCGGGCGAGAAGCATGTCGCCGAGCAAGACACGCCGGCCAAAACGCCCCCCGCCTTGGTGCTGGTTAAGTGCAGGATCTGCGGTACGCGGATGCACCTGCCGGCCAGTGCCATCGGCCGCAAAGCGCGTTGCCCAGATTGCAATACCCTGAACCCCATCGTGGGCAACCCCGTCGTGGGGTCAACCGCTGGGGCCAAAGGTGCCGTGGCCAAACCGCGCCGTGAGAAACCGACTGCGGACTCTCAGGCTGCGGACAACCCGCCCGACCTGCTGGCAAGTCAGTACGACGTGGGAGCGGCGCAGACGCCACCACCGATGCCGACCAGCTTCGTGGCGCCGCAGGCCATTGTGGATCGCGTCGTAGTGCCCGATCCGCCTCGCTGGACTTTCTTCTCGGGGGTCTTCAATTTTCCTTTTCGCCGCGGCGTGTTGCCGCGTTGGGCCGGCATCGCCAGCGGTCTGTTCGTCGCCGGCGGAACGATGGCGATCGTACTGGGGAACGTGAACGATCGAGGGCTCGGCCGCGAGACCGTGTTGGCCGCCGGGGCGCTCGGGCTACTGGTGTTCTTCTCGTTGTTGTGGAGTTTGTCCTACGCCGCGGGCTGCATGCTGGTGATCGTGCGTGAGACCGCCGAAGGGGCCGACCAGATGAACGAGTCGCCCGACATCGATTGGCGCGACTGGATCTTTCAGCTCGTTTACGTGGCCGAGATTCTGGCCCAAGGAGTGGCCCTCGGCTGGTTCGTGCGGTGGCTCCTGACGTTAGCGCTCCCGGGGACACCTGCGCCGGCGATCGGTCTGGCGATCGTCACGTTCGTCGCGTTCCCGGTACAGCTGCTGTCGGCGCTCGAGAGCGGGTCGGCGTTGCTGCCGTTTTCCACGCCGATTCTGCGCAGCTTGTTTCGGCTCGGCTGGGCTTGGGGGTTATTCTACTTGTTAAGCGGCGCGCTGCTGGTCCCCATCATCGCGATTGCGGCCCTTGTCGCGACGCCTTATGCCACGCTGGGATGGCTGGCGCCGGCCCCCTTGGTGGCCGCCTATTTACTGATCTACGCGCGGCTGCTCGGGCGGCTCGGCTGGTTGATCGCCGAGCGCTTGCAGCCGCCCGATCTCGATTCGGATAACGAAGCTGAGATCGCGATCGATCTCTTTGAGGCCCTCGACCCTGATTAGCAACAGGGCACGCGCTGCACCCAGCGTGGGCGCATGTGACGCGCCGACGATGCTTGCTCTCAGCCTGGCAAGTGCGTAACTGACGCCACTAGAGCGTTGTCTTGGTTTCGCCGACCTTGTCGCGGTTGATTTCGTCGACCGCC
>CAZBWM010000091.1:0-27514 GCA_964495375.1 uncultured Planctomycetaceae bacterium | reverse complement strand
GTCTGGACGAGCGATGTCGATGGAGGCAATCGCGTCCGCATCGCCGCCGATCCTCAGCATCTCTACTTCGGCACCAACTGGTCTCCCGATGGGCAGTGGGTGCTCTACGTCGATTGCCTGTATCAGCAAGACCCCGGGCATGATTGGTGCGACGTTTGCATCGGCCGCGCCGACGGCAGCGAGCATCGCGTGCTGACCAAAGACCAGGCGATGTGGTTCGCCGCCACGTACGGCAACGAGCAAACGCGCGGCGGCGGCTCGAATGTGCCGGCGTGGACCACCGATGGCGCGGTACTCTTTCCGCGTCGCACGGCCGGTGCCTTTGTGCCCTGGCAGTACCAGACCGCGCGCCCCGACGTCGATCATTTCAATCGCGACTTCAAGCCCGACGAGGCCCGCGGGGGAACGGAGGTTTGCCGGCTCGATCCGCGCGACGGCACCGTGACCTCGCTCACCAGTGGCGACCCCGCGGTGTGGGACTTCCGCGCCAGTCAGTCGAGCGACGGCAAGCAGATTGTTTTCTGCCGTGCAGCGACCGGCGCCGCCCCGGCCATCTGGGTGATGGACTCCGACGGCCAGCACCCGCGCGAAATCACCCGCGGCATCGACGAACTCGGCGCCGACCACCCCCGCTGGCTACCGCGGGCGTAATTTCAAGCGTCAGGTCTCCAAGGTTGGCTTCCCATAGAATCGGTACCTGACACCGGTGGGGCTTGCCCGTTTATCAGACTGACTCACTACCGGAGATTCGCGCGGCCGCCTCGGCGAGCACTCGCGCGGCAACTTCGTCCGCGCTTCCCTGGGCGTCGATGATTTTGATACGCGCCGGGTCTCGCCTGGCTTCGGCCAGAAAGCCTGCCCGCACGCGCTCTTGAAATTGCACGCCGCGCGATTCGATGCGGTCGGTCTGGCCGCCGAGCCGCTGGAAGGCAACTTCGGCCGGCAAGTCGAGCACGAAGGTAATATCGGGAACGAGTCCGCCCGTGGCGGTGCGGCCGATTTCCCAGAGCGCCTGTGGTTCAAGCCCGCCGGCATGTCCCTGATAGACGACGTTCGACAGCAGAAAGCGATCAGAAACGACGACGCGCCCCGCTGCCAGCGCCGGCTTGACGACTTCCGCGACAAGCTGCGCCCGGGCGGCCATGTAGAGCAGCGCTTCGGTTGGCAGCGACATGCTGGCATGGCGATGCCCTAGCAGCAGCTCGCGAATCGCTTCGCCCAACTCGGTGCCGCCGGGATCGCGGCAGAGCGTGACCGCGCGCCCCTGGGCTTCGAGCCAGCCGACGAAGCGCGCGATCTGCGTGCTTTTGCCGGCTCCGTCAACTCCGTCAAAGGCGAAGAACATGGATTGCTCTAACTCATTCCGAAGAACGCAAACCACAAGAAGATATTCAGACAGAACAGGCCGAGTATCACAAAACTCGCAATGATCAGCCACTTTCCAGCGCGGATCCCAAAGAATCGCAATCCCGCGCCCGACACAAGCAGAGCACCCAGGATGAACTCCAAAGCGCCATATGAGTCGCCGGGAGGCTTCATTCGCGTTGCATCATCACTTGTCCAGATGACGATTGCTTCCTTAATCATCCCCATGCCGAGCACGCCGAAGAACACATTCCAAACGTTGATTCGCCAGCTGATTCGACTTCTTGTCTGAGTTTCTGACTTCGCGCCTTCTGGCGCCGCGTACGGATTCTCGGCTTGCAGATCGTCAGCCACGGCGCGCTCGCTATCTCAAGTCGATTCGACTCACTTCTTCTCCGGTTCCGCCGAAAAGTGCACCTGCACCTGATCGTGCGTCGTGTAGAGCCTGAGCTGCTTCCCATCGTCCACTAGCAGCGGACTCGACTTGTTGTCTGTCAGGATCGGGTTGTGCGGGTACTTCGTCCAGTGTACGAGGTCGTCGCTGGCCGCGATGCTCGAAGACCAATCGCGCGTCGTCGCTGACTCCCGAGCGTGATAGTAGGCATAGTACCGCCCGTCGCGCCGGATCACCTGGTTAAAGGCCACCTGAAAGTGATCGTACTTCTCCGGGCCGGGGACGAACACCGGCTCGTCCTGCACGTGTTTCCACTGCGCCAGATCGCTGGACGTGGCCAACCAGATGCCCAGGTCGCTCCGCTCGTAGAACAAGTACCAGCGATCGCCGTCGCGCAGCACGCAGGGGGTGCCGAACGGGCCGGGCGAGATCGGCTCACCGTTAGTCTTGCGAATGTCGAGCGTGCCGCGTCGCTGCCACTTGATGCCGTCGGGCGAAGTGAACCAGTGGGCCTGGTCGCGCTCTCCCTCGGCGAACATGTAGTACGTGCCATCGACGTGCAGCACCTGCATGTCCTCGATCCAGTGGTCGCCGTCGAGCGGATTGGCCGGCCAGCGGGTCCAGGTGAGTCCGTCCTTACTCGTCGCATAGCCCAGCAGCTTGCGACCTTCGCGCGTACCGTCGTAGCCGGTGTACCACAGGCGGTAGCCGTTCGGCTCGCGGAGGATCCAGCCGCGCTCGCGGATCTTCACGTCCCAGTGACCGGGGCCGGCGCCGCTGAAGACCGGGTTGTGTTCGTACGGCTTGAAGCGAACCAGCTCGGGGGGGAAGAGCGCGGCGGCCTGCTCAACTTGTGGAGTTGTCGTTGCAGCGGGTTCGGCCGCGGCGCAGCGCGCCGGCAATCGCAACGCCGCCGGCAGCAGTAGCAAGGCGACCAGGGTCGCAGCGCTGCGCAAGCAAACGATACCGCCCGAGCGATGCGTAACGGCGAACCGACGAAGAATGGTCAACGTCTGGTGGCTCCCCATAAAAGTGTTCCGGGAATTTGCGTCCTAACCGTCCTAAGCCCCAGAAAACAGCGCCTAAGCCATTGCTAATATAGGACTTAACGTTAGGACGCAAAATCAGAAATGCTTGCGTCCTAGATCGTCCTAACGGGGCCATTTTGCGTCCTAAGCCTGCACTTCCCTGTCTCCGATAGTCTGTGGCCTGTCGCCTAGTCCTGCGTCCCGCTTGCATCCCAGCGCGCCGTTTTGCGTCCTGGAACAGTCGATGTGCGCCATTTTAACGCGTGGCTGGTGGTTTGCCGTTATGAGGCTTCGTCGCCTGATGGCGCGAGTCCGCGCGGCTGCTGCCGTTACGTTTTCGGTGCGAATCGTAGATCGCCGCCATGTTCGTGGCCTTCTCGGCCACCAGGTCGCGCAGCTCGGCCGGCTTCAGCACTTCTGCCTGATCGCCATAGCCCAAGACCCACCAGGAGACTTCTTGCACGCCGGAGACCGTGGCATGGAAGTCGAGCGAGCCGTCGGCGTTCCATTCGAGGCGCTGCGTGGGATGCCAAACCACCTCGGCGACGTTGCCGGCCACGAGCGGCTGAAACCGGACAACAATCTCTGCGTCGGGGCCGGGCTCCGGAATCAGATGCCAGGCGTTGCGCAGGTAGCGCTGCAGGCTGAAGCCGTGCGGCAGGCGATATCGCTCGTCGAGAGCTTCCAGCTTCTCGATCCGCCCGACATTGAAGGTGCGCACCTCGCGGTGCAGCGACGACCGCCCCACGACGTACCAACTGCGGCGGCTGAACAGCAAGCGATACGGGTGGAGCTTCGTCGTGATCCGCTCGGCATCGGCGAAGCTGTTGTACTCGATGCGTACCGCGTAATGACCGCCAATCGCGGAAAGCAGTTGCTGATAGACGGGCTGCGCTTCCGCCAGCGGGTTGACCTGTTGCAACTGGATGGCGACCGCGCCGCTGACCTGCCGCAGGTGCTCCCGCAGCGGTTGGGGGAGTGAGCTTTCGAGCTTGAGCGCGGCGGCGCGGGCCGGCTGACAGAAGGGCAATCCCCGGTCGTGTCCCAACTCGTGACACAACAGGACCAGCGACAGGGCCTCTTCGGGCGTGAAACTGGTCGGGGGCAGCAGACTGCGGCCGGTCAGGTAGAACCGTTGTTCCTCGGCGTTGTACCAGAGGGGTACGCCCGCTTCGCGCAGCAGATCCAAATCGCGAAAGATGGTGCGGCGGCTGACACCGCACAGCTCGGCCAAGGTCGAGGTGTTATGGCCCCGTCCGGACTGCAGGTGCCCCAGCAGCGTGATCAATCGGCCGACCCGCGAATCCGCCATAGCCTGCCGCCGAAGGTGCGAGGAACGAAGCTTGTTGCACGGGGCGTCCGTTGGCGCCGGGCGCGTTGGTCACGGGACCAGCCACTCCGGCCGGATTCATCGCCTGTCCAGGGCGTGAACCAAACCAACCCCTCGCCGCTCCGCCTGGCGACGCCTGGCCCTCGGCACGGCCCGGCGAGCCCGCCGCACCGTACTGGGCTGCCGCTAAATTGCCCTGCGCCGGGGGTGCCGTCAAGTGACCAGCCTGGGGCATAGGCATAACCGCATCACCCGGCGTGGCCGACGATCCGCCGGGGGGCAACTGCCCGGGGGGCAGTGGCTGCGGCGTGGGGACCTCTTCGGTGCCGGTCGGCTGGCCGGCGGGAGCACCCTGCGTCCCGGGGGTACCTTGCCCGTTGATGAACTGCTGGAAGCGTCCGCGGCTGAGCACGCTTGGCTGCGTGAAGCCGTAGTCGATGAAGATGCCGGCGTCACGCTCGCGAGCACGTTTGCGAGCGTCGAAGTAGGCCTTGCCAGCCCACGGACCTTCGCTCAGTTCGACACCGTTGTATTCCAACAACGAGCCCTTGCGGAGGTGGACGTCGCGGATGCTCAGGTTGTAGTCGACTAGCGAGCGATAGTAGCTCACCTCGGCGTCGGCCAGACGGCGCTGGGCGTCCAACAGCAGGTCGAGCGTGACGGTGCCGGTTTCGTAGGCGGCTTTGACCGCTTCGACGTTGCGTTCGGCGGCTACGCGGCGGTTGAAGTTGGTCTGGCTCAGGGCATACGTGCGATCGACCACGCGAATCGCCTCGCTCAACTGATGCGACAGTTCGAGTTCTTGATCCTGGTAAACGGCGCGCTCGCGAGCCAGCGTCAGTTGAGCTTGCCGCACCGCTGCCATCGCCTGCCGGAAGCCGATCGGCAAGGTGAACGTGAAGCCCGCCTGCCACTCCTGATAGTTACCGTCGAGCAAGTTCTGCACGGCGTTGCTGAACGTTCCTGGCACATTGGTAAATCCCGGCCCTGGCAACAACGGATTGGGAGACGTTGGTACCGGGAAGGGTGTCTTGCGGCCGTTGGCGTACCACAGATCGTTACCGAAACCGCGCCAGCGATAGAGAGCCAACAGGTCCAGTCGCGGCAGCAGGAAGTTCCGCGCGGCGATCAGTTCCATTTCACGCTGTTTGATGACCCACTTCTGGCGACGGAGCTCCTGGGCACGGGCCAGGCCTTCGCCGTGAACTTCGTACCAGTCGAGATTGATGCGAGCAGTCGTCGGTTCGTCGGCCGGGCGGATCAAGCGGCCATCGGTCGCGGCCAGGCCCATGATGTAACGCAGCCGATTCTCGACCGCGTACAGTTCGCTCAACGACCCCTCGACCTGCGAGCGGAACAGGAAGTACTGTTCGCGGGCTTGGGCCTCTTTCTCGGCCTCACCACCCTGGGCACTGACTACGTACAACGCGTACACCTTTCGCCAGGTTTGCAGGGCGCTGTCGCGGCCCGCGATCAAGGCGTCAAGATTGCGGTAGCGATAGTGCAGTTCCCAATAGGCGGTTTCGATGTCCGCCACGAGATTACGCACGCCGATTTCAAAATCGACGATCGAAATATCGTTGCTGATGCGCGCTAACACCACGCCTTGCGTGAAGAAGAAGCCGGGCTGAGCCTGCGGGCCCGCGATGCGGTTGAATTGGACGCCGGCGCCTTGCAACAACGGATGGCGGAATTCGGCCTCGATGTTCGTATCCCAGGCACTGGTGAACAACCGGGTCGGCGTGTTGTTCTGATCGTAGCTGGTGTTGTTACGCAAGAAGAACTGACCGCCCGTGGCGGCTGTCTTCTTGAGCTCGAGAATGCCTTGGGCCGCATCCTGCCGGAGGTTGTTAACGAACAACGACGAGTTGAGCGGATCGCTGCTCGAACCGGCGTTGACGTTGACGATGCGGTTGTTCTTCTGCCAGATCACACTGGAGACCAACTGCGCGTCGAACGCCGAGAGGGCGCCTTCGACACCGATACGCGGGTTGCTTTCGTTGATGGCCGGGTCGTAGACCGACGCTACCGTGTTGGGGGCCCGCAGCAATTGCGTCGGCGGCGTCACGACCGTGCCGCCCAAGGTGCGCAAGACCTTGCTGTTGGTGAGCCCCAGCCGGACTGCGTCTTCGAGCGTCAGGTCCCAGATCTCCTGGGGCTCGGAGTTTCGCAAGGTCAAAGGAGGCATCGCCCCTTCGACTTCGGCCAGGTGGACCGGCTCAACGTCGGGATACTCAATCTGAGTGGCTACGCCGCGGTAGTGCGACATATCGCCGTCGTCAAAGAAGTAGAACGGCTGCGACGGAGTGCAGCCAGTCGCTAACATCCAGACGGCGGTGAGCATCAGCCAGGCTTGCCGGTACTGCCGAGTCATGGGTCGCTCTTCCTCGATGTTTCCGCTGCCGGAGCAGCGGCTGCGTCCACTCAACGCCCTTCGCAAAGCCCCTAAATTGCCCGGTGCCATTCGCGCAGACCAAGTGGTCAGCACGGCGGTGAACCGGCGCATGCCGTGAGTGGAGGAAACGGCAGGGCATGGTATCGACGCCCTAACCAGCAAACTTGGAAGAAACTTCCCGATTCGTACGATCGGCAGAACTTGCCTAATCGCTACGAGCCCATTAGGGGGGCCGCCGCGCGAAGCGTGAGAAACTGGCAAGGTAGCGCTAGCTCGTCGCGGATGCTGGCTGATAGCAATTCAGGCGGTGTGCTCAAGCTTTGGCCGCCGGGTGCTAGCACGTCGGTGCCGGCAAATTGTGTTGTCAGATCGTCGTCCGATCCGCTACATTGGCCGGTAAGGTGGACGTGACCGACCCGAACGCGGGAGGCGTTTTTCTATTTCGGTCGCACTGCATACAGGACATCCCCAAGCAGTGCCTTCACGGTAGGACCCGAGCGAGTTCTTCGCCCCCCGGCTAGCCGGCACTTCGTGCTAGCGAGCGGCAGGCCGTTCGGCCCATAAAAGGAGTTTTCCATGTCCAGTGCGATGATGATGGAACGCGGCACGATGATGCCCGGCATGAGCAGCCCGTCGATGGGCGCCCCCGCCTCGATGCCGAGCGGTAGCAATTGGATGATGCTGCCGCGCTGCGAGATGAAGTTCGAGAAGTGCGCCGACGGCATGAAGATCCACTGCAATTGCGATGACCAGGTCGCCTGCAGCATGTTGCAGAACCTCTGCAGCATGATGTCCGGCGGCATGTGCAGTTGCTGCTGCATGATGAATGGCATGCCGGTCTGCACCTGCAACATGACGATGGGCATGTGCAAGTGCGAAATGACCAAGAAGGGGGTCTGCATCAGTTGCACCAGCGGCGACAAGAGCTGCTGCAAGATGATCCAGGCCTGCTGCGACTGCCTGTGCCAGATGAGCGAGTCGGGCTGCACCTGCTGCCTGATGATCAACAACACGCCGGTCTGCTGCGGCTGCTAGGTTGATCGATCGCGTCGCTGGCGGAGGTCGCCCGCTGCTGGTGGCCGACGGGCGATTACTGGTTTGAGATCGAAACGGCTCCCAAGCGCTTTGGCGTGATTGGGAGCCGTTTTTTTGCGCGGCGTGGTCGCACGGATGGTGTCGCTCGGTACGGCCGTCGGAGGCCACTAGCGAATCAACCGCATATCGCGGAAGTTGGGGTAAAACGGCACGCCAATATCGCGCGTGCGCAGGCTGATTGTGAAGTGCGGGCTCGTCTCCCAGGCATGCGGCCAGTAGACGAAGAAGGCCTTGCCAATCAGCAGTTCGCGCGACACCTGGTAGCGACGCTGGCGGTTCTCGGTCCAAAAGCGGCTGTCGTGACTGCTGGGGCTGTTGTCTCCCATCATCAGAAACTCGTCCGCTTCCAGCGGGAAGTCCTGAAAGGCGAGCGACCCCATCGCCGCCCACCGCCCGGGCTGAGAAAAGAACTCGGCAATTTGTTGCCCGTTGCCGAGGCTGAACGGCATGTTCAGGTAGTCGCACATCTGATAGCTCGCGATGTAGTAAATGTCGCGACGCACGAGTAGGTGCCGCACTTCGACAGCCAATTGGCGCGAGGCAATTCTGGCGGGCGACAAGTCCTCAACCGTCGGCAACACCTGGTTGGGCTCGGCGAGCAAGCGTGGCCCGGAGGCCGGGGCTGGCGCGGAGCTGGCCGTGGAGGGAGGATCGAGCCGGTACTCGGTCTGGCCTGTGAATTCCACGGGCTCGTCATCGACCCATAAACGGAGTTGATCGTCGACGTTGGCGAAGCGCAGGTGGTACGTCCCCGCCCCTTTGACCGTGGTCGTGGCCTTCGCCGAGATTTCGGAAAGGCCTTCGATGGCGAGTTGAGCTTCGCCCGTCGCCACGTCGATTCGGCAGGTGAGTAAGCGCCCGGCCTCGACGATGGCCAGCGTTAGTTGCCCGCTGTCGCCGCGAACTTCGGCCTCACACTCGACGGCCAGATCGGGCACCCAGTGCACCCCCAGCGACCGCGGATCGGGCTGCGGCAATGAGTAACTGGTCTGATTCGTGCCTGTATCGAACGCACAAAAATCGGTCACGAGTTGCGGCTGCGGGCGAAAACCGGGCCCCAGCGATTTACCGGCGGCCAATTGCTGGGCCTCAGAGAAACTGGGAACGGTGTGATGGTAGACAAGCCAGGCATCGTCGGGCGATTTGCCGTCGACCGTGTAGGCGCGCCCCTCGTCGGTCGGTTGCCAGCTCCCCGCAGCACTGATCGTCTCGCTGGCTTGCGCTTGCCAACGCAGCGGCCAGCCCAGCTTGGCGTGGCCGGGCACCAGGTAGTCGTTGTCGTAGACGGTTTGCAACGTCGCGAGCACCTTGTGAGCCGGCTTCCGCGCGATCTGGAAGTCGCTCATCAAAATGTCGGTATCGGGCATCTCCATCTCGGCCTCGGTCTTGGGCAGAGGGAGCGTGAACAGGTCGCCGCGGAATACGCGCACTGTCTCTCCAGGCAACCCGACCATCCGCTTGATGTAGTTCTGATCAGCTCCGAGAGGAAACTTAAACACAGCCACGTCCCAACGCTTCGGCTCCGAAACTGCGTAAGACGCCTTGCTGACCCAGATCCGGTCGCCAGCATAAGACATGGGGTGTGCCGCGAGCTTCTCGGGCCCGCGAAAATTAGGGTCGACCGAGGCGGTATAGCGGCAATTCGGGCAGGTGCAAGTTTGTGCCCGCACGAATTGCCCATTGAGCGGCCCCCCCTCAATCACGTTGCGTCGCCCCTGCATGTCGTCGGCCTCGAAGCTCACGCCCGTCTGGTAACGAAAGCCGCACTCCGGGCAGTCGATATCCTTGTGCAGCCCCATCAGGGTCGGGCCCATCGAGCCGGTCGGAATGACGAACGCTTCGGCCTCGAAGGTGCGGAATAAGAACGCCAGAATCAGCGCGATCACCACCGATTCGATCGTCTCGCGCATGCCGTCGACATGGTGGGGAGCATCCCCTTGGACGGGCGCCTCGCTGGCGGCTGGCTTTTTAACAGGCTTATTCATCGATGGACCGTTCGGTGGCAAGGTGTGGAGGAACGTGGCGTGGAGGAACGTGGCGTGGAGGAACGTGGCGTGGAGGAACGTGGCGTCAGGGGGGTGGGTACCCGCGCCGTCTTACACCGGGTATCCGTTATTCGTCGCCGGCGGGAATTCCTTCGCCCAATCCTTGCCGAAAAATCGTACAGGATCGTGACGCGATCATGTCCAGCCGGGCGTAACCGGCCGGTATTGTGCCCCGGACTACCCGGCATGTCGAGGCGGGCTCGTGTGCCGATCGGAGGCTCGTCCTGGGTGATCGGGCGAACGGCTCGCGCTTAAAGTCGAGGCCGATGGCCAGAGGGCGCCATCAGTATTGATAACCTTGCCGCTTAGGGACGGACGGTTGCAAACTCCGGCGCGGTCCCGCAGAATCGCCCCAGCACCGGCCGCAGGTAACGATTGGCTCAGGAACGATTCCGAAGGGCGATTCGTGGTCGCGGCAACGAAGCAGGGAGCTTGCACGCTTTGACCAGCCCCACCCCCGAGCCGGCGCCACCGCGCCTCGATCTGGCGACGCACCCTTTCAGCATGGTGCAATCGCCTCCGCACACGGTCGGAGGCATCCTCGGTCGCTTGGGACCCGGCTTGATCATCGCCGCGTCGATCGTGGGTTCGGGCGAACTGATCGCCACCACCAAGACCGGGGCCGAAGCCGGCTTCTGGCTGCTGTGGTTGATCGTCATCGGCTGCGTGATCAAGGTTTTCGCGCAGATCGAGTTTGGCCGCTTCGCCATCACCGAGGGGCGCACGAGCCTCGAAGGAATGAACCTTGTGCCGGGGCCGCGCCTGCGCGTCAATTGGCTGATGTGGTACTGGCTGGTGATGTTCTTGTTCGGGCTGGGGCAGCTCGGCGGCATCGTCGGCGTCGTCGGCGAGTCGATGGCGATCACGATTCCGCTGACTGGCGACAAGCAACAGCTACTGGATCGAGAGCATAAGTCCGCGCTCTACCGGCGCGAGGTCCGGAAGGCGCTGGCGGCCGCCGGGCTCGCCGAGAGCGCGGCCGACGACGATCCGGCCGCGGCGGACAAGCGCGCGGAAGTCTTGGCCAGCTTGACCGAGCGGATTGGCCCACCGCCGGTGGCGCCCGACAAGAGCAAGCCCACCTACGACGATCTCTACTGGAGCTGGATTATCACCGTGGTGACGTCGGTACTGTTGGTCAATGGGCGCTACAATTTGATTCAGCACGTGGCCACACTGCTGGTGGCGGGCTTCACAGCGGTCACCGTGTTCAATGTCTTTGCGCTCCAGAGTCAACCGGAGTGGTCGATCGGCTGGTCGGCGATGAAAGAGGCGTTTTCCTTCCGCTTGCCACCGGCCGATGCGAAAAGCTCGGCGGCTCCGCTGGCGACGGCGCTGGCGTCGTTCGGCATCATCGGCGTGGGGGCGAGCGAATTGATCGCCTATCCGTATTGGTGCCTGGAGCGAGGCTACGCGCGGTTCACTGGTCCGCGCGACACCACGAGCAGTTGGGCGGACCGCGCGCGCGGCTGGATGCGCGTAATGCGGTGGGATGCCTGGCTCTCGATGGTGGTCTACACGTTCGCGACCATCGCGTTCTACCTGCTCGGCGCGGCCGTATTGCATCGCGAAGGCCTGAACCTCGCCGGCAGCCAGATCGTGTACACGCTTTCGCAGATGTATGTGCCGGTGTTCGGCGATTGGGCCGGGCCCGTCTTCTTGGTCGGCGCGTTCGCGGTTTTGTACTCGACGTTCTTCGTAGCCACGGCCGGCAACGCGCGAATTGCCGGCGACGCGATGCGCGTCTTCGGCATCGCCGCCAAGAGCGACGCCGATCGCCGGTGGTGGGTGAAGCTATTCTGCGGACTATTTCCTTTCTTGTCCGTGACGATTTACACGATCGTCAAAGAGCCGGTGACGCTGGTGCTGGTGAGCGGCATGATCCAGTCGATCATGTTGCCGATGCTCGGCGGCGCGGCGCTCTGGTTTCGTTATCGACGCGGCGATCGCCGCATTGCGCCGGGGCGGCTGTGGGATCTGTTCCTGTGGGTCTCGTGCGCAGGATTGTTGGTGGCCGCGATCGGTGGCGGGTACGAGACTGGAATGAAGATGTTGCGCCGTTTTAGCGCGCCCCCGTCCCCGGTCCAGGCAGCGCCGGAGCCCGCGGAAGCACCCACGCGGGGTAATCCGGCCGAACCGAGCCGGTAGAGCTTCCGCAACCGGTAGAATCGCCTACGACGTTCGGCAAAATCGCTGCGGTCATTGTTCCGCTTTGTGAATGCCGCGCGGTAAGATTTGCACAAGCGCTGCTGAGTGCCCGCGCTGGAAACGACGGGCGCCGGTAGACCGCGGACGTGAGGATCTTGCGCGTGACTCGGCTGCGAATCTTGGTGCTCATCGTCGGGCCGATCCCGATCGTGCTCGGCTCGTTCGGGCTGTCGCGGCTCCTGAAGCCGTCGGTAGCGCCGCGCGCCGAGCCGAACCACGTTGTCGCGCACCACGATCGCTGGCTGCCGATGATGGCCGAAGGTCATCCCCAGACCAGTCAGCGCCTCGATCTCGAATCCACAATGTCGAGCGACCTGCCGCGCTTCGAAGTAGCTGATTCGTTGCGCCTCGCCTGTGACCACCAGGCCGACGTTTGGCGCGAACAACTGGGGGACGATTGCCACGTCGTCGTGCGGGCGCCCTTTATCTTGGCCGGCGATTTGACCAACGAGCGCCTCATCACCTGGCACCAAAACACGATTGAGCCAGCGGCCCGGGCAATGGCCCACTCCTATTTCCCCAAACGGCCCGACGCGCCGATCAGCGTGCTGTTGTTTTCCGACGAGCGGAGTTACGAGCATTACGCCAAGACATTGTTCGCCGACACCGGGGTGTCGATCTACGGCTATTACAAACGCGGACAGCGCGTGCTGGTGATGAACATCGCCACGGGGGGCGGCACGCTCGTTCACGAGCTGACGCATGCGCTGGCCGATTTCGATTGCCCGCGAATTCCCGATTGGCTGAACGAGGGGCTAGCTTCGCTGCACGAGCAATGCCGGTTTCGGCCCGATGGCACCGGCATCGAGGGGCTTGAGAACTGGCGGCTGCCGAAGCTACAGGAGGCGATCCGCGCCGAGCGGTTGCGCTCCTTGGCGTCGCTGGTTGGCGACGACGACTTCCGCGAACACGATCTGGGCCTCAACTATGCGCAGGCCCGCTACTTCTGCATGTATCTCGATCGTCGCGGTTTGTTGCAAGATTTCTTCCGGCGCTGGCGCAAAACGCAGCGCGACGACGCGCTAGCCGTGCAAGCCGTGCGTGACACGTTCGCCGACCAGGATTGGGACGAGCTGGATCGCGCGTATCGCGAGTGGGTGCTGACGCTCGAGTGGCCGCCGAAACCGGTTGAGCAGCCGGCGGAATAGCGTGCTGCGGCTACCGCTTTGGCAACGCTCTGGCTCCGCTAGCGCTGTGGCAAGGCATCTGGCGCGGCCGGGGCTTTCGCCAGACTCGCGGGCGGTCGAGCATCTAGCGCGCGATAGAGTCGATAGTGACCCACGACCTTGAACGGCGCAGTCCCCAAGCGCAAATCGCGCTCGGCGCGCCGCGACTTGACGCGTGGCACGGCCAGCACGCTGTCGGCCGGCAATTGCTCGACGCTGTCCCACTGCGAGAAACGGCAAGCGACGATCTGATCTTCGCGCAACTGCTGCCGGAATTCGGGTCGCAAGTAGAAGAGAATCGCACCAAGCCGCTCGTCGGCGATGATCAGCTTCGAGGGGAGCCTACCCTGTCGATTGAAGTGCTCGGCCAGGCTGCGCGCCGAGCTGGCTTCAGCGGCGTGCGGCACGATGGACGTCATCACCACCAGGAATGTGAGCGCCAGCGAGGTGCCCCCCTTGAGCAGTGTGAACGTGAGCCGGCTGGGATCGTATCGCCAGAAGGGGAGCCATGAGCTGAGGGCCGCCACGGCGCATAGCAACAATTCGGGCCAGCGATAATGGATGTCGAAGCGCTGGGCCGTGGCCCACATGGCGATCGGCAGGATGAGTGGGCCCGTGGCCGCGGCGAAGCGAAACGATTGATTCACATGGCGGGCGACCACGGCACTCAAATCACCGGCGGCCCAACGGCTCCACACCGACGCGGCCAGTAGCGACACGGCCGGAAACATGGGCAGCATGTAGGTCGCCAGTTTGGAACGCGCTACGCACAGAAAGAGCGTTCCGCCCAATAGCCACACCCAGCAGAGCAGCCGGGCATCGGCCCAGGGATCGCGCGCCGCGGTTTGGCGCCGCTGGTAACTGTCGAGCGCCGTCGCCGGCAGGTAGGCCAGCCAGGGGAGCGCGCCGCCGAAGAGGATCGGCCCGTAGTACCACCAGGGCTGGTCGCCGTGCGTTTGCGATGGAGTGAGGAAACCCATCAGGTGCCGCTCGACGAAGTAGTAGTAGAGATAATTGGGATCGCGCAAGCTCATCAGCACGTACCACGGCGAGGCCATCATGACGGCAATCACGAGCGAGATCAGCCCACAGGCGATCAGCCGGCGATCGATCTGCCGCTTCAGCAGTCGATAGCCGCCGAAGACGATGGCCAGCATCGCGAGGCCCAACAGCGCCTTGGTCAGTAGGGCGACGCCCATCGCGACGCCGAGCGCAGCGGTCCAACCGAACCACGCCCGCCGTGTCGTGGCGTGCTCGATGCGCCAGAATGCCAGCAGGGCCAGGTTGACGCAGGGGACCAATAGCACGTCGTGCACGGCCACCTGCGACAGCGCGATCGGCAACACCATCGTGGCCTGGAAGAATGCGGCGACGGCCCCCGCACGGCGATCGAACAGCTCGGCCGCCAACAGCCCGGCGGTGAGCGCTCCCAGCAATCCACAAAGCAGGCCAGGCAGGCGAATGCCCACTTCGTTCATCCCCAGGGCATTGACCGACAGGCATTGCAGCCAGAAGAACAGCGGCGGCTTGTCGCGAAACAGCTCACCGCGAAATCGCGGCATCAGGTATTCGCCGGTCTCGCACATCTCCTGCACGATCGCGGCGTGCAGCGCTTCAGAACCATCCATCAGCGGTGTACGCAGCGCCAGTGGTACCGCGTAGAGAACGACTGCCAGCGTGCAGGCCGCGAGCACTACCACGGAGCGTTGCTCGATCCAGCCTGGTCGGTGAAGGGACGATTGCCTGTCCATAGCGTGGTCTTCGCAGAGTGCCGACGGGGAGAACTTGGCGCGCAGTGCCCCGGGTAGGGGCCGCGGATCGTATCCGAAGCTCTTAATCGGCAACAAGCTCAGCCTAGCTTGCTAGCAGCGGCGAATAAGGCGCCTGGGCAAAGACTGGGCGCCGACGATGGCGTCGAGATGCGCTCGATTTCGTGAAGAATCGCCCAGTCGCGGCGATGCGGGGCGAATCGACTGCTAGCGTTTCTTGGCAGCGGTCTGCTTCTTGACTGCCGGGTTCCGCTTGGTGGCCGGCTTAGCCTTGGCCGCCGGCTTTTTCGCCAGCTTCGGTTTCGTCGCCGATTCAACTTGCGCCGCGCCGGCACGTTTGCCGCGAGTTTCGCCGGCGGACGCTGTACCTTTTTGTCGACGACTACGCACTTGGTCGAGCACGTCTTCGTAGTGCGCGATGTAGCTCTGGACCGTGGTGCGCCGCAAAGCATCCGCGATGACGTCGAGCGCCAGGTCTTCGACGCGCTTGAAGCGGATGCAGCACTTTCCCATGTTCAGTTTCTTGCCGGTCTTGGCCCAAGCTTCGTGGAACCAATCCCAATGCGGCCCGTCGCCATAGACCGACATCAAATAGAGCGACAAGTAGTTCTTCTGCGAGGCCAACCCGGCGAACGGCAGCGGTTGCCGCGGGTCGCAGTGATACCCGGCCGGATAAACACTGTGCGGCACACAGTAGCCGATCATGCCGTACTGCATCCCCTCCTTGAAACCGGCGTCGAGGTTTTTGAGGATCACCTCGCGCACTGCCTGTACCGTCTCCCGACGATCGTCGGGAAGTGACTTGAGGTACGCGTCGACGGTCGTGGCGGAGCTTTGCAAGGTGGCGCCCTTCTGCGGAAAGCTTGGCGGAATATGCGTCGCTCAGGGGTTCGCGCTTGGCGGTGTACCGCCAGGAGCCGGTGATGCGTTGCTAACGGCCGGCGCTGGGTTTTGATCGATGCCCGGGGCAAGCTGCGAGATGTTCAGCGCCAGGTAGCGACCGCCATTCTCCTTGGCCAGCGCGACGAGCGCTTCGGCTGGCCGCGGCACAAAACAGAAGTGAATCACGTTGATGCGCGTGCGGCCGCGATTCAGCCCGCGGAGGCGATCGAGATCGACCTCCGAGGGGTCGTCTTTGGCCTCGCCGTCGGTCAGCAGGTAGATCACGTCCGATCGCATGCGCAGGGCCAGCTCGAGCGGCTCAAGATGGTAAGTTCCCCCTTCGCCGGGCATGGCTTCGACAAAGTAGCCGGCGCGCCGCTTATTATTGGCGTCGGCCGCGACCAGGCGCCGGGTCTTTGTCGGCGGAGCGAAGAACACGGCGTCATGATTGTAAAAAATGATCTGAAAGGCCTGATGCTTGTCGAGGTCTCCAATGCTGCGCAGCAACTCGGCTTTGGCCGCTTCGAGCGGCGTGATCGAAAACAGCAGTGCCCCCTCGGTCGAATAAGAAAGCGACGAATTCATGCTCTGCGAGCGATCGAAGACGTAGACGAACGAGGCGGCCTCCTCTTCGAGCCCAAACACCTGGGTGCGCGTGGGCGCAATGCCAGCGCTGCCGGCCCCCAGTCCCTCGTCATTGGCGAACATGCCCGCACCGCCCGATCTGCTAAGTTCCCCTGCGGCCACACTTGATGCAGAGCTCGCGGAGGTGCTGGGCAAGGCATCAATCGAGGGTGCCGCCACGGCGCTCGATTCCTGGAGCGGGTCGGCAAACGCGTCGGGCTGTAGTTCGTTTAGTGGTTCCGATAATGCGGCGGCGGCCGGGGCCGATTCCGCAGGCTCCGGGGCATCAATCTCGACGAGTGCGCCACCGCCGTCTTCGCTGTCGTCGTCGCCACTACCACTGCCGGACCCACCGAGCGAGACATCGAGTGTGAGCAGCCGCTGGCCGATCGGGGCTTCGATTAGCAACAGGCCCAGCACGATCATCACCAGCAGATGGATGGCCGTTGAAGAGAGCCACGAAGGCAACTGACGCAGTAGCGAACGCGTCAGCGGCGGCTCGGTCTCGACAGCGATCGAGGTGTCCACCACGACTACGGCGGGATCGAGCGCCGGCGCTTGATCGGCCCAGCGCATGCCGCTCGTGCGATCTGTCTGGCTTCGCACAGGTTTGGGTGTCATGGCCGCTACTCTGTTCTCGGTGCCCGCGAGACACTTCGGCGCGTGGCTTGCCGGTTCAGCCACTAGATGCATCTTGCGCCGTTGGCAAAGAAACTGCAATCGCGACCTGCGGAAACCGCGAACCGAACCGCTGGCGGCGGCAGTGTTTTGATCACCGCGCGGTATTTTGAGCACAGCGTGGTGAAAACTTCGCCGCCCACCAAACACCGCCTCGGCGACGCTTCGCGCGCAAACGTCCTCTCGAGTGCCAGCCAGCGAAGCCCATGACCTTGCCTGCTGCTGCTGCTCGGTCTCTAATTCCGCGGTCGTTGTCCGTTGTTACCTGACCGCTATTTTGTGAGCATTTCTGCGGTACATGTCCATCAAGAATTACGACATCGCGATCATCGGCGGCGGGCTCGTGGGGTTGGCGACCGCCATGGCCCTGACCGAGCAGACCAGCGCGCGACTGCTGTTGGTCGAGGCCGAGAACGAGCTGGCCTCGCACCAGAGCGGCCACAACAGCGGCGTCATCCACTCGGGGTTGTACTACAAGCCGGGCTCGCTCAAGGCGCGCAACTGCGTCGTGGGGCGCGAGCTGATGTACGCCTTCTGCGCCAAGCATGGCGTGGCCTTTGACCGTTGCGGCAAGCTCGTGGTGGCGATTGACGATAGCCAGTTGCCGGCCCTCGATGAGCTCGAGCGTCGGGGCGCCGCTAACGGGTTGACTGGCATGCGCCGCGTCACGGCCGAACAGATCCGCGAGCGCGAACCGCACGTGCAGGCCGTGGCGGGGCTCGAGGTGCCTGAGACTGGGATCGTCGACTACAAGGGAGTCGCACGCGAGTACGCCCGGCTCACTCAGTCGGCCGGCGGCACGATCGAGAAGCAGGCGCGCGTGATCGCGGTGGCGCAGCGCGGCGATGAGCTCACAATCGAAACCTCGCGCGGCCCGTTTGCCTGTCGCAACCTGATCAACTGCGCCGGTCTGCAATCGGACCGTGTCGCCCGGCTGTGCGGTGTCGAGACGGGCGTGCAGATCATTCCGTTCCGCGGCGAGTACTATCAGTTGATCCCGTCGCGCGAGTCGCTGGTGCGCGACCTGATCTATCCGGTGCCCGACGCGCGGTTCCCTTTCCTGGGCGTCCACTTCACGCGGATGATTCACGGCGGAATCGAGGCCGGCCCGAACGCGGTGCTGGCCCTGGCTCGGCACGGCTATACGCGCACGAGTTTTTCGCCACGCGACATGGCGGGCTTGCTCCGTTACGGCGGATTCTGGCGCATGGCGGCCAGTTACTGGCGCACCGGCTGCGGCGAGATGTATCGCTCGTGGAGCCGGCGGGCGTTCGTGCGGGCGTTGCAGGCACTGGTGCCCGAGCTGCGCTATGAAGATGTCGTGCCAGCCGGCGCAGGCGTGCGTGCGCAGGCCGTCGCCCCCAACGGCACACTGGTCGACGACTTTGTGATTGCCGAGCGTGAGCGAATGATCCACGTGGTGAATGCCCCGTCACCGGCGGCAACGGCCTCGATCAGCATCGGCCGGACGATCGCGGAGCTGGCGGTGCGGAATTTTTCGCTGGCCGTGCGGCAAACGGCCTCGTAGGGTGTGTGAAACACACCAGTCCTTAGCTCCCTTGCATGAACCGGCCTGCTGGTGCGTTTCACGCACCCTACAAACTTCTCACTGCCTCACCCGCGCCACAGGGCCATACCGATTTCGAAGGCGATCAAGAGCACGATGACAATCTCCAAAAACTCGGCGCGATAGGTGGCCGACTGATCGGCGATCGTGCGATAGACCTCTTCGACAACGTCGAGTGAGCGGCGAATGCTCTGCTCCCACTGATCGAGATGGAACCGCGTGGCGACGAGCCGATAGACGCGGGCCAGATACTGATCGCCGATCAGCTTGAGCACGTTGCCGGCGCGATCGGAAATCGCATGCGCTTCGATTCGCAAGTCGCCCAGCTCGCGCAGCGGGCGCGACAGCGATCGCCACGGCGGCAGCCAGGTGCGAGCCAATGGATGGATCAAACGATACGCTTCGGCCAGGCGGGTGTCGAGCCGCTGGTCGGTGTAGCGAAACTCCAAGAGTTGCAGATTGGCAAACTCGATCGCTTCGAGCGTCTCGGCGCAGTTTTCGTCAACCAACACGGCGGCCGACCAGTCGGGGACGAACAAGTCGGTCGGTGCGTAGCTGATCCGCAGCCGGAGCGCCTCGCGCACTTCGTCGCCACTCAAGGGATCAGCTTCGAGCCGCACCAGGCCAGCCAACCAATCAGCGTCTCCGACCAGCAACTGCTCGATGGCTGGCAGCGCCCCTTGCGGCGGAAACTCGAAGACAAAGTACTCTTCGCTGGCGGGGGACAACTCGGCGTCGATGATCGCCGGCCGCAGCTTGTCATAGACTGGCTCGACGAGGCGTCGAACTGCCGAGACCAGCCCTGCGGGCTCCGCAAGTTGGGCGGCGAGCTGGGTGAACTGCTCGCGCCGCATATTCAGCAGCACTTGCAGCCGCACGCTGACTGCGGCGAAGTCGAAGATCGTCAGTTCGGCGGTCACGGCCGCGCCCCGCAGCGCGTCGAGTTCCAATTGCGGCGGTTCGAGCACCAACCGCAAGGGCGCTGGCCGATAGTCAATCGACGAGGGGGTGCGACGCCGGCGCCGCAATTGGTGCGGTTCGCCGCCAATCAAGCGCGCGACGCGCTCCAGGTCGATTTCGTCCCCCCAGTCGAAGGCCACGAAGACGTGCAAGCGCCCTTGGATCGGACCATCGGGCTCGCGCTGGGTAGAAGGCATTTCGATTACCAAGGGAATCGCAATGGCGTTTAGTGTGCCGTTCGTCGATCGATTGTAAGTGAATCGTTGTACCGCGACTGCCGAGGCATGGGCTTCCAACCCATGGGATCATGGCCAGGATGGCCGTGCCACGAAAACGGTCAGGATGGACCTGCCACGAGAACGGCCGGGATGGCCGTGCGATGACAACGTCGAACCTTTCGCCGAGGCAGGCCTCCCTCTACAATGCCGGCCTTGCATAACTTCATCCTACGGGGCCACCGCGGCGGGCGAGTTGCCCGCCCCCGCCCCCGCCGATTCGAGGAATAGTTTCTTTGCTGCGCACAACGACTTGCGGCGACTTGCGGACCGAGCACGTCGGTCAGAACGCCACGCTTTGCGGCTGGGTCGATAGCTATCGCGATCACAGTGGCGTGCTGTTCGTCGACTTGCGCGACCGCTACGGCAAAACCCAGGTCGTCTTCGGGCCTGAAGGGGGGGCCGATGTGCAAGAGCTCGCCCGCTCGCTGCGGGCCGAGTATGTCGTCTCGGTGACCGGCACCGTGGCGGCCCGGCCAGCCGGCACCGCCAACCCCAAGCTGACCACCGGCGAGATCGAGTTGCGGGCCACTCGGCTCGAAGTCTTGAACAAGAGCGTCACCCCGCCCTTTCAGCCGGGGAGCATCGACACGCCGAACGAGGACCTGCGGCTCAAGTATCGCTATCTCGACTTGCGCCGCCCGCGAATGCAACAGACGCTCGTGTTGCGGCATCGCATGATCAAGGCGATGCGCGACTACTTCGACGAGCATCAGTTCATCGAAGTCGAAACGCCGATGCTGGGGCGCAGCACGCCCGAGGGAGCCCGCGACTACCTGGTGCCGAGCCGCGTTCACAAGGGCTCGTTCTACGCGCTGCCGCAGTCGCCACAGCTCTATAAGCAGATTCTGATGGTCGCCGGCTACGATCGCTACGTGCAGGTCGCACGCTGCTTTCGCGACGAGGACCTGCGGGCCGATCGCCAGCCCGAGTTCACGCAGTTGGACGTGGAGATGTCGTTCGTCGACGCTGACGACGTAATCGGCATCATCGACGGGCTGGTCGCGCGGCTCGCCAAGCAGTTGCTGAACATCGACGTGCCGACGCCGCTGACGCGGATGACCTACGACGAGGCGATGGAGCGATTCGGCCACGACGCCCCCGACCTGCGCTTCGGCATGGAACTGATCGACGTGACCGATATCGCCCGCGAGACGGAGTTCCGCGTGTGGCGCGGCGCGGCCGACGGCGGGCAGCGCGTGCGCGGCATCAACGCCAGGGGGGCAGCCGCTAACTACTCGCGCAAGGGGATCGACGATCTGACGGCGTGGCTCACGCAGGATTTCGGCGTCAAAGGACTGAGCTGGTTCAAGGTCGAAGAGTCGGGCACGCTCGCCTCGCCGATCGCCAAGAATTTTGCTGCGCCGCTGTTGGCCAAGCTCGCACAGCGTTTGAACGCCGAGCCGGGCG
Organism: uncultured Planctomycetaceae bacterium; assembly: GCA_964495375.1. Taxonomy (GTDB): domain Bacteria; phylum Planctomycetota; class Planctomycetia; order Pirellulales; family JAEUIK01; genus JAIESQ01. Next base: position 6,323 of record CAZBWM010000091.1, on the reverse strand, counting down.
ACCTGCTGTTGTTCGTGGCCGACACGTTTCCGATCACCTGCAAGGCGCTCTACGCCCTGCGGAAGCGGTTCGGCGAAGAATTGAAACTGTACGCGCCGGGTTCGCTGCACTGCTCTTGGATCGTCGAGTTTCCGATGTTCGCCTACGACGAAGAGGAGAAGTGCTGGGCGGCCATGCACCATCCGTTCACCGCGCCCCGTCCACAGGATGTGCCGCTGCTGGCCGGCGACGCGGGGGCCTGCCGCGCGCAGGCGTACGACCTGGTGATCAATGGCTTTGAAGCGGGCGGAGGCACCATCCGAATTCACGATCAGGCGCTGCAGAAACAAGTGTTCGGCCTGCTGGGCATCGACGCGGAGACCGCCCGCGAGCGGTTCGGCTTTTTGCTCGACGCGCTGGAGTTTGGCGCGCCGCCACACGGTGGCATCGCCCTGGGGCTCGATCGCTGTGTGATGCTGTTCGACGGGTTGGACAACATTCGCGATTGCATTGCCTTCCCCAAAACGCAAAAGGCGACCGACTTGATGACCTCGGCGCCGGGGGCGGTCGAAGCGAAGCAACTGCGCGAGCTGGGGATCAAGGTCGACGCGCCGGTGAAGTAAGCGGCCATTTCTTCCCGCCAGTGGGACGGAGCCTAAGAGATGACGTTGCGTCGCGCGATCGTGCAGCAACTCGAGAGTTTCGCCAGCGCCGGAGTGACCGAGGTGCGCAAACCGACGCGACGGGCCAAGGCCAAGCAATCGAGTACTACCGCTGCCGCGGCCAAGCCGGCCGCCGGTAAACCCGCGGCCGGTAAATCTACGACCGCGCCAGCCAGGCCGGCGAGCGGTTCGCCTAGTTCCCCACCGCGACCGACGACGCCGAGCGCTCGGCCGGCAGCAGCGACTTCGGGCGCCAAGTCGGCGGCGACTCCTGCGCTGTTCGATGTGCAGGCCGCGTGGGCCAACGAACCGCTCAAGTTGCCCGAGCGCGTCGCGGCGCTTGAGGTCTTGCAGCAGCAAGTGCGCGGATGCACGCGCTGCCGGGAGTTGGCCGACACGCGGACGCAAACCGTCTTCGGCGTCGGCAATCCGCAACCGCGGCTGGTCTTCTTGGGGGAAGCGCCGGGGGCCGACGAGGACCGGCTCGGCGAACCGTTCGTCGGTCGGGCAGGGCAACTCCTGACCAAGATCATCGAAGCCTGCACGCTGCGGCGCGAGGACGTGTACATCTTGAACGTGCTCAAGTGCCGCCCACCGGGCAATCGCACACCGAGCGAGGACGAAGCGGCCAACTGCTGGCCCTATCTCGAACAGCAGTTGGCGATCTTACGGCCCGAGTTCATCTGCTGCCTGGGGGCCGTGGCCGTGCGGCGGCTGCTGTGCGTAACCACCGCGGTCGGCAAGCTGCGAGGGCAGTTCTTCACCTATCAGGGGAGCCAGGTGCTGGTGACGTACCATCCGTCGTACTTGCTCCGTAATCCGCCGGCCAAGAAGGACGTCTGGGACGACATGAAGCTGCTGATGGCCCGGATGGGGATCGAGTTGAAGAAGTAGGGGTTAGTGGCGAGAGGCTAGTGGCTAGTTGATCTCCCTCACCTGGTCACCTATCTCCTGCCCTACTGCTCCCGGCCACAGGCCGCCGCCTCCCCAATAAAGTGTTCCGGGAATTTGCGTCCGGGTGCGTCCGGGTATTTTGCTATGCGACGCTAACTCAAATAGATAGCACATCTTGGGGCGAGGTGGCCTCGCGACATTTTGCGTCCGGGTGATCGTCCGGCTTGCGTCCGGGTGGAGCCATTTGCGTCCGGGTGGAGCAATATCGAACGGGTTTCTGAACCTACCGTTGGCCTGCAATCTGTTGCGCCGAGCGGCGGGAACTGGGAAGATGATTGCCGGCGGCGCAGCGGCCAATTGCATCGACAACGATCTCAAGCGACGAGCACTCGCATGGCAGACAACGATTGGAAGTTGGTCACGGAGTATAAGGTTGCCCGATATCAATGTGGGTTGGCGGCCGGGGATACGGTGCAGCTCGTCAAGGATCTCGTGATCAGAAATCACCGTGGGAAGCCGACCGGCAAGGTCGATCGGAAGGGGGAACGCTGGCCGGTGCTCCACGGAGCAGCCGACGATCCCGGCGTTGTCTGGTTGCGCAAATCCAATGGCGATCGCTGCACTTGGGATGACGATCCGTCGATCTTCGAGTGGTTCGAAAAAGTCGAGTAAGTAATACGTGGGGATCGAGCAGTCGAATGGCTTGAGTCCTGAGGAATACCGACATGCCGATCACGTTTGCGATTCCGACTTCGCGCGACACGCTTGTCGCTTCGCTGGCCGAGGTCGACCGTCAGGCCAGTGCGCTGTGGCGCAGCTTTTCGCCTGAGGAGTTTTTCACGCGGCCCGCGGATGGCGGGTGGTCGCCGGCGCAGAATGTGTCCCACTTGCGCGCCGGCACCGTGCCGATCATCTGGACGTTGAAGACGCCCAAGCCGATTCTGACCGTGCTGTTCGGCAAAGCGCGGGCCGCTTCGCGCAGCTATGAAGAAATCCGCGACCGCTACCAGCGGGTGTTAGCGTCCGGCAAAGGTGCGGGTCCGTTCACACCGCGCAAGAAGCGGATGCCGCGCGACCCGGCGCAGGCCCAAGCGAAGTCGCTCGAGTCGTGGCAGCAGTTGATCCCGCGATTGACGGCCGGCATTGCCACCTGGCCGGAGGAGGATCTCGATCGCTACCGCGTTTTACATCCCTTGATCGGCAAGCTGACCGTCTTGGAGATGCTCTACTTCACGTTGTATCACTTGTCGCGGCATGCAAACGTGGCGGCGGGGAGGCGGGAGCAAAGCGCGAGAGCGTCATAGCGCGTCGCGATGTCGCAACCGGCGCGCGAATAAGAACAGACCTACCGCACCGAACGCGGCCATGATGGGCGACGATGGCTCGGGGATGATATAGAGGAAGGGACGGTCCACTCCGTTGAGAATAGGGGGCTTTTCCATTGCGTATCCAATGATGCGATTACCTGAGATACCGGTCATCACAGAGTGGTAGACGCCAAACCCGGTACCATTGAGTGGGTACGAGTATGTCGAGCCGTCGTAAATGACGGCCTTGTCCCCGGTGTACCCAACTATTCGATTGCCGTCGATGCCCATGGGACGAAACCCTTCGTCTAGTGTCGTGAACGAGGCTCCGTTAAGCAGGAACCCGTAAACCCGCGAAAAGGGGGCTGTATATGTCCCGATCATGTAGTCGCCAGAAATGTCAGCGAGCGCTGTCCCACGTGTGCCTAGCGGATGGTCGATGGTCGTCCACGTCGCGCCGTCATACAAAAAGCCATGGGACATGCCTGAGGCATCTTGATACGAGCCAACGATCTTGTTGCCGGAGATACCCTGGACAAACGTCCCTTTGACTGCGAGCGGCGCGCTGATGCTGGTATAAGTCGAACCATCATAGATGAACCCACGGTATACCCCGGCAGGATCTGCGTAATAGCCGACGATTTGGTTTCCCAAAACGTCCGTGGGTGTCGTGGAGAACCCACCAGGAAAGGCGATCGTCGTATAGTTCTTGCCGTCGTACAGTCGTCCCTGGTTACCAAAAGTCCCCACGATGTTTTGGCCATCGATGCCCCAGGCCGACCCAATGTGGTTGGTCAACGACAGGACGGTCGAAGCCCGAGCATCGCTTTCCGACTGAGCAACGAGGAATGCGGCGGCAAGAAGTGGTACCGCGAATCGAATCTGGTTCATTAGCGGTACCCCCGAATGTTGGGCGCCTGCCCGAGACGATCACGCGATTGTAACGGCTTCCGAGTGCTGAGTCCAAAGAGATCTCCGTTCGACGATGACTGCCAGTCCCCGGCACTGCTTGTTCGTCGGCGACTCTGTGTCAGCGCTAAGCAAAGCGTCTGGCGCCGACTCCCAAGCTGGCACACCCCGAGACTGTACTTCGTCGTGTCGTTGTGCCGTGGTGGTAAGTCAAGCGTTGCCGGCGTCGCGCTGACCCAGGGCACGCCGGCAATGCGTGAGGGTCTTTCAGAATCTTTCGCGGCTGTGCCCCGGGCTTGAGAGGATGCACTTGCGCGAGCGAGGAATCACAGCAGCTTCATCTACGCAAGCGCAGCGAGGGCGGAATGCGATCACGGCGCGCTACGGCAGCGGTGGCACCAGTTCGGTCAGCACGCCGCGGAGTTGCCGCAGTTTGATCGGCATCGAGATCGCCACGCGGTGCTTGGCCAGTTTGGCCAACTTCTTCCAGTCGCGCTGGGTATCGCCCAAGAGCAGCACGGCCGGCACGTTGCGAGTTTTTTCCCCGTCGCCGAAAGCGTTGAAGGCCTCGAGCGCCGATTCGCCAAGGTCGCCGGTCGAAAAGACCACGCAATCGGCCGACTTGGCGTCGTCTTCGAAGCGGGCCAGCGCCCGCTGCGGATCGCTTGTGAGCAGCACGCGGTAGCCGGCGCGCTTCAGGCCGTCGCGAAAGATATCCTGCATCCGCAAGTTCGACTCGATGAACATCAGGGCCTTGCGCTGGGCGTTGGGGATCAGCATCGCTTCAAGGCGGTTGCGCTCGGCGTCGGTCCCCAGGGCCGCTTCGTCGCCATCGGCGCCGGGCTCGGCGTCTCGCCCGCCGTCGGGGTCGGCCAAGCGCTTGGCGGCCAGGTTCAGGTCGATGAGCATCTGCCCGGGCGACTGGTAGCGCTTGTCGGGGTCGAGCTCCATCGCCTTATTGACGATCAACGTGACCACGCGCGGCAGGTCGGGCTCGACCTGGTGGATCGGCACGACATCCAGGAAGCGCTGCTTGCTGAGGCGCTGGATGCGGTCCTTGGTCTCCTGCAGCGGCGGCTTGCCGGCCAGCAAGTGATAGAACATGCAGCCCATGAAGTAGACGTCGCTGCGGGCATCGTCTTTGCGGACACCCGTGGCCCGCTCGAGGCCGGCGTAGTCGATGGTGCGGGGGTTGGCCTGATTTTCGAGCGCTTCGTCGCCGATCCGTTCGTCGGCGCCGGCCAGGCCGAAGTCGACAAGCCGGGCCTGGCCGCGGCTCGACATCAGCACGTTGGTGAGCTTCAAGTCGCGATGGCAAACGCCGCGGCTCGTCGAGTAGTGCAGTCCGCTAGCGATATCGATGAGGATTTTGGTGGCTTCCAACGGGGCGAACTTTTTGCGCGTTTTGAGAAAGTCGCGGAGGTTGTGCCCTTCGACGAATTCCATCACCAGAAAGTGCGATTTGCCGTGCGAGCAGGCTTCGTGGATCGGCACGATGTTCGGATGGCGCAGCGAGCGGCCCATTTCTCCTTCGCGGAGGAACTGGTCGCACTGGTTGGGGTCTTCCGAAAACCGCTTGCGCAGCACCTTGAGGGCGACGACCCGCCCGTTGCGGCTATCGACGGCCCGATAGACGCGGGCGAAGGAGCCGGCGGAAACCAGGTACAGCACTTTGTAGGGGCCGTAGAAGTAACCGCTCCGTTCGCCATTCTGAAGCCGGGTGACCTGGTAGTTGGTCAACTGCTCGCGGCGCATGAGGAACTGCAAGAACTCGTCGGCCGGAGCGGTCGCCTGGCCGAACTCTCCCCAGGCCGCCTGCATCTGGCGGTCGTCGAGCAGGTTGAGCTCGACAATGCGCTGGGCGATTTGTTCGGCGGTGATTTCGCCCATGGCGCAAGCACTCTGGCGGCAAGACTCCCCCAGGAGAGGGAGCCTGACTCAAAGATCGGGGTACGACTGCTACTTAGGACGAGCGACGGTCGCCGGCGGTTCAATAAAGAAATCCGCAAAGCGGGGACGTCGTCGGGTTGGCGGGCACAACGACCCATCGTATTCGCTCGGCGGGAGACTCGCAATCGGCTGGTCGGCGGCGGTTTTTCCTATTTTGAAGGGCTAGCACGAGTTGCATGCGGTTCCGACTTAGATTCGCAGCAAGTCGGGGAATCTTGGCTCGGCAGTTTGTCCTTTTTTTGCGTTGGTCGAGCGATTTCTTGAGAGCGGTGACAGCGGCCGGAGACCATCGGCCAACGATCGGCAGGCTGGGCGCGGGCCCCGCGAACGCAAGCGACCTTGACCCTGACGATTCTCCCTTCCTATACTCCGCCCCCCGCGATTTTATTGCCCAGGGCATGGTTGCCCCCGGCTTCGACCGCCGGATGGTTTACGGAGAAACCAGCATGGCCGATTCCACCTCCCCGTCGCCGCTCGCCGGTAAGTCTCGCTGGCGTCGCGCCGGCAAGCTCTTGTTGTTGACCGCTTGCGGCCTGTCACTTTGCGTGGCGGTGCGCGTGATGTGGCAACCGGGGAGCGCCCACGCCGAACCGGGGGTCGCGCCCGCGGCCGCGAAGCGACC
>CAZBWM010000090.1:0-28033 GCA_964495375.1 uncultured Planctomycetaceae bacterium | reverse complement strand
CATTTGCCACATTTCAACTCAACAACTACCATGCGCGCTTCCTTTTCGAACTAGTAACATCAAACAGTAAACGTGCTACGGAGTGTAGTAGGCCCTTCCAGCACGAAACGTCCTTGCAACAAGTTCGGTAATCTCCGCCGACACACTCTCAGGATCGACGAGGTCTGCCCGCGCGATTTTTTGGGGCTCTTTCGGTAGATAGAGGGGATCGGGCAATGTCGACATCGATATACCTATCGAGCTAGGTTCCTGGGCCGGAATGCGACCGAATGATTTCTGATTGAGCCCCGTCAGGCTGCCCCCGACATAAAACGAGGTCAGCGTCCCGTTGTCAGGCCAAGATCCGTAGAATACGTTCGCGTACCGCAGGAAGGCGCCTATCGTCGACTTGAACTCGTCTTCGTCGATGACGAACCCGCGAACCAACGAGAGACTGTTCCGCTCTCGCTTTCCCATCGCTCTGCCAAACGAAATCGTGCCGTCTGAACAGATGGCGATCGACGCTGTGAGGCCGTAGTCAGAACCCTGATTGAATACGACGCCGTCCTCAACCTCGCCGCGTGTCGTTCCTACTTCCACGTTGAACAACGAGGGCGTGCCGAAAAGCGCCGCTTGAACGAGAGGATCTTGGAAGGCTTTGCTTCCCAGGGTACGAGCCGAAATCGGACTTTGTGCGCGTGCAGCGAATACGACCAATCCAAACCACGTTTCGTGGTCGCTGGGACGCCTGCTGGCCCATTTGCGCTTGTCCAGATGAGAACGAGCCGCGGCAGAATCCAGCATCGCCGTCGCCGCGCTCCCAACGAAGTCATTCAGCGCACGAACAACTTCATCCTTGAGTTGTTCCGGCGTTGTGAAAAATGCGAGATGATAGCCTTCTTCGTACGATCGCAGTCGATTTAGGAATTGCTCTTGGTCGGGTTCCCGGTCCACCTTCTCAACAAAGATTAGGACCGGAATTCCACGTGCCCTGGCGCAATCCAGTTCCTCTTCGGTGACGGCTTTTCCAGAGCGAGCGATGAATCCGTACCGGCTCCCAAGAACGAGGACCATCACGTCCGCCGCCTCAACGCCGCTGAGGCAAGCCGTTTGCGAACTATGAGGCTTTGCTCCGAAGTCTTCGGCCATGATAGGATGACGGCGAAGTAGGGTGACAGCATCTCTCGCGGCTTGCCGCTGAGCACTGAAATCCCGCATTACTGAACTGATAAAAACGCCTTGATTGGTCAACGATTCGGTCCAGTACGGCCACTACATATAGGCAAATAGTACGACGACCCACAATATATGCGATTCCAATCAGTTCGGCAATATCGAACCAGCGGACCGTCGTAAACTTATGTCCACTATTCGGCACCACCATAAAAACGGCGCCAAATCTGCGAAGCTTTCCTGCGCCGTCGTCCAGCGAGCTCGGCCGCCAAGTCTAAAAGACGCTTGGCAGTTCGCGGGAATTCAGGGGGGCATATATTGGCGGAGTGAAGACACGTCACAACGACGTCCAAGTGTCCCTTCAGGCTGACAGACATCCGCGATGCCTGAGAAAGAACAGATAGACTGGTTGTTCGAGCACTGGAAAGTCGTGGCAAGTGTAGCCGCCGGCGCGTTCCTAATTCTTCTCAGCCTTCTCGCCAACACATACTTACCTGGACGGCAAGCCTCTATCGAACGGCGTCGACGCGGGCCGAAACTGGACGTAGCGTACGACCCTAACGATCTCAAGTGCTGGCGTGAAACCACAGAACAGCTAGTTCAACCTGCTCCCGCTTCTTCTACACGGCAGGCAACGACGACGCCCTTTCCGGCTTCGCCGCTATCACGTCCAGTGCTCTATCTCAGTGTCCGCATCAAAAACATCCTTCCGAATACAGCTAAAAGCTCCCGTGCATTCTTAACCAAGATCGAACGTTGGGAAAACGATCGCTGGGTCACAAAATACGAGGACAGCTTGCCGATCATTTGGGCATTCGAACCGCTAATTCAAACGAAGGACATCGCAATGGGTCCGGCGCTCTATGCCAACGTCGTCGCGATACGTCAACCGAATAATAGCTTCGAGCCGCAACTCTATTCAGGTCACTCGGCTGGGAATCCACTTCGACCGACGGCCCTGATACCGATCGTCAATAAGTCCGGTGAACATCAACTAACGGTCGTCGTCTCCGCGGACGGTATAGAGCCACAAACAGTTCGCGTCCGATTCGATTGCAATGGCCAGTACCCGTGGCCGAAACGATACGCGTAAAAAAGCCGCGTCACTGTCGCAGAAACCGGTACGGCCCGTTGCCCGCCGAAGCGAGCATGTCTGAATCTATCGAGCGGCGAATCCGCCGGTAACTATTGCAGCTTCGCCAGCGCGTCGATTGCCGACTTCGCGGCATCAACGGACCCGAGCTGATCGACCAGCTTCTTGGCGGCGATTAAGCCGTGCAGCGAGATCGCTTCGCCGTTCGTGCTCGGCTTTCGCCCCGGCGGACGGCCGCGTTTCTTGCCCTTCTTCTTCATCGCGGTTTTGATGTTGCTCACCAGACCCGTCCCAACCTTCAGCCCCTGGCCCGCGAGGGCTTCTACGACGGCCTTGGGGGCGGCGTCCTGCCCGCCCAGCTTCTCAATCGTTTCTCTGATTGCCGCTGACTTATTGACCTTCCGCTTTGCCATGCACTTCTCCGGTTAGGGTTCGCCCAGTCCACAGTCTAGGTCGCGGCAATTGCCATCGCTACCACTCGGCGCAACGAGCGATGCAGCAATTGAAGCCCTGACGGCGGCGATCTCGGCGGGCGTAATGGCGCGGTTGATAACGCGAGCAGAGCGTTCCACTCCGTAGCGTGCCATAGCCTTGCCGATCCCCCGTGGGCTCATTCCAAAGATCGCAGCTAGGGACCGATCGCTAAATTTCGGTGCCAGCGCCAGTAGGAGCTCTCGTGTCGGCTTTGCGACTTCGGACTCCTGTTGAGTCAGACGCTCATGCGGTGCCGTCGACGCGGAGTCGGGGGAGACGCTTAACCCGGCGACGCTGGCTAAGTCATTGAGCCCGTCGCGGTTCGTGAAATAGTTGCTGGGGGCGTACACGTTGACGGTCAACTCAGGCCGCTTGTGGCCCATACGGGCCTGGACCGTCTTTGGGTTGATTCCAAGTTCAAGCGACCAAGCGTCATACGTGTAACGGAGCACATGAACATCAATTGTGCGGATACCGGCCTTCCTTGCGTCACGCTTGAGCATTCGTAACACGTTGTTACGAAGGGGGAAGCCGTCACGGTTCGTAAACAGGCGCGTGTGACCGAGATCACCGCGCAGCCGCTCGACGATAGCTTGCTGCCGATGGTGGAACTTGCCAGCGGCCATGTTCGCGAGTCGCGCCTCAGCGCATCTTAGTGCCGCGTCCATGCGGCACTGGCGTGTTCGGACATCCGACCGCAGATAATCGTCCAGCTTCTCGGCCAATGCTGTTGGCAAGGGTATCGTGCGGGCCGTTCCATTCTTGCTGATGGCAGCTGGAATGAGTACAGCTTGATCTCGATAGTCTTCCAACTGCAATTCGGCCGCTTCTCGTTTGCGACAACCTGTCAGGACGAGGAACAGCCAGAGCAACTGTCGATGCCGTGGAGTGGCCTTGACCAGCCGTTCGAACTCCTCGCGCGAGAGCGGCATCCGACGCGGGCGTATTGGTGCCACGGTGATCGGCGCGACGCAGGCGAGGGGATTAACGACTACGCCGCGCCGTTGACGGACAGCCCAATTGAGGGCCGTGCGTAGAGCCTTGATCGAATGGTTGATCGTTGCGTCGGCCGCGCTCCCCTTCTGGGCAACCACGAATTGTTCTATGTGCTCCGGCACAAGCTCCAGAACACGCAGCACAGGTGGGGTTTGGCCGGCAAGCCATGACAGGATCGACTCGAGGCGATACCGATAGAACTCGACCGTGGTTGGCCGCCGGCGAACTCTCAGCCAATCTAGGAAGGCGATTTTCAAGTCGGACAGCGATGGCGTGGCTGCCTCGATTGTCTTGGGAGCGTTGCCGGCTTGCTGCAACTGGGGTGCCCTGGACGCCGCCGCCTGCTTCTCGCGCTGGAGGCGTTTGGCCTTCCATTTTTCCCGCGGACCAAACGAGGTCGATCGTTGCACCCGTTTCCCAGACGCCTCGCGCCACGAGATCCACCACGTGGCTGACCGGCGATACTCGCCGGTCTTCTTGTTCCTAAGCTTCTTTCGCCACACCGCCATCGATCGCGTTCCTCTTGCGTTGGTCACACCAGGCTGCGAAGTCGGCTGCGTCGAAGCGGATGCCGCACGGCAAGTCGACGTACGGCAGCGTGCCCGTCTCAATCATGCGGTAGACCGACCGCGTGCTGACGTTGAGGAGGTCCGCCACCTCGCCGACCTTGAGCAACCTGTTCGTTTCCTGAACCATGCCAAAACTCCCAGAAAATCAATCCGACCTTGTTTCCCGCTATGTTCCGCTGGCGAACCGCAAATCGATGCCCTACCGCCAGAACGTGCACATATATAAGAACGCGCGCACGCGCGACACGCGTGCGCGAAGCTTTGCACGCGCTTGCGCGGCAAAGCCGACATACCACCCGCGGAACCTGAGCCAGATCCGCCGCCAAACAGACTCAGCCAGTTCCCAATCGGTCGGCTTACGAAGTTCGCCGAAGGCCGTCCCCAGCTTCGGTTCGATCTCGATCGGGATGTTGAAGTCGGGGGTCGGCTGCTGCTCGAGGACCTTCCTGGCAGTTCGCATGAACGCGAGAGCTTCACCCTCAGGCACTTCGTACACAAGCTCGTCGTGAATCAGCAGCAGCAGGCGGGCGTTGAACCGCTCGACGACCGGCCGCATGCGGAGCATCATCAGGCGGACAATATCGGCTGTCGTGGCCTGACAGAGGTGATTGAAGAGCTGGCGCCGGGTGCGATCGAAGCCTTCATACCCACACTCCTCGGTGGCCGTCCGGACACGGCGAATCAGCCGCCAACTCACGTTGCGAATCGGCAGACCGAAGATGTGTTCACGATCATCGAAAAAACGATACGGCGCCTGGCTGATCCTGCCGGCCAAGTGGTGGTAGATTTCCTGACCGCGGTTCGAACTCTTGTATCCTGCGTCGATCGCTCGCAGGACGAAGCACGTAAGCGTGTGCCGGTTGGCCCGCAGCGGCACGACGCGTAGCCAGAGCTTGTCGGCGTTACGATAGCTGACGAAGATCTCCACGGTCTCGTCATTTGCCGCCCACCAATGGGGCGTGATCCGGCGCCGCCGGCCACCCAACGAAGTGGCGTGGCCGGTAATGGCAAACGCCTCGTGCATCAGCTCGGTGAAGGCGTGCTCCTTGGGGTACGCCGCCCGGAAAGCGGCGATGCAATTTCTGGCCTCCGCGACCGAAATCTCTAATCGGTCGGCGAGCCCCGCCGCCGACATGCCGTTCACGATGCCCAAGATCGTTTGCTTCATAAAGTTGCGTTCGACCGTGTCGCGTGGTGGCCGGCCGAGCATGCGAGTCGAAGCAACGGTGTAAAAATCGCCGGCTGACTGGCGAAAATCGTCGGCCAGCCGACAGGGATCTGCGGGGTCGAACAAGTCACCGTCACCACCACGCGGTTGCGCGTTGTGCTTTCGGTAATGTTGCCAGACTGCCGGTGCCAGCCGCCGCGCCAGCGGGCTGGTGTCAAGGTGCTGCTGGCGCAGACGCTTCAGGAATTCGGTGCGCGACTCGAGAGCCTGTTCCACGAACCAGGCGAGGGCGCGAATGTCTGCCTGCGCAACGTCGAACGCGACCAGCGTGGTTCCCGCCGACGCGACGATCGCGTTGCGCGATCGCACGATGGTGCCGACAGTGACGGGGCTGATGAACTCTTTCTGTTCGTGGGGGCCGACCAGCTTGGCGAGCTGCTGCAGATTTGGTTTGGTCGAGCTCGTGCGCCCACTGTGCTGCATGTCGTGCCATTGCGAGTGCACTCGGCCGCTTTGCCGATCGGCAAAGCGGGCAAGTTTCCGCAGCCGGGACCAAAGCGAGCGGGCCAGAAAATAGTCATGGATCAGTGCGAGCGACGCCTGCACGAAGGGGTCAGTGGTCTCACGACGCAGACGCTTCATTGTCTTCGCGTCGAGCGATGGGACGCGACGCTTGCCCTGCTTTACGTAGCGTACTGCTCGGCAACCCAGCCGATGGTACACCCATTGGCGGAGATGGTAGTTGCCGATATCCAGGGCGATACCGAATTGCCGCTGGTGCGCGTCAGATATGGACGCTCGCAGCTGGTTGAGCCGCTTGCTCTCGCTGGCGATGAACTCGCGATCAACCAGTACGCCGTCCAGAGCCATTTTCACCAGCAACGGTGTAACCGGCGCCACGTACTCGCGGTAGTAGGCGAGGTCCTGCGGCCTTAGTTGGGTGGTCAGATAGCGATACAGCTCGCGGGTGACGATCAAATCGGATAGTAGATAGCGGACATGGCGATCGTAATCGAGGGCCGCCATAGCGCCGGGAAAATGCTCGGCCCGGATATTCAGCAGGTGCAGCGTGACATCTTTGAGCCGGTAGTTGAGCTTGGCACCGCGACCGTCGGCTCCTCGATACTGACGGTGCACGCGGCCACCGCCGTCCTTGCCGCCGCGGTCTGAATCGAGCAGTTTCAGGAGTTGCTGCGTGTCATGAATCTGACACCTGACGTCGATGCCGTTGCGGGCAAGAACATGGGGATCGAAGAAGGCATTGTGAAAGACGACCGTCAAATCGGGTCGTCGGAGCGGTGCCAGGGCTGCCTGCAGTCGCTGTAGCGAGAGGCAGTGCTTGGTCGTCGTAATGCTGACCGACTCGAAGAACAGGACAAACGGTTGGTTGTCAACGAGCAGACCAGCGCTGACCAGTCCGTCGGAACGTCCGACGCCAGTCGTCTCCAGATCGCAATACGCCAGCGAAGCCTGCTCCAGGGCTGCCGCGCACTGAACCGGGCAATGCGAGACGGGTTTGAGACGGGCTGGCTTCATCGGTGCGACTAATTGCGTGGGTGATGGCGGACAAGTCATGTCGAGCGCGGGTTAGAAAACGATGCGGGCCCCGACCGTCACCGGCAGGCGGGGCCCGCACAACGCATCGTGTCGGCTGACTACGCGTCGAGGTCGCCGTCGAACTCATCGTCGGCGCCTGGCAGTAGGTCGCTCACATCCGTCGTCACGGGTTCGGCGACAACGCCGAAATCGCTGGCCGGACGGCCGCTCTCGGCCTCGCGCTGCCGCGCTTGCTGCTCCCGACGCTCCGCCAGGATGCGCTCGATTTCCCCTTCAAGGTCGCTATCATCCGACTGTTCAAGCTTGGCCAGCGCTAAGGCCTTTTGCAGGGGCTTGCGAAGGGCACGCTTGGCTTCGTCCAGTTGCGTCAAGATGAGAGAGTAGTCCTCCACGCGGAGGGCTTTGAGCGAAGACTGCACGCCCGTGATGGTCAGTTCGTCGTTCTCCTCGTCCACGGCGATGCCGAACTTCAAGCTGACGTCTTCGTCGAGCGGCCGGGCCTTTTCGATCTGGTCCACCCAGTGGCTGGCGAACCGCGATGGGATATAATCCTTCACCAGCGAGCTGGCCTTCTTGTTGACCTTCGCCTTTTTGGCCACCTCGGTGTCGCGACGCTTTTCCGCCGACAAAAGCATCCGACCGACTTCGGTGTGGAGGTCGTACTTCTCGCCATGCGCTTTCGCAGCTTCGATCAGTTTGCTGGCCAGCGTGGCCGTGAGCTTGCCAGCTTTGACCCAGGCGTACATCACCGGGTCACGGACCAACCGGACGTCGCGAGCATATTGGCTGTCACTGATTCCCAGCGCAGCCGCCCCACGTTGGGCCGAGATGCGGCGCTCGATGAACTTTGCGATGACCACCAAGCGTTGATCGCTGGTGAGATTCTTCCGCTGCTCGTTGTCCGTAACACTGGCCACCAGCAGATCGATCTCGAAGTCCGGATCGGTCTGGTCCGACCCCTGGACGACCTCCGTAGCGTCGATCTGCATCGACTCGAAAATCCGCTCGGGGTCGAGGTTCTGACGCACGGCCTCCTTCAAAGCGGCGTGCCGGCGATGACCGCTAACCAGCAGGTACACAGGCAACTGCTCGCCTTCGCATTCGATCTCCGCTTTGGTCGCCACAACCACCATGGGCGTTTGTGGTCCTTCCTGGACGAGGGACGTGCTGAGGCCAGACAATTTGTCGGGTTCGAGATCGTTATCGTCGCGATGGCAGTATTTGTCCTTGTCCAAGCGGACCTGGACCAGTCGAAGCGAGATCTGGCGGCGGGTGCTGTGGGCTTGACGACGGGGGGCCGGGGTCTGGTTGGTCATGGTAGTTTCCTTGTGGCTAGGTAGTAGCTATTGCAGTACGTGGTTCACCTAGGCGACGATCCTACCGCGCCACGCCGGCTCGTCAACACAAAAAGTCGTAAAAACAAGACGCTTGACATGCATCATGGTTTGCGTTATACTACTGGGTCACGCAGTGACCACCATCTGCCGAATTTCGAGGCGACGAGAACTCACCTATGGCCGATAAGGCGATCAGCCGGCAGTATTCCCTCGACCTCGAGAAACGTGCCCGCAAGGGCTCGAAAGAGGTTGTCAAGAAGGTGTTCGATTTCGACGACGACTTGATCAAGAGGATTAACGTCTCAAGACGCAAGGCGATTGCCTCGGCCTACGGGCAGGAGGCGTGCGAACAAGACCTGACGAACCGCGACTTGTTTAGCGCTGCCGTGGCCACCAACCTGGTGCCTATCGTGCAATCGGTAATCGAACTGGGGCTTGTCGATACCCGCCCCAAGGAGGCTCGCAAGCCGCGGCCACGGCCGGTTGACGACACGTGCTGGGATCGGCTGATGGATGCCGCCAAGCTGATCGACTTGCCGGGTACGTATTTGCTGCGCGCTTGCATGCACTTGCTGGCCAAGAGCGAGTCCATCGAGGTCGATCTCACGGCCACCGACAAGAGCTTGAAAGCCGTCGCGAAGCAGCTACAGCGATCGGCAGCGGCTGTCAAGAAAAATACTTCCAAGAAAACGTGATCGGGATTGGCCTCGGTGACCAATCCGACGCTGCACTGCGAGATCGCAGCTCGCGGATGCCACGATATGCTGCGCGCTGTGCACCATTCCACCTCTGAGGAGATTTTACGGGCTGGCGAAGGCGGTATCAGGGTCGCTGCGTCGGTCTGCTCGGAGCGATTCCCCATTTCTAGAAAATGGGGAGGCACTCCCCATATCCAGAAAATGGTGGGCGAGCAGGTACGAACACCATTTTCTTCCATCGGCTGATCAACGGACCGCACCCGCCCAGAGATTCCTCGCGCGGCTCGCGGCGAAACCATGTTCTCGATTGTCAGTCTTGACCGTCGGGAACAACGTATGTCTCGCCAGCCCCTCGTCGCAATGTACGCGCGCGTCAGCACCGACGATCAAACCGTCGATGGCCAATTGCGGGACCTCCGTGAGTTCGCGCAACACCGAGGTTGGCATGTTCCTCGCGAACGTGAGTACGTCGATGTCGGCATCTCGGGCGCCAAGGACAGCCGCCCCGCTTGGAACGAGTGCTGGGATTCAATCCAGAAGGGACGCGTCCACATTTTGTTGGTGCACGCCCTCGACCGGTTGGGCCGTAGCCTGCCGCACTTGATCAAGATTCTCGGGAGCTTCCACGAGCGAAACGTGACGCTCGTCAGCTTCCGCGAAAACATCGACCTCAGCACGGCGACTGGGCGCATGTTCACCGGATTGCTAGCGCTCCTTTCTGACTATGAGTTGTCGCTGATCCGCGAACGGACCAGGGCAGGCATGCGGGCCGCGAAGGCCCGCGGCAGCAAGATCGGCAAACAAAAGCGTTTCTTCGATAAGAAGCGGGCTACCACGCTGCGCGACCAGGGTCTCGGACAGATCAAGATCGCCCGAGAGCTGGGAATCGGAGTCGGCCGCGTCAACGAGTGGGTCAAGAATGAATACGTTCCGTCGAGCGCCAGAAAGCGACTCGAACGCGAAATCCTCCGCGACGAGCAAGATGATTGAAACTCCACTCCGGCGAAACGAAATCTTCGCTAGAGATCGATCTGGACCGCCCAGTGCATTTTGCCCTCGGGTCCGGCCATAGTTAGTACGCCTATATGGATATGGTTGGTGTTGATGGGGATTCACGAGCTGCTTGGCGATCACCGATATCTCTTGGCGAAGGCTATCAAACTACTCGGCGCTCCAGCCCGTGCCGTTCAGCTTGATGAAGAGTTGTGGTCGTTGCTCAAGGTGCACTTGAAGTGCGAAGCACGGGTTGGACTCGACCAGCCGATTCCCTTGATCGCACTCAGCGCCGGTCGCAGCCGCAGGACTCTCCTCGGCCTCGAACTGTACCGTCTAGGCAATGGCGACAACGCAATCCGATTCGTCCGAGTCGTCACACCCTCTGAGACAACACCCGCGTACAACTTTCTCGCTGTCCCTGTCGCGCAGGCACCTACCTTGTATCGACGGCTGCGCCGATTGCAGCCAGCCCCACCCAAACATTCTCAACCTGTTCTCTGCCAACGCGATCGCGAGCGGCTTCTGGCCAATACCGTTGGCTTCCTCAAGCACGGGCGCCACAGACTTGCCCAATTCGGCGTGCCACAGAAGCGGGGCGTGCTCCTCGTCGGCGAGCCGGGGAATGGCAAGACCATGACATGCCGATGGCTGCGGACGGTCTGCCAACGCGAAGGCCTGCTATGGCGAACTTTCACTGTCGACGATCTCAATGAACTGCGCTTCCGAGGCGGTGTCGGTCGCCGACAATACTCGCTGCCGAGGCCGGGCATCGTGTGCTTCGACGACATCAACCTGCCACTTGCCGACCCCAAGTTCTTCGAGTCAGAGCGACAACTTCTGCTTTCGCTCCTTGATGGCATGCACCCCGCGACCGGGATCGTGTTTCTGTTCACGACGAACACGGAGGCCGAGGACCTCGACCCGGCGTTTCGCCGACCGGGCCGTATCGACCAGGTCGTCGAGTTGCGTCAACCGGACGAATCGCTGCGACGACAGTTCATCGAAGAAGCTTGGCCAGTCGAGGCGCTACGCGACATCGACATCGATCAGGTCGCGCAACAGACCGCGGGGTTGAGTTTCGCCGATTTGGCCGAACTCCGGACGCTGCTCGTACTGGGCCAGTTAGATCGTGGGGTCTGGGATTGGGATGCCGCGTGGGAGACTTTCGCATCACGGGAGGATCGGCTCCCCCGCCAGCCGATGGGATTTGCCACTGCCGATCGGGCGGCTTCCTGACTTCGGCGTCCGTTCCCAGATGGCACCCATATATATCGTCAGCCGAATCTAGCGAGCCCGCGGCCGGGAATCTGCAATGGGGCCGTCTAAATCCTTGCGGAGACAGCCTTTGAGCCTCAGTCGTGCCGTCGATTCCGTCCGAAGGTTTCACAAACGGGTCGGCGCTGCCGTCGTAGACCGGCCCCGGCTGTTGCCCTGCGACCCCGGCCGCGCTCGCGAATTGATGGCGGCGCTCGCGACGGTACAAAAACTCGCCACTCGCCTCGCGACGGAACAACGATCGGACGAGTTGGCGAGCCGCACGGCGCTGGTCCTGGAGGAGCTCGGCGAATGGCTGGCCGCCCATGCACATGGCGATCTCGTCGCAGCAGCCGACGCTTGGGCCGACCGAATGTACCTTCTGCTTGGCGACGCTGTCGCCACTGGACTACCGGCAAACGAACTGATTGACGAGGTGCACAGCTCCAACATGACCAAGTCAGCCGACGCGTTGCGTTCCGGGAAGGCTGTCAAAGGCGCCGCGTACCGGCCGCCCGACTTCCGCCGCATCCTCGATTTGGCAAGGCTGTCCCGTTGACCGCCCATCGCAGGCCCGCTTCCGAATTGGAGATTCACAAGAAGGAACGTTCGGAGGCTTCAACAGCCGTGCCCTCGAAACTGGAGACATCACTGATGACCGACACCGATCGACACTCTGAGCCGAACAAATCGACTCCGATTTTTAGCGAATCGCCAGTTGTCCACAGCTACACCCGCCAGCACGCCATCGAGGATGGCGTGCTGATGGATGTAACTGAGAAGGCACGCGAGGCCGGCTTTAAGTTTCCCGTCGCGGTGACCTGTGCGCTGTGGTTCGAGTGGATTTACCAGGACGAGGCCTCGCAGGAAGCCGGTCAGGACGAGACGGGCCGGCTGTGGGATGTGCTGTGGATGCTGTTCCTGGCCATCAAGGCCAACGACTCGACCACGGAACTCCACTTTCAAGTCGCGTTCCTCTTCGACGGCAACGGCCACGAGGATGTCACGCTCAAAGCAGTCTGCGGTCCCGGCGATGACTTGGCGCCCTGCATCACGATCATGCTCCCGAACGAGGACTAGCCGGTGCGTACAGGAACACTCTCGCACGGATGCTTCGTGATACCACTCGATGTCGGTGCCGAGGAATTGCGTCCCGCGACGGGCCAGTCTGCCATGCACGCCAATTTCAGTTTTCTTATTGATTTGGAAGACTTTGATCCTGCGACCACGCAGGAGGAATTGCTCGAACAGGCCGAGTATTGGGTCAAGACGTACGTCCAGGATTACTGCGGCGAACGGAACTGGCACCGGCTCCAGGCGATTCTGTTGCCCGACGGTCGACTCGCAACGCCCCCTTTCGACCTCGATCAGCACATCCTCGAATTGGCCAACGCTTCCAGGTCACAGCGCTGGGAGGCGGCACTAAAGATTTCCACCAAGGAAATCGCCCGCACCTGCGAAGTGCTGGTGGTGGGGAAGAGGGCAGAAGATGTCTTGACCGGATTATGGACGGCGCTGCCTCTCGAACTGGCAAAAGCTTATGCCGCCCTATCAGAACCGGATCGCACACACCCGACTGGCGCGACGAGGAACCTGCGCCAATGCCGGGTGCGAAACTACGAAGCCCTCTGCGACGCCCGCCAGGATGATCTGTTGGTGCCGTTCAGCTATCCGCGCACCCCCTACGACAACGTCCCTTGCCAGGATCTCCGCGCCGATCCTCGTGAGGAGATCGACGAGGCCGCGATGGTGTTTGCTGACCTGCATTTATAGCTGGCCAGTTTCCGCAATAGCCAAATCAACCGCCAACTATCGGGTCACCGCGAATCTCAAACTATGGAGCCAGCCATGTCATCAAGCTTTTGGTTTTTGATCGATATCGAAGGATTGGATGAGTCGTCGAGCGATGCCGAGTTTCGCCATCACGGTTACGACATGCTGCTCGGCTGTGAGGATGGTTACGACGAGAACCAGGACAGAGATGTCTGGGCACTGTTGCTCCCCTCAGGTCGTCTCGTACTTGGACTGACACCACCCAACCACGTCGTCCAACAGTTGCAATCGGCGCCCACCTCAGATCGCTGGGAATTGGCGATACAACTCGCAACTCAAACGGCGGCGGCCGCTTGCGAGGCGTCACTCGACACTACCGGCTCTGCAATGACCAAGCAGTTGTTGTCGCAGTTGCCGCGCCTATTGGCCGACAGCTATGCCGAATTGGCCGAGGGAGAACCTCACGCCCAGGACCCCGTCGTGGCGGGGCTGCGACAGCGTCGATTCCGACTCTGTGAAGGACTATACGAAACGGTTCGGGAGGGCGGCCTCTTGCCGTTCATCGAGCCAACCGCATCTGACAAGGGCATACAGGCTTTGGATCGGCGGTGCCAGCGACGTAGCACCATCGAAAATACCGCCCTGGTCTACGCCGAGATCCATCCGTAGCTGAGGTACGAGGTTACTTTCGTTTACCGGGTCGACGGGTTCGCTCGACGCGGGCGATCAGATCGGACGCGGAGATGCCAAGAGCGTCACAGATCAGGAAGAGCGTCTTGACCGTGGGGGATTTGTGGTCGTTTTCGAGTTGGCTGACGTAGGTGCGGTCGAGATTCGTGGCAAAAGCCAGCTTCTCCTGCGTCAGTCCAGCGGCCTCGCGGGCATCGCGTAACTCCTTCCCCAGCATGGGGACGAGTATCAAGGGCAGAATCTTGCATGTCTGTTGACTTTAGTCTACGCTCGAAATCATCGAAAATCTGGGGTCGCAAGATGACGGGGCACACGACACAACTCGCTCGGCCGAACAGTCGCCACTCGCGCGACCGGACTGCATCTCGATCGGCCAGCCACCTCACTGATTCTGAGAGGGGTCGCTACTGGGCCTGATCGCGGTCCAAGCTGCCCCAACCCTCGCGTTTCGAACCCCACGAGCGTCCGCAGGCAACTGCGCGCCGACCCAATTTCCCGAGAGGAACTGCCACATGCTCAAGACAATTCAACGATCCGGACTGTTCCTAGTTTTCTGCGGCTGTCTGTCGCTTCCGACATCGGTCAAGGCAACCGGGATCGTCAATGGCGACTTTGAGACCGGCAACCTAACGGGCTGGAACGTCGGAGTTCCCCCCGGCGGCTCCGCCGTGTACTCGGGCTCCGCCGGCAACTCGGCGGGCGCAGGAGGCCCAAGCCCGAGTACGACCTATGCCGATCTCCGTTACGACCTCGGAACGGCGCTCTCGACGCCCGAGGAAGTATTCCCCGGCATCTATCTCACGTACGGTGCGCCATTCGTTCCCTTTCTGCAGCAGACATTCAACGCCAACGTTGGCGACACGTTGAGCTTTGCCGTGCGCTGGGACATCGGCGTTTCGAATCCCGACGGCGGCGGTGGCGGCTTCGATGTGGACATCACGGGTCCGGCTGGCGAGCACTACCGCTACGAACAATCCGCCAGCCGAGGGCCTTTGCCGACTGGTGGTACCGGCTGGTACGGCACGCCGACAAGCGACTGGCTGACGATCACCTACCTCATCCAAGAATCTGGACCGCACCAATTCCTGGTGCAGCCCTTCGCGTATGGCTTCACAAGCCACAGCCGGCGGTGGGGCAGCAGTGTCGCACTCGGCGTCGACAACGTGCAGCTCATTGCGGTGCCAGAGCCCAGCAGTTGGGCGTTGATTGTGGTGGGGTTTGTCGCAATGGGAGTCGTAGGAGCGCGCTTGCGCCGCCAAGTTCGGCCGTAGCCAACGAGCGAGAACCAACATGACAGTTTCCGCAGCTTAACTCACTTTCACAGGGGATATGCCACATGCTCAATACCAACCTGCGATCGATCTTGCTATCTCTGACAAGTGGTTTGCTAACAATCGTTGCATCCGAATCTGCCTTGGCTGAACCGGTGGAGTGGGTGACCGTGGGAAGTTTCGGAAACGCGGCCGACACTCGCTACGAAGCGGCTGGCATCGGCGCCGTGCCCTACACGTATCAGATTTCCAAGTATGAGGTGACCGACAGTCAGTATGCCCAATTCCTCAACGCCAAAGATCCCACTGGCACCAATAAGCTGGGTCTGTACAACAGCTTCATGACCACCGACGCCAGCGGCGGCATCGAATACAACTCGCTGGCGCCCGACGGCAGCAAGTACGTGGTCAAATCAGGCCGGGACAGCAGCCCGGTCAACTTTGTCTCCTGGTACGACGCAGTCCGCTTCACGAACTGGATGAACAATGGCCAGGGAAGCGGCGATACGGAGAACGGCGCCTACACACTGCTCGGCGGCACACCAGTCCCCAGCAATGGAGCGAGCGTCATCCGCAACCCCGGTGCACTCGTCTGGTTGCCAAATATGGACGAATGGTACAAGGCCGCCTATTACGATCCAGCCGCTGGCCACTACTGGGACTATCCCACGGGTACCAACGACAAGCCCTATTCGGTCCCGCCGCCAGGAACGGCCGCGCCAGTTCCTGCCAACACCGCCAACTGGTTCAACGATGATGGCCTGGCTAATGGCTTCAATGGCGGCTTCGCTGTCAACGGCACGACGACGATCGATGTCCCAAATGAAAACGGTCTGACCGATGTTGGCGCTTACCTACTCGCAGCCAGCCAGTTTGGCACGTTTGATCAGGGCGGGAACGTGTGGGAATGGACTGAGAATCTTAGCACCAGCGGAAACGAGCGGTTGCAAGCAGGCGGTTCGTATGCGGACGGCTATTCGGACTACATGATTGCATTGCAACAGGGAGTCGGGCAGCCGCCAGATGCCGCGAACAACAGCGCCTTCGGGTTTCGCATTGCCAGCGTCCCCGAGCCGTCCTCGCTGTCACTCCTTGTCTTGGGCATGCTAATTGGCGCTCTGACACTCAGGCGCCGAGTCGGCTAGCAGGGGCGTACCATGGGCAGTTGCTACTATTATCGCGATTCGACAGGCCGACAGTTCGGTCCGTTCCGTTCGGGCGACTTGCGCCGCATGGCTGCGATCGGCGAACTGGAAGCCGAAGCCGTTGTCTGGCGCGAAGGCGATTCGCGCATTATGATGGCGCGACAAATTCCCAGTCTGGCGGCTGCATTTGAGCGGGCTGCGATCGAACCATCGACGGCGCCGGCGCCGCCAGAATCCGTCGAAAACATGGAGTCGGCGCCTGCATCCTCGCCGGATGTGTGGTATCTGCTCGACGGTAACGGTGCCCGCTTCGGGCCGGTCAGCAAAAGCGCGCTCGATCAGTGGTTATGCGAAGGTCGTATCGACGCTCGTTGCCAGTTGTTCCGCGAGGGTTCCGACGATTGGGTGCTAGCGTCGGATGTCTACGCTATTCTCGCTGCACAAGCCGTCCAGCAACCTCCTGATGTTGACCAAGCCACGGTGGGTCATGCGTCGCTACCCGATCGCGGCGCCCCTGCCGACCTGATCACACTTCCGGACGACGACCGAGGTCGATTCGCAAACATTGGCAGCATCGACCATTCGCGCTCCCGAGAAGTCATCCACCGCTATGGGCTTGCACACAAGGCAACCGAGACCTTCCAGCACGCCTTCGGGGGCTCCTTCGGCGTGGCCATGGGCTGGACGCTCGGCAAGTTCGTAGCCGGCTTCCTGATCATGGTGTTCTGCTGTGGAGGTTGCTTGATTCCATTGGGTCTCGCGTTGCGGTCCGTGGATACCGCGATCAGCCAGTCAGCGGGCCGGGCGCCGTTGCCACGATCTGATACGGAAGTCGAAGCCGACGAAACAACGCCAGCAAAAAAACGTGTCCTGCCGGGGCATTTGGAGATTTCCGGGCAGGAATTTCGCCAGAAGGTACGCGGCTTCGAAGCTCCCCCAAACGGCTACGCGTGGTCGGGGCTCAGCGTGCAAGATGGCGTGCAGGGCATTCTTCGAAAAGCCGACTTCGATGCCGCCTTTGGGCCGCCGCTGCGCGAAGAGACCTCGCGTATGAAGCGATTCTGGTATTGGAAATGCCGCGATGGACTCGTCCGCGTGCAGTCACTCGACCCAGAACAATGGATGGGTCAGGTTCCAGGGGACGCCGTCTATCTAGAAGCCATCACGGATGGATAGGCGGCTAATCCCCGCACCGCCGGCCGCATCGAATGGAGCGACCAGGATCGCTCACTTGGAACAGTTCGGGCCTGCCAGCCAACCTTGTGCACTAGCTGGCCCGTACTTATTGGCTACGGATGGCTGCCGCACCGCCTATTTCAGCTTCGCCAGCACGTTGATTGCCGCAACTGCGGAATCAAGGCCACCTAACTTGTTGACGAGTTGCTTCGCCGCGACCAGATCGGCAAGTGATACCAGCCCGTTGCCTCGCTGATCGTCAGACTTACCGGGCTTGCGGCCTCGCTTACCGGCCTTCTTGCCACTTGTACTCTTGACCGTACTCACGAACTGGGCCGAGACGACGATGCCGTCCTTCTTCAATTCGGCGGCAACGTCCTTGGGAGACTTGCCGGGGTTCCCAGCGAGGTAGGCGCGGATAGCAGCGATCTTGTTGACTTTGCGTCGCTTGCGGCGCAGCTTCTTCGATGCAGTGGCAGGGGCCAAGTTGATAATCTCCGGTTCAGGGTTCGCCCGTTACGGACATCGGATGTCAAGTTCACTGGTACAACAATCGACGGTCACGGCCAGCTTGCGTAAAACCTAAACAGTCAAACCAAGTCGACTGGACGCCGAACTGGGAACGGAAATTGTAGTTTGTTGCAAGGTCTGAGGCGTCGCGGGAAATTCGGTCGGTCAATTCAATTCGGCTTTTCGCATCTCGCAGCCCGTCCGTACTGCCAATCGAAAAGCGAAGGGACTGCACCGGATTCGGGGACAACGCTTTTGCCAGTTACAATTGAGCGGCGCGTTGATCTCCATCCTTTGGCAGTTGCGGGTTGAATAATATGCAAACTGTACTTTCGCTCGATGTAGATTATTTCGTCAATCCTAAGGTCGCGGGTCCACGGCGTGGCCGTCCGAGTGACGACACGCATGTTGTTAGAGACATAGAACACATCATCGACTTTTTAGCCACAAAGTGCCTTGTCGGCGTTGACAACCCCGTTGCAGGTCGAGCCGCAATTGACCACGACGCCGCGTTTTGGGCGATACGGGACTGGATTAGGGATGATCGCCTTCAGATCCCATTCAACCTGGTTCATATTGACGCGCATGCGGATCTTGGTTTTGGTGACGCCGGGTATTCCGAGATTCTAGACGATGTCATTCGACGGCCACTCGATCAGCGAGCTGGTAATCTTCAACACCTATCTATGGGCAATTGGCTCTCATATGCAGTTGCCAATCGTTGGATCAATGAAGTGCAATTCCTACGTGAGCCCGATCCCGGCCGTGACCCCGAATTGATTCCCCACTACTTTTTCGGCTCTCCGGATTTCTCAGTCATGCAAATGCGTCCAATGATCGAGTCGCAGTATATGGACGCTTGGGATGCTGACCACCGACGTGACTTTGCTAATCTACCAACGGATGAGCCGCCCGTTCGTTGGAACCAACTGGGGGAGGACCGCTTTCAGCTACTAGCACCGCCGGATTTCATGTTTGCGTGTCTGTCGCCACAATTTGCACCACCAAACGCTGACCGAGTGTTTTCGCTCGTACGCGATGCGATTCGCGAAGATATTCCATTAACCGCCGATGAGATTGGTAACTTTTTACAGAATCTGCGCTGACTGCCTGACGCAGCCTAAGTTATGAACAGAATCATTCCCTTTCCGGCTCTCGAGTCGAGTAGCTCGATACGAATCCGCTCATCACAGGTGCTTATTCCGAGAAGGTTCGGCAGCAGGGCATTCTAAAACCTAGTCGCCGACGCCGCGCCGAGAAGCGGCCGGTTCTATATTCCGATCTCTCAGTGAGCCCATTCCTGAAATGGCCCCTTCGGAATGGCCCAAGCGACACTGCTTTGGTGTGTGTTGGACCAAAGCAGCTTGGAACCGGCCGGTTGTGCGCCCATGTCACGCCCACCTTCGTCGAAAGCATGATGGAATCTATGGCGCACGTGCAGCAAGCGGGAGTGGAAACTGAAGTTGTGGCCGACAAACGCCGCCGAGACCATTGTGCCTGCGGACAACCTGAACTGTCGCACGTAGATTCCGGGGCGGAGAAATCGATCGCGGTCGTAGGGCACGGCGCTGAAGTGCCGCGATTGGATGGTTGTAAGAACGATACTCGCGTTAAGGCGTCGCTTCGGCCAGCGTGGGAGCCGCCTCTTCCAGAGGACCTAGAACACCATCCCACGGCTGCCACGTGCTGGCAAGGGTTGCATTGGGATGAAATACGAGTTCGTGAATCGTGTGCCGATCACGTGACTTGACCGCCTCAAGCTGAGCCAAGTCGGCCTCCTCAAATACTACGTCCAAATTCCGGTACTTCCAGACCTCAACATAGTAGTAGTAACCCATGACCTGTCGCACAAACGAAAACCGTGTGTCGTGCGAGATTTCGTCTAGCAGAGGTTCGAGTTGCACGCGCTGGCGATCGCTGTAGCGGACGACCGGGTTCGGAGCGTGAGTCGCAGCGTCGGTCTTCATCAATTGGCGAAAGATTACGTTATCGACTCCTAGAGATCCGGCGAATTCCAGGTACGAAACGACCGCATCGAGCGTAGAAACGCCCGATTCCAAGAGCACGCACGAGAGCCGTACACGTACCTGAGTGGTCGCCGCCACACGCACGACTTCCGCAAGCTCAGCAGTCGGAAGAGCCTCGCGCAACCGCATCATCCGGGCGTTCTGCACTGGTGAAGGGTGGGCGACACTGATATTGAGGTGATCGAGCCTAGCCATTGCAATCCAGTCGATCATCCGCCGGCCTTCGGCCTCGTCGAAGAGGCCCGATCCGTTAGTGGTGAGGGTCCATTTTCTAGGGTTGTAGCGGGAAATCGTGCGTAAAATCTGCGGCAGTCGCAGGTCTTTGGTCGGTTCGCCCCCGGTCACTGAGACCGTTGGGTCAAGTGGCCGGAGCGCTACAAGGACTCGGGCGAGTCTGTCGAAGTAGCGGTCGTCGTCGTGCTCGACGGATTTTTGTACTGCCAGCTCGACGCCGCGAGACGCCGGTCGCAGCTCTTCGACACAGAAGGGGCAGGCAGCATTACACCTTTGAGCGCTATAAATCGAGAGGTTCGAGTTGGCATAAATCTCAACCTGTCGGCCCCACAGTTTGAGCACACGAATCTGCTGGGCAGTTGAGTTTCGCCACAGATTAAAGGCGGCGCTCTTTTCTCGGCGCCAATCTTCGCGGAATTCAGACTTTACGTGTGCGGTCATGGCAGGCATCCCATTGCTTCGGACCGAGCAATCAATTCCGGCCCAAAAACTGTTCCGTCGGGGTTCACGAGCGCAAAGCGATCGGATACCGGGGACGGTAGTTCCCAATTGCTCTCGCCAGAAGCGTAGCCGTAGCGCTGCAAATAGAAGATGTTCGCCTGCGACAGCAACCCGGCTCGCTCTACTGCCTCGCGAACGTGGCGATCGTCGTCCTCGTAGCCGCGGCGCAAGCGGACGTTGAGTACGAACAATCGCTGGCCCCCCAGTTCGGCAAACAGATCGCGCAGTGCGACCGCCAACGAGACCAACCGCCGGTCGTGATCGAGTAGATAATGGTTGAGCGATAGCTTAAGTGTCAACGGCGCGCCAAGCGCCAGCGTCCAGGCACGCAATCGCTCGTGATCCCGCGGTAGAACCACGCCGTTAGTACATACGATCAGGTGCGTGCAGCGGGGGTGCTCGCGGGACATTCGCACAAACCGCCAGAACTCTGGGTGGATCGTTGGCTCGCCTCCTTCCAGTTGCACCTGGAAATCTCCGTCAGCTGGAAGCGACGCTGCGAACGATTCGGCTGACAACCAGGTGCTTCCCGCTGGCGACGAGCAGGTGCTACACCAGGGGCAGGCGCGATTACAACTATTCGTGAGGGCGAAGTAAATGCGTTGGGGCCGATCAGTCGTAGGGTGATCGAGGGGGCACTCGCGTAGCGGATCGTTGGGGGGCATGCGCATCGATCAATCCTCCAGGAGCAACTCGCTGCGGTAGGGCGTGGCCTTCCCCTCTGTGCGGTCGCCGAGCATTGGGTCAATTTGGATCTCGAGCGGCACAGAGCCCAGCACGCGTCGTAGCGCAGTGGCCACGGCCTCGCAATTGACCTCCACCCCCGGCAAGGGGCGCACGCTTAACAAGCAGGAAAGGTCGGTGTACTGCATAAACTCGTGCAGCAACATAGGAAATTCTCGCAGCAGACGAGACAAATCCACGGTGGTCACTGGGGTTCCATCGCTCGCGCGAATCAGCACTGGCTCGCGCCCTTCCAGATCGAGAAACCGGGGCATCGGGTCACCGCACGGGCAGGGGGAGAAGTCGATTCGGCCATAATCTCCCGTCCTGTAGCGCACAAGCGGTATAAACACATTGCGGCCGCCGCTAACAGCGATTTCCCCCCGCTCGCCGTCGCCCACCGGAGCACCGTCGGGGTCCAGAACCTCAGCGTGCAGATCGTGCGGCAGCAAGTGATAAGAATGTCCGAGCGGGCACGCGTAGCCGATCGGGCCGGTCTCGACCATCGAATACCAGTCGATGACTGGGGCATGATATCTTTCTTGCAGACGGCTTTTGAGCGAGGGGCTAAGTGCGACGGACGTTGTCACGAGTGCGGCAGGGGCGGAGTTGATGCCGATGCGCATCATTTCGGCAAACGAAATCGGATCCCCGGTTAAAAATAGCGGCGCCAAATCATCGAAGTACCGTTGGCGGCTTGCCTCCCGGGGCCACTCGGTCGGCCGCAGGTTGAGTTTCGCAAAGCCGGCACCGGCCCAGTTGTAGAGGACGGTGGCGTAGGTGTAGGTCCGAATCTGCGCACCGACAAGAAAGCAGGCGACAGAGCGGGCGTCGAAGTGCGGCCTGATACCGTACTGCGCGAGCGCGAATTCCAGCAAGGGTTCATAATATCGCACGGCCCGCGGGTGATGTGGAACTGAGATCGGATGACCGGTCGTTCCCGCAGTGCGATAAATGATCAGACGATCGAGTGGTTCGTCGTCCGGAACAAATTCCCATGGACGCAGGGCCAAGTCCCGGCGACTGGTAGTGGGTAACTCGGACCAATGGCGCGCCAAGTTCATGCCGGTCGGGATCGTATATCTCAAATAGGGAACACGATCGCGCAGTTTCGCGATGCGCTCAACCAACCACGGCGGCGGCTCATTGGTCCTTAGCCCGCGGGCTTCGTGCAGTTGTTCGCGGAACCGCGCCATCGGCTCTAAATCCTCTTCCCGCAGCCTGTCGCCAGTGACATAGTTGAAACGCGGACCGTCGGGATGCTCGCGCAGCCGCCGCACCATGTCGTCCCCGGCTGCAGTCATGAGCGGCGATCGCTGGTCGTGAATGTGCATGGACGAGGTCCTGTGGTGCGCTAGATCCGATCATTCCCTGCTGGCCTTAGCGGCGGCTTCCTCCGCGGCGCGACGGGCCATCATTTCCCGAACCTCCCGAGCACGGGCTTCGGCCTCACGAGTTTGTCGCACCACGCGACTCCGTTCGACACTATCGAGTGCCGTCAGGCGATCGGCGGACTGAGTGTGGCTCTCGCCCTGCGGCCGCAGATTCAGCGATCGAAGGCAGACTCGGACTAACTCCTCGCGCCTGTCGGAATCCGCGACGGCAATCTCAGCACGCACGACCGCCGCCAAGGAATTGAGTCCGTGCGATAAGAGAGTTGCCATCGCCGGGCCAAGTTCACTGCGGCTTTTGAGTGACGGATCATTCAGCAGCCATGCTACCACAGCAACGAAGCGCAGCCGGTTGGCGCCGGCCGGTTTCCCGTCGTAGCGAAATCCCGCGAGGTCTATCAGCTCCGTGGGCGACAAGCCCATGTCGCGAAAATGGTCGCCGACGATAGCCGCGACTTCAATCGCGCCGCGACCTTGATGGCGCGGCTCGGCCAAGAACTCGGCGGGACATTCGCTGAGTCGGTGCACGAGCGCGGCGAGCGACGGACCTTCATCTTGCATATCGCGCCTCGCTGAAATGCCGCGCAAATTCCACCAACTGTTCCATCGAACTAACCGTGCTGACCGCCCAACCCTCAGCTTGCATGCGACGACAGCCGGGTTCGGCTTGTGCGGCGCCGCGTTGCGAATTGAGCATGTACTCGGGCAACTCCAGCACGTAGCTGCCGCCGCCACGAGCCTTTGCCAGTGACTCGCGGGCTACATCCCAACCAAGCCGACCATCTTGCGTCCGGTTGAGCATGCCGAACAGATCGTTGTCGCTGACGATCAATATATGCACTGCGTGGGCGCTAGGATGCCAGGCGTCGAAGGTCTCCGCTAGGCGATGAATTCCGAACGTCGTGCCAGTGCCGAGATAGCCAGTGAGTGTTTTGAGGATTGTTAATTCGTCACGGACAAAGCCACCGGTTGTGACGGTTTGGCCCGGCTCACCGGAGAGGGCAACCATAACTTTCGATCCGCTACGCAGAGCCGAGAGTGCAATGATCGTCCCGGCGAGTACCGGATAGGAGAGAGCATGGGCCGGATTGTGCATCGATCCCGAGCAATCGACGCCCAGGTAAAGATCGATCGGAATCCGTTCGGGAGTTGTGCCCGGGCTGATACCATAGAGCCTCCTTTGCGTGGTTTGCCCCGGAACAACTAGTGGGCTCGTTTGCAGTGTGCCAACCCAGTCAATCTCTTCCAATGGCAGGTCGACATCCCACGTATCAAATCCTTCGGGGTACGGGTCGATCGACTGTGGAATTTCGCGCGACGGGAATTTCACAAGATAGGGCTGCGCCCGCTCGCGATAATATCGGGCGGTGATCAGTTCCTCGGAAAGATTCGCCCCGGTCGCCCGCAAGACCTCGGCGTACTCGAACGGATCACGATACTCTTTGACCGACTTACATCCGCTCCGTCCTGTGGCCCTCCCTTTACCGGCTCCATTCTCGTCTTCGAATGGATCAATGCCTGAGAGGTCGGCATCGTCGGCCGGGTGAATGGCTCCAGCGATTTCATCGCCTTCAATCGCTGCCAGGCCATCGGGCATTCCGCCGGTACCCGCCGCCTGCGCATCGTTCCAGGGGGCGTGCATAAGTTGCGCCCGTTCCGCGTCCTCCAGCAGATAAGGGAGGCAGAGTGCGGCAAATCGCCCCGCTCCTGCTAGCCAGTCTTTGCTATAACTCCTGATCAGCCGCGCACCGAGCTGAGCATCCGTGTTGAGTCGTTCGTCGATCGTGCCAACAGATAGGCTGCCACGATCCAGCCGCCATAAGACTTCGTAAATCCGCATGTAGAAAGTCCACATCCGATCAGGCGACTGATTGTCGAGCTGACGATAAACACCGGCCAGATTCAGCCCCGCTGCGCGCTGCAAACGATCGTTAATTAGGAGATCCTCGTACAGATTGGCGACAAAGGGGGCCAATCGCTCCTTCGTGGGCAACCCTGCCCGAATTCGGGCCAGCACTCGCGCGTTGTCGGTCAAATCGGCCGGCGTAAAGACATGGTGGCCGATCTCGTGCGCGAGGATTTCAACGGCGAACTTTGCCAGGCCGCGCGCTTGAACTTGGCGAAGACTGATCACGACGGCGTGGTCGACCAAGCGAATCATGGCAAAGCTGCCCGAAAGTTGTTCACGCGTTTCATCATCCGATGTCAGACACCAGCGCGGCTCGCTGAGCTGCACATAGCGGCTCCAGGCTGCCAGGGCTGTGGGCCACTTTTGGCGCCAATCGTCTCGGAGAGTTTCCAGCGTTGAAGTCACGGGGTCGACGCCGTTTTGGCTAGCAGGAAGACGTAGTGGGAGGTGGCAATCGTCACGGCGAGCGTGCGATCATGGCCAGTCCAACTTACTGGATCTCGCAGGTCGGGGAGGCTCACGACTTCGCCGCCCCACGAAACCTTGCCCTGTTTGTCGATCTTGAATGGAGACGGCTCACCATCCTCGGTGGCTCGGTCGTCGCGCAACAAGACGACACCGTATGTATCGGCCAGAATCTGCCAGCGTCCTTCACCGTCCGAAGCAATCAGTCCGCCGTTGGCCTTCGAAACGACCGGCGGTCGCAGAAACGGCCCCCCAAAGCCGCGAAAGGCTCCGGCTCTAGCAACGAGACGAATCGCGGAATTCCTCGGCGCCAGCGAAAGCGCCTCTTCCGGCCGTAGCCAAGGATCTTCCTCTAGTCGTTCAATCGTTTGGCTGAGCTGCTCCGCCGAAGGGACACCCGCCAAGCCTAACACCCAGCCGGCTAGCGGTGGTGAAAGCGTCCGCGCTGCGGCTAATGCACCCATCCGATACTGCGCCATCCCCGCCCGCCAAGCCAAAACCTTGCCACAGTCGAAGAGCGTAGGGCAAGTGGGACATTGCGGCCCTACGACCGAGAGCATATCGATCCAACTCTTCGGTCGAGCGCCGGGCGTGGCCGCGATATTGAGCACGGCGTTGGTGATGGACGCCGTCACACGCATGGGTTCGTGGGCCACAAGCACGGGCAATTCCGGGAGCAAATTCCGCCACGCTTCGAGTACCCAGGGCGACTTGTTCTCCGGTCCTAAGAGGCCTGCTGAAAACAGTTCCAGAGACAAACCGTACAATACAAGCGCCGTCGTTTCCGCCCGCTCGGCAAATAGGCGGGCCACGCTGCGCACGATCGGATCGACCGTGTCGGCAAGGTGCGCGAGAAAGGCAGTGGCGTCGAGCTCGCCACTGTGGCCATTGGCAGCGGCGAACTTCTCATTGCAAGCGTCGCGATGCTTCGCCAAGACTTCGGCCAAGGGGCCAGTTACTCTTTCCACTCCAGCCACCTCAGATAGTTCGTGTATCGTTGGTGCAGGTACTTTAGCTTCAGCACGTCGTCGTACATGTGCCCATAGAACTTGCGCCCCTTGCTCCATTCAGTCAGCACACGCTCGATCTTCACGAGTTGAGCCCGTACTTGTTTAGCAGTCACTCCTTCCAGTCCCTTGTCCATTTCACCTGAAATTGTCCCGACCGCGTCGTCACGATCGAAGTCCAGCCGGTCGTATTCGCCGCACGCCAGGTCGAACAGCTTGCGGATCCAGCCCACCTTGTCGACGCGAAGATTGGCGTTTTCGGCAATCTCGAAGAAGGGTGAGTCAGGGTCTGGCACGAGTTTATCGTGCAGGACAAACGGCAAGATTTGCCGCAAGTCTTCGAGGGTGACCTGACCGTTGCCCCGGAAATACGCGAGTGCTTTGACGAACACGAGTACCGTCATCAGGCTGCGGACGCTTAGGCCGTTGCACGTCTGGCTACCGAGGTCCCTCCGTTTGTCTTTCCCGCTCTCGAGAGCGGTCAATTGCCGCCAATCGATGCCTGAAAGCCGGGCGGTGTCCTTGGTTTTGTATTCGAGTTGGCTGGCAGCCTGATCAAAGAACTCGAATTGACTTGCGAAAAACTCGAGCCGCCGTCGGATCGGCCCTGGAATCTCGACGGCAAGTATCTCCATGTACAGTCGATTTTGCTCCTCCTCATTGAAGATGATTTGCGCCGGGACAATTTCCTCGGGTTTGACACCCTGCTCGATGCGCGAGAGTAAGTCGCCTAGAAATCGGCTGTTAAAGTGCAGTGCCTTGACGACGATGTCAATGCGGTCTTTCAGGGCCTCAATCACCTGATAGGTGCCGCCACCAGCGTCGTCGTTGGCGGTAAGATACCAGGCCGATTCGGGACACTCGAAAGTCTGATCGTAAACCTCGGCGTAGTTGTCAGACATCAACGTCAGCAGAGCGGACTGAGTCCGCGTGGGGATACGGTTGTATTCGTCGATAATCTTGACTCGCATGCTCAGCCACCGGCGCCAGGCAATGCCGATCTGGTCCATGCTTTCCGCCCGCACCAGCGCTGAGGGTAGCGGACTTCCGAGCAGGTCGGAGACCGTCATCTGCGGCTGACCCTTTTGTATCGACCGCCGCACATCTTTCAGCGAATAGCCGGCGAGGAGGCCCATGAGAATAGCGCTCGACGTTTTCCCGCGTCCGGGTCCCCCAACCAGCAGGCACTTGCGCCGCGCAGCAAAGGTCAAAAGTGGAAGCAGGACGAAGCTGCAATAACTCTGGTCGGACGGCAACGTCACCTGGCTGTGGCTATCACCGAACGTAAACGATTGGGGCGGACCGTTGTTGTATTCGATGTCGTAGAAGGCGCTGATGATCGCCTTATTGACGATCCAGAAGTAGGACTGCCTAAGCTTCTCGTCGAGCGGAAGCTCAGCCGCGTCACCCACCGACTCGCCAGCTTCCAATGGGCCGCGATATAACTCGGCGACGTCAAAGCTCTTGGACTGCGTGTGCGCGTGAGGATTGGTGGGGGATGCCGAAACTCGCTGAAAGAAATTGCCGAACATAGCTGATGGATTCTGCGACCTCAGTTGATGGACGGGCGACTCGCCGCCTCGTTTTAACGTGGCGCGCGCCGGGTCGCAAATCGGCATTTGTGTAATTGTCGCGGCCTCATCCACTGATACTACGGAGGGTGGCGTCTTCGGTGCCAGCAATTCTGACCGATCGATTCCGGTACGAATCGACAAAAACGACGATCGATTTCATGACATCACAGGCTCGCTATCGAGTTCTGGTACGACACATCGATGGCACGGTCCAAGAAAACTGGGGCGCTTTCGACTACGAGAACCTGCCCGAGAGAATCAAAGACGCAATTGAAGAATGTCCCGAGGACGGCGAGTGGATTCTGTCCGAAGACGCGACCGGCGATCGATCCCGTGACCTCGG
>CAZBWM010000089.1:0-28106 GCA_964495375.1 uncultured Planctomycetaceae bacterium | reverse complement strand
CAGCAGGAAGCGCGCGAGCAGATCGAACTGTTGCAGAAGTTGGCCGACGATTATCGAGGAGCCCTGAGGTTCGAGACCCGAGACCTGCGGAAGGGCGGACCTTGGCAGGAGCTAGCCACGATGAACTAGCCACTGACCACTGACCACCGCCGCGCTCTGTCGAACATCCTAGCGCGGGTCCAGTAGCAAAACTAAATCAGCTTCCCCAGCGCGGTCTTCGACGACATCAGCAGGTTCTGGTACTCGGCCTTCACTCGCAACGTGCCGAATTCCGAAACCGTTGTCCGCGGGCTGTCGATCAGCCGGAAGCCCGCTCGCACGTAGTCGAGGTCTTTCAGCGGCGAGATCATGTTCTGCTGCACACTCCCGGTCGCGTAGACCATGTCCATCACGGCGATCTTGGCCATCGGGTTGACCTGGCTCCAGGTGTAGTCGCTGAGCGCCTGCTTCGCGGGCCCTTGCCGATCGGGATAGGTCAAGGCGAACAGACTTTGATCGTTGGCCTTGCTGATCGCGGCCGTATGACCACCTGAGAACGCTTGCACTTTGAGCATGGCGATGATCGCCGCGTCGCTGCCGGTCAGCGTTTGTCGGTAGGCGCTCTTGTAGTAGCCGCGGACATAGGAAGCGACGATGTGTTCCATGTACGAGTCGAGCGTGTTGAGGTTGATCCCCAGGCCGATCGTCGGCACACCGTCTTTCAAATAAGGGAAAAGCTCGTCCCCTTGGAAACTGCCAATGAACGATTGCGCGTCGTTGAACCGGGCCAGCGGATTTGCTTCCAGCACTGCCAGGCGATTCTTGAGCGTATCGCGGACAAACTCGAAGTAGAGGATTTTGCCCTGGGCGTTTGGCGTGAACGGGGCCGCGTTGGTCGGCGTGCCGACAAACTCGAACTTGCGATCCGACGCACGGACGTCGTTGATCGTGCTCTGCGTCAGCGGCGTGGTGACCTTGGCGACGATGAAGTACTCTTGCCCCGTGCTAAGCGTCGTCGGCACGGTCACGTCGAGCGCCACCGTCTGCTTGGCGTTGTTTCCCAGGTTGATGTTGACGGTTTTCTGGCCGAGCAAGACCGAGCTTGCTTCGAGTTTGTTGGAGTACGACAGATACACACTCACCGTGGCGCTACCGCTGGCCGTGCCGGGCCCGTAGTTCTTGATCTCGGTCGGGATCGTCAGTTTTTCGCCACCGAAAAAGTGCAACAGGTTGAGATCCTTGGCCTGCGTCGGCGTGACCGCGCCACTTTGCACGGTCACATCGAGGTCGATTTTCTTGGCGGCAGCTTTCTGCACGGTGACGTCGCCGGCGGCGGCCACGTTCATGAGGCCCGCCTGGTCGGCGCCGGCAGTCAGTGGCGCGGTGAATGCAGGAGCGGTCAACGCGGGCGCCATGAATACGGGCGCGGCCGGGGCCGTCGGCACCGCCGGCGCGATCAGGGCCGCCGGGGTCTCGCGCATCAAAGTCGGCGCCATTACCAGGGGACTGGCCGTCATCAGTTGGCGAGCCTCGCACTGCTCGAACCGCAAGGCACGCGGCTTGCGCCGGGCCGCCGACTTGCCACGAGAGCGGGCGGACTTCTGCTGCGACGATTGACCAAAGAGCGACGTGAACCAGTTCATGGCGGGCTTCCCTGTTGAGCGACGTGGGGGCTGGGGCAGTTGCGGACGCCAGCCGTCCGCTTCAACGCCAGATACGAAGCTCAAGCCAGGGCCTGACAGGCAGCCCGCGAAAAGAATGGTCGCTCAATTGGCATGAGGGTGAACGAAGTGCGCTAGCACCTCGGCCCCAGCGACTAGAGCTTGGGGAGCAAATCGAGCAGAGAGTTAATAATTGGCCTGCGATTCAGGTTATAGGCCCTTCAGCACGCGATTGGCGACCTTGGTCGTCTCCGCGTCGTCGTTGTCCCACATCTCGGCCAGGCGCTGGCGAATGCGGCGCTCGGCAGTCCGCAGGTAGTAGCGGCTCAGCTCCAACTCGCGGATGCGCGGGTCGTGCTTGGTGCCAGCCTTGGCAGCCGGCGCCGGCGCGGCGGGCGTCGCATCATGCGTGTCGTGACCGTTGCCGTGCCCGCCATGTGTCGCACCATGGTCGCCGTGCGCAGCATCCTGATTACCGTGCCCGTTGGTCGCGTGGGCGTCGCCATGATGATCGGGATCGAACTTCGGATCGCGCAGGATTCGGTCGATCCGCGCCAACACGCAGCTCGATACATACAGCTCGGTCGCGGCATCTGCCACGCGCGCCAGTTGATACTGCCGGTCGAGCACTTCTTCTTGAAAGCGCCGCAGCAGCTTCTCGACTTGGCCGCCGAAGGTGCCGATCAAACGCCCAAGCCGCTGGGCGTCTTCCTCGAGCTCGGTGCTGCGGACGACGATCTCCGGCGACGTCAACAGTGCCCCGAGCTTGCGGCCGGCGAAACCACCGATTTTGCCGAGCCCGGTGAACGGGTTCGAGAACGAATCGAGCACGCTCTTAAGCTCCAGGCCGACATCGCGCAGGCCAACCATGGCGATGAAGACCTTGAGAACGTCGTTGGCCCCTTCGCCGATGGTGTTGATCCGCGCGTCGCGCATCATGCGTTCGAACGGTTCGTCGGTGAAGTACGCCTTACCGCCGTAAATCTGGATCGTGTCGTTGATGATCCGCCACAGCACGTCGGTGGCGAACACCTTGAGCATGGCCGTTTCGAGCATGTACTCTTCGGCCCCCGAGTCGATCAGGTGGGCCGTCTGATACGTGCAGGCTTCCATCGCCAGCGCGCCGGCCGCCATGTAGGCCAGCTTGTCTTTGACCAGCTCGAACGAACCGAGCGTCTGCCCGAACTGCACGCGGCGGTTGGCGTGCTCCGTGGCTTTGGCCAGGCAGAACTTGGCCGCGCCCGTGCAACTGGCGCCGAACGTCGTACGGCCGTAGTCCAGCACCGTCAAGGCGACGCGCAGGCCTTTCCCCTCTTCGCCCAGGATGTTCTCGCGCGGCACGTAAAGATTCTCGAATTGCAGCCGACCCGTGGCGCTGCCGCGCACGCCGACCTTGTCCATCCGCTCTTCAAGGACTTTGAAGCCCTGCATGTCGGGCGTGACGATAAAGGCCGTGATCTTGGTTTCTTTCTTCTTACCTGGCACCGGCGTGCGGGCCATCACGGTGAGCACCTTGGCGATGCCGCCGTTGGTGATCCAGCGCTTCTGGCCGTTGAGCACGAAGCCCCGGCCGTCGGGCGTGGGGGTCGCGGTCGTCTGCACGTTCGAGGCGTCGCTACCGGCCTCGGGCTCGGTAAGCGCGAACGCGCTGAGCCATTCGCCAGTCGCCGACTTGGGCAACCACTGCTTCTGCTGCTCGACGGTGCCGAAGAGCACGATCGCCCGCGGGCCGATCGAGTGATGTGCGTTGACGAACAGTGCCGTCGAGCCGCAGTGCCCGCCGAGCACTTCGACCAACCGACAATAGGCCAACTGGCTGAAGCCGCGTCCGCCGGCCTCTTTCGGCAAGCAAGCGCCGAGGACGCCGAGCTTGCCGAGCCCGGCGACGACATCGTCGGGGATGCGCGATTCGCGATCGATTTTCACCGGGTCGATCTTGTCGCGGCAAAACTGTTGCAGATCGGCGACCGCCTGATTCACTTCGGCCGAGCCGGTCACATCGGGATACGCCGGAAACGCTTTGCCGGCGTACTGACCAAAGTACAACTGCTTGGCGAACTCCTGGTGCCCCAGGCGATCTCCGAGCATCTCTTCGGCGTCGGCGATTTGCTTCTCACGATCGGTGACAGACATCGACGGTTCCCCAGAAAGGAAATGTGCAACAGCTCGGCGCGTGAATCGCTGCAAGCGGGCGGTGACGCGGCGTCGCGCGCCAGCGTGCCCAGGCGGCTTCCCGGCAAGCCGTTAGACTACCCTGGTGCCCGCCATCCCCCAAGGGGCGGGGCCAGAACGTCGCCGGGAGCCGTCGCCGAGGACAGGGAATCGCCGCCGCTTTCGGCATTACGCTCGGCCAGGAAGGGCGCCAGAGCACGATTCCCGTCACCTGCGACCGCCTGCGCGACGCGACCAGCGGCAGCGGTTTCGCACGGGCCGCATCGCAGCGGTGGTCGATCGACGGCGCCAGAAACGCTTACCGCCGCGCCGCCGATCGGTTAAGCTTGAGCTCGATCTGACGCCTGAAGTCGAAGCCCCTCGGCGAGGCCACGCGATGAGTCATCTGCTGCCGCGACACGCCACACACGCCTTCGCCAGCTTGCTGCCTCGCGAGCGCGAAGGGTTGGTCGTCGTCGGTCGCCGCAGCGTGCTCAAGGCGAGCATCGCCGGGCTGGCCGGCATCACCCTGCCCGGGCTGCTCAAAAGGCAAGCCGGCGCGACGGAACCTGACGCGGCGGCGGGCGACAACAAACCGCCCCTCGTCGCCCCACCCCCGCGCGGCAAGAGTGTCATCCTGCTTTGGATGACGGGCGGACCAAGCCACATCGACACCTGGGA
The DNA here is from genome assembly GCA_964495375.1 of uncultured Planctomycetaceae bacterium. Classification (GTDB taxonomy): domain Bacteria; phylum Planctomycetota; class Planctomycetia; order Pirellulales; family JAEUIK01; genus JAIESQ01. The sequence goes on along the minus strand of CAZBWM010000089.1, from coordinate 23,634 downwards.
TGTGAAGCCCTTGATGCCGGTGGAGATCCGCGGCCCATTCGGCGTCATCGACACGGCGCTCCCGGGCGTGCAAATTTGCGAGCACTTGCCGAAGCAGGCGGCCATGCTCGACCAGATGACGCTCATCCGCTCGGTCGACGCGCAGTTTTCGAACCACGAGCCGAACCAGGTTTTTCAAACTGCGAACCTGGCTGCCGAACCGCGCATCAACCCCGAGGCGCCGAAGTATCCAGCGATCGGCGCGCTGGCGTCGAAGATCCTTGGCCCGCGCGATCCAGCGCTGCCGCCGTATGTCGTGCTCAACATGCAGGACCGCTCGCACATCGCCTGGGGTGGCTATCTCGGCCAGCAGTTCGATCCGTTCGACGGCCGCCGCATCGACAACATCGTCCGCCTGCCGACCGGCATCGTTCATGAGCGCCTGACGAGCCGCCGTGATTTGCGTCAGCAGCTCGATCGGTTGCGCCGCGATCTCGATCGCGGGGGGATGATGAACGCCTTGGATCGCTTTGAGCAGCAAGCGGTCGACCTGGTGGCAGGCCAACGGGCGCGCGAAGCGTTCGACGTCGGCCGCGAGCCGCCCCACACGTTGCTCCGCTATGGCGATCATCCGTGGTGCCGGCAAGCGCTGTTGGCTCGGCGCCTCGTCGAGGCGGGCGTCGCCTTCGTGACCATCGACCTCAGCAATCACACTTCGTCGGGCACGTGGGACAATCACGGCGACAACATTCCGCCGTACGGTGGTATCAGCAAGGGGCTGAAGCCGCTGCTGCCGGTGTTCGATCATTTGATCACGACGCTGGTCGCCGACTTGACCGAGCGCGGGCTGATCGACGACGTGCTCGTGCTGGCGATGGGTGAGTTTGGCCGCACGCCGCAGGTCGGCACGCAGGAGAGCACCGATGGCCGCAACCATTGGCCGCCGGTGATGTCGATGACCGTGGCCGGTGGCGGGCTGCACCACGGCCAGGTGATCGGCGCGTCGGATCGCATGGGGGGCGAAATCAAGGAGCGCCCCGTCACGCCGGGCGATCTGGCGGCGACAATTTATCGACATCTGGGCGTGCCGCTCGACGCCAGCTATCTCGATTTCCGCGGCCGCCCCCGCCCGATCATCGAGCAAGGAAGCCCGATCGGGGAGCTGGGGTGAATGGCCTGCTGCTGGTGAAGTCGAATCTGCAATCTGCTGCTCGCGACGTAGTTAAACACAAAGATCACTAAGCACACGAAGGTTCACGAAGGTTCACGAAGAGAACTCAGTGCGAAACGACAGTAACGACAACTTCGTGATTCCTTGGTGCACTTAGTGATCTTTGTGGCAAATGTGAAGAGCGCTTAGCAATTCACGGCGTCGCGGCCGGGACCAAAAACTCCGGCACCTCGCTTTGCAGCCACTTGAGGATCGCGTCCACCGCGATCGCGTTCGCCCGGCCGTTGGGGTGGTGATCGGTCGGATGCACCCACAGCTCGCTCGTCGTCTGCCCGGTGAAGGCCGGCGCCAGATCGAGCACCGGCAGGCCGGCGTCGCGCGCCATCTGTCCCACCCGCGCGTGGATCGGCGCCAGGGGCAAATCACGTTCGAGCCCCTCGAGCAGCGGATACATCACCAACGCCACCTGGCAATCGTCAAGCGTGGCGAGTTGCCGAAAGTTCTCCGCTAACTGCGCCAGTCCCGCGGCGTTTTTCGCCGGATCGTAGCAGTCGAGATACCACTTGACGGTCATATCGGTCACGCGCGTCAGCACGTCGCGCGAGAAGATCAAGCCGGCCAACCGGCTCTGCCCGGAGTTCCAAGGTTGCCGCCGCAGCGCGCCGACGCGTTGATCGCGCACATAGCACAAGTCGGTCAACAAGTTCTTCTGCTCGACAAGTCGCGGACTGGGGACGACATCGTTGGCGACGAACACCACGATCGCGCGGCGACAGCCAAACTCGCGGGCAAAGAGTTGGGCGACCTGGACTTCATCGGCCGTGTTGAAGCCCGAGCGCCCCGTGTTCACAACCTCAAAGCCAGGGCCGAGCAGGCCGGCCAGCTTGCGGCTCAGCGTCAGTTCGATCGGCACGCCATCGCCGAAGACGAACGAATCGCCGATGGCCGCGATCCGCAGCACGCCCGCCGCAGGCTGCGGCGCAAACGGTCGATCGCGCAGTTGGTACAGTCCCGCTTGAAACTGCGGATACTCCCACTCGTACTCGACGCAGGCCGGCGTTTCGGCGAGCGCCGTCAACGGATACTCGTGCTTCGCATAGTCGATCAATCGCCAGCGCCCCGTCGAAGTGTCGGGCAGCGGGCTGAACTCGCCGTGGGGATTGCTGGCGTAGCAGTGATACTCGCGCCGCCCCCCGGCATCGCGCGGAATCAAATAGCGTTTGAACAACAGCGGCTGCGGCCCGATCGGCAACACGCGCAAGGCGAGCTCGACCAGCAGCACGCCGAGCACCAGACCCACTACGATTGAGGTTAAGCGGAACAACCATCGTCGCCCGCGCGATGCGGGCGCGCGTGAGCGATGCGCTTCGTCTGGTGCGGTGCCGGCAGCATGCGGTGCAGCGATCATGGTCGGGCGAATTTATCGGCGGGTTCGAGTGGTTTTGTCTTGACAGTTTCGCGGCGGACAGATTGTCGCACGGCAGATTGTCGCATCACTGGTTTTGCCGCGATTGCACGGCACAATTGAAACACGCCGCGACCACATGCCGCCGCGTGGCGGCGCGTAGAAACCTTCGACATTGTAAGCGGCCCGCGCCGCGCACGCCGCTGGGTTGCCGAAACAACTCGATTTGCCATACTACGGCGGACGAGACCCCCGCCCCACAAGTTGCCGGCAACTCGGGCGCGTTGGTTTCGCGACACGCAGGCGGATGTCACCCAAGTTGATCCGCGCGGAGCGCGTGCGCGGCGCACTCCTGGCGATCGTCGCTCCAGCTCCTAGATAGTGTTCGTAGGATGGCACAGCTTTTTCATCCCAGCATGAACACGTTCTCCCGAGTCACCATCTTCGGGGCGGTGTTCTTGTTAGGCGGCGCGCTGTGGCTGGCCTCGGTCTGGTCGCGATCGAGCTACATGACCGAAGTCGGCGTCGTCCGCGATCAGCCGGTCCCCTTCAGCCACGAGCATCACGTTGCCGGCCTAGGAATCGACTGTCGGTATTGCCACACCTCGGTCGAGAAGAGCGCCTCGGCCGGCATGCCGAGCACCGCCACGTGCATGAACTGCCACGCACACATCTGGAAGCAAAGTCCGCTGTTGGAGCCGGTGCGGGCAAGCTATCGCACGGGCGAGTCGCTCGAGTGGACGCGCGTGCACGATCTGCCCGACTTCGTCTATTTCAATCATTCGGTTCACGTGGCGGCAGGCGTGGGCTGCGCGTCGTGCCACGGTCGGGTCGACAAGATGCCTTTGATGTGGCGCGAGCACTCGCTGCACATGGATTGGTGTCTGGAGTGCCATCGCAATCCCGAGCCGCATCGCCGCCCGCGCGATGAAGTGTTCAACCTGGCGTGGGAACCGCCGACGCTGGGGGGCGCATCGCATGGCGATACAGAGGCCACTGAGGCGCCTGCTGCCACTGCAACTTCTGCTGCCGCTGTGACACACGAACCCAAGCCTGCGGACGCCACCGAGCAGGCCAAAGACATCCACCTGGCCGCATTGGAAATCGCGGCCGCAATCCCGCCAGGCTACGACCACGACGTCGCCCGGCAAGTCACGATCCTGACCAGTTGTTCGACGTGCCACAGATAAGCTGCCATTAAGTCGCCGTTAAGTTATCGATGAACGACGCCCAGACCAAATCGCCGAACGATTCAGGGACCGCGCTTACCGCTGCGCAGTCCACGGCGCTGCGCATCCTGTCGGTGGCTGAGGTGCGCGATGCGCGCCGCAGGGACGCCGGCCAGTGGGCGAGCCTCGATGAACTGGGCGACGACGGGCAAGTTAACGCGGTGATCACGCGCGAGTTCCCCGACCTGGCCGATCGTTGGGACGGTGACCCTGTCGGCCGACGACGTTTCCTGGAAATCATGGGGGCGTCGCTGGCCTTGGCTGGCACGGCCGGCTGTGCGCGACAGGCGCCCGAGAGAATCGTCCCCTACGTCAAACCGCCGGCAGGGCACACGCCGGGCGACGCGCAGTACTTCGCGACGTCGATGCCGCTGGCGGGGGCCAGCTTCGGCTTGCTCGTGAAAAGTTACGATGGTCGGCCAATCAAGATCGAAGGGAACCCCGACCATCCCGACAGCTTGGGGGCGACCGATGCGTTTGCCCAGGCGGCGCTCTTGGGTCTGTACGATCCCGATCGTTCGCAGATCGTGCTGGGGGCCGGCGCGGTCAGCACCTGGCAAGCGTTTCAACAAGCGCTCGACGCGGCGCTGAAGATCGAAGACGGCCGCGGTGGCGCGGGCTTGCGCATTCTCACCGGCGCGATCGACTCGCCGACATTGTTGGGGCAGATCGCGTCGATTCAGGCTCGCTATCCACAGGCGAAGTGGTGCGAGTATGAGCCGAGGGCGCCGCATCTGGATCATCTCGGTGCGTCGTTCGCTTTTCAAGGAGGGCCCTTCGCCAGCAATTTCCAGCTCGCCGATGCTAGTATTATCGTCGCGCTCGACGCCGACTTTCTGCACACCGGGCCGGGCGCCGTGCGCTACGCTCGGGAGTTCGCCGAGCGGCGCCGGGCGTACAGCGATCGACCGCTCAATCGGTTATATGCGATCGAGAGCACACTGACGGGCACCGGCGCCATGGCCGATCATCGGCTGGCACTGAAGCCGAGCCGAATGTCGACCTTCGCGGCGGCTTTGGCGAGCGCCGTCGGGGTCGATCTCGGCCCGACCGGCGCCGAAGCGGCCGGCAAGCTCGACAAGGTCGAGACGCAGTGGGTCACGGCGCTGGCTGCCGATCTCGTGGCCAACCGCGGCAAGTCAGCGATCATCGCCGGACGCGAGCAGCCCGGATTGCAACAGTTGACGTACGCCATCAATCAACGCTTAGGCAACCTGGGGACGACCGTTCAGCTCGTTACCAGGGCATCGGAGGAGACGCGGCCGCGGCAACCCATCCCTGAATTGGCTAGGGAGCTCCGCGAAGGAAAAGTCGGGCTGCTGTTGATCCTCGGCGGCAATCCGGCCTACAACGCGCCGGCCGATCTCGAATTCGCGAAGCTGATCGAAAAGGCGACCTTCTCCGCGCACCTTAGCTTGTACGAGGACGAGACCTCGGCGCTTTGCGACTGGCATTTGCCGGCGGCCCATTTTCTCGAATCGTGGGGGGACGGCCGCGCGGTCGACGGCACGCTTACGACGCGGCAACCGCTGATCGCGCCCTTGTACGAAGGCAAGACTGAGTACGAGTTGTTGGCCGCCGTGATGCGGCAGCCGCAGCGCAGCAATCTGGATATCGTTCAGCAAGCCTGGCGCGAGCGCTACCAGGGGAGTGACTTCGAGAACTACTGGCGCAAAGCGATTCACGATGGGCTGGTGCCCGATAGTGCTCCGCAGCGCAGTGCGGCCGCGCGCGATCTGGAGAACTTATTGCCGCCGAAAGTGATCTTCGTGCCCGAAGGAGCAGACGAGAAAACCTCGCCTGCCACAGGTTCGGCCAAATCGATCGAGCTTTGCTTGCGGCTCGATCCGACGATCTACGACGGCCGCTTCGCGAACAACGGCTGGCTGCAAGAACTTCCCAAGCCACTCACTAAGCTAACTTGGGATAACGCGGTGCTGTTGTCGCCGGCGACCGCCAAGGAGCTCGGCGTAATCAACGAGCAAGTCGTCGAACTTGAGCATGGCGGTCGCAAGATTCGTGGGCCGGTCTGGATTCTGCCCGGCCAGGCCGACGGCTGCGCTACGGTGCACCTGGGTTATGGTCGGCGCGCCGGCGGGAAAGTTGCCAAGGGGGCCGGCTTCGACGCTTATCCCCTGTGGACTTCGGGAGAGCCCGGCGCGCCTTGGACGGTGTTGGGCGTCACGATCCGCCCGACGGCCGACCATCACAAGCTGGCCTGCACGCAAACGCACAGCCGCATGGAAGGGCGGCATCTGGCGCGCAGCGCGCCGCTTGACGAGTACCAGCGCGATCCGGCGTTCGCCAAGCAGTTTAGCCACGGAGTAACCGGCGGCCCGCAGCGCGGCGCTGAAGATCATGAGCATCCACACGATCAATCAGAGAACGGCGATCACGATCACGCGCATGCCGGCGATGAGGAACACCCCCACGATCACGCCCATTCGCACGCGCACGCCGGCGCCGACGAATCGCTGTTCCCCAACTGGAAGTACAGCGGACACGCCTGGGGGATGAGCATCGACCTGGGTTCGTGCACCGGCTGCAACGCCTGCGTCGTCGCGTGCCAGGCGGAGAACAACATCCCCGTCGTTGGCAAAGAGCAGGTGCTCAACGGGCGCGAGATGCAGTGGCTGCGGATCGACCGCTACTGGGAAGGCCCCGAGGAATCGCCCGACTCGACGCACTTCCAGCCTGTCGCCTGTATGCACTGCGAGCAGGCCCCGTGCGAGTTGGTTTGCCCCGTAGCCGCCACGGTGCACAGCGCCGAGGGTCTTAACGACATGGTCTACAACCGCTGCGTCGGCACGCGGTACTGCTCGAATAACTGCCCCTACAAAGTGCGGCGGTTCAACTTCCTGCAATTCGCCGACGAGACAACGCCCAGCCTGAAGCTGTTGAACAATCCCGAGGTGACAGTTCGCAGCCGCGGCGTGATGGAGAAGTGTACGTACTGCGTGCAGCGGATTGATAACGCCCGCATCAAGGAGACGGTCGACGGCCGCCCCATGGCCGATGGCTCGCTGGTGACCGCGTGTCAGCAGGCGTGCCCCGCCAGGGCGATTGTATTCGGCGATTTGAACGATCCGAATAGCGAAGTCAGCCGGCGCAAGGCGCTACCGCTCGATTATGGAATTCTGACCGAACTGAACACGCGACCGCGCACGAGCTACCTGGCGCAGGTTCGCAATCCCAATCCGGCGCTCGAGCCCCAGGAGCCGCCGGCATGACACCAACCGAACATGGTGCGGTTCACACCTCGGGGCATGTGCCAGCGCACTCGCCCGACGCGCCGCCGCCGGTGCTCGAGCCAGGGCACACGCTCTCGACCGTCACCGATAAGATCAGCGAGATCGTGCTGACGGCGCCACCGCCGCGCACGTGGTACTTGGGGCTGGCGATCGCCTTCTCGCTAGTAATGGTGCTCTTCTGGTCGGTAACGGTGCTCTTGTGGCGCGGCGTCGGCATCTGGGGGATCAACGTCCCGGTCGCCTGGGGCTTCGCAATCGTCAACTTCGTGTGGTGGATTGGCATCGGTCATGCCGGCACATTGATCTCGGCGATCTTGTTGTTGCTGCGGCAATCGTGGCGCACCAGCATCAACCGTTTTGCCGAGGCGATGACGTTGTTCGCGGTGTCGTGCGCCGGCTTGTTCCCGCTGTTGCATATGGGGCGGCCGTGGTTCTTTTATTGGATGATGCCCTACCCGAACACGATGGGCATCTGGCCGCAGTTCCGCAGCCCATTGGTGTGGGACGTGTTTGCGGTCTCGACCTATGCGACGGTGTCGCTGTTGTTCTGGTACGTGGGGTTGATCCCCGACCTGGCGACCCTGCGCGATCGCTCGCGGCACCGCTTCGGCCGCAAAATCTACGGCATGCTGGCGATGGGCTGGCGCGGCTCGGCCCTGCACTGGCATCGCTATGAAACCGCCTACCTACTGCTGGCTGGGCTGGCCACGCCTCTGGTGATCTCGGTTCACACGGTGGTGAGCTTTGACTTTGCCGTGGCCCAGGTGCCGGGCTGGCACACCACGATCTTCCCGCCGTACTTCGTCGCCGGAGCGATCTTCTCCGGCTTCGCGATGGTAGTCACGCTGGCCGTGCCGCTCAGGTCGGTCTATGGTCTGCAAGATTTCATCACCGAGCGGCACCTCGACAACATGGCCAAGATCATGTTGGCGACGGGCTGGATCGTCGCCTACGGCTACGCGATGGAGGCCTTCCTCGGCTGGTACAGCGGCAGCCAGCCCGAGCAGTACGTGCTGTGGAACCGGTTGGTAGGTCCCTATCGCTATCAATACTGGGCGCTGTTGGCTTGCAACATCGCGGTACCGCAGTTGATGTGGTCGCGCACGGTGCGGCGCACCGGCTGGATGCTGTTCATCGTGGCCGTGCTGATCAATGTCGGCATGTGGCAAGAGCGCTACATCATTGTGGTCACGAGCTTGCACCGCGAGTTCCTGCCATCGAGCTGGGGAATGTACGCCGGCACGCGCTGGGACTGGGCACTGTTCATCGGCACAATCGGCTTGTTCCTGGCGCTGTTGTTCATCTTCATCCGGCTGCTGCCGATGATCTCGATCTTCGAGATGCGGACGCTTGTGGAAGAAGAGAAGCACGGCCACGGCAAGCACGCGCACGCGAGCGGGCCGGCACAGGGCGATACCGACGCGCGGGGTGGTGCTAAGTCCCACGGAGGGACCGCGTCATGAGCGAACAACTCGCCACGGGCCGGGGGCTCTACGGTTTGCTGGCCGAATTCCGCGAGCCCGAGCAAGTCGTCGCCGCCGCGCGCGCCGCGCGTTCGGCCGGCTATCGGCGGCTCGATGGCTACAGCCCGCAACCGGTCGAAGGGCTGGCCGAAGCGATTGGGCATCGCACCAGCAAGGTGCCGCTCTTGGTGTTGATCGGTGGTGTGGTCGGCTGCCTGTCGGGCTTCGCGCTTCAGTACTGGACGATGGGCGTGGCCTATCCGATCAACGTTGGCGGGCGGCCACTCAACAGTTGGCCCGCCTGGGTGCCGGTGATGTTCGAGCTGACGGTGCTGATCGCGGCGCTCACCGCGGTGTTGGGCATGTTGGGGCTCAACGGGCTGCCGATGCCGTATCACCCGCTGTTCCACGTGCGGCGCTTCGAAGGGGCGACGCGCAGCCGTTTCTTCTTGTGCATCGAAGCCCGCGATCCGTTGTTCGATCACGAGGCGACCGCGGCATTTCTCGAACGGCAGCAGCCGCTGGAAGTGTACGAGGTGCCGTGGTGAGCGAGCACCGCAGAGCAAACGATCTTGCGAGACGCCGCGCAATTGAGCGCAGCGGAATGGTAGCCTGCGCCGCGGCGGCGTTGTTGGTCGTCGGCTGCCGGCAAAAGATGACCGACCAGCCGCGGTACGAAGCGTACGAAGGTTCGAGCTTCTTCGCCGACGGTCGTAGCATGCGTCCGCCTGTCGCAGGGGCCATCGCCCGCGGCGCCTTGGACCTGACCGGCGTGCGCGGCACGGGCAAGCAAGATGGCAAGTTCATCGCCGAGATTCCGATCGAAGTTACGCGGGGGACCGTAGTCCGCGGACAGGAGCGATTCAATATCTACTGCGCGCCGTGTCACGATCAAACCGGCAGCGGTCGCGGGATGATCGTGCTGCGCGGCTACCCGCCGCCGCCATCGTTCCACACACAGGCGTTGCGGCAAGCGCCGGCCGGTCAGTTGTTCGACGTCATCACGAATGGCTATCGCCAGATGCCCGACTACGCGGCGCAGGTGCCGGTCGACGACCGTTGGGCGATCGTGGCCTATATTCGCGCGCTGCAGTTGAGCCAGCACGCGACGCTCGACGACGTGCCGGCCGACCAGCGCGCGAAACTGGAAGGGGAAAAGACGAAGCCGGAAGCGGCGCCGGCAAATGCTCCTGATCCGCTGCCCGCCGCGCCAGACGCAGCTCCTGCTAACATCAGTCAGCCCGCAGGAGGTGCGCCATGAGCGCGATCACCGCCCCTGTGGTGGGTAGCGAATCGCTCGCGCGCGACGAGACGCTGGCCTTGGCCGGCCGCCGCGCGCTGTACGTCGGCGCCGGCGCCGCGGTCGTGTGCGCGATTGGTTGGCTCGTCGATTCGACCGATTTTTACCGCGCCTACTTGTGGGCTTATGTCTACTGGTTGAACGTGGCGCTGGGGCTCGTCGGCTGGTTGATGCTGCAGAACCTGGCTGGCGGGCGCTGGAGCATTGCGATCATCGACGTGCTGGCCAGCGGCGCGCGAACGCTCCCCTGGTTGGCGCTGTTGTTTCTGCCGATCGCGGTAGGAGTTCCGTCGCTCTACCGCTGGGCCCAGCCGGCCGAAGTGGCGGCCAGCGAGCTGCTGCAACATAAAGCGCCTTATCTCAACAGCTCGTTCTTTCTCGGTCGCGCGGCCGGTTACTTCGCGCTCTGGATCTTGCTGAGCTGGTTGTTGAACCGCTGGGCGGTGCCGTTGGCCCAGCGCGGTGACGACAACGCCACGCGCCGCATTCAGCGCACCGGCGCAATCGGCTTGATCGCAGTGGCCGCCACGGTCAGCCTGGCGGTGGTCGATTGGGTCATGTCGCTGGAGCCTGAGTGGTATTCGACGATCTACGGCTTGATCTACGTGGCCGGCGACATGCTGGCCGGCATGGCTTTCGCGATCTTCTTGTCAGGCTGGCTCGATCGCCGCGCGCAATCGAGCGCTGCGTATTCCACGAGTAAACCGCTCGTGCGCCCCGATCAGTACAACGACCTCGGGAACCTGATGCTGGCGTCGGTCATGGCCTGGGCCTACCTGGTCTTCTCGCAGTACTTGATCAACTACTCGGGCAACACGCTCGAAGAAATTCCCTGGCACCTGCGGCGCACACGCGGCGCGTGGGGAGCGATCGCCATTCTGCTGATCGTGTTCCACTTCGCGCTGCCATTCGTGACGCTGTTGTTTCGCGGCGTCAAACGCGAGGCCGCGCGGCTGGCGATTGTTGCCGGGCTGGTGCTCGTCGCGCAGGTCGCGGCGCTGTTGTGGCTCGTCAAGCCGGCGTTCGGCGCCGGCGCGGGGCTCACCTGGCTCGATCCGTTCGCATTTGCCGCAATCGGCGGACTTTGGGTCGCAATCATCTTGCGACTGTATCGGCGGCAATTGGCCCGGACGAGTGACAATTCGGCGGCGCTGGCCGGGGAGGCGCGATCATGAGTATGCATAACCCGCCGGGCGATGAATCGCGACCGTCGGAAAACTCGCCGCGAACGGGTTACGATCCGGCCCGCCCCGACTCCGGCACGCGCGCGATGATCATCGGCGATCGCCCGTTGCCGCACAAAGTGCATGCCGCGCACGATCCGTTGCCCGATCCCGAGCCGCCTGACGTGCGCATCGGCCCGATCCTGGCGACCGGCGCGGGGCTGCTGATGGTGATGGTCGTCGGCATCTTCATTTCGCTGGAGATGATTCGCCGCTGGGGGACGGAGCGCGTGGCGGGCGAACCGGCGCCGCGCCCACAAGGAATCTTTCGCGAAGCGAATCCGCCAGCGCCGCTGCTGCAAGTCGGCGGCCGGCAAGCGATGACCGAAATGCGTGCGCGGGAAGCCGAACTGTTAGGCAGCTACGGCTGGGTCGATCGGGGGCAAGGAGTCGTTCACATCCCGATCGAGCAGGCGATCGATCAGTACCTGTCGAAGCAGCCGGTCAATTCGCCCGCTACTGCGGCGACGCCCGCGGCGCCGGCACCCGATTCGCCCACGCCCGCACCCGCGGCGCCCAACACCCCATGAACGAGCAATGAAGAACTACGCGACCATTATCGGTTGGAAAATGAAGTTTTGGTGCGTTTCACGCACCCGACAAGCATTCGTAGGGTGTGCGCAGCACTCCAACCGCGAACTTTGGTTCACCGCTTGCGGACTGTTGTTGGCCGCCGCTTGCGCCGCGCCCGCACAGGCGGCCGCGCCGGTGCAAACTCCGCAAGCGCTCAAAGAGCAATTGCCGATGATCGGCATCGATCAACACCTGGGCGCGCAGTTGCCACTCGAGGCCACGTTCCGTGATGAACAGGGAAACAGCGTAAAGCTCGGGCAGTACTTTGGCGACAAGCCGGTACTGTTGATGTTGGCCTATTACGAATGCCCGGGCCTGTGCAACGCGGCGCTCAATGGCATGTTGCGCGGCATGCATGGTTTGGCGTTCACGGCCGGCAAAGAGTTCGAGGTCGTGGTGATCAGCTTCGACCCGCGCGAAGGCCCAAACCTGGCTGCCGCCAAGCGGCGCCGCTACGCCGATCAGTACGCGCGACCCGGCGGCGAGCAAGGCTGGCATTTCTTGACGGGGGACGCAGAAGCGATCCGCCAGGTGACCGAAACCATCGGCTTCCGCTATCGCTGGGACGAGCCGACCGCGCAGTTCGCACATGCGAGCGGAATGTTCGTGGCCACGCCCACCGGCAAGTTGGCCCGCTACTTTTACGGTGTCGAGTACTCGCCGCGCGACATGCGGCTGGCGCTGGTCGAAGCGGCCGACGGCACGATCGGCTCTCCGGTCGATCAGGTTCTCTTGCTCTGCTACCACTACGACCCGCTGACCGGGCGTTACGGTGTCGTGATCCATCGTCTGCTGCAAGGGGCTGGCGTACTGACTTTGGCTGTGCTGGGAGGCTGCATCGCGTTTTCGCTACGGCGCGAACGCCGCCGCGGGAGTGTTTCGCCGACAACTGCCGCGCCGAGTGGCGCCCTGGCTGGGGAGGTCTAACCAACGATGCCCAGCCAGTTTCGCTTCTTCCCTGAACAAGCCTCGACGTTCGCGTCGCGCATCGACTTGCTCTACGCCGTGCTGGTCGCGATGACCGTCGTGATGAGCGTGGCGATCTTCGCGATGATCCTGTTCTTTATGATCCGCTTTCGCCGCGGCTCGAAGGTGATTCGCGGCCCGCAGATCAAGTCGAACCTGAAGCTCGAACTCGTCTGGTCGATCATTCCGCTGGTGGTGATGATGGGCCTGTTCGCCTGGGGGGCCGATATCTACTTCGACCGCTCGTATCCGCCGGCCGCCGCGTTGGATGTTTACGTCGTCGGCAAGCAGTGGATGTGGAAGCTGCAGCATCCGCAGGGCAAGCGCGAGATCAACGAGCTGCACGTGCCGCGCGGCTACCCGATCCGCCTGACGATGATCTCGCAGGATGTGATTCACAGCTTTTACGTGCCGGCCTTCCGCATGAAGCAGGACGTGCTGCCGGGGCGCTACACCACGACCTGGTTTGAAGCCACGCAAACCGGCGAGTTCCACTTGTTCTGCGCCGAGTACTGTGGCACCGATCACTCGCGGATGAAGGGGCGCGTGATCGTCATGGAGCCGGCCGAGTACCAGGCCTGGCTGCAAGATTCGACCGGCACGTTCGCCTCGCGCGGCGAGCAGGTGTTCAACGAATTCCGCTGCGGCAGTTGCCACTCACCCGAGGCCGGCAACCGCGCCCCGCTCTTGACCGGCGCGTTCGGCCGGCCAGTCGCGCTGGTCGGTGGGCAGACGGTCACGTTCGACGAGAACTACGCCCGCGAGAGCATTTTGCATCCGCAGGCGAAGATCGTGGCCGGCTTCGGCGAAACCGCGATGCCGACCTTCGAGGGGCAGCTCGACGAAGAGCAAATCCTGGCTCTGATCGATTACCTCAAGACGCTTTCCGGCCAAGGAAGCACGCCGGCCGCCGTACCAACTGCCGGGAGCCCCGCGCCATGAAAATGTCGGCCATCGAACCACGCACCGATTATCTGAACGCCGGCTACAGCGTCCGCTCCTGGCTGTTGACGCAGGATCACAAGCGGATCGCGCTATTGTACCTGCTGGCGATCACCTGCATGTTCTTTGTCGGCGGGGCCGCGGCCGTGCTGTTTCGGCTCGACCTGATGACCCCCAGCGCCGATCTCGTGCAGTCCGAGACATATAACAAGCTGTTCACCATGCATGGCGTTATCATGGTGTTCTTCTTTCTGATTCCATCGATCCCCGCGGTGTTGGGCAATTTTCTGCTGCCGCTGATGATCGGCGCCCGCGACCTCGCCTTCCCCAAGCTCAACCTGCTCAGCTGGTATGTCTTCATCGCTGGCGGCGCGTTCACCATCTGGGCGATCGTCCACGGCGGGGTCGACACCGGTTGGACGTTTTACACGCCGTACACCAGCACTTACTCGAACACCCACGTGATGGCCACGGCCCTGGGGGTGTTCATCGTCGGCTTCTCGTCGATTCTGACGGCGCTCAATTTTCTGGTCACCGTCCACACGATGCGCGCCCCGGGCATGACCTGGTTCCGGCTGCCACTGTTCGTCTGGACGATGTACGCCACGAGCCTGGTGATCATGCTGGGGACGCCCGTGCTGTCGATCGTGATCTTCCTGGTGGCGCTCGAGCGGGGGCTGGGCTTCGGCATCTTCGACCCTGCGCTTGGCGGCGATCCGCTGTTGTTCCAGCATTTGTTCTGGTTCTATTCGCACCCGGCCGTCTACATCATGGTGTTGCCGGCGATGGGGGTCATCAGCGAGCTGGTGACCTGCTTCTCGCGCAAGCGAATCTTCGGGTACGAGTTCATCGTGCTGGCGAGCCTGGCGATCGCCGTGCTCGGCTTTCTGGTGTGGGGGCACCACATGTTCGTCAGCGGCCAGTCGGTCTATGCCGGCATGGTCTTTTCGATCCTCAGCTTTCTGGTCGCCGTCCCCTCGGCGATCAAAGTATTCAACTGGACCGCCACGCTCTATGGAGGGCAGATCGGTTACGAAACGCCCATGCTCTACGCGCTGGGCTTTGTGGGGCTCTTCACCATCGGCGGGCTGACCGGGCTGTTTCTGGCCACCACGGCTGTCGACGTACACGTACACGACACGTACTTCGTCGTCGCGCATTTTCATTACATCATGGTCGGCGGCGCCGTGATGGCCTATCTCGGCGGCATCCACTACTGGTGGCCGAAAATCACCGGTCGCATGTACCCCGAATGGTGGGCCCGGCTCTCGGCCTTGATGATTTTCGTTGGCTTCAACCTGACCTTCTTCCCGCAGTTCATCCTCGGTTACCTGGGTATGCCGCGGCGCTATCACGTCTATCCGGAAGAGTTCCAGATGCTCAACGTGCTGTCGAGCGCGGGGGCATCGATCCTCGGCGTCGGCTACCTGCTGCCGATGGCCTACTTCACGTGGTCGCTGCGGTACGCCCCTTTGGCGGGGGACAACCCCTGGGGCGCCACCGGGCTTGAATGGCAGACTACCTCGCCGCCGCCGACCGAGAATTTCCCCGTGATCCCGACGGTCGTCACCGAACCCTACGACTACGAGACCAACCCCGATCAAACGATCACCGTTCGCCGGCAAGGAGAGTTCGCAAATGACTAGCTCCGCCGGCGCGGTCGCGCATCATTTCGCCAACATTCACCAGCAGCGCACCGCCGCGCGCTTGGGGATGTGGATCTTTCTGTTGACCGAAGTGATGTTCTTCGGCGGCGCGGTCGCCACCTACTGCATCTACCGCACGCTCCATCCCAAAGTGTTCGAGGCCGCCGGGCACGAGCTCAGCAAACTGTTGGGCACCACGAACACCGTCGTGCTGATCACCAGCAGCCTGACGATGGCCATGTCGGTCGTCGCCTCGCACTCAGGTAATCGCCGCCGGCTGCTCGGCTGGCTGCTGGCCACGATGGGGCTCGGCGTCGCGTTCCTGGGGATCAAAGGGATCGAGTGGTACACCGAGTACGCGCACCACCGCGTGCCGGGCATCAACTTTACCCCGGATGAGCTGGGGCCCACGGCCGAGTTGTTCTTCGCCTGCTACTTCGCCCTGACCAGCCTGCACGCGCTGCACATGATCATCGGGCTGGTGGTGATGGGGGTACTGGTGCGGCTGGCCTACAAAGGGCGCCTCGGGCCCGAACGCTTCATTCCCGTGGAAGTGACCGGGCTCTATTGGCACTTTGTCGACATTGTCTGGATCTTCCTGTTTCCGCTGTTGTATCTGTTGTAGACCGTGCGACCATGACGGCACACGCCCACGAACATCCCGACGCGGCCGGCCACCACGAGGAAGCTGGCCATCACGATGCCGCAAGCGCGGTGAAACTCTACGTGACGATCTTCGTCGCGCTATTGGTGCTCACGGCCGCGACCGTCGGGGCCTCGTTCGCGCCCCTTGGCGATTGGCACATCCCCGTGGCGATCGGCATCGCGGCGTTCAAGGCGCTGTTGGTGCTGTTGTTCTTCATGCACTTGCTGGGGGGGAGCCGATTGCAATGGCTTGTCGTGGCCGCGGCCGGCTGCTTCGCGACGATCTTCGTCTCGCTGGTGGGGGCCGATTACGCGAGCCGCAACTGGTATCTGCCAAATCCCGCGCCGCTGGAAGTTCGCGAGTGGCAACCAGCCGAGCTGCCGCCGGCGAGCAAGGCGACCGCGACGCCGGCATCAACTCCGGAAGCGAAGCGCGACGCGGTCGCGCCGGCAGAAACAGTGCCGCCCGACGCCAAGCCCTGACGCGGCGCTCGCACTACTTCCCCCGCGCGAGTGCTGCCACCGCGGCCGGCACCGAGTAGACGATCAGCATCTGTCCCGGCCCATAGGTGAGCCAGACTGCGTCGCCGGCCAGGTGGAACGGGCCGTGAAAGATGCGGAAGGCGAGAATAAAATCGCTTGCCAGAAACAGAATCGCTCCGGCCGCCAATCCCCAGAAGCGTCGATCGCCGAGCGCCAAGCCCGTGGCCACGCCGGTCGTGCCGGCCAACAGCAGCGAGTACGGTAGCGCGGGCAATCGCAGGTCGGTCGCTTCGGTGCCGGGCCAGACGACGCAGGCCCAGGCCGCCAGGCCAATCAATTGCCAAAAGATAATCGCCCCCAACAGCCGGCTGCGCGTCGTCAACTGGCCAGCGCGATTGGCCCACGCTTGCGCGGCGATGTAGGCAATGTGCCCGATGCCAAAGGCGATGATGCCGCCGAGCGTGTTGTTGTTGGCATTGAACAAATCGCCGACGAAGCCCAGCGTCATACCGATCGCCAGGCCCAGCGCGTAGGGAATCGCCTTCGTGCGGCGCGCTGCCACGAGCCACGCCCAAGCGGCCACCACCAGCACTGCCGACGATCCCAACCGCGTCCAGGCGGGCATGTGCTGCACGTTGTCGGGGCCGAACATGCCAAACAGCAAGCCGCCGAACAACAGCGCCGCCCACAGCCCCCACAGTCCACTCTCGATCGCGCGCCAAGCGGGTGGGCACGCTCCTTGCGCACTGCCGACAGAATTTGAACCGGAGATGGCGGCCGTATTCGACATGCGTATCCTCAAGACTGCGTATTCTTAAGACATCGTCGTGGCGGTCACGTCGGTGGCGGTTTCGATCGGTTCCAATTCGGGGCGCGCCGCCCACCAGCGAATCGCCATTTGCTGGCTCCAGCCGTCGGCGCATCCGCAAGCCGCCAAAGCCCGCTCCAACTCGTTCGCGTCGCTGAAGCGATCGGCCGGCGCCTTTTCCAGGCAACGAATGATGATCGTTTCGAGGTCGGCCGGCAAGCTGGCGTCAAGCTCGCGCGGTCGCACCACCGGTTCGCGCGCGTGAGCGATCATCAGCTTCAGCGGGGAGTCGCCCCGGAACGGCGGCCGCCCGGTCAGCACAAAGTAAGCGACCCCCCCCAGGCTGTAGATATCCGATCGGGCATCGGGCTCGCCCCCTTCCAGGAACCGCTCGGGGGCCAGGTACAGCGGTGAACCGGCAATCGTGCCGTCTTGCGTTAATCGCACGTCGACCAGCTCTTCGGTCGACGTGGCCAGGCCAAAATCCAACAGCTTGGCAACGTCGTAAATCCCCCCGCGCTGCGAGGCGATGATGTTGCTCGGCTTGATGTCGCGGTGCATGATCCCCATCGAGTGCGCTTCGCTCAGTGCCTGGCACACCTGCCGCAGCAGGTGTACGGCCCGCTCGGGCTGCATGGGGCCTTGCCTTTCGACCACTTGCTGCAAGCTCAGGCCGGGCAGGTACTCCATCGCGTAGTAGAAGGTGCCGTCGTCGGCCCGGCCATAGTCGAAGATCTCGACGCTGTTCCAATGGGTGAGCCGCGAGATCGCCCGCACTTCGCGCTCGAAGCGGGCCAGCGCCTTGCTGTCGGTCGCCTGGCCGGGGCGGATCAGCTTGACCGCGCAGGGGCGCTTGAGCATCTGATGCTCGGCCAGAAAGACCTCGCCCATGCCGCCGGCGCCGAGCCGTTCGGTCAGGCGATACTGGCCGAGTTGCCGGGCCTCGAACGCTTCGCGACGCAGCATGGTGACTTTGTACGAACCATACCAGGCCGTGGCGAACGCCACGCCCGAGACGGCCATCGCCACCGACAGCTCGTTCGGAAAGATGATCGGCCGGAGCGACTCATGCTCCCAGCCGGCGGCCGCCAGCACGGCCAAAGGGGCCACGCTCATCGCCCCCATCACCACCGCGCCACGGCGTGGCGAGTTCGGGATGAACGTGCCATAGATGACCACTAGCGCGAACCACATCAGTTCGACGACCATTGTCGAGCGCCGCACCCGGTCGACATCGACTTCGGCGTCGAGCCCCGGCGCGGAGCGCACCGGTAGCGCCGATTCGCGCAGCGAACTTAAGTGCAAGAATAAGAAGAAGACGCATAACAGCCCGAAGATCGCCAGCTCCAGTCCGCGCAGCTCCTGCATCGACAGGTTCCAGCGGCTCCAGAGCGCGATCGTCGCCAACAGCAGCACGACCATCACCAGGTAGCGATAGGCCAACAGCGCCGAGCTGATCTGATCGCCGGGAAATGCCGTCTGCGTGCTGCCGACCACAAGGCCGCGCAGGGTGAAAAACAACGTGGCGGCCAGCAGCAGCGCCGCGGCCATTCGCAGTCGGCCACGCAATTGCAGTTGGGTTTCGGCGGCCAACTGCGGGCGCGTGCCGGCCACCAGCTCGACTTTGGGGCGCTCGTGCGACGCCGAGATTTCGTCGACGACGGGGCCGTCGAGCGTCTCGCCCGGAAAGTCGGGATTGCGCGAAGCGACGTTCATCGACGCACCGAGCGGTTGACAACTGCCTGCCGAGGACACGCCAGGTCACGGGCAGGCCTTCACCGGCATCGCCAGGGGCAATTCATCTGCCCGCGATGAGGCGGCGAAGCGTGTTCATGTTCCGAAAGGAAATATCAGTATAGACCGCCGGCAAGGTGTCGGGGAGCGGGCGGGTGTCTGGAAGCGGGTAGCCGTGTGCAGGTGTCTGGAGCCGACGAGCCAGCGGTCGCTTTCAGGTCGGCCGCGTGCCGAGTTGGTTCCTGACACCTTGGGCTCTGCCGAAACACGTTGCCGACCCACCTGAGACACCGTCTCTTGTCGCGTGTTACAATCCGTGGCAATCGCGCCGCCCAAGCGGTACAACCGCGAGCGGCCGCGCCGAGAGGCTCTCCGCAACTTGGCTCCCCGAACCCGCACGACAAGGAACCTTAGCGTGGCGCGCACCGCTTCGATTTTCATCCTCTGCATCGCCTGTGGTTTTTCGATGACAAGCCCCGCCGTGGCGCAGTCCGCCGGCACCGCCGATCAAAAGCCCGCCCGCTGGTTGGCCCACGACATGACGCGCCCGCGCCCGCCCGTGGTGACACCGGGCAAGCAGTCGCTACCGGCCGCGCCGCCGTCCGACGCCATCGTGATCTTCGGCGGCAGCGACCTCTCCAAGTGGCGCAGTGTCGACGGCAGCCCCGCCAAGTGGAAAGCCCGCGACGGTTATATGGAGTCGGTGCCGCTGAGCGGCTACCTGGTGTCGGCCGACAAGTTTGGTGACGTGCAACTGCATATCGAGTGGGCCACGCCGTCGCCGGCTCATGGCCGCAGCCAGGGGCGCGGCAACAGCGGCGTCTTTCTGATGAGCCTGTACGAGGTGCAGGTGCTCGACTCCTACGAGAACGAAACCTACGCCGACGGTCAGGCCGGCGCCATCTACGGGCAGTATCCGCCGCTGGCCAACGCTTGCTTGCCGCCCGGCGAGTGGCAAGCGTTCGACATCTCGTTCCGCCGCCCACGTTTTCACAGCGACGGTACGCTCGAGCGGGCAGCGCGGATGACGGTCTTCCACAACGGGGTGCTCGTGCAAGACGCCGTTGAGCTTTGGGGCCCCACCACGTGGATGCAGAATCTGCCGTACACTTCGCACGCCGACAAACTGCCGATCTCGCTGCAGGATCACGGCAATCCGGTGCGCTATCGCAACATCTGGGTGCGCGAGCTGGTCGATCCGGTCGGGCCCGAGGCGACCAAGCTCCCCAAGCGCGAAGTCATCACACTGCCGAAAGGTCAGCTCGAAAAGTTCGTCGGTCCGTACGGCAGCCTGCTCGGCCCGATGGGGGAGATCACCCTGGTCGGCGATCAGCTCCAGTTCCATATGAAGACGGGGCAGGTGATCGACCTGCTGCCGTTGTCGAATCACGAGTTCGCGCTGCGTTGGACGGCGGCCTCGGTCGACTTTCAAGTGAAGGAGCCCGACGAAGTCGTCGGCTTCACGCTCAATCTGGCCGGCGACAAGCAGACGATCCGCAAGCTGCCCAACGATAAGTCGAAGCCGTAGCATTTCGCCCATAAACCCGCGGCAGATCGCGCGAAACGGAACCTGTGGCAGGAGGAACCTGACCAATGATCGCCCGCGCCCCTTGCTGGCCGGTGCGCGCCGGGTGAGCTAGGCTTGTTGTATTCGGGAATACCCGCACACACCGCGCGTTGGGCAATCGCTTCACAACCGAGCAAGCCCGGCGTCACACAGAATCGAGGACCGATATGTTGCGGTACGCTTTGATTTTTTTGGTGCTGGCCTTGATCGCAGGCTTCTTGGGCATGGGAATGCTCGAAGGGGTCGCCATGCAGATCGCGCGCGTGCTGTTTGTCGTCTTCCTGGTGATCTTCATCATCTCGCTGGTGACGGGCCGCCGCCCGCCAATCGCTTAACAGGCCGACAAGTCGATCTTCCCATGGGTGGCCGTGCAGCGGCGAAATCGCTCAGCCGTGCGGCAAATCCCCAGGCTGATGCCGCACCCAGCCCCCGCGTACCCGCGAATCTGCCGAGCCGCGCTGCGGCGACACCCGTTTGCCCAGATTGATGTCGCCGCCGCGTCGGCCCGCCGCCGAACCCCGCATCGTCCCCCGCGCAGCGGTAGTGGGTCAGTCTAGTTTGCTCGGAGCACGATCGGTGTCAGGAACCGATTCCCGCGCAGCCCCTCAATCGACAACCGCCGCGCCGCCGACTACGTTAGTGCGGTCGCCTGTCCACTCGACAGCAGCAATCGCATACGCAACCACCCAATTTGCCTCTATTCGTCGGAGATCCGCGCATGGCCGAGCGCAGCTTGAAGGGTCGCACGTTGTTCATTTCCGGAGCCAGCCGCGGCATCGGCAAGCAGATCGCCCTGCGGGCCGCCCGCGACGGTGCGAACATCGCTATCGCCGCCAAAACGGCTGAGCCTCACCCCAAGCTGGCCGGCACCATCTACACGGCCGCCGAAGAAATCGAAAAGGCTGGCGGAAAGGCCCTGCCGATCCTCTGCGACATCCGCTACGAGGAGCAGGTCACGGCCGCGGTGAAGCAAACGGCCGACAAGTTCGGCGGCATCGACATCCTCGTGAACAACGCCAGCGCCATCAACCTGACCCCCACCTTGGCCACTTCGATGAAGCGCTACGACCTGATGCACCAGATCAACACGCGCGGCACGTTCCTCTGCTCGCAGCAGTGCATTCCGTTTTTGCAGAAGGGGACCAACCCGCACATCTTGAATATCTCGCCTCCCTTAAACATGGAGCCGCGCTGGTTCGCCAATCATGTCGCCTACACGATGGCCAAGTACGGCATGAGCATGTGCGTGCTAGGCATGGCGGCCGAGCTGGCCGATCAAGGGATCGGCGTCAACGCCCTCTGGCCGCAGACGGTCATCTGGACGGCCGCGGTCGAGAACCTGATCGGCGCCGATCTCAAGGCTTCGAGCCGCAAGCCGGAGATCATGGCCGACGCCGCCTGGTGCATCCTGACCAGCGACAGCCGCAAGTGCACCGGCAACTTCTTCATCGACGAAGCGCTCTTGCGAAAAGAAGGTGTGACCGACTTCGATCAATACGCGGTCGAGCCCGGCCACGAGCTGCAGCCGGATTTCTTCCTGTAAACAAAAAAGGGCCTGCGACCGGCTCGTCGCAAACCCTTAGCTGTCAATGAGTGCCGAAGACAGGAATTGAACCTGCACGCCCTTGCGGGCACTAGCTCCTGAAGCTAGCGCGTCTGCCAGTTCCGCCACTTCGGCTCGACTCTTCGTTTATAGGTCAGCGCCGGGGCGAATTCAACCCGGCGAACCCCGGGAACACGGTACCCGACTGGCGGCCGGATCTAGCGGGAAGCATTCCCGCGAAGGCCGAAAGCCTTGATTTGTACGGCTTCCTGGAATCGAGCACCCTCGCTGCCCTTAAAGCCCCAGCAGATTTCGCAGCTCCGCGTCGACGTCTGCCATGGTGTGCGGATCGAGCTTACCGAGCGCTGCTTGCACTCTCTTTTTATCGACTGCACGTACTTGCGAAACAAGCGCGATCGATGTCACGCTGAGCCCGTTCGACTTCGTCGCAGGAATCTCGACGCTGCCGGCGAATCTCCTGGCCTGGAGGTTAGACGTTAGCGGCACGACAACAACAGTCGATGTCTCCACCGGTGATTGCTGAACGACAATTGCTGGCCTGGTGCCGAGTTGCTCCCGGCCGCTCGGACCCATGGGTGCCGGCAGGTCAACGCGTACTAGGTCGCCGCGTTTCATTGCCGCCCCTTACCCTATTCAATTTCCGACCATGCTTCATCGCTCGCTCTGTCCCAGGCAGCCAACTCAGCATTCAAATCACCGCCATCATGGATCGGCCTATTCCGATTCGGGCGACGCGGAGGAGGCGAGTTTTCGAGAAGTTCCTTTACCACCTCAAAGGGAACCAACCGAGTCACGCCCTGTGCGATGCCTTGCAACGTGACAATCTCAGTCTGCACGCCTTTTTCGAGCTTGATTTGCTTCTGAATTTCTGCGCGGGTTGTGCGAGCAAGTTGTGAAACAGCCATTTTAGTCTCCCGTCTCTTGCATTGCGTTCGCCGTAAATCGTCGCGACATCAGCACCGTATCATTCGCCCACAACTCGCAGTAGTACAGTCCAGCGGCTGGCAGTGTCGCCTGAAGTTGGATTGCTGATTCGACTACAGCCAGCGGGTTCAGCATGTCAACTTCGACTTTGATCAGAAATACGCGGTGCGGATCATCCTCTCCCTCAAGCGTAGCGTCGATCGCTCCACCGCGAGCGTCTATCAATTGCAGCCGCAAAGTAGTTTTGCCAACGCCGTCTGTTATCGCAAAGTACACAGCTAGCGAAACGTCAGCTGGATAAGTTGGCGCGGCAAAATTGCTGAAAGTACCAAGTAGCGTGAACTTCCCTGTCGATGGGTCGCGGTGAACCGCGTCGCACAGGACCATCGCTAGACAGTACGGATCAGGCATGACAACTGACCGCGCGGCTCGTGACCCTGAATCTACCTATAGACAATCTTATATCGGCCAACCGGTGCGTGTTCAATAAAACCTGGCCAGCCATGAACTTAGTTGCCTATCGAGAGTTGTCCGGTTCCGGCAACTGAGATTTTATTCGCTGTGTGCAGAGTCCGCAGCCGACGTCGCCCTCAATACCGCGCCAGCGACGGGTCGATCTCGGCCGCCCACTGGTCGATGCCGCCGGCCATGCTCTGCGCCTGAAAACCCCGCTCGCGCAGCCAGCCGGCTACCATCAGGCTCCGCCCACCATGATGGCAGTGGACGACCACCTTGCGATGCCGCTCCGGCTCCAGCTCGGC
>CAZBWM010000088.1:0-28597 GCA_964495375.1 uncultured Planctomycetaceae bacterium | reverse complement strand
CCAAATTCCAAGCTCCCCACCAACCCGAATCTTCAGGTGTGACCAAGCACTAGTCCCCACCCGAACATCAAGCCGAGCGGAATGGCCAGCGAAGTCAACAACGCTAACTCGCCCAAGAGCAGAAAGGAAATCTCGGCCCTCGTGAAGCCTATGACCCGTAAGGTTGCTAGCTCTCGGCTGCGTTCCGCCAAAGAGATTCGCGCACTATTAAATACGACACCAACGGCGATGACACTCGCAAAGATGATGATGAAAGACCTCATCCGCAACAGGTTCTCCGCGACCGTTTCACGAAAACTGCGAATCGCCGAGCCTTTGATCAGCACGGTCGCTACCCGTGGGGCGTTCTTCAATTCGGTATAGAGACTGTCATGCCGATTGGCATGGGCCGTGACGAAGGCACCGGATACGATATCCCCTTCTCGCATGAGTCGGTTCACGGCGCTGAGCTGCATGTACGCGGCAGTGCCAGCGAAGTCGGTGACCAAACCGACTACGGGCAAGTCCACCTCCGGACGGTCGCTTTCCAGAACTTCGACTCGCACGCGGTCACCGATCCGCACTCTCAACACCTCGCCGAGTTTTTTGGAAAGCACTAACCCATGGGGTGGTAGCGGAACTGGTTGGCAATTGATGTCCAGCAGGCGGTGCAGCTCGGCCGCTGGCTGGATTCCCAATACCTCCACACGGCGAACATACTGTCCATGGCGTAGTCGGGTGGATATGGCGCGGAACGGTTCGCACAGCCGCACCCCAGGCAATCGTTCGATGTCGTGCAACGTCCTCGACGAACTGGGTTCGGTAAAGATGACGTTAAGGTCCTCACGGAGGGCTACGAAGTACTGGGCGTGAATCGCGTAGTCGATCGCGTCTAACATGAAGCTTCCAAGAATCAATACAGCCACGGCAAGTGGTAGTGGGCTACTTTGAAATCCAGAATTCCCGGGTTCGCCTTGGCTAGTCGGCGGGGCCGGGCGATACTGGGGGCATGCAGAAGAAGCCCGCCAAGAAGACCCGCGACGTAAACCAGCTCGCCAAGGGCATTCTAGACGCCGTCACCGGCGAAGCCCCGGCTGAGACCAAGAAAGACCCTGCGGCGGTCGCTCGCGGGCGCAAGGGTGGAATCACTGGCGGAAAGGCCAGGGCAGCCAAGCTGGCCCCGGCTGAACGGAAGGCCATCGCTGAGAAGGCTGCGGCGAAGCGCTGGGGGAAGTCCGCTTCATAGGGCCGCTTCGTAGCCAGGGTATTCGTCGGAATAATCGCCTTCCTCGATGTCGTCGCTGAAGTCGAACACGAGTTGAATCGGCGATTCGCTGGGATGTTCCGAATTGTAGAAGTCTTGGTCCCGCTTCAACTGCCGGCAGTCGCCGACAATCTGCTCTCGCCGCTGCTGAAACGCTGTCTCCATGTGGTCTCGCGGCGCAGTACGGATATCTGCCCAGAACGTCCCTTGTGTTGATCCGCTGATGATTCTGGCGGCGTGCTTTGCTCGGATGGGCCTTCCTGCCGCATCCTCGATGTACTGCTCCCGCAGCGCGCGAGAGAAGTCCTCGCGACACTTCCGCAAGATAAGATCGGCTGGCGGGTCCCATTGCCCAGAAGACACTGCCCAAACGGCAATCTCTTTCGTAGTGGCTCGCGATTGTCCGGTCGATTCAAAATACTCGTCCGCCAAGCGCTGAAGCATCTCGTTGTAAGTGGTCGTGTGTTTGTTCGACATAATTCACTATCCCGCTTTCCGTGGCACGTTGCCCCAGCCATCAGTAATCGTTTGTCCGACAATATGCTCCCTTACCGGCACTAAGAGCTTGCGAAGCTGGGCGTAATCCAATTCGCCTTGCCGCTGCAACTGCCCAACCACAATCGCGGGATGCACGCCTCGCGCTTGCGCGAATTGCACAACCTTGGCTTGATAATAGAGCGGCTTTGTACGCTTAATGAACGAATCAAGCTTGTCTTGTGGAATCAGGAATTCCGCAGCCTCGCGATCAGCGCGCGCCTCAATATCGGACATAGCCGAAGCCTCGGCCCGATCCAGTTCAACGTCGATGCGAGTTTCGTCGCGATGCTTAATGTGCATCAACTCATGCATCAACGTGAACCAGAAGTTGTCGAGTCGATCGTACCGCAGGGCCAAAACAACAATCGGTTGTTCATCGACCCACATGGCTACGCCATCAATCTTTGTGCTTGGCAGCGGCTCCAGAAGCAGCAGTCGAACACCCATTTCCGCCAACACCTTTGGCACCCGGCGTGCATCCTGGGGATAAGCCGCCAATTGCCGCAATGTCGGAAGCTTATTTATGAACTCAATCTGACAAAACGGTGCAGCGGGAATTGAAAGCGCCAGCTCGCGAGCGCGACAAAACCACGCGGCTTGGCCGCCTGTAGTCGGCACGCTGTAGTCGCCCGTCTTTCTGGCAGCAACTGCAATCGACGGCATTTCGTCAATGCCACGAACTTGCAGGAATCGACAGAGTGACTGCTCTAGTTCATCCACAGCCTTGAGTTCTTGTGGAATCCAGCACCGCTTGCGCAAGGCTGCAATGGGATACTTCGAGTAAATCGCGTGTCGCTTTGCGATTTCTCGATCCTCCTTTGCGGCGAGCGCTAATTCATAGGACTTCTGCAAATTCCACCACACCTCGGCGCTTGTACCGAATGCCTGCCCAAGTTCGTGCGCGGTCTCGGCAGTTACGGCAGTCTTGCCTTGCAGCAAGCGGTTGACGTGCTGGCGCGAACGACCGAGCACCTCGGCAAGCGTATCTTGCGTCCAGCCGAGGGCGTCCATCGCATCCTTGATGTACTCGCCAGGCGAAAATGGCTCAGCGGAAATTCGTCGAGTCATGTTAGTGGTAATCCTCAATCGCAGTGATTTTCAGGCTGGTAGGTGGAGGTTCCTTTTCGATTTGGAAGATTAGCCGCCATTGGTCGTTCAATCGGATTGAGCATTCGTGCGCCCGAGCGCCTTGGAGTTTTTCAAACCGAAATGCTGGGTATGTCTGAACATCGCGAATGTCTTTGGCGTCGCGAATGAAGTTGATCGCCTTCCGAAATGCGCGCGCTAGCTTATGGTCGAGTTTGCCGTCGTTGCCTTGCTCAATCTCATCGAGA
Organism: uncultured Planctomycetaceae bacterium; assembly: GCA_964495375.1. GTDB lineage: Bacteria > Planctomycetota > Planctomycetia > Pirellulales > JAEUIK01 > JAIESQ01. Next base: position 25,483 of record CAZBWM010000088.1, on the reverse strand, counting down.
TCGGGGTCAGTAAAAGCGACTTCCACAGCCATCTTCCTTCTTGGTGTGAAGCCAATTATTGGCGAACCACAGCCGGCTGTCAATGTCGATTGTAACTATATCGGTTACATTGTTACTTTTCTGTTGACAAACCCCGCATCTCAAGCATAATGGACACTATGAATACGCTATCCCACGCCGATAAGGTTGCGGTCCTGCGATGCTTGGTCGAGGGGAACTCGGTCCGGTCCACGGTCCGAATCACGGGCGTCTCGAAAAAGGCCGTGATGAAGCTGCTAGCCGATGCCGGCCAAGCGTGCCTGGAATTCCAGGACAAGATGCTCGTCAACCTGCCCTGTAAGCGCGTGCAATGCGACGAAGTTTGGTGCTTCTGTTACTGCAAGGATAAGAACGTGCCGGAGCGCATGAAGGGCCAGCCGGGCGTGGGCAGCATGTGGACCTGGACCGCGATCTGCGCCGACACCAAGCTGATTTGCACTTGGGCGCTGGGGGCTCGCGATGCCGCGATGGCTCACATGCTCATGGGCGATCTGCAACAGCGCTTGGCCCATAAGGTCCAACTCACCACCGATGGCAACCTGACCTATCTCGAAGCGGTGGCCGACTACTTCGCCGAAATCGACTATGCCCAGCTAATCAAGATGTACGGCGCGCCGGAAGAAAAGCCCGACACGCGGTACTCGCCGGCGAAGTGCCTGGGTGCCAAGAAAAGCACCGTGATGGGTGCGCCCGATCCCGACCACGTTTCGACCAGCTACGTCGAACGGTCGAATCTCACCATGCGTATGCACATGCGGCGTTTTACGCGATTGACGAACGGATTCAGCAAGAAAGCTGCGAACCTAGCCTACGCCTTGTCGCTGCATTTCATGCACTACAATTTCATCCGCTTTCACCAGACGCTACGCATGCCGCCGGCGCTCAAGGCTGGCATCATCGACCGGGCCATGAGCATCGACGATATCGTTCACATGCTCCCGCTGGCAGTTGCCAAGAAGCGCGGCCCGTATAAGAAGCGTGCCAAGGCCGCGTCGTAATCGGGCTCAGCCGGCGAATGGAGCTCGCCCCTTCTCTGCTAGCGCCACTTTCCATCGCTCGATGATTCCGGCCAGTGGCTCCGCTTGGTCGTCTTCGTAGTCGTCCACCGCCGTCTGCTCATCTGGGCTTAGGTTCAGCACTTTGGAAATGCAGCCGCAGGTCACAAGCTGGTGACCGCAGAACGGGCATCGCTCCTTTGAGCAAAACATCTCGTGTAGCTGTCCGGCTGGTGTACCGCAGTCAGGGCAGGTGTCCATGCCGCTAGGATACCATTGCGGTAGACTGTCGTGCCAATCCCGAACTTTCTTAGATTCAAAAGAGCCCACTACCCGGCAAGTGCGATTCCCAGGCACGTCAGCGACGCCTTGATGGGACGGCGCTCCAATTGGCGTAAGATCATTTTGGCCGGCTCGGACAAGTAGCGATCGAAGCCGAGTCGCTCCAAGAGCGTGGGACCAAACTTCGTCGGCGGCTCGGCATGCATAGCTGCGGCGGGTGGAAGCGAGACGGCACGCCAGACCGCAGTCAAGGTACCCAGCACGGCCGCCGCCAAGGTAACACCCATCGCCGACAGTACGACGACTGCGTCGAGGTAAAACGCGAAGACCGGGATATGGAAAAACTGAGCGTATATACGCGTGACGCGATGGCCGAAGTATGATCCGACCGCGGTTCCCAAAACAACACCTAGCACCACGAACACGAATACAAGCTTGACGTAGTGCCAGCCGATTTCGCGCCGGGTGTAGCCAAACGCCTTCAGAGCCGCGATTTGCTCGCGCTGCATGGCAATGAGCCGCGAGACGACAATATTCAAAAGAAATGCGGAGATTCCGAGAAAGATTGTCGGCATAACCAGCGCCATGCCGCGCAGCTCCTGCAGTTCGTTCGTCACGAATTTGTGAGAACTCTGGTCGGCTCGGCCAATCGCGCCGAGTCCACCATAGGGCGCTGTGAGCTGATCCAGTCGCTGGAGGACGTCTGCTTCCACGACGCCAGGCATTAACGTGCAGGCAACGTCGTTGAAAGCCCCCTGCAAGTCGAACGCCGCAGCCAGTTCGGCATGCCCCATCCAGAACACACCATAGCGCCGGTCGTCCGGTAGTATGTCCCCTTCACGAATCTGGTAGATGTACTCTGGAGAAAGCGCCACACCGACAATAGTCAAATCTCGCAGCCGTCCATTGATGATCGCTCGGACGCGGTTCCCCGGCACTAACCCGTGCTCTCCGGCAAACCCCTCGCTGATCAGAACCTCGCCTGGGTGCCCGGCTTCGATATAGCGACCGCTGCGTAGATGCAATTGATTGAGTAACGGCAAAGAGTGGTCGGGTACCGATACAAGCTTCGCCGTCGCCGGTTCGGCCAGGCCCGGAACGTCTACCTTGACAGTTGCGACGACACGCGTCTGGACCTGGGCAACTCCAGGGATTTCGGCAATCCTCGCTTCGAGTGCTTGAGGAGCGCGCTTGGCATGGGCGAATACTTGCGCGAAGCGGTAGCGCGTATAGTAGGCATCTTGGGCACTTTTCAACGATTCCAGAGTGCATCGAGCCATGACATACGTCGCCACCCCGGCACCAATTACCAGGATAACAGCCAATGCCTGGCCACGCATAAGCCACAGATCTCGCCACAGCATTCGATTGAAGGGGTCCATCGCGATCACCAGGCCAATTCTCGTGGCAGCATCTTCGTGGCATTCTGTCGGACACTGACAATGCATCCATCCAAGAGCGAGATAACTCGATTCGCCATCCCGGCGATCACGGCATTATGGGTGATGACGGCCGTGGTAGTCCCGAGTTCTTGATTGATGCGCGCAATTGCGTCCAGCACCAGGACTCCCGTCTTTACATCAAGGGCACCCGTGGGTTCATCGCACAAGAGCACTTCCGGCCGCTTGGCGATCGCGCGCGCGATCGCCACTCGCTGCTGCTCGCCACCCGACATCTGCGACGGGTAATGATCCACCCTGTCTGACAAACCGACCAGCGCAAGGGCTTCTTCAGGCGCCATCGGGTTTTTTGAGATTCTTGTGATCAGCCCGACGTTCTCGCGTGCCGTGAGACTAGGAATCAAGTTGTAAAACTGAAACACGAAACCAACATGCTCGCGTCGATACCGTGTCAGTGCGGCGTCGTCACAGGTCGTCAGGTCGTGATCCCGAAAACGGACCGTGCCGCTGGTCGGAACGTCGAGCCCGCCCAAAATGTTCAACAGAGTCGACTTGCCGCTGCCGGAGGGTCCCAAGAGAACGACAAACTCGCCTTTGTACAGGTCCAAGTCAACGCCACGCAGCGCACGAACCTCGATCTCACCGAGTTGATAGACCTTTGCGAGCCCACGAGCTTGAAAGACGGCCTCGCGTTCGCCAGGTAGTAGTTGTTCCAAAGAGGGTTAGTCTCCGCTCGTTTTTACTCCGGCGCAGCCGGGTCTTCGATCAGGTGATACCGTTCGAGCAGCCGATACAGAGAACGACGGCTGATCCCGAGCGAGCGGGCGGCCTGCGAGCGATTGCCGTGGTTTTCGTGCAGTGCCCGGCGCAGGGCATCGGCCTCGAGTTCTTTGAGATTTAGCGTCGCCGGCGTGGCGTCGCCCATCACTGCCGAGGCATTATTAGCTGTCAGCACGCCGGGTTCCGTTTGCTCCTCGCGACGATCCTGAAGGACATCCTCGGGCAGATCATCGAGGTTGATTTGATAATCTTCGGCCAGGATTTGCCCGCGCTCCAGCACATTGGCCAACTCGCGCACGTTACCTGGCCACCGGTAGCGAATCAAGGCCGCCAAAGCATCGGGGTGCATTCGCGTGCGCACCTCGCCCAACTGTCGAGTGGAGAGAAAATGCTCGACTAGTTCAGGAATATCCTCGGGATGCTCGCGAAGTGGCGGTAGGGCAATCGTGAAGACGTTCAGTCGATAGTAAAGATCCTCACGGAAATCGCCTGTTCGCTGTCCTGCTTCGAGCGACTTGTTCGTGGCCGCGATGACGCGCACTTGCGCATACAGATCTTGCGTGCCACCGAGCTTGCGGTAATGACCGTTCTCGAGCACCCGCAACAGCTTGGCCTGCATGCCGGGGGGCATTTCGGCGACTTCGTCGATGAACAGCGTTCCGCCTTCGGCAACCTCGATGAGTCCTTTCTTGGCGCGATCGGCGCCCGTGAAGGCACCCTTCTCATAACCAAATAGCTCGCTTTCCAACAGCGACTCTTGCATCGCGGCGCAATTGACGGCCACAAGCGGGTGGCCGCGCCGCGGACTATTGAGGTGCAGCGCGCGGGCGACGAGCTCCTTGCCGGTTCCGCTCTCGCCTCGCACGAGCACCGTGGCGTCGGAACCGGCAACTTTTTCGATCAGCCGCAGAACCCCGCGCATGGCTTCGCTACTGCCGAGTAACTGGTAGCGAGGCGACTCGAACGTCAACCGATCGACGTACTCGCGCAGCCGCACGTTTTCCATGCGGAGCCGGCGGACTTCGACGGCTCGGTTCAAGATGGGAAGCATCATCTTCAAGTCGAACGGTTTGAGTACGTAGTCGAACGCGCCGACTTTCATGGCCTCGACCGCGGTTTGCACGGTGCCTTGTCCGGTCATGATGATCCCCACGACGTGCGGATCGCGGGCCAGCATTTGGCGAAGCATCTGGATGCCATCCATGCCAGGCATCATCAGGTCGCTGAGCACAACGTCGAATTCGCCGTGCGCGAAGTGTTCAAGTCCCTCAGCGGCGTTGGTCGCGCCGACGGTGATGAAACCTTGTTCGCCCAGCGTATCGCACAGCGCGCTTTGCAACTCGCGCTCGTCGTCGACGATCAGCAGGCGAGCGGGTTTATCCGGGGGCATCGTCAACACCAGGTTTACCAGGGGGAAGCATCTCGCAGCCAAACTGTGTCAATCTTGAGCTATTGACCCAGGCGCTGTCCATCGCTGGGGCTCGTCGCCAGCTCGATACGCACGGTAGTGCCCCGACCGGGCTGGCTATCGATGGCCAGTCGGCCGCCGTGTTCCTGGACGATTCGCCGACAAATGGCCAGACCGAGCCCGGTGCCTTTGCCCTCCTCCTTCGTCGTGAAGAAGGGCTCGAACACATTGGGCAAGTGCTCGGGCGCAATCCCATGACCGGTATCGGAGACCTCGATCGCCACGCCCGGCCGGTCGTTGTCGAGGGTGATGGGTGAAACGCTCAGCCGCAACTCACCGCCCCGCGGCATGGCGTCGGCAGCGTTGGTCAACAGATTCAAAAAAACTTGCCGCAACTTCTGCCGGTCGGCGGCGATCAAGGGAGCAAGTGGATCGAAGTTCTGCGCAATCCGCACGGCGCGTTTGCGCAAGTGGTGATCAATCAACTCCGTCGACTTCGTCAGCTCCTCCCCGATATTGACCGTTGAGCGGGCATCGGCACCGCGACGAGAGAACTGAAGTAAATTCGAGACGAGGTCGGCCATGCGCTTGGCCTCTTGCTGGATCACCTCGAGCGCCCGGCGGCGAGGATCGTCAGCCGCTGTTCGTGCGAGCGCCGACTCGATGCGTAGACAAATCGTCGCGAGCGGATTATTAAGCTCGTGGGCAATGCCGGCCGAAAGCTCGCCGACCGAGGCCAGCTTAGCGGCTTGCCATAATTGCTGCGTCGTCGCGCGCAGTTCGGCGGTGCGCTGCTCGACGCGGCGTTCGAGATCCTCGTGCAGGGCGCGGAGGGCGGCCTCGTGCTGTCGCCGCGCGGTGATGTCGCGAATCGAGACCGTGAGGATGATTTCGTCGGCCAGTTGCAACCGCGAAATCGAAGCGTCGATGGGAAACTCGGCTCCATCGCGCCGGCGGCCAAAGACTTCCGCCCGTTCGCTCATCCGCCGCGAGGTCTTGCCAGTGTGAGCAAATTCGGCGACATGTCGATGATGCGACTCAAGGTATCGTTGAGGGAGCAACAAATCGAGTGGCTGACCGAGCACCTCGGCGGCGCGGTAATCGAACAAGCGTTCGGCCGCTCGATTGAAAAAGATGATGCGGTGCCCGCTATCGAGAGAAATGATCCCGTCGTCGGCGATCTCGAGTACCCCGACGGAACGCGCTTGAGTACGCAACGCGAGCCGCGCCTTGCGCTGCGACAACCAACAGCGCCAACTGGCCCAGATCGCCCAGGCGATTGAGGCAGTCAAGGCGATCGCCAACCACGTCGTCGGGCCAGAGACAGGCAAAGCAAGGAGCGCCGCCGCCGCTAAGTCCGATGACGCCGCCGTAGTGCCGCGTCGCGAATCAACCGCAGGTGAGGCAACTTCGAGCGGGCGTCGCATCCTCAATTACGTCCTCGCAAGAACAACATCGACAGATTTACGCTCATCCGACGGCGGACACGTCAGCGCACTGGAATTCGCGATTATGTGCGAAGTGGGCACAGCCCCCGTAAGGTGGCGTGCGAATTCGCACAGGGAGGTATTCGATCAATGTAACGAAGCGCGCGGGTGAGGGGCAGGCGCGGTCAATCTGCCAGGCCGAGATCTTCGTTGAAAGCCGCTTCGATAATGCGGTTTTCGCCGGCTTCGTGGGCTTTCAGTCGCTTGAGCAGCGCCTGTAGCTCGGCACGCAGTTGCTTCCAAAATTCGGGATTGTCACCCCCGCCCTGCGAGCGAGCCAAGAGATCGCGCAGTTCGTTAGCAAACTCGGCGTGCTGCCTCAGCAACACCGCTACTTGTGCGCTGAAGCGCGGAGCTCGCGAGAGCGCTTCTTCCATATAACCGCCAACTTCCTCCTGCGCGAAATGGCACTCCATTTGATTAATAAGCTCCGTTAGCAGCACTACAAGGTGTCGCGTGCTGGAGGCGGGCCACTGCTGGGCCTGGGCCGTTGCCATGGTCTCGGTCAGTTGATGAAGAACCTGCTCGAGGCCGTAATGCTCGGCCCTAACTTGCTCTAAATAGGAAGTGTCGTCGGTCATGGCTGATCCCTTTCAACGGCGAAGACCAAAGTGCCGGCCTGCTTGAATCCAGGGCAACTCTCGGACCAAACGAATTATTCTGATCGCCTGATCTGGGGACCCTAGTTTCCCGCTTGTTGTGGAACAACCTGGCGGAGTGATCATCTCCCACGACATGTCGGGAAACAACCGGCTTTGCTCACGACTGGACCAGGTTTGCCCGCACGCCGATTGCCCAAGGGCACGCGCTGCACCAGAATAGCCCGAAATACCGAACGTTCTGCGGAGACTCAAGGTGCGGTGCCCGTGGCATTGTCTGATTCTGTCCCTCAGTGCGGCATTTGCCACCACAGATTACGTGGTGGCGGTCGAGCCTGCATCGCGCCCTGAGCGATACGACCTTGTGATCGACGGCGGACGAGTCATCGATCCCGCCAGTGGATTGGATGCCGTCCGCAATGTCGGCATCCGCGGCGGATCGATTCGCGCGATCAGCGTGGAGCGACTTGAGTCGCCGACTCGATTCGATGCCACGGGCATGGTCGTCGCTCCAGGGTTCATCGACCTTCATTCGCATGGGCAGGACGAAGAGAACTTCCGCTTTAAGGCGATGGACGGTGTCACGACCGCTTTCGAGTTGGAAGTCGGCACGCACGATGTTGACGACTGGTATGCTGAGCGCGAGGGGAAGTCGCTCATCAATCATGGCGTGAGCGCCGGCCACATCGGGGCTCGCATGCGCGTGCTGGGCGGGCCCGGCACTTGGCTGCCGGAACCGGGAGCGGCCCAGAACGAGGCCACCGATTCAGAGATCAAACAGATCAAGCAGTTTGTCGAAGCAGGCCTCGAGCGTGGGGCCGTGGCCGTGGGGCTGGGCATCCAGTACACGCCGGGCGTCTCGAGCTGGGAGATCCTGGAGATCTTTCGTCTGGCTGCCAAATTTGACGCGGCTTGCCACGTCCACATTCGCCATGCCGGAATGAAGGAGCCAAATAGCGCCCTGGCTGCCCTCGAGGAAGTATTGGCCGCGGCCGCGATCACCGGTGCGCCCTTGCATGTCGTTCATGTGTCGAGCATGGGGCTGCGTGGCACGCCGCGCCTGTTGCAAGCGATCGCCGAAGCCCAATCACGTGGATTAGATATCACCACCGAGTGCTATCCCTATACGGCCTCGATGAGCCCAATTAAGTCGGCCATTTTCAGCGACGGCTGGCAGGAAATGCTCGGCGTGAGCTATGGCGACTTGCAGTGGGTGGCGACTGGTGAGCGACTAACCGCCGAGAGCTTCGCACGCTTTCGCCATACCGGCGGCTACGTCATCATTCACTCGATGCCTGAGCAAATGGTACGCGAAACCGTGGCCAGTCCGCTGACGATGATCGCTAGTGATGGGTTGCTTGAAAACGGTCGGGGGCACCCACGCAGCTCCGGCACTTACGCACGCGTGATGGGGCGCTACGTTCGAGAACAACAGGCGCTCTCCTTGACCGAAGCCCTTCGCAAGATGACCATCATGCCAGCCGCGCGTTTAGAACGTCGAGTGCCCAGCATGAAAAACAAGGGGCGATTGCAAGTTGGCACCGATGCCGACATCGTCGTGTTCGACCCGCAAACCGTCGTCGACCAGTCGACTTTCGAGCAGCCTGCGAAATACTCCACAGGATTTCGCCTCGTGCTCGTCGGCGGAACTACGGTCGTCCGGGATGGCCAATTGCAAAATGGTGTCGCACCGGGGCGCGCGATCCGCGCTCCGCTGCGCTAGCGCACGCGAATTGTTAGATCGAATCCACCCATAACCTAGAAACACTGATGCCCTTTCACTTATTTACAGGAACCGACACCTACCTCGTCACCCCTGAACTGCGCGATGCGGTCAATGTCGCCTGCGCGCTCGAAAAGCCACTGTTGATTCGCGGCGAACCAGGCACCGGAAAAACCGTGCTCGCCGAGGCGATTGCCGAGAATCTCGACAAACAACTCTTGACTTGGAACATCAAGTCAACCACGAAGGCGCAGGATGGGCTGTACGTCTACGACACCGTGCAGCGGCTCAACGACGCACGCTTTGGCGATCGGGATATCGGCGACATTCGCCAGTACATCAAGTTCGGCCCTTTGGGTCTGGCGCTCCGCGCGCAAGAGCGCGTCGTGCTGTTGATCGACGAGATCGACAAGGCGGACATGGAGTTCCCCAACGATCTCTTGCACGAGCTCGATCGCATGAGCTTCGCGGTTATGGAAACCGGCGACCAGATCACCGCCGAGCAGCGGCCGATCGTGATCATCACATCCAATAACGAGAAGGAGCTGCCCGACGCCTTCTTGCGACGCTGCGTTTTTCATTACATTGAGTTCCCCGACAAACCGACGATGACGAACATTGTGCGGGTCCATCATCCCGACGTTGAAGAGGAGCTCTTGCATCAAGTGCTTCTGCGGTTTTATTGGTTGCGCGAACTGCCTGAAGTTCGCAAGCGCCCTTCGACCAGCGAGTTGATCGACTGGATCGCCGCGCTTCGACGAGGCGGCATTTCGGCCGCGGCAATCGAAAAGGAGCTTCCGTTCCTCGGAGTGTTGATCAAACGCGAAAGCGATATTGAAGCGGTCTTGGCCAATCGCCGCTTCGGGCGTGGGCGCTAGCGATCGCCAGGCGTGGCCTCGGCTTTGCGTTTGTGAATCAAGCTTTTATGTTCGTCGATTTCTTCTATCACCTCCGCGACTTCGGCCTGAGGGCTTCGAGCACCGAATGGCTGGCGCTCATGCAGGCGCTCTATGAAGGGCACGCGCGCGCCGACCTGAACACGTTTTATCATCTGGCCCGCTGCCTGCTCGTGAAGCGCGAAGCGGACTACGACATTTACGACCGGGCGTTTTCCTCTTTTTTCGCCGGCATCGAAGCTTCGCCCGATATCAGCGATGAGCTGCTCAACTGGCTAGATAACCCGATCCTGCCCAACATCAGCGACGAGGATCGCCGCAAGATACGGGCGTTCGATCTCGACGAGTTGGCCAACCGCTTTCGCGAGCTGCTCAAAGAGCAAAGCGAACGGCACGACGGCGGTAATCGCTGGATTGGCACTGGCGGCACTTCCCCCTTCGGCCACGGTGGGGAACACCCGACAGGCATGCGGGTAGGCGGCGCCGGCGGTGGTCGGTCTGCCGTGCAAATCGCCGACTCCCGGCGCTATCGCAATCTGCGGTCCGACCGAATTCTGGACACGCGACAGATAGGCATCGCGCTACGCCGGCTTAAGCGACTCGACAAAGACGAAGGCCTCGAAGAACTGGACCTCGAGGGCACGATCGATCACAGCGCTCGCAACGGTGGCGAGATCGAACTGGTCTTTGGACCGCCGCGGCGAAACCGCATCAAACTGATGCTGTTGATGGATGTGGGGGGCTCGATGGACCCGTACACCTACCTGTGCGAGCGGCTATTTAGCGCCGCGCATGCCGCCAACCATTTCAAGAAGTTCGAGCACCGCTTCTTCCACAATTGCGTCTATCAGCGGCTCTATACCGACATGCGTACTCTGAAGGGAGAACCGACAGGCGACGTGCTCAAGAATCTCGATCACACATGGTCCATCATCTTTGTCGGCGACGCCTTGATGGCCCCCAGCGAACTCACGCACATCGGCGGCGCGATCAGCTATAGCAGCCGCAATTCCGTCACCGGTTTGCAGTGGCTCGAGCGCATTCGGCAGCGCGTCCCCAATTCTATCTGGCTCAATCCCGAACCGCGTCGCAGTTGGAATGAGCCGACCATTCGCCTGATTCGCCGCGTCTTTCCGATGTTTGAGCTGACAATTGATGGCCTGACCGAGGCCATTGATGTGCTGCGCGGCACACGTCCAAATCGCCCGTCGGCCAGTCCCGTTGTGCCGCAAAAAAGTTAAGGCGCGCTCGGGCCCGGTCTTGATCGGCAGGCCGCCGCGTCGCCGGACGACTAGTAAGCTGCCGGACGGCGAACGTTCGGCGTTGCCCTGCCCAGCATGAAGGGCTTCACCAGCACCACGCCCGCGAGAAACCCGCCGATATGCGCGGCATAGGCCACGCCACTCTCGCGCGATCCGCTTCCCAGCAGCCCCAGTCCGCTCACGAGTTGAAACGCGAACCAGAGTCCGACGGCTACGTAGCCCGGCACATCGGTGAGTACGCGCACCAGCATGACGCGCACGCGCCGTGTCGGATGCAAGACGAGATAGCCCCCCATCACTCCTGAGATTGCTCCCGATGCGCCCAAGCTGGGAATCAAGCTCGCCGGGCCGCTCGCGTTCATCAGCACGTGGCATAGTGAGGCGATGATGCCAGTGAGTAAATAGAACGCGGCATAACGGATGTGCCCCAAGTCGTCTTCGACGTTGTCGCCGAAGATCCACAGGAACCACATGTTGCCCGCCAGGTGGGCAATGCCGCCGTGCATAAACATTGAGATCAAGAGCGTGAGGTAGACCGAGACCGGGGTCGGTTGCAGGCCGGGCGCGCGGAACTGTTGGCCGCTCAGCGGGTCTTCGATAACCCGATCATCTGTGACTACGTCTTTGCCAGTGACGATCTCGGCGGGCACCGTCGAAAACTTATAGGTGAAGCGGTCGTCGGAGCCCAACTGCTGGAAGACGACGAAGACCAGCACGTTGATGGCGATCAAAACGTAGTTGACCAGCGGCGCTGCTCGGCGATCGGAATTGTCATCCCCCAAGGGAAAAACCATGGCGTTGATCCTGCATCTACAAGAGATCGATCAAAATGCGACGAAAAAAGCAATGCCAGTGCTCGCAGCAATCCCTCCTCGAACATAGCAACTGTCGCGGCCGCGCATACGCGTCGAGGCAGGAACCCGTGTGGTGTTGATTCTCTGGTAGTGGTGCCAGTCGCATCAGAAGTCACGGCGCGATTCGCCGCCCGACGAGCGGACATGACTTGCGAGCCAGCGCTTCCCTCGATGGGCGAGACGTGCCATCACCGTTGTTGGCGCCGGTGATGCCCAATTGGCAAGCTCCTTGAGGGCGGGAGCAAAAACGAGCCGACCCGAAAGAAAAAAGGCTTGGAATACCGCTGGTTACGGCATTCCAAGCCCGCTGTCGGGGCGACAGGATTTGAACCTGCGACCTCTTGACCCCCAGCTCAGCATCACCGATTCACGTAAGACCAAGTGCCTCTTTGTTTAAGCGATGTGAACCCTCGACGACAGGTGCCTGACTTTGGCGTCAGGGAGCACGCAATCGCGCCACCATCGTTTCTGAATGTCAACTCTCCGACTGTTCGCTGTTGATGCCCTGTTGATGCCAAGCCACGGCTCGCGCGCACGAGCAGATGTTGCCTGAGCGTTTTCGTGCCCCGTCCTCGTGTTTTAGAGCCGAGATGGCTAAGCACACCGCCCAGCACTGTTGAAGCCCACGGTTTGCTCATTCCCTCGCACCGGAATGGCCTACAAGACTGCGATTTTAATGCCGTTCGGGTCGATCGCCTTCCGTACCGACCTCGATGGACTACGCGATAGTCTGCAACACTGCAGGCTTCGAGGGAGCAGCTTTTCCTTCGAAGCTTCCATCCAAGGAGGTCCGTGGACAGCCTCTCGTTGGCTTGACAGAATTACCAGCCAATCGCTTTAATATACGGGCGTACACCAACGCAGGTGGGGCACCTCGGAGCGCAAGGAGTCCGCGATGGATAAGCACAAGGTCCGACTAATCGGCGGCCCGTTGGCCGGCGTCGCGACGTTGTTGGGGGAGCTGAAGACAGTCATTCATCTACCGCTCAACGATAAGCTTCAAAAAGTAGACGAGAACCCGACAACTTTGGCTGAGTATCAACAAGTCGAGGGTCTAGCCGACGGCTATCAATTCGTGGGACTATTTCGAATCGACGGAAAACCATTTCCGATTGAGTTTGTCGATGGCCCCTTCAAGGGCATCCGCCCGTCAGAGCGCCCGGCGCCCTGGTGCGACACGACGATAAAAGTGTTGCTCGGCACTGAGAAAGCCCCGTTTGATGGAAACGGCGAACCGGGAGGCTATGCCGTTTATGAGCGACGAGAAGTAAATGGGGAGTTCAAGTTTTATTTCATTTCTATCGAGGATTCGCCAGATGCCGTAGCGGAAATGAGGCAACAGTTGCGCCTTGATAAGCTTCGAAGCGCGATGCAGCACTTCTATCAGGAGCCAAATGATGCGATTTATAGCCGACCGCCGACGGATCGGCATAGGCAATTGCGCGTTCAGTGGGGCCCGCGATCAGCAAACGTCGACGAACGTCTAGCGCCTATCATTCAAGAAATCTGGCGGCGCGACTTTGACACAATCGGCTCCTGTGAAGAACTCGAAGAGACTAATCCACATTGCGGAATGGCATATGTCTCTTTTCCATTTCTGGCGCACGGAGGTGAGTTCGTCCACTTGTTAGCGGAAGCAGGGATTGAATGCGCGTCCGATAGGAAGCGAATGGGTATTCGATCTGACAAAGGGGACGAACTAACGTTTGACATTCTGAATGTTCGATTTTGGCCGCGTGATTTTAGTCGGATCCTGGAAACGCTTCGTGGCGAGCGGCCACACATTGAGCTTCCTTGTTACGTGCTTGACGATCCCAGAGAGCGGCATTGCCAGGGTATCCCAGCGATAACCCCGGAAGGCAAGTCGGTGATGTTTGCAGGAATCTTTACGGATCAAGTCCTCGCAAACAAGTACGCGGAGGCTGGGAATCAGCGCATCATCACCCGTAAATGCAGGACCGTAGCAGAGCTGAAACAGTTCTTGAAGCGCCTGCCGAAGGGCATTGGGCAATACCTTGTGAACCCGCGGCGAAATAATCAGCCAGCGGATTATCGAGGATCTGTCGAGGAGTTGATTGAAGTCTTGGATGCAATGTCCTGAGTGCTTGCAACCGTCAGCGTGAGAGACATGGACGAAGCAAACTCTTCGTGGTTGACCTACATCGCTCCGAACTGTGTTTCGGCGGTCGCAATACTCATCTCCCTATATGCACTCTGGAAGAATGACTTAAAGCCGTTTAATCTGGTTGTGCTACCGGGTAGTCCACGAATTAGGGCGTCATTCGTCTCAAGGATCTGCGACGGCACTCCAGTAGAACGGCCGTGGTGGATTCCGCATATTGATGTGAATCTGGCCCTGTACAATTCTGGTAGCAGGGCAGGCATTATAAGAGATCTAAGATTCACGCTCGTGAGCAACTCTCGGACGATGCACTTTTATGCGCAGTCCATCGTTGACTTTGAGCGGTATGACCGAGCGGGAAGTCACGAGGAAGTCCTGGCAGCAACAGAATCCCAATGGAATGGCCTGTTGATTCAAAGCAAGTCGTCTGTGTCGCATCATATTCAGTTTACAGGCGGTCAATGGTTTTCATTTCCGAGCGATGGATTCTGTTGTTACCTTGAGGTTCTCACCGATCGATCCAAGCACTGGCAGCAATGCGGAACGTTTTCAATGTCCTTCGGCGAATTTGAACGTGATCACTTGAGGAAGGGCGGGAGTTTTCACCTAACAGACTGCGCTTATCGCCGCGAGGAACCTAACAATCAGATCCCGGACGGTGAGGAGAAGAGCGACTAGCGCATTGTGTGATCCGACTGCTCTATCGACGACTTGTGGTTCGCGATATCAAAGGCGGACATGCGGATGGCGTTGCGTTCAGCTAGCTTGCATCAGATTTCGATCGCCTCAGCATACGGATAGAGACGCACGTGGACCCAATTGTTCGCTCACGATGCAATATCTGTCGCTCGCCAATCAACATATGCGACACCAAGAACCGCGGGGATCTACTGCGAGGAGCGCGGCCTATGGCTCTTCTCTAGTTAACGCCGGTTGCAACGCGGCGTGGCCCAACTTGGAGTCGATTGACAACGCCTGGGAATCGAGACGGCACTTGGGCAGAAGCTGACGAGTGCTCGCCGATGGTGAAGCCCTGATCATCTCTGCAAACGGGCGAACACGCTTGAGCGAGCTTGCGAATCGGTAGAGCCAGAAGCGTCACGCCGCCGCACGAGCCAACGGGCACTGGATCCTAAGTCCAGTTCGGAATCTTCAGAAACCACGTTCCCAACGGCACTTCTGCCTCTTCCATTGTGCCTCGTTGGAACGCCGGTTGGAACGCGCTCTGACCCGAGCCGCAACAGGCAAACTTTCCCGGAGGGCACGGGAGTCGAACCCGCGTTCAATTTCGACGCAACCGACATCAGCCATGCGATTGCGACAATTGCCAACCAGCCCGCGCTGCAAGTGCGCTGCAAACGGTGAGTTCCAATTGTCACGACTTGACGTCGATAGACGCCGATTTGCAACGAGTGATTACCGGATAGGAATCGCTCACTGAGCCGCTCCGGCGGATAGTCTTGGCGACAATCGATGCAACGTGATCGCCCGTAACGCTGCCTGCTGGTTGAAAGCGCCGGCCGGACTACGTCAGGAGATCGGTCAGCACCTCGTTCACCTCGTCGATCTCTTCGGGGCCGTCCTCAACCACGTCGTCGTCTAAGGCGTCGGCGTAGAGAAACCAATCGAGATCATCGCCACCGTACAGGTGATCGATGACCCCGTCGTCGAGTGCCGTTGAGCCCGGCTCAAGGTGATACGAGCCGTTGAGTCCGCCCGTGTTCGCCGGATGGACCAGATTCGCCACCCGGTCGGCATACAGCCGGGTCGCGTATAGCCATTCGGCCTGAATGGCGCGCAAGGCCACGGCCCGGGCCGCGCCAAATTCAACTTCGCCGGCAATCAGCAGGTCTTCACCGCCACCACCATCGAGGATGTCGGCGCCGGCGCCGCCAATCAAGATGTCGCGGCCGGCACCGCCGTTGAGTTGGTCGTCACCTCCGCCCCCCTCGAGAATGTTGTCGCCGCTATCACCCGTGATGATGTCGGCGAACGCGGACCCAATGACGTGCGAATTGTAAAGCCCTAGGGCCACCGTAGCGTTTTGAGCGATATCGATATTCCAGAGCAGCAAATGCCCGGCGTCCGCGAACGCGGGATAGCCCAAGTTAAGATTGATCGCCGCCCCATAGTCGCTGAAATCGAGCGTACTCTCTCCGCTCGGTTCCAAATGGCCGATGTAGTCGGTCCCTAGATTCACCGTGGCGTCCGTTCGCGCGAAGCTGAAGACATTGTTGCCATTCCCCGCGATCAAAAAGTCGTCTCCGAAGCCGCCCTCGAGAATGTCGTTCCCGTCGCCCAATGGATCAGAAGTGCCGTTAACCTGGTATGAACTGCTAATCAACGTGTCCGCTCCACCGCCACCGTTCAGGAAGTCGTTGCCGTTGCCGCCGACTAGCATGTCGTCACCATCGCCACCAATCAGCGTGTCGTTACCTTGACTCCACGATCCGGTCGAGCCGCCGATCATGAATGGATTGCTCAGGATCAGGTCGTTCCCATCGCCCCCGTCAAGAATGTCGTCACCGGTTCCACCCACAAGAATGTCGTTCCCGCCGCGCCCTTCAAGTATGGCGCCGGCGCCTTGCTGCAGCGTCCCAACACCTAATACCGCCACGTCAGCGACGAGCAGATCCGCGCCGTCGCCGCCGATCAGATGCACTGGGCCATTCCCACCGAGCAGGTTCGCCCCCATCTCGTTCGCATAAATCGTATTGCCGAACTGGCTGCCGAATACGGTGCGAATATTCGCTACTCCGTGCACCGCCAACGAAAGGTAGTTGGTGAACTCTCCGTTATTGGCCACCTCCTGACCGATCCCGTCCTTCGCCGTCCTCAGGTCTAAGTTCACATTCGCCGGAAACGCTGGCATGCCGCCGGCATCGCCAAAGAAGAAGGTCCCCTCGCCAGGCCCTGTGGCAAAGATCGTATCGTAGCCCTGTGAGACGTGACCGCCCGACGGATGATTCGAGCCGATGTCAAAACCTTCGACGCCATCCAGGTTCAAATAGATAAAGGTATCGTTGCCGCTGGCACCGCCGGTGATGAGGTCGTCGCCAGGCCCGCCGAGGTAAGCGGTTACGGCATCTTCGCCGCCGCCTGTGATCATGTCATTACCTCGAGTCCCCACGACCATACTGACGAAACTGTCGTTCGAGAGCGTGAGGCTCAGCACATTGGCCAATACCGTCTGCGCGCTGGTGATGCCCAAATCGAGCTGGATTCCCAAATTCGCGGCGCCTGGCGTCAACTTCATGAAGTTCAATTCATTCCCGTTGCTCTCCGGGTCGGGCTCTTTGGTGTCGTCGATCGTGTCGGAGCCGAGCGGCGCGTTGCCCGCGAAGACGTACGAATCGCTCCCCGTCCCGCCGGCTAACGTGTCGTCCCCTCCACCTGAGATCAGCGTGTCGTCTCCTTCGTCGCCGCTGGCGTTCAGTCGCAGCGAAGTCAACCCGCTTCCATCGATCATGTCGTTGCCGGTCAATCCGTAGGCCACGATCTCGCCGGTCACGTCGGTGAAGGTGCGGTCTTCGAGCGTGACGGCCACGCCGTTCAGCTTACTGATATGCATGACGACCGTCGTGGCGTCGAGCTGTGTGAAGCTGACCTCGTCGTCTCCTTCGGTGCCTCCCCAGTAGACGTTCATCAATGACGATTGCAGCAGGCTCGGTGCAAAATCGGCGTAGAACTCGCCGGCGCTCGCCTTGGCCAGAGCCACGCCATGGGGGTTGAAGTGATCGGCCCAGGCGATGTAATCCAGTCCATCGACGTGGCCATCGTGGTTGAAGTCTCCGTGCAGCCAGCCGCCGTCTTGGCCGAAGTGGTCGGCCCAGGCGACGTAGTCGAGTCCGTCGACGTAGTGATCGTGATTTGCATCCCCCGGCACATACCCATCAAGATGATCGATGCCAAGTCCATCAATGACGACGTCCGAGTAATCGACGTAGACCGTATCGGCGAGCCCTCCGCTATTGAGGTTATCGCTTCCCAATCCTCCGCGCAGCCAGTCGATCCCACCGTCGGAGATCAGGAAGTCGTCGCCGTCATCACCCGAGAGCTTGTCGGCGCCGGCGCTGGTCACCAACTGGTCCGCACCCGCGCCCCCTGTTGCCGACACGTTGAACGGTCCGGAGTTCGTGAGGCTAAGCAAATCGTCCCCGCCGTACAGCGCCGACTCGATGCGCGCGATCGAAGCCACGGGCATAAATGCCGAGTACAGCTGACCGAACTTGACGCGAACCTGTGTCGTGCCACTGAAGTTAAGGCTGAACAGATCGGCTGTTTCCGTTCCCAACAGATAGAGCGAACCGTTACTGGCCAGAATCGCACCGCCGCTGAAAAGTGCTTGTTCATTGCCTAAGACCGCGCTATCGAACTTGGCGACTAAGTGATCGTAGACCAGCAGGTCGTTATCCTGGGGCATCACGAAATTGGCTGGCAAGGCCACGGTATGCGTGCCAACCGACAACAGCGATGTATTAGTGATCGTGTACGACGAGAGCTGATCGTCTAGCGTCGAGCCGTTCGCGGAAGCGTAGAGCTTGATCGTCAGCGCGCTGACCGCGGCGCTCAGTGTGTAATCGAGCAACGTTTGCTGGGGATTGGCGAGATCGGTGCGGAATCCGCCCGTGGAGATACCGGCGATCGTTACCGTCTTAGTCGTGGTTGTCCAGTTGAGCGATTTGTCCTGTACGCTGACTTGTACGTTGTACGTCCCAGACGCCGCGTACTGATGGTTAACATTGCTGGTGCCGGCTGACGTTTCGGTATTCAAAGGCGTCGTGCCATCCCCCCAGTCGATGAACAGGCCGAAGCCGGCTGCTTCGTCACCGTCACTCACATCCGACACACCCACGCTGTAGGTGAGCGTATTGCCGCGTAAGCCGCTCGAAGGACCGGTGAAGGTGAGCGAAGTGGGCACGTCTTGTATTGCGACGATCGACGTCGAGGTCTCAAATTCCTGCAACGTGAGCCCAAAGTAGTAAGCGGCCTTCACTGCTGGTTGATAGACTCCATCATCCGCGTAGGTATGAGTGGCGGTAATGATTCCGTTCAGACCGCTCCATTGGATGGCCGGCGTGGACGTCGTGCCATCGCCCCAGTCGACGGACAACTGTGGCCGGCCGATGAATGACGTGTTGTTGTAAAAATCCACAACATGACCAGCAAGCGACACCTGACTCCCTTCGCTCCCGGTCACAGCCGTATTCGCGTCCCATTGCACCGCTGGCGCTACGCTCGCGAAGGACAGGTTTGCGGGAACCGCTCCCACCACCTGAGCGTGGTCGTTTCCGGCGCCACCGCTGATAGACACCGTCTCGACGGCTGAGGAGTACGTGACGGTAGTGTCGTCAATAGTTATTTCGCCGGAAGCCGCAACAATTGAGTCTGATTCGTCCGTCCCACTGATGCTTAGAGTATCTGTGCCGGCCGTCCCGGAGTCGGCCACTGAAATTTCGCCAGCGACGGAACTGAGCGGGATCGTGTACGAGTCGGATCCGTTGCCGCCATCGAGGCTCGCGCTGCCGGTGTCACAGATCAAGGTGTCATTGCCGGCGCCGCCAACGAGCGCATCGTCATCTTCCGGCCAGTACCAGGTCGCGTAAGTTCCCACGCCGATTGGCCCATCGCCGGCCCATAGGCTGTCGTCGCCATCGCCACCGAAGAGGTAATCGCTGCCCGATCCACCGTAGAGAAAGTCGCCTGGGCTCCAATAGCCAATCACACAAGACGTACCCACAATCGAGTCGTCCCCCGCTCCCCCTTTGACAGTCGCCATGACCGACGAGACGGCCGCGAGATCGACCACATCATCGCCATCACCCATGTCGACGACCATCACCCTGATGAAGCTTTGATATGTATACGGGTACACGTCGTATCGGCGCGCCGGCACGATGGTCTGAGTGCCGTTGAGCGTCACGACGTACGATTCACCAGCGATACCGTTGTAAGTGCTGCCCAGCGGCACGTACACCACGTCCACCGTATCCGCGCCAGGCGTTCCGGTAATTACCAGTTGATCCGTGTAGTTCTCGCCAAACACCGCCTCCACGAACACACCCGAGGCCGAGACGAGGTTGTTTGCATTGGACAACTCTCCGGTCAGACCCGCGCCTGCGATTTGAGCGCCGAGACGCACGCTTGTGCTCTGAGCTGACGTGGGAATGGCGACTGTAATCGAGTGCTGACCTGGCGCCAAATTCGAGGTGGACGAGACGCTGGTTGTTGCGCCCGACACATACACACCGAAGGCATCGACAACTTGGCCAACGGTAAGGTTGAACGCGCCGGCCGCGCGGCCAAGGATAGTATAGGTGACCTGCGCCTCTGTGGCCGAGGTCCGTGCTATGCTGTCGACTTTAACGTCGAAATCCCCGACCTGCGAGAATAAGGGAAGATTGTTGCTCCAGTACCCAGACGGCTGATTAACAGTTAAGTCACCGTAGTTGGATTCAACAAGCCAGATGACATCTTCCGGATTCCACGAACCAAGTTCTTTCCACACGCCCACGAGACTATGTGTGTAAGTCGCCCGCTGCACGGGCACTTGATTATTACTTTCCGGAAGATTGACCGGCGCAAGAGCAAGTCCAACAGATCCCTCACTAAGAGGTCCCGAGCTAAAAATCTGTCGCCCCTCATAGAAAGCGCGGATCGTAAATTGAGTCATGCTTGGCCCTAGAGGAATGCCAGCAGTTTCAGTAAAGGTGCCATTCAACGGCAATCGCCGTGTGTACGGGATATCAAACGTGAAGTTAACATTTGCCATATCCGGAGTCGGCGTCGCCGCGATCGCGCGCACACCAACCCCATTCTGCGAGAAAATCTCACCATAGCTAAGGTTGTCGTCGAAGTCCGAGGACGACTTAGAATACAGCACACTCCATAGATCGCGCAACGAAGTGATATGTCGCTCAAACAAATGGTTAGGAAAGCGTGTCTTCAATAGCGTCGCAAGCGCTTCGTCAGTCATCGCGACCTCATCATCGTCGGATGGTCCGGAATCCGCCAAATCCCATATTATCCGAGCGATACTAACTTCGCTGTCTTCACCTAGGCCGACATAACCAACCGAGGCGTTGCTCTTTGTATTGGGAGATGGAGTTTCGATATCGTAGTAATTCATTAGCGGCGTTTGCGCTGCTATCCCACGAACTTCTTGAACTCTCGCAGCGAACGCATCAGCACTACCCTCAGCCCATGCAAGCGCTAAATCTCTATACGACGGCGCTTGCGTCACGAGGTCGTACCACGCCCAGGCCACACCACGAGCGTTGTACATCGGGCTGTGCCGACCGCCGGGTGACACGTCAAGCTTATTATTCAGCAGCACAAAATGCCCAAACTCGTGAAGTGGCGTTGTACTTACATCCGCGGGATTCAGGAACGTCTGCCCGATCTTCGTATTGTCGGCGGTAGAATTAATCACTATTCGCTGCGATACAAACTCAGGATTAGTTGTCACAAAATCAAACAGCCCGACTGATTCCGCGTAGTGCTGTGCCTCAACCAGCCAATTAAAAACTGCGAATGCCTGACTTTCTCGCGTATTGGCGGCCGCATGATAATCTGCGCTATAGGTGGCGCCGTTGATGGGGGCTGAAAGGTCCCTGACATCGGTAAAGACATCGAGATTCAAGGGGCCGGGCAAATCCTCCTGGATGTACCATGCTTTAGGGGTATCGTCGTCGTGTGGGTTTTCCAGGAACACTCTTACCTTAACATTGTGCGCGCCGTCGGGGATGACGGCGGAGTATGCACCCTGATAGTCTGTACGAGCCGGCTCAAATGCATAGGTCTCTTCTCCTTGTACTGTGAGCCAGTATCCGACTTGGACAAGGGCTTCCCTAAGCGGCATGACAGCCGACGCTGAGGTTGTATCGGGTGTAACAAAATCGATTGTTCCGTGAACTGTTATCGCCAGCGCTAGCCGTGCTTCCAGCTGCTCGAGCCCACCGAAGCGCATTGGCCTCTTGTCCGTCCGCCTAGAGCTCTGTGACGTATGCGAGGAGAGCAAATAGCGGCGGATTCCCCTAAACAACGGCATGGCGTGGAGCCCCCTAAAAAAGGCTAACTGGTTGGTTATTAAAAGCAGGAAATTCTCAACACCACGAAAGTTGGAGGGTGAGGCAAACACGTCGCGCGGCGTGATTCGTGTGCGGAACGTGCGATTCCAAGAAAGTGATCTCTTTCCTGGCTCGGCGGAGAAGTATAGTAGTCGAGTACAGCGCCGGAAACAAATAGTGCTTGAAATAATATCGATGCCATCAGCCAGGAATACAATGCGCGGCGACATCCGACCGTTCCTAATATGGCAAACGACGTAATAACATTGATAGTCGTGGACAACAACATAACGGTGAAGGCGTGACCAGCTAAGGCACCGGCTATTAAGATCACTCCGGGGGAGCCGCTTTGTGCGGCAATTGAGGCTAGAAGCACTATAGGCACTCCTAGGACGTATGCGGCAGCCAGTATGCGAGTCGATGTGTTTGCCATTTGGCTATTGCACAGTGCATAAGCCGTCAAGAACGGAGCAACGACAGTGCCAGCGGGATGCAGGCACCTGCAAAGCGACATTAACAGGACTGAGATGCTGGCGTTGCGCCAGCGAGCGCAATCGCGATCGATCGTTGTCTTAGTACGCAGCTCGACGGATATCAGAATGATGAATTGTACGAAGTAAAATTCATTCGTATGAAAGTGCGGGTCGGCGAAGGCGTTGGCGGTGCCTAGCGGAGTCAAGAGTGGCTCGGACGTCCAGTAGAATCGCGTGATGAGAAATCCAGCCGATAGGAGTGCCACTAGCTCGAGCAAGTCCGCGATCGACACTTGCCGAAGGGAAGTCGCGTCGCGAGGTGTACGCAATAGTATATTTCGGCCTTTCAGTGAATTATGCGCGTCTGCGGTCATGCAAACCGCGCTGGCACAGATCGCCGAAATGACGGCTGCCGCCGAGTGGGGTAATAAGTGCCAGTAGATCTGTATGGAGCTGATTAGCATCGCATAGTGATGGCAAGATGTATCGGGAGTGTTCCAAGTTGCATGCGACCAGGAAGTTTGCGTTTAACCTCGGTCGGCTGCAATGGGTGGCCTCGCAAGCGTGCAATGACTTGCCACCCTCGCTCGAACAAGTCGAGCCGACCCAGGTTACGTAGGCGCCAGGTTGAGCATCGATCGCCCTAAATCGAAAAATCCGAGGGAGACATATCCTGCAGCTTCGCGAACCCCGGCCATCGCGACTGACATTAACGGCCCTCAATCCGGCTGTCAACAAAATGGCCTGATTTGTGGCGATTTACGTCGGGCTATGCCGCTGTGGTAGGTAACCCCGGCAGAGTTCGCGGCCTACAATGCCTGCTCCCGTTCGAGTTCCGGCTACGTGTGCATCCTCACTCCAGCAGCGCAACGGAGTTCCCAACCCCACCGCTTCCTTCAAAATCGCCAATAAAATGAATTGGAGGCCTGTCAACCGCGTCATCTCGTCATGATGCGCGACGAACGGAGTGCCAACCGGCTTGGGCCGGTGGGATCTTGGCACTCCTTTTGCGCGAGATCGGCGATCGTCGAAGTACGCGCATACACCGGGCCCAACAATCGGGGACATTTCCACTCCGCCTGCCAGCTGCGGGATTTGAATCCGAGACCGACTCTGCCTCAAATTACTGTAGCGATTGCTTTTGAAAGAACTGCCAAACTGCCCGCGCTGCGCATGCGCTGTAAGCCGCGAACACTTATTGTCAAACCTTGGCGTCAGTTGACACCGGTGCGACGAGCAACCGGAGGGTATCGGCTCAAGCCTAGTCAATCTGGTCGAAGTCTGGCGCGACCGAGATGGTGATTGCCTCGACAGCAGAGATGGCGTCGAGCAATTCGAGAAGTGCCCTCAGCTCGGTGAGAATTCCCGTCAACTCGCCTGTTGGCGCAAGGGAAATCCCGGCCATGTTCAAAAGCGCTGACTCGACGTAGCGCCGCAACCCGCCAAACCCCGCGAACTCCGGTAGCAGAAGCCCTTGCCACGCGTCAACCCAGACGTGCAGCGTCATGCCCTGGTCGGACCCATCTCGCTCCACACGCAGGCCTCCATCGGCGAGGCTGACATCCAGTCTGCCGAACGGCCCCGAGCCCCACATGTCGAGGTCGGGGAACCAATCCTTGACCAGCTCGCACAGCCGCACCAACGGCCAGTCGATGACGGCCGGTCGCGGCGCTGCCTCCCGACGAGTGTTGGACAAGCTCTCAAACAGCCGCGCACATACTGCCATCACACCATCTGGCGACTCGGCACTACAGCCGTAGCGATCGAGGTTCATCCCAAATAGCCGCTCGTCCTGCAACTCAAAACCGAGCCGAGGCAGCGATCTCAGGGAGCCGGATTCTCCGAGCACTACCACCTCATAGCCGTCAGGACTGGACCGCACGCTGACTTCGCAATCTCGGATGACTTTCTGCTGGTGCAGCAGAACGAAGTTATCAAACCTGCTCGTCTTGGCATGAATCACAATCCCGCCACCCTGCAATCCGACGAGTGTCTGAAGTCGCCGATCAAGGAGCGTCGAGGTTGGTTCGCCCTGCGGTTCGACGCCGACGGCAAGAGTTGCCGCCGTGGCGGTGCCCAAGAACGAGCGTCGATCCATGCTTCCCGAAGCCCGGCGATAATCCCGATTACCGTTCATTGAGTTTTCCCCGCCGGTCGGTGCGATCCGAGGTTGCGGCGCCGTTTTCGCGCGGCCGATCGCTGCAAACAGCACCGGAAAAGCACAGCCGCGGGAATCCCCGACTTGTGGCTGCCGCGGCGCAACTCGTCGATCAACTCGTCGGTCAACGGAATTCTGGCTGGCGACCGTGGGCCAGCCGGCCGCCCGATGCCAAGTTCGTCAACCGCTTGCAGCAAGCCAGGCAGTTCGCCCCGAATCGCTTCGTCGCAGAAATCCCGCAGCGTCTGTTTACGGTGCTGCCGCGCGACCTTGATGGCCGCGCGAACTGCCGTCGGTAGCGCGTAGGTCCGAAAAGTAACTTCAATCGTCGCAGGAGCCCTTCGTGGTCGCGCGGGCATGCCGTGTCCTCCCATTACGAGGCAAACTTGTACCATCGCGCGATTGGACCGGCAGGGGATTTCGATCGCTAGATTCCGCCAGCGAATGCGCCGACGCACTGTGAAAGCCTGCGTATCAGAAGCCCTCACGCCCTGCGGACTTTCCGTCAAATCTAGATTGGGAAAACGCTTTGTCTGTTGGCCAGAACGAAAGCCATCCCGCATTTCCAGCGTTCGTACGTCCCTATCTCTGCCGCCAACAGACGCCCCGGACCAGTGGTAACGCTGACCACTGGCCGGGGTCGTTCTTTCAGGGCGGCCCCATGGCTTTCGAGCCGATCAAGATCGCGGATGAGCTCAAGCAGGCGTTTTGGCGCCTCGCGCTCAACGGCAATCCCCACTGGTGCAAGTACAACTCCTCGGCTGGCCAGCCGAGCGGCACCAACGACAAGCCGGCGTCGCTTGGCCACGTCGCAAAAGATGGTCGTGACACGTGCGACAAAGCAGCGAAGCCGTATTTCTACACGACGGATGTCGTCGACCAGTACCAGCTAGGGTTTGGCTTCTGGTCCCGCAGCGTCGCCGACAAG
Source organism: uncultured Planctomycetaceae bacterium (assembly GCA_964495375.1). GTDB lineage: Bacteria > Planctomycetota > Planctomycetia > Pirellulales > JAEUIK01 > JAIESQ01. The sequence continues at coordinate 8 of CAZBWM010000088.1, read as the reverse complement.
CCCACCTA
>CAZBWM010000087.1:0-29165 GCA_964495375.1 uncultured Planctomycetaceae bacterium | reverse complement strand
ATCGGGAAACTGTGCGAGCAATCGTAACTGCGTCGTCCGCACCGTTTTCACCAACCCGGCGCCGGCGCGCACGCCTTCGGCCAGCCAGGGGACGACCAGGCCCAGCACCTCCGCAAAGTTGTTGCTGTACTGCCGAGCGACCAGATCGCGATCGGCGGCCAACCGCATGGCGGCGAGCAGTTCGGACGGCGCGGGATCGGCGACATCGGCTTCGGCGACGCGCCCCAACCCGCCCGCCTGGGCGAGGCGAATCGTTTCGTAAACATGGCGCGCGTCGATTGCGTCCAACTCGGCGAGCACGCGTGCGATGCCGGTCTCCAGCGACTCGTCACGGGGCACCTTGGCCAGGGGGCCAAGCAACAACAGCGTGCCGAGATTGGTGTTCGTGGCAACCGCGCGACGCGTCGCCGACATGGCGGCCAGCACGGTTTCGCCCACGCCGCGCTGGGACGCCGCGTCGAAAGCCGGAGCAATGGCCACGGCGGCCGCGGCAAAATGATAGAACGTGACGTCTTCAAAATCGGCGCCGCGGTGGACGTTTCCCGGCTTCGGAATGCTCAATTCGAGCAGGCAAGCCAGCGAAGCGCATTGGCCAGTCGTGTAGCGCGGAGCGCTCGCACTTAGATCTCGGGCTTCCGGCTCGCTGGGCATGAGCAATCGGGCGAAGGAATGAAATCGAGCGCCGCCTCGCCGGCGAACGCGTCTCGTTCAGTATGGTCGTCGCGGCAGGCGACGCCTAGGGGCGACTCGCTCGCTTCGCGTACCACCGGCAGCGTGTCTAGCAACCGCTGCGCGTGAACCACGAGCACCAGCACCATGACCACAACCAGCGATGGGACGATGGCGGCCACCCACACACCTGGCTCGCGCAGCTCCACGATCAAGCCCAAGGTGCTCAACAGGGCGGTCAACAATCGCCAGCGTGCCAGCCAGCGCGATCTTGAACAGCTCGATTGCATGGCAGTTCGCCTTCCGAGGTCGTTAACCGCGGCCCGCGCGGGTGCGCAACCGACAATTCCTCGATGAAATGGACTTACCCAGTTCGGAAAGCGAGAACACGCTCGGTGCCCTAACCATTTGCGCCCGTTGGGATAGGCGCGCCTCCCTCGTTGCGTAGTTGCGGCAGCGACTTAGAATTAACTTGCGAGCCGAGGGCCCGTCGTAATCGCTTTTCGAATCGATGCGCGCCGGCGTCTAGCGCCGCGTGTGCTGAACCTGTCCTCCGACTTCGGTGCTTTTTCGCGTGACCGACATCACCTACCTGCCCGAGCACTTCATCAACCGCGAGCTGAGCTGGCTGGAGTTCAACGCGCGCGTGCTCGAAGAAGCCGAAGACGTCGGCAACCCGCTGTTGGAGCGGGTCAAGTTCCTGAATATCTTCAGCTCGAACCTGGACGAGTTTTTCATGGTGCGCGTGGCCGGCTTGCGCGAGCAGGCCTTCGGCGACGGCGCTCCGCAAGACTATGCCGCCGACGGGCTAAGCCCGCTGACGCAGCTCAAGCTGATCCATAAGCGCACGCAGGAGCTGGTCGCCGCGCTGTATCGCTGCTGGAACGAATCGGTGCGGCCGCAGTTGGCCACCGTCGGCGTGAACTTCGTCTCCCACGACGAGCTCGACGACCGCCAGCGCGACACCCTCGACCGCTTCTTCCGCGATCGCGCCTTTCCAATTCTCACGCCGATGGCCGTCGACCCCAGCCATCCCAACCCGCGTTACCACAATCGGGGCCTGTACCTGGCGGCCATGCTCGAGCGGCGGCGCGGGCTCGGTCCGCGCCACCTGTTTGCGGTCGTGCAACTGCCGCAGGTGTTGCCGCGGCTAGTCCCGCTGGGCGACCAGGCGTTCATCATGCTCGAAGACGCCGTGGCGGCCCGGCTGCCGGAGTTGTTCGGCGGTTTCGACGTGCTCAGCTCGACCACGTTCCGCATCACGCGCGACAGCGACATCGAGCTATTGGATCAAGAGTCGGACGACATGCTCCGGCTGGTCGAAGAACGCATTCGCGCACGTGAGCGCTCGCAAGCCGTGCGGCTCGAAGTGGCCGCGGGCGGCGACGAAGAGCTCACCCGCATGCTTGTCGAGGCCGAAGAGCTACGGGTCGACGAATCGCCCGACGGCTACGCCGAGGTGTTTCGTATTCCGGGGCCCTTGGATCTGACGGCCCTGGCCGCCTTGGCCGATTTACCGGGGCGCGACGAGCTGCGCAATCCGACCTTTTCGCCGGTCCCTTTCGTCGATATCGGCGAGCGGGGAGGCGAGCCGATCTTCGCGCGGCTGAACCAACGCGATTTGTTGTTGCACCATCCCTTCGACAGTTTCGACACGGTCGTGGAGTTCGTCCGCCAGGCGGCTCACGATCCCAACGTGTTGGCGATCAAGCAGACGCTCTATCGCACCAGCGGCGATTCACCGATCGTGCGCGCCCTGATGCAGGCGGCCGAGAACGGCAAGCACGTCACGGCGCTGGTCGAACTCAAAGCCCGCTTTGACGAGGCTGCCAACGTCAGTTGGGCAAGGCAGCTCGAACGCAGCGGCGTACACGTGGTGTTCGGGTTCCTCGATCTGAAGACGCACTGCAAGGTCTCGCTGATCATTCGCCAGGAAGGGGACCAGTTGCGCCGCTACGTCCATCTGGGGACCGGCAACTACAACCCGCAGACCGCGCTCTTATACACCGACATGGCGCTATTGACCGCCAATGAAGACATCACGGCCGACTGCTCGGCGCTGTTCAACTTGCTGACCGGTTACTCGCAAGGACACGCCTGGCGCAAATTGGTCGTGGCCCCCAGCGATCTGCATCGCCGCACCGTCGAGTTGATCAACGAACAGGCCGACGCGGCCCGCCGCGGCCAGCCGTCGCGCATCTGGGCTAAGCTCAATTCGCTGGTCGATCATCGCGTGATCGAGGCGCTCTACCGCGCCAGTGCCGCCGGCGTACCGATCGACCTGGTGGCGCGCGGCATCTGCTGCCTGCGGCCAGGCCTGCCCGACATTTCAGAAAACATTAGGGTGCGGAGCGTCGTCGATCGCTTTCTCGAGCACAGCCGGATTTATGTCTTCGGCCCTGACGACGACGCCCAGGTGCTGTTGTCGAGCGCCGACTGGATGCCGCGCAATTTCTATCGCCGTGTCGAGGTGATGTTCCCCGTCGAGTCGGCGGCGCTCAAGCAGCGCGTGTTGCAAGAAATTCTGCCCGCCTACATGCGCGACAACGTCAAAGCTCGCATCCTGCGGTCCGATGGCAGCTACACGCGAGTTGAGCCCGCGCCGGGTGAGCCCCCGTATCGAGTTCAAGAAGAACTACTGCGTTTGCGCAGACCAGTCCCCACGGCCCTGCATGCCGTAGCCCAGGGTGAGCACGGCGCGTCAGCCGAGGGAGAAGCGCCGCCCATCGGCCACTTGCATCGCGGCAACGGTTCATCATCGGCTGATCCAACCGCCGGCGCCACGCTGACGACGCCGTAGCGACAATGTTCGTGAGATGAATCGATGGGGCCAATCATCGCGCGCAGCGTCTTGGGAGTCGTTGTCGCTCCGCTCGCGCTGGCTTTGGCCTATCACCAGTTTCTCGGGCATCGCAGCGACTACCTGGGCCATTACCTGGCCGGCTGCGGCGGCACGCTGCTGTTGATCGTGTGCGTGCTGGCCATCGTGCCCGAAGTGCTGTACGAGCGCATCGCCCCCGCGACGATCGTGCTGCTGGCCCTGGTGGCGATCGGCATCGGTGCGCTGTTCGAGTCAACGATCTACCGCATCGCCAAGTTCGACGAGGTCGACTTTTGCAATCAAAGCCTGGGGGCCGTGCTCGCCGCGGCGGGCGTGCTGCTCGTGGCGGGGCGCGCAAAGCCACCACTATTCATTTCGAGCGGGCTGGTGTGCGTGGCGCTGGGGCTCTTGGCCGCGGGGTATCACTATGCGTTCCTTTGATGCGCAATGGATGAATCGAAGCGCCGCGGTCCTGCTATTCTTCACGGGCGCGGCGCTGGTGGCCGGAAACCTGTGGTACACCGCGGCGCGTTCGACGATCCCGCTGGCCATCGATGGCCGAATCGCGGCCCGCGAAGTTCGCTTCGAGAAGCACCCGGGAAGTGACGATGTCTGCCTGCTGACGCTGGCCGACGGACGCGTGCTGCAGGTTGATGCGGCCGTGTTCGCCGCGCTCGACGACGGTCAATCGCTGCACAAGCGGGCCTGGCAACACGCAATCGAGCGCGACGGGCAACCGCTACCGCTCGAGTGGTCGGCCGACGCCCAAGGTATGTGGCCCACGATGGGCGTGGCGGTCCTTGCGCTGATCTTGCTGGCCGGTTGGCAAGGTATTTTGCGCGAGGCGCCGCGTCGATAAACCGCGGTTGTTTCTCGTTGCCCCCACACTGTCCGCTTGCAGAGGCGCGGCCCAGTCACGACACTGGAGCACGCTTGATTGTCGCGGCGGATCGCGCCGCATGGGTTGGGGAAACCGTCTTTCGCACCTTGTGTAAAGCACCATGCCGTCTGGCGTTAAGTCACCAAAGCAACGTTCCGGGGGAGGAAAGTCCACGCCCCCTGCGCGCTCCATTCCCGCGCCGCGCCCCCTGACCAGGCCGCAAGTTTTCTGGGGCGCGCTCATCATCGCGGCGGTCGGACTGGCAGCGATCTGGCCAGCACTGCCCGGCGGATTCGTCTGGGATGACATCCTCATTCCGCAAGGTCGTTACGTCTCAGCCAGTGACGGGCTATGGAAGTTCTGGACGACCACCAAGCAAGCTGACTACTGGCCCGTCGCCTACTCGACCCACTGGTTCGAGTACAAAGCCTTCCAGGACTGGGCGCCGGGCTATCGCGGCTTCAATGTGGTGCTACACCTGGCCAACGCACTGTTGGTCTGGCGCGTGCTGGTGATGCTGCGCGTGCCGGGGGCGTGGTGGGCGGCGCTGGTGTTCGTGGCGCACCCGGTCACAGTTGAAGCCGTGGCCTGGATCCTGCAGCGCAAAACGCTGTTGTCAACGTTCTTCGGCCTCGGCACGTTCATCGCCTTCTTGCAATTTCGCGCCGCGCCAGACGATTGGCGAAAGTGGTGCTGGTACGCCGCCGCGCTCGTGCTGTTCGCGCTCGGCATGCTCAGCAAAACCGCCGTGGTCGTGCTGCCGCTGGCGATCCCGGCCTGTGTCTGGTTGCTCGACCGCCGCGTGAAGCTGGACGACCTACGGTTACTGCTCCCGCTCTTGGGGATTGCGCTGGGACTGGGAGCAGTCGGTTGGTACTTCCAGCATTACAACGCGATTGGCAAGGATATCGTTCGCGACGACTCGCTCGTCTCGCGCACGGCGCTGGCCGGCTGGTCATTCTGGTTTTACGTCTTCAAGGCGCTCTGGCCCGCCAATCTCATGTTCATCTACCCCCGCTGGCCGCTGGGGATTCAGGGGCCGCAGACGTTTGTGCCGCTGTTGGCGCTGGTCGCGCTGGTGGGCGGCTTGAGCTTCGCGGCCGCCGTGCGTTGGCCTGATCGCGGCTCGCGTTGCGTGGCGCCGCTGGCCGCGCTCCTTTGGTACGGGCTCAACCTGGTGCCCGTCTCCGGGTTGGTGAACATCTATTTCATGCGCTACTCGCTGGTGGCCGACCACTGGCAGTATCTGTCGCTGCCGGCGCTGTTGGCGCTGGTGGTCGCCGGCGTAATCACCGTCGCGGCGAAGCTCTCACAGCGCCCCACGAATTGGCTGGCGACCGTGCCGCTGGCGGCACTCGTTTTCGTCTTGACCGCGCTCTCGTGGAGCCACGCCCACATCTACGCGAGCGTCGACAACAAGCCGCTTTGGCGCGATACGATCGCCAAGAACCCCGCCGCCTGGATCGCCTACAACAATCTCGGTAATTGGCTCAATCACGATGGCGAAACGGCGCTCGGCGCGGCCCAGCGCGCCGCCAGCGAGGGGCGCGCCGAGGAGGCCCACCAACTGCGCCGCGCCGCCCAGCAAAGTTTCGACGACGCGGTCAGCCAGTTTCGCCGCGCGCTGGAGCTGTATCCCGAGTATTCCGACGCCGAACAAAACTGGGGCATGAACCTGCTCGTGCAAGGTCAGTACGCCGAGGCCATGTTGCACTTCCAGCGCGCCCTCGACATCAGTCCTCCGAAAACAGCCGCCAGCGCCAAAGCGCACGTCTATCTGGGCATCGTCTTGCGCACCACAGGGCACGCCGACCAGGCACTCCCGCACTTCGCGGCCGCCGTCGCCGAACTGCCGCACTACGTGCAAGCCAACGAAGAGCTCGGGCAGGCGCTGTTGGCGGCCGGTCGCCCGCGCGAGGCCGAAAAGCCACTCAAGACCGCGCTGGCGGTGAATCCTAACCTGGTCAACTGCCACGTTCGTTTAGGCGAGGCTTTTTACCAGATGCAGCGTTTCGACGAGGCACTGGGCGCATTTGAGCGGGCCTTGCAGCTCGACGACAATCAGCCCGACGTGCACAAGAACCTCGCGATCTTGTTGGCGTCGCGCCGCGCTTACGAGCCGGCGATCGCGCACTATCGGCAAGCGCTAATGCGCGACCCTCGCAATGTCCCGGCCCGGCTGGGGCTGGGCGTAGCCCTGGCGGAGATTGGGCGTTTCGGCGAAGCGATCGCCGAATACGAAAGGGTGCTCGACTTCGCCCCCGACGCCAGCGACGCCCGCATGAACCTGGCCAACGCCCTGTTGCTGGCCGGCCGCACCGACGACGCGCTCGTCCAGTATGTCGAGACCTTGCAACGCAATGCCGACTACTTGCCGGCGCGGTTGAATTATGCCTCCGCGCTGCTGAATCGTGGACGTTGGCGCGAGTCCGCGGCACAGTTCCGGCTGGTGCTGGAGAAAGAACCCGCGAGCCAGTCCGCCATGCAGCAGTTGGCCTGGCTGTTGGCCACGGCGCCCGATGACGCCGTACGCGATCCGGCCGAAGCGGTTCGCCTGGCCGAAGCGGCTGTGGCCGCGACGCTGGCTCCCGACGTCCGCCAGCTCGACGTGCTGGCCGCGGCACTCGCCTCGGCGGGCCGCTATGCCGAGGCGCTCCCGCCCATCGACGAAGCGATTTCCCGCTTGCAAACCGGGAATCGTCCGGAGGCTCAAGAGCTCATCGAACGACGCAAACTCTACGCAGCCAATCAACCGTACCGCCTGCCCGAGGTTAAACCATGACGGATCGTGAACGTTGGACGATTTACCCCTTGCTGGTCTTGTCGATCGGTATGCAAGTGCGAGACAAACTGGTTCCGGCCAAGACGATCCGCGCGCAGTCGATTCATTGCCAGGCGTTGACGATCGACAACGGCGACAAATCGCCGCGCATCCTGGCCAGCGCCAATGGCACCGTGCAAGTGCTGGGCGCCGACAACAAAGCCCGCGTCGTGCTTGGCATCGCGCCCAACCATGCCGGCGTCGTCGATGTCCGCGGCGCCGATGGCCAACGGCGCGCGGCCCTGCTGGTTGACGAAGGCCAGCAGATCGGCAGTTTGGCGACCTTCGGTCCAGACGGGGAGCGACGCGTCGTCGTCGCCGCCGGCGAAGGTGGTGGCGGTCTCATCACTGTGCACGGGCCAGTTGGTCGGCAACTCGTCGCGCTCGGGATGGGGAAACCACTCGCGGGATTGGTTACGTCTCCCGCGGCCGCGAATGCCGACGAGGCTCAACCCGCTGCCGAGGTACCGCCGCCGCCGCTGGGTGGTCAGTTGGCGCTTTTCTCGGACGAAGGTAAGCCGCAGTGGTTGTTGACGCACGACGAACGCGGCGCGGGGCGAGCCCTGGCATTCGATGAACAAGGACATCTCTATCTAGTGCTGATGGCGACGCTCAACGTCACGCCAGGTCCGCCGGGACGTGCCCAGCCCGCGGCGGGCGCCCCCCCGGCGACTGAACCCGCCGACGCGCCAAGCGACCCGGCCGCTCAGCCGGGCAATCCGGCCGACCCTCCCGCTGCGGGCGAATCTGCGGTGCCGTCGCCTGACGACCCCGCGACTGAGCCGCCGGCGTCCGAGTCTTCAAGTACCGAGCCGCCGGCGAACGAGAGCTCACGGCCCACCGCTCCGCCGCGGCCCGCACCGTCAGAAGCCGGCGAGGCGGCGCGGCCCTGACCCGCCGACCCGCACAAGGCGCGCGATCGCTTGATTCAGGCGGCGCGGTGCGCAACCAGGGTTTGACAGCTTGCTGATCCCGGCTGAGAATTCGGCACGACCCCACGCGCAGTCGCCATCCGTCGCAAACCGGCTTTTTGCAACCAGCCCTGGTGAAAGGATACTCCTCATGTCTCAACCGTCGACGATTCCTCCGGTGCCGCCGACACCGTCCCCGCGCAAGGTCTGGCCTTGGGTATTGGGGGCCGGCTGCGGTGTGACGCTGCTCCTCTGTTGCGGCGTGGGCGGCATGGGATTTTGGTACTTCCGTCAAGTGGCCAGCAGCTTCAGCACCGAGCCCGACAAAGTGCGCGCCGCCGCCGACACGATTCTCCAGTTCAACGTGCCGTCCGACTTCGCCCCGCAAATGACAATGCAACTCCCTTTTCCGCCCATGAAGCTCGCCACGTTCGCCAACGGCGACAACATGATCATGCTTGGCGACATGCAAGGGGCGATGTACAAGGACGTGAAGCCCGAAGATCTGGCACGCAGCATGCAGGAGGGGGCCAAGTCGCAGGGAGGTCATCGCGAGGAGATCGCTGTTGAGAACCCGGAGCACCGTGAATTCACGATTCGCGGCAAGCCGGCCGATTTTGTTTTCTCCGAAGGTACCGGCGAGACGTCGGGTAAGAAATACTGGGAAGTGCTGGGGTCCGTGCCCGCCGAAAACGGCTTCCTGATCTTCTTGATGCATGTCGAGGCCGATAAGTACACCAAAGAACAATTGGTCGAGATTGTCGAATCGATCCACTAATCGCGTTGCCGGACTGGACGGCTGGTCGGGTGAACGATTTTTCGGCACCGAGTTGGCGGACCTCCTTTCCAGACGTGCAAGTCGATCAGACCACCACGGATTCATCAGCGAATGACGATCGAGGAGTTACCGCCGTCGACACTCACCGCTGGGGGTGAGGAGCTTCCCGAGCAACGCGCGCGCCGGGGTCTGCTCGGCCGGGTGCAGCGATTGGTGGCCTTTCCCGTGATGGGGCTGATCGTCCTCGTGCTGGTTGCCGCCGGCGCCGCCGGGCTCTGGGGCGTCATCGGCAAATTGAATCAGGATCGGGCTTACAGCACCGACCCCGAACTAACCCGCGCGCGACTGCACGACATGGTCGCGATTGACGTGCCCGCTGGCTTCGAGCCCGAGTGCAGCGTCGACTTGCGACAGCCATTTACCGGTAAACGGCTCTCGCAATGGGCGTTATACCAATGGCACGATTCGGACAGTTTCGTGCTGGTCGCCCGCGCTGGCCGAGACCTGACCAGGTTTCGCGACATCGGCCAAGAGGAGCGTAACGCCGACGGCGTCGACATGGGACGCATCGTGCAAGAGCTGCTGTTCGACCGAGGGCGGATCTACGAACCCCTCCAGTTTGGTCCGCCGGAGAAGCTCGACGATCTCCTCCCCGATGGCAAGCTGGGCAAGCCCCGCAACCGCACCACCCCGGTCAGCGAGAAACAACTTGACGCCTACCTGCACAAACAACGGGCCGGCGTCGAGCAAATCGAAACGGTCGAACTGCTGGGCAAGAAAGTCAAAGTTTGGTTCGCCGAGGGGGTCGGCATGGTCAACGACGAGCCGTACTGGCAGGTCGTGACCGCGATTCCGACCGATACGGGAAGCTTGCTGCTCTATGCTCAGGTCAAGAAGTCGGAACTATCGCGCGAACAGCTCGATGCTCTGGTCCGCTCGATCCGCAAGCCACAGCCCCCCGCGACTCCGGCCCCCAAGTAGCAATCTCTCGGCGCTCCTAAGGGCGCGCGGCGCGGCCACCTTTCGCGCCGAGCAACTCGGCCAGCGCACCGTCGATGAGTTGCTCCGACTGCGGCCTCACGCGCGACGCCGTCGGCTCGTAGCCTCCTTCGGCGAACGACTGCTCCAGGCATAAGTAGCCGGGACCGCCATCGGCATAGCCGGCCACGCACACGAAGTTCTCTGGCGCGAGCTGCTGCGCGCGCAACTGATACTCGACGAACGGCTCCCCCGGCACATGTACGATGCGCACCTGGTCGAGTTCGAGGACCGATAGCTCGAGCGGCTCCTCGGCCCGCGCGTGGTAGCTGGCGTTGAGCGCCGCGACCAATCGCGCACCGGGCGCCGCGTCGACGCTGGCCACGGTCGCGCGGGCGTACTGCGCGCCGTACGATCCGTCATCGCGCAAAGGCAACGTCAGGCCCAGCCGCTGCCAACCGATCCGCTCCAGTGGCTGGCTCCGGCTCGCCGAGATTGATTCCTTAAAACCTGCCAACAGCCGCGCGGTCAGCTCGCGCCGCGCCAGTGGGCTGCCATCGTTGTATTTGCCAGCCGTCACGTTGCCGCCGCAACCGGTGAAGTAGATCTGAAACACTCCTTCTTCGCGTTCGAGTTGCTCGCGCGCCAAGCCCGGCGGATCGCTGCACGCGCGGCCGTCGCCGTAGTAACTCTGCGGATGCGTGGCATAGTAGTGCAGCCGCACCAACGGTCGATCTCCCGCCAAGAACGAGACCGTCCGCACGTCGGGGTCGATCAAGCCCTCGGGCAACTCGTGCAGCGATTGATCCTGCGTCGAGCTGAAGCGCACGCGAATCGAGCCGTCGGGCATCAGCAAGCGGCGCGTCGACGCCACGCGCTCGACGCGGGCCTTGCCCGTCGCAATGTGGTCGAACTCCTGCAGGCTGACCACGGCTTCACGCGTGGCGGCGGTCAACCGATGAATCGCATCGTGAAACGACGGCAAATCGACCAACGGCACCGATTTGCTTGTGCCGTCGAGCAGTTTCTGGGCCGCTTCGTCGACGATCGGCGCGTTGTGCTGGTGCAAGCACTGCACGGCAACAAACTGTGCCTCGGTGCCGGCGGCCTTGGCCAGTTGCTCGCGCACCCAGGTGTGGCTGCCGTTGAGCAATTCGCACCAGTCAAGTGCGCACAGCACGTAGCGGCGCTGGCCATCGTCGAGCACCAGCCCCTTGCCCAACAGCGGATCGTCGATTCCTGCCAACGGTTTGACGGCGCCAGCGCACAGCGGGCTGCCCAGTTTTGGCGTGATGTCGACGACGAACGTCGCCAGCCGAAACGGCGCGGCCGCCACCGGCCGAGCGAACGTTCCGAACGTTAGCGCTGCTAGACAGAAGGCCACCCTGCCAACCAACCTGCGCCGCTTATTGAACTGATCGACCACTTGCCTCCGCATCGTCATTCTCCCGCTTGAGTCGGTAACCAGAGGGGTTTTTCCAAATTGCCGGGCGCTTCGCCCGTTGTCTTCGTGCCATCGACATCGCCCGCCGCGCGCTTCGTGCGGCGCGCCTTGATCCGCACATACGGCGGCAAGAAGCAGGCCCGATGGGCGAACGTCCCCGGCTCCGCGCCGGCATCCGCGTGAAACGGCTCGGTCAAGTCTTCGATCGCAAAGCCGGCGCGGCACAGCTCGCCGAGCAACTGCTGCCAGCGATGCAGAAATTCGTGGGTCCCCACTTCGCGCACGCGGCTCTGCCCTGCCGCCGGGAGTGCCCCTTCGCGATAGTACAGCTCGGCCATTTGATACACGCCACGCGGACCCGGCTCGAGCGACGCCTGCAAACTGGCCGGCTGCTTGTGCTGACTGATATAGAGACCGCCGGCGGCCGTCACGCGCGCCACTTCGCGATACACGCGGGCAACATCCTGCACGTAGCAGGTGCTGACCGGTTGATAGACGACGTCGAACGCGCCGGCCGGCAGCATCGACAAGTCGTCCATCGAAGCTTCGACCGTTTCCAGCACCAGCCGGCGCTCGGCCGCCACTTGTCGATCGAGCGCCAGCATCGCGGGGCTCAAATCGACCACGGTGACACGCGCCCCCGCCGCGGCAAACAACGGACCTTGCCGCCCTCCGCCCGAGGCCAGGCAGAGCACGGTTCGTCCGGCCACGCCATCGGCGAGCCAGCCGCGCGAATCGAGCGTCGCCAAGGGCGCGGCAAATTCTTCGTCGCGCGCGGGGCGCGTGAACGCCTGGCGGCGATCGACCATCGCATCCCAAACGCGGCGATTCACTTCGTGGGCGTCAGTCGTCATACGTGGGCCGTTATCCCCCGCCGGCGCGCCGCCCGTCAAGCGTCGGGCGGGCACTCATCGCGAATAGCATCGCGCGGCGCCTGGCGGTATGATCCGGTTCTTCGCCAAGCGCGCAGCGCACGACCCATGCGCCGCCGCCCATCGCGCTCGCCAACCCGAAGTAGGAGTCAACCCCATGGACAGTCGCGCGGCCCTCAAGCTGGGCATCAACGGCGCTGGAAATGTCAGCGAACAATACCTTTCGGACCTGACCGATGCCGACCTGCTGGTGCGCCCGGTTCCCGGCGCGAACCACATCGCCTGGCAGTTGGGCCATTTGATTCAGGCCGAAAACTGGATGATCAACTTGCTGCGGCCCGGTTCGATGCCCGACCTGCCGGCCGGCTTCGCCAAGCAGCACGACAACAGCACTGCCGCGAGCGACGACCCGGGGGCGTTCCTCAGCAAGGCCGAGTATCTCCGGCTTATGAAAGAGCAACGGGCCGGCACGCTCAAGTACCTCGATTCGTTGAGCGACGCCGATCTCGACCAGCCTTCGCACGAAAAGCTCCGCCATTTTGTGCCGACCGTCGGCGCCGTGCTCGCCATGCAGGGGACCCACTGGATGATGCATGCCGGCCAGTGGTCGGTCGTGCGCCGCAAACTGGGGCGTCCTCCTTTGTTTTAGGATCGAGCGAACCATGACTTCGCAGACTGATATCCTGTTGACCGTCGATGGCGCCGTCGAGCACCCCTTGCGACTCTCGCTGGCCGATCTGACGGCGCTTGCCGGCCAGGTGCCAGACATCAGCCAGTTGGTGCCAGGACGCAAGGGAACCGCCGTCACGCTGGCGGCGCTGTTGTCCGCGGCTGGCGTGCAGCCCAACTCCAAGTGGCTGACGCTGCACGCCTCGGCCGATGACTTTCACGCCAGCATCCCCTTGGAAGCTGTGCGCGACGCGGGGCTGGTCCTCTATCAATTGGGGGATCAACCGCTGCCGGCTTCCGCTGGTGGGCCGGTGCGGTTCCTGATCCCCGATGTCGCGGCCTGCCACACGCACGAAGTCGACGAATGCGCGAACGTCAAGTTCGTCGATCGACTGGAACTCTCCATGGAGCGCGGTTTCGATAATCGGCCTGAAGACGAACGCGCCCATGCCGCGCTCCACCGCCAGGCGAAGAAGTAGGGAGACAACTCCATGCCCGACGTCGTCCGGATCGGCATCCTCGGCGCCGCGCGCATCGTGCCCGAGGCGCTGCTCAAGCCGGCCAAACAACTTGTCGGCACGGTCGAGGTGGCGGCCGTCGCTGCTCGCGATCGCGCTCGGGCCGACGCTTTCGCCAGCAAGCATGGCATCGGTCGCGCCTACGGATCGTACTTCGAGCTGTTGACCGATCCGGCGATCGACGTCGTTTACATTCCGCTCCCCAACAGCCTGCACGCCGAGTGGAGCATTCGCGCGCTCGAGGCCGGCAAGCACGTCCTCTGCGAAAAACCGATCGCCTGCAATGTCGCCGAGGCTGAACAAATGGCCGCGGCTGCCGCGCGCACGGGCCGCCTGCTCGTCGAGGCGATGCACTGGCGCTATCACCCACTGGCCGCGCGCATCCGCGAGATCATCGACAGCGGGGTGCTCGGCCCGCTTAAACGGATCGACGCCTGGGCCTGCGTGCCGATCTTCGGCCGCCACGACATCCGCTACCAGTATGAGCTGGGGGGCGGCGCGCTGATGGACTTGGGCTGCTACGCGATTAGTGCGCTGCGCTTAGCGGCTGCCGCAGAACCCAAAGTGACCGGCGCTGACATGCGGCTGGCCACGCCCAATGTCGATCGCTGGCTGGAAGCTGACATGCAGTTCGCCGACGGCCGCGCGGGACGGATCACTTGCTCGATGTGGTCGAGCGACTTTCTGCGCGGCGAGCTGGTGGTGAAAGGGGAGTCGGGCACGCTCCGCGTGGGCAATCCGTACGCTCCGCACCTGCTGCACAACATCGTCATCAAGACGGCATCCGGCAAACAGAGCGACAAGCTCCGCGGCTTGCAGACGACCTACTTCTACCAGTTGCAGGCGCTGGCCGCGGCCGTGCGCGGCGGCCCCGCGCCGCTGACCGGCGCCGATGAGGCGCTGGCCAACATGCGGGTGATCGACGCCTGCTACCAGGCGGCCGGCCTGCCGGTGCGCGGGGCGAAGAAAGCGGCCGCCAGCGTGCCGTCGTAAGCTGCGATGTCGCGACTCAGCGCTTCTCGGTCCACGCGACCGTGGCGAATTTCTCGACGACCAGTTCGTCGGCGCGCGACTGTTCGGCCGCGCTCAGCTCACCGGATACGAAGTTCAGCTCCAGCTCGCGGGCCAGCGGCTCGCGCCAGACTTCCAGCAATCGCTCCGGCAACAGCGCGACGCGCGCGGTCTGCTCCAAGCCCGGTAGCTCCGGCGCGGCGCGCGACGTTTCGACCAGCACGCTCCCATGCTGCAAGAGGGCGCCGCGATGGCGGCGCTGCGCGCTGCCGGCGATCTTGGCGCCGGCCTGCACTACATCCCCCGACGCGCGCCGCTGGAAACACAAGAACGGTTCGGCCAACGGCCCGCGATCGGCCCCGGTGGCGAGTACCTGCGAAGCGGCGCCGAGTTGCTCCAGGGCCTGCACTAACGAGCGGTGCATGCGGTCGTATAACTCGGCCGGTCGGCGCGCGAGCCGATGCCCAATCGGCACCGTCAGGCTGTAGGTCAACTCGCGATCGTGCAGGATCGCGCCGCCGCCGGTCGTGCGCCGCACGATTGGGCAACCAAGGCTCGCGGTGTGCGTGCCCCGATCGGCAAACCGCTGAAAGTAACCCAACGACAGCGTCGGTTCATTCCACTGATAGAAGCGCAAGGTCGGCAAGCCGCCCGAGACGGCCGCTTCCAACAGCGCCTCGTCGACCGCCATGTTCCACGCGCCGGCAGCCGGAGCATGGACGAGCAAACGGCAGTCATCGACGAAGTGGGTCACGCTGGGGGGGGGGCGAAAATCGTGGGAACAACAACGTTGGGTGCCACTGCTGGCTTGCCCTTTGAATTCCGAGTGCCACGGTCTCTGCCCGTGTACCTTCGTTTCGCCGCGAATTCCGCACGGGCAAAGCCTCTTGGTCTCAACACAACTTAGCTAGCTAGACCACGGTGGGCAGACACCGGATTCGAGCAGCATCTTGGTGGTTAAGTGTTTCCGCCTTTGCACTTGGTTGACGCGAATTATCGTTCGTTATTGGCCGCGCAGCGGCCGCGGCGCTTAGCCGTGGGTGAAACCCACGGAAACGTTCGCGAATCATTTATCAAGCCGCGCAGCGGCGACATACCCTTCTGTGCGTGGACGCGAATCGATGGACTTCGCCTCGTCGATGTCGCCGCTACGCGGCTTTGTGGTTTGATGCCGGACCTCCGTGGGCTGGCGCCCACGGCTAAGCGCCGCCGCCGCTGCGCGGCTAAATCAAGCGCCGCTTCGCGGCTAAATACTTGACCGAGCCACCGCAAGCCTTAACCCAAGCACAATATGGCTAAATCTGAATGTGAACTAGTTCCCGCTCCCCTGCGGGCTTCCCTCGTCCTCAAGCGCGTACGAACGCTCGCGCTCGGGGCGCAGCGTGGGGTCGGGCACAGCCTGCGTCGTCGGCGGTGGGACATACTCGCCAACAAGGTCGACCTTGGCCCCCTCGGCGGGGATCTGCGCTTCGCGCCCCAGCGCCCAGTAGATGCCGTTGACCAGCAGCCGCCGCATCGATTCGTCGGCAAAGTCCTGCGGATGCCCGAGCGTCGTGAAAAACGTGCGGGCGTCGCCGCGCAGCTTGGTCCAGGCCACGGGGTTCACCGTGCCGAACGTAGCGCCGTCCTTGCGCGGTGTCTCACCTTTCACCGCCCCGCCCACGAGCAGCGGCGTGCAATCCCCCACCAAAGGCACCACATGATAAAGCCAACTGCGGGCGTGAAACTCGGGGGCCAGCCCGCGACAGATCGGGTGATCGCCAACCGCCACGTAGACGTTCGTGCTTGAGTCATGTCCATGATGGCGCAGCCAGCGCTGGCCGAAAAACTCTTCGCCAAAGCGATCGTTCCACTCGGCGTTCGGCCCGCCGGAGTAACGGAACGAATGAGTCGCCGTGCGCAAGCCGACCAGCGGCTTGCCGGAGTTCGCATAGTCGAGGATCTGCTTGAGCTGCGCGTCGGGCAGTTGGCGAAAGCGAATGAAGAAGACCGCCACGTCGGCTGAAGCCAACGCATCAAGCCCGTCGATGTTGGCCAGGTACTTCGGTGCCGGCTTACCGGTTTTTTCATCGACCGCATACGCGATCGACGTGCGCATGCCGTGATGCGTCTCGAGAATCTTGGCGATCAAAGGCATCGACACTTCGGAGCGATACTCGCAATCGCCGGTGACGAACACCACGTGCGGGGCGGCGTCCGGTGGCTTGGCCGCATCGTCGGCTGCCGGGGCCGTGCGCACGCTCACCGCGCAAGCGACTGTCAGAGCGATCGCCCAACACCAATTCGTTCGACGCATGATGGCACTCACCTGAAATCGACACGAAGCGCGAGCGGACCGCTCCACTCCCGATGTCGAGAATAGCAGACGGCCGTGCACAAAGGGACAGAGCGCGCGGCAATTTGCCGCCCCCAATTTGCCGCCCCTGTGTCCCCGCGCGACCGCGCGGAGTCGCGCTCTGGTGCCGCCCAAGAGCGTGCCGCCGGGCTATTCGATCCCCAATAGCTCGATCTCGAAGATCAGCGTGGAGTTCGGCGGGATCTCGCCGTTCGGCGTTCCCCGCTCGCCGTAGGCCAACTCCGAGGGAATGAAGAGCTGCCATTTCGAGCCCACCGGCATCAACTGCAGCGCCTCGACCCAGCCCTTGATCACCATGTTGACCGGAAACGACACCGGCTCCTTGCGCTCGATCGAGCTATCAAACACCGTGCCGTCGAGCAGGGTGCCCTGATAGTGGGTCTTCACGGTGTCGGTGGCCTTGGGCTTCTTGCCGGTGCCTGCTTTGAGAATCTTGTATTGCAGTCCGCTGGGGAGCGTGACGATCCCCTGCTTCTTGCCATTGGCAGCTAAGAAAGCGTTCCCCTCTTCGAGATTCTTGCCTACCTGGGCGGTGCGGCGGGCCGCCATTTGCTTGTTAAGCTCTTCAGCCACGGCCTCGATCTCCTCTTTGGTCAGTAGGGGCTCGGCGTCCGATCCACCATCTTGAATTCCGCGAACCAGCGCCTCGATATTCAAGGCAATCGACTGCTTCTTGTAGACGCGACCCATGTCGAGCCCCAGGGCATAGCTGAACCGGGCGGTCAGGTCATCGAGCGCCAGCGGCGGGGCTGCCTCACCAGCCGGCGGGGCAGGGGCCTTGGCCGGGGGGGCTTTCGTCGGGGGGGGCGCCTGGGCCGCGGCCGCGCCAACCAAAGTCAACGACAAAACCACGGTCAACAGCAGACGAACGAGCATGACTTGCCTTTCGGTGGAGTTGTTATCGATCGGGCCACGCGACCGATTTCAGCAACCGGCGCGGCCCAATGCGTAAAAAATCTTGAATCCAAATTGCTCCGGGATTATCGACCCAGCGTGCCGTTTTGGCAATCCGAACCACCTGAAACCACTGAGCACCAAGTGAGTTAACGCCCGGCTCACGGCGCGGCCAACCGGCACCCCAAGGTTCGCTTTCCAATTTCGCGGCATCTATAATCGCCCCCGGCGGCCGAAACGCACCGGAACCGTGCGGCCGCCAGCGACGTCCGAACCAATGCCAGTGCCGATCGCGCGGTCCGGTCGCGCCGGTACGCAACACCTTGATCGTTGACGTTCGCTCCCACCCTTTCGCGCCTTCCTTCGCAGCGAGCAACTCATGACTTCCCCCCGCACCGAGCAACCCGTCGGTATCGACATCCCGCCGGAGACCACCGAATTCATTCGCAAGGTGCGCGAGCGGATCGCCACCGTGGTGGTCGGGCAAGACGTCGTCGTCGAGCGGATGTTGATTTCGCTCTTCACCAGCGGTCACCTGCTGCTGCAAGGGGTGCCCGGCCTGGCCAAGACACTGCTCGTCTCCGTGCTGGCGCACACCATCGATCTGGCGTTCAAGCGCATTCAATTCACGGTCGACTTGCTGCCGTCGGACATCGTCGGCTCGGAAATCCTCGATCAGCGCAGCAACGAATTTCGCACGCATCAAGGGCCGATCTTTACTAACTTGCTGCTGGCCGACGAAATCAACCGCGCCGCCCCCAAGGTGCAAAGCGCCCTGCTCGAGGCCATGCAGGAGCGCAAAGTCACGATCGGCAACGCCACGTACACGTTGCCGGCGCCGTTCCTGGTGATCGCCACGCAGAACCCCGTCGAACAAAGCGGCACCTTCGAATTGCCCGAGGCGCAGCTCGATCGCTTCCTGCTGTGCCATCGGTTCCATTACCCCACGCTCGACGAAGAGCGGGAGATCTTACGACGCAACGCGCTGTTGGGCATTCGCCGGCAAGATCGCGGGGCCGTCGCCCGTAGCGAGTTCGATGTCCTCTCGCACGAGCCGGTCGCTTCGTCCGACGATCTCGTGCAGGCCATGGAAGCGGTCCACCAGATCCACGTCAGCGAGACGTTCACCGATCACGTCATTCGCCTGGTCGATCGCACGCGCAACCATCCGTATCTCGAGCTCGGTTGCAGCCCGCGGGCCGGCATCGCGCTGGTCAAAGCGTCGCGGGCTCGGGCCTTGATTCACGGCCGCAACTATGTGATTCCCGAGGATCTCTTCGCCTTGGCCGAAGACGCCATCCTCCACCGCATGCGGCTAACCTACGAAGCCCTGGCCGAAGGGATCACCGGCCCCGAGGTACTGCGGTCGCTGCTGCGTGAATTGGGAGCCGGCGCGCCCACGAACGGGCGCGTGCACGCGTAGCGATCGAGTAGTACTGCACGCCAGGAGCGGCCGCCGTGGAAGGCCTCATCGCGCAACACGATTTTCTTAACGCCCGGCAGTTCTACATTGCCGTGCGTCGGCTGGCCGATAGCCTTAGCTACGGCACCGATCACTCGCCGTGGGTAGGCTCGGGCATCGAGTACGTGCAGTCGCGCCCCTACGAACCGGGTGACTCCGTCCGTTCGATCGATTGGCGCGTCACCGCTCGCACGCGCAAGGTGCATGTCAAAGAATACGAATCGCCGAAGCGCCTGCCCGTCTACATCCTGCTGGATACATCAGCCTCGATGACGGTTAGCTCGACCGCCCGCAGCAAATACGAGTTGGCAGTCTTCATCGCCGGCGGGCTGGCCATGGCTTGCCTGGACCGCATCAGCCCCGTCGGGCTGTTGGGCACCGGCGGGGCGGTGCTGCACGTGCGGCCCAGCCTGTCGCGCGATCAAATCATGGGCTGGCTCCACAAGCTGCGGCACTACCGTTTCGACGAGCCGACACAGTTGGCCAAGCGGGTCACCGAATTGGGCCCGCGCCTCGCGCAGCGCACGCTGGTCATCGTGCTCAGCGATCTGCACGATCCCGAAGCCCTCGGCGTGCTCAAGCGACTCGGTCAGCGGCACGATTGCGCCGTCTTGCAACTGCGCGACGCCGCCGAAACTTCGCTCCGCGGGGCAGGGCTGTTGCGCGTGCAAGAAGCCGAGACGGGCCGCGCGCTGGTCGCCCACGGCCGTACCGCCTGGCACGATCCCACGCACGTCGCCGACGAGCTGCGCCGCGCCGCGATCGACCACATGGTGATCGACGTCGATCGGCCCTATGTCCCGCAACTGCGGCACTTCTTCAAATCGCGCGACATCCTCGGGCGAGGAGCACGATAGATGAAAAAGATGTTCGCCGTAGCCGTGCTGCTGCTTGCCGCATTACCGGTGCGCGCCGCCGAATCGCCCGCCACTGAACTGCCTGCGGCAGATCAGTCCAAGCCGCTGTCAAAATCTTCTGTCGGCCTGCCGCAGCGGATCAATCAACTGGTGCTCCCCGGTACCGAGCTCGAAGCCCGCCCGAGCGAAGATCACGACGAGCCACTCGTGCTGCGCGTGGTGGCCACTTATAAGCATGGCAGCGCCTTTCGCTACGACCTCGAGTTCTACTGCCTGGAGCCAGGCAAGTTCGATCTGCGACAGGCGCTGCGCCGCAAAGACGGCACATCGGTCGACGACTTGCCGCCGCTACCGGTTGAAATCGCCTCACTGCTGCCAGCAGGTCAGATCTTGCCCGCGGCGTTGGTGGTGAAGCCCGCACCGCGGCTCGGCGGGTACCGCCTGCTATTGGCCGTGCTCGGCCTCATCTGGGCCTTAGGGCTGGCGGCGATACTTTTAGTCGGCCGACATCGCAAGCGCGCGCTGACCGCCGCCGCGGCCACCGGCCCCACCTTGGCCGATCAACTCCGTCCGCTGGTATCCGCCGCCATGGCCGGCCAACTCAGCGCCGACGGCCAGGCTCAGCTCGAACGACTGCTGCTGGGCTACTGGAGCCGCCGGCTAAGGCTCACGGATATCGAGCCGGCCGACGCAATCGCCGCAATTCGCCGCGACGATCAAGCCGGCGAACTGCTGCGACAAGTCGAGGCCTGGCTCCATCGGCCCGGTGGGGCAGGGGGGGTCGATGTATCCACCATGCTCGCACCGTATCGAAATCTGCCGGCCGAAATCGAATCGACCAGCGACCGGGCCGCCGGGTCGAATGCCGCGTCAAGGGCTCCCGCTAAGTACGACTCGAACGATCGCCCCGCTCAGCGCCCACCGGCGCCGGCCACCGCAGGAGCCGCGCGATGAATTTCGGTCATCCTTGGGTGCTGTTGCTGCTCGTGCTGCCGGCCGCGCTGTTGATCGGCAGTTGGCGCCGTCGTGGGCAGCGGCTCGTGTTGCCATTGGATCACTCGGCGGTTCGTTCGTCGCGCGTCATCGCAGTGCTGGTAGGCGCGGCCGAATCGGTCCCTGCGTTGCTTTTGGCCGTGGCGATTCTGCTCTTGGCCGGCCCCGAGCGCCTGGGAGACCCCGTCACCAAGCGTTCGCTCACCAACATTGAGCTCTGCGTCGACGTCTCGGGAAGCATGACCGCCGAGTTCGGCGAGGGAACGCGGTACGACGCCTCAATGCGGGCGATCGACGAGTTCCTCGATTACCGCAAGGGAGACGCCTTCGGGCTGACGTTCTTCGGCAACAACGTGCTGCACTGGGTTCCGCTCACTAGCGACACCTCGGCGATTCGCTGCAGCCCGCCGTTCATGCGCCCCGAAGTGGTGCCCCCCTGGTTTGGCGGCACAGCAATCGCCACCGCCATTATGGCCTGCCGCGAAGTGCTCACGCGCCGACAAGAGGGGGACCGCATGATCGTGTTGGTCTCCGACGGTTGGAGCTACGACTTGGACAATGGCAACGACGTCGACCTGGCCGCCAAGCTCAAGGCCGATCGCATCGTCTGTTATGCGATCCACATTGGCGACGAGGATGTGCCCGATCCGATCGTCAATCTCACGGCCCTCTCCGGCGGCGAAGTGTTCGAGCCAGGGGACGAAGCCGCGCTAGCCGACGTCTTCCACCGCATCGACGCCATGCAGCAAACTCGGCTCGAGCGCACTGCCCCCGAGCGGCAAGATTTCTTTCTGCCGTTTGGCATCGCGGGCCTCACGCTCGTGGGCCTGTCGAGCTTGAGCTTGTTCGGAGCGAGGTACACCCCGTGGTAGCGCTCTACGTAGCCTTGGCAGTCGCGGTTTCGGCGCTCTTGGCCGAAGCGCTCCACGCACGCCGCATCCGCCGCGTGGCGCACCTGGCATTCGGGCCGTCGGGCCAGCCGCGCTTGTGGGCTCGCGGTGCGCCGTTCGTTCGCGCTGCCGGGCTGGGCCTGTTGGCCTGGGGGCTGACGACCCTCTTGTTGATTCCGCCGAAGACGCATCACGCCGCGCAGCTCGATCCCAAGATGCTCCGGCACCTCGTGCTGTTGTTGGACGTTTCGCCGAGCATGAACCTGCAAGACGCTGGGCCGACCAAGAAACAATCGCGCCGCCAGCGCATCGCCGACCTCGTCGAATCGTTCTACCAACGCGCGGGGGCCGACTTCAAAACCTCGGTCGTCGCCTTTTACAACGGCGCCAAGCCGGTGGTGATCGACACCACCGATCCCGAAGTGCTCCGCAACATCCTGCACGACCTGCCGATGAACTACGCCTTCGAGGTCGGGCAGACCAAGTTGTTCGACGGGCTGGAGGAAGTCGCCAAAATCGCCAAACCCTGGAACCCCAAGTCGGCGTCGCTGATCATCCTGTCTGACGGCGACACCGTGCCGGCCACCGGCATGCCGAAGCTGCCGGCCTCGATCTCGCACGTGCTCTTGGTCGGCGTCGGCGATCCGCGCGTCGGCAGCTTCATCGATGGCCGGCAATCACGGCAGGACATTTCGACGTTGCGGCAAACCGCCGCTCGCCTGGGAGGCCTGTACCACGACGGCAACGAGAAGCAGATTAGCACCGACATCGTCCGCGAGGTCACGGCCGTCAAACGGCCCAGCCGCTTCGACGAGCTCACGCGCCGCGAATACGCGCTGCTGGCGTGCCTGGCGGGGGCCATGGCCTACGCCCTGTTGCCGGTACTGCTCCACGCCGCCGGCACCGCTTGGCGGCCGGGGGTGCAGGTGGCTCGGTCCGCCGAAAGAATCGGGAGCCGTGCCTCGGGACGCCGCGAGCCGTCCGGCGCTCTGCCAAGTGTCGGTGCCGACTCCCGCTCCCGCGCCCCCGCGGCCGAAGCGGCCCTCCCCGTCTAAGCAAGTCGTCCCCGTTTGAACCGCCCGGGACAATACGCTTCGGACCTCGCGCCCTGCTCGCGCCGGCGGTTCGCCCCGGCCCCACAGTCGCCTCGCAATCGGATTGCCCGGGCTGCCAAAAATCGTTAGCCTGCTTATGGACAACGAACCTGGAGGGTTGAAACGCCATGCTTCGCTCGACCGCAGCCCAATACGCCAAAACACTTTCGGCGCTGGCACTTATCGCAATCGCCCTCTTGGTGCTGCCCCTCACCATCGCGCGAGCCGCCGACGCGGTGACCGACGAAGCCGCGGCCGCGCCGGCCGAAGTCATCGATGCCCCCGCGAAGCCCACCGCGCCCATCCGCGGCCTCGCCGTGCTCGATCTTAAGGGAGCCATCCATCGGCTCGGCGAAAGCGATGGCAATAAGCCGGTCGCGCTGGTGTTTCTCTCCCCCGAGTGCCCGATCGCCAATCAGTACCTGCCTGAGCTGGCGCGCCTGTACGAGGCGTACGGCAGCCGCGTCGATTTCTACGGCGTGATTTCCGATTGGGCCCTGTCGCGCACCGCGGCGGTCAAGTTCGGCGAAGAGTTCAAGCCGCCGTATCCCGTACTGTTCGACGCGACTGGCGTGCTCGCGGCCGCGATCGAGCCGACCCACACCCCCGAGGCCTTCGTCATCGCGCCTGCCGGCCAGGTTACCTATCGCGGGCGGATCGACGACCAGTTCGCCGACATTCGCAAGCGCAAGACCACCGCCACGACGCATGAATTTGCCGACGCGCTGGCCGCCGCCGTCGAAGGGCGCCAGCCCAAGGTCGCGCATACACAGCCGATTGGCTGCCCGATGTCGTCCGCTCCGGCCAATCAAGACGTCACCTACAGCCGGCAAGTCTCGTCAATCCTGAATGCTCACTGTGCGCAGTGCCATCGGCCGGGCGAGGTTGCCCCCTTCGCGCTGTTGAGCTACGAGGACGCCGCCAAGCGGGCCGACTTCATCGCTGATGTCGTCAGTTCGCACCGTATGCCGCCGTGGCAAGCCAAACCTGGTCACGGGGCGTTCCGCGGCGCGCGCGTCCTCGCCAAGCGCGAGATCGAGTTGCTAGCCGCCTGGGCCAAAGCCGGCGCTCCACAGGGTGACCCCGACGAGACGCCTCCCACGCCGCACTTCAGCGACGGCTGGCAACTCGGTACGCCTGACCTGGTGCTCAAGATGTCCGAGCCTTATACGGTGCCAGCCAGTGGCCCCGATATCTTCCGCTTCTTCGTGATGCCGATTGACGTGCCCGAGGATATGGTCGTCACGGCGGTCGAGTTCCGCGCCGGCAACGCGCGCGTGGCCCATCACTCGATCATGTATCTTGACGCCAGCGGAGTCGCTCGCCAGCGCGACGCCGCCGATCCGGGCCCCGGCTACGAAGGGCCGATCACCGGCGGTTTTCGCCCCGCCGGCACGCTCGGGTTTTGGGCCCCCGGCTACACGCCCCACTTCTTGCCCGAAGGGGTGGGATTGCGCCTGAAGAAAGGGTGCGACCTGGCCATGCAGATGCACTACCACCCGTCGGGCAAGGAAGAAGTCGATCAATCGCAGGTCGGTGTCTACTTCGCCAAGAAGCCGGTCGAGAAGTACCTTTCGGTCTTTGCCCTGTTCAACTTCGACGTGAACATCAAGCCCGACGAGGCCCGGCACCACATGCACCTGGAGTTCACCACGCCGGTCGATTTGAAGCTGCTCGACGTGACGCCCCACATGCACATGATCGGCACCGAGATGAAGGTCACGGCAACCACGCCCGAGGGCAAAAAGTCCGACCTGGTGTGGGTCGACTGGAACTTCAACTGGCAGGATCAGTACCACTACGTCGAGCCGCTGAAAGTGGTCAAGGGCTCGAAGATCGAGCTCGACGCCTGGTACGACAACTCGAGCGGTAATCCGTATAACCCCAATACGCCGCCGAAGCCGGTCAAGTTTGGCGAAATGACGACCGACGAAATGTGCATCTGCGCATTTGGCTTGCTGGACGATGGCAACGAAGAAGATCAGCAGGCGCTGCGCCGCGCCACCAGCGAGCACATGCAGAAGCAGCTCGAGAACCCGCGCGTGATGCTCAGCCTGATGAGCCTGATGGGGCGATCCGGCGAAGAAAATCCCGATGGCGACGGCGTGCTCGGCCTGCGGGTCCGCCGCGGCAAGCGCGACCGCAAGAAGGACAAAGCCGACCAGCCGGCCGCCGCGGCACAAGCCCCGGCCAGCGAAGCGGCTGCGCCGGCTGCCGAACCAGCGGCGCCCCCGGCGGCCACTTCAGCTCCGCAACCTTAAGCGGGGCGGGGGCTTTCCCGCCCAAGCTGCCCACCTGGGCTGACCGAGCCTCGCCGAGCGCTTACAATCAAATTTGAGATCGGGAAGTACGACCGGAAATTTACCGACCGACTTGTAAAAAACTTTTTGCCGGCTCGCCTTGGTGCATGAGCCTGGCATTGCCTGGGGGGAATCGATCGATGAAGCGGATTTGTCTCACACTCGGCGTCGTGCTCGGCTTGTCGCTAGCCGTCGCGGTCGACCACACCTCGGCCGCCAAGATCGGCGCGGAAGCCGCGCAGCTCCAGTTCAAAGACATTCGCTGCCTCACCCGTTCGCTCTCCGATCTCGGCGAGTCGAAGGGCTACGCCCTGGTGTTCCTCAACACCACTTGCCCCATTGCCCAGCGTTATCTCCCCCGCCTCGAAGAGTTACACACGCAGTACGCCGCCCAAGGCATTCAGCTCGTTGGCATCTACAACTCACAAGACGAAGCGCCCCGCGACATCGCTGCGCACGGGCTTGCAGCCGGCCTGACGTTCCCGCTGGTGTGGGACGAAGGACAGAAGTGCACGCAGTTGCTCGGCGTCGAGCGCGTGCCGACCGCCGTGCTGCTCGACGGCGCCAAGCGCGTCGTCTATATGGGCCGCATCGACGACCAGTATCGTCCCGGCGGTGTGCAGCCCAAGGTCGGCCGCCACGATCTGGCCCTGGCGATCGAGCAGTTGCTGGCGGGCAAACCGATCGAAATGCCCGAGACGACCGTCGACGGCTGCAAGGTCACCCCATGGCGTGCTCCGCAGTTCGATCACGCGGTCACCTTTCATGAACACATCGAACCGATCCTGCAGAAACGCTGCCAGGGTTGCCATCACGAAGGGACCGCCGCCCCGTTCGGCCTGGTGAGCTACGACGACGCCAAGGCCCAGGCCGAAATGCTGGCCGAAGTGGTCCGCGATGGTCGCATGCCTCCCTGGTATGCCCACTCGGAGTACGGCCATTTCTCGAACGATCCGACGATGTCGCGTGAAGAGCGCGACCTGCTGGAAGCCTGGGCCATCGCCGGCATGCCTCAGGGCGACGCGGCCAAGGCGCCCAAGCCGCTTGAGTTTACCGAAACCAAGTGGCGCATCGGCGAGCCCGACCTCGTGCTCACCATGAAGAAGCCCAACAAGATTCCGGCCACGGGCTTCATTCCCTACAAGTACGTGTTTCTGCCCCCGGCCTTCAAAGACGACACCTACGTCGAAGCGATTGAAATCCTGCCGCACAACCGCGCGGTCGTGCATCACTGCAACGCCTTCTACGTCGATTCGGCAACCATGAAGGCTGGCGCCAATACGTTCCTGACTGGCTTTGTTCCCGGCGGCATGCCCTTCACGCTCGTGCCGGGTTTGGCGCAACGCATCCCCAAGAACGCGATCGTTGGGCTGCAAATCCATTACGTCACCACTGGCAAAGAAGAGGAAAGCACGATCTCGATCGGCTTCCGTTACTCGCGGGATACGGTGCAGAAGATCACGCACTTCACGCTATTGGATCCGCGCAATATCCAGATTCCGCCTGGCGATCCGTTCTACGAGATGCAGGCCCGCTCCAAGCTCGATAAGGACATCACGCTGTTGGGCTTGTTCACGCACATGCACCTGCGCGGCCGCGACATGACGTTCAAGGCGATCTATCCCGATGGCAAGCAGGAAACGCTGCTGCAAATCCCCAACTACAACTTCGAGTGGCAATTGGGTTACCTTTGCCCGCGACCGCCGCACGAGAAGAAGCTGCCGGCCGGCACCGAGCTCGAGGCGATCGCCCACTTCGACAACTCGAAGTTCAATCCCTTCAATCCCGATCCCAGCTACACCGTCCCTTACGGCGATCAGTCGTACGACGAGATGTTCAACGGCTTCGTCTTCTACGTCTATGACGAAGACCAGTTGAACCTCAAGATCGATCCCAAGACCGGGCATGTCATCAAGGATGGCGCCCCGGAAGCGGGCGCTCCAGCAACCGATGCCAACGCTACGGCAAAGTAGACTGCCGGGTTGCGAAATGCCTTCGCTGGCCGAACTCGAAACCCGGCTGGACCTCGTGCGTCAGTCGCCGCGCGATGCCGGCTCGGTCGAACTGATCGTGCGCCGCCCGCACGAGCGGCAGCGCGAAGTGGTCGACGCCTGCCAGCTGAGCCTGGCCGAGGGGCTCGTCGGCGATAACTGGCGCGCCCGCGGCAATCGCCATACGCCCGATGGCTCGGCCGATATCAACTCGCAGCTCACCTTGATGAACGCCCGAGCCATCGCGCAGTTGGCCCCGGACAAGGCCGGCTGGGCCCCCGCGGGTGATCAATTCTTCGTCGACCTCGACTTAAGCCAAGAGAATCTCCCGGCCGGCACGCAACTGGCCATCGGCAGCGCAATCGTCGAAGTGACCGCCGATCCGCATCTAGGCTGCAAGCTGTTCGCCCTGCGTTATGGTCCCGACGCGGTGCGGTGGGTCAATTCTCCCGCCGGCAAGCAAATGCGCTTGCGCGGCCTAAACGCCCGGGTGGTGCAGCCCGGCGCTGTGCGTGTGGGCGACACGGTCCAGAAGCTCTGATCGCCGGGCAGATGGCACGTCCGACAGCGTTGTGTAGGGTGCGTAAAACGCACCAGATGCCACGAGACTGCGTTGCCGTAACGTGGTGCGCTGCGCACACCCTACTAAGGGTGCCTGAACTTGATTCGATGATGTGCCTCAGCGGCCGCTACGCCTCGCGACCCCGCCGCGATACAATATCCACGACGCGCACGCCCTATTCCACGATCTCGTGCGCCTCCCATTTTCGCCCACCTTCCGCAGGAGCTGCGCCGTGCCACCCCAACTGAAGATCGAAGACCGCGGTGATGTGGTCATGGTCACCTTCACGCAAGCGCGCATCCTCGACGAGGGAACGATCCGCTCGATCGGCGCCGAATTCGAAAAGCTCACGACCGAATCGGCCGCCGACCACAAGCTGCTGCTGAATTTCCGCGGCGTGGACTACATGTCGTCCGCCATGCTCGGCCAGATCATGAAGCTCTACAAGCAGTGCAAGGCCGACAACATCAAACTCAAGATCTGCAGTATCTGCCCGCAGGTGCTCGAGATCTTCACCATCACCCGGCTTAATAAGGTGCTGGCCATCGAGGCCGATGAAGCGGCCGCACTCGCGTCCTTCAGCGGCGACGGCGTGAAGAAGAAGGGCTGGTTTGGCTGATCGCCAAGAGTCTCGCCGACTGCAAGGTCCGCTATAGCGCGCCGGCAAACTCCGCCTAACCGCGCAAGATCTCTGGCGCTGCGTCTCGCTCGCACCGTGCACTCAACAATGGCAACGGTGCCCCCGCGCGATTGTCGAGATAACCTCTGGCGTCGCTTGGCGATCGCTCTAGGATTCATCTCCCTGCGCGGGCTGCGGCCGGGCGGAACATGGCACGTTGCATTCGCCCTAGAAGATCGCGCGATTGGCCACCACACCTTGCATCGGCATCGCCCTGGCAAGCATCGCTCCGCGCGATCGTGGTTTGCCTGACCTGCTTCGTCTGGCCAGCCATCGCCCTCTCAGCCGACGACGCGCGGCCTGGCGCCACAACCTGGCTCGACTCTCCCCAGCTCACCGGCGACTGGCTCGGCCTCCGCTCGCGCCTGGCCGACGACGGGCTGACCGTGCAAGCCGATAACACGAGCTTCCTGTTCGGCAACCCCGTCGGCGGTGTGCGGCAGAATCTCGTCTTTGGCGGTCACGGCGACTACATCGTCACCAGCGACCTCGGCAAGCTCGGCCTGGCCGACGACTTCTACGTCAAGCTGCGGGCCGAGCATCGCTTCGGCGAAACCATCGTCAACGACGTCGGCTGCTTCATCTCGCCGACGCTGTTGGCCGATCTGCCGATCTTTCAAAGCGACCAGCTCTATCTGACCAACGTGCTCTTCACGCAGAAGCTCGGCGATTCGATCGCGCTATTCGCCGGCAAGATGGACACGCTGGACGGCGA
>CAZBWM010000086.1:0-29317 GCA_964495375.1 uncultured Planctomycetaceae bacterium | reverse complement strand
ATCGTTAACGGATCGGGCGGAGCGCCGTTCCGCGGTGCGCGCCTGGCCAGCCGCCCGAATCGAACCGTTGCTCACTCCAGGATTCCACGAACGCCAGCATAAGTTGTGCGGTGATCCCAACTTGTTATATTGTGACCAGTTACCGACGTTCCTCGCTGCGTCGCGGCTATCGAAATTCGACAGCATTGAATGTTGCGGCGATTCGATCAGCGAACTCGACCTGCCGCGACATTCGGGATGCTCGGACTGTAATGCTCCCTTGCTGGAGAGCGGGCCTATGAATTGGCTCAAGACGTGCTTTGCGAGCATGTTATCAGTCTTCTTAGTGGCGGCTTCGGCCGTGGGGGCGGAGTCCTACGGACGCTTTCAATTCGACGAGTCGGAGCGCGACCATTGGGCGTTTCGCCCCGTCGAACGTCCCGAGGTTCCGCAGCCGCAGCACGCGTCCCTGGTGCGAACGCCCGTAGACGCCTTTGTGCTGGCCGAATTAGAGAGCCAGAAGCTCGAGCCGGCGCCAACTGCCGATCCGTGCACTTTGCTGCGTCGCGTCTATCTCGACCTGATTGGATTGCCACCTACGCCAGCCGAACAGGACGCGTTTCTCGCGGACCCGTCTCCCCAGCGCTATGCGGCCGTGGTCGATGCACTTTTGGCGCGACCCGAGTATGGCGAACGCTGGGGCCGCCACTGGCTCGATGTGGTGCGCTACGCCGAGTCGAACGGCTACGAGCGCGACAACCCCAAGCCACACGCGTGGCGGTATCGCGACTACGTGATCGCGGCCTTTAACGACGACAAACCGTTCGATCAATTTGTGATCGAGCAACTGGCCGGCGACGAGATCGACCACTCGAACGCCGAATCGCAGATCGCGACCACCTTTCTGCGACTGGGCCCCTGGGATGACGAGCCCGCCGATCCGATGGTCGATCGCTACGACCAGCTTGACGACGTGGTCGGCACGACGACGGCCACTTTTCTGGCAATTACGCTGCGCTGCGCACGCTGCCACGATCACAAGTTCGAGCCGTTTTCGCAGCGTGACTATTCTCGCCTGCTGGCGGTTTTCGAACCGCTGAAACGACCGCAGAACGGCCGCGACGATTTGGATCGCCACGTCGGCCGCCCCGAGGAACTGGCACAGTACCGCGCGGCAATCGCCCAGGCCGACGCGGTTGTTCAGGAGCAATCCGCGCGGCGCGCCACGATCGAACTACAAGTGCGCGATCGCTTGTTTGGTGAGGGTCGCACGAGCCTCTCGCCCGATGCGGTGAGCGCCTTCCAAGCCGCGCCACAGGATCGAAACGAGTCGCAAAAGAAGCTCGTCGATGAAAACGCCGCCAAGTTATCCGAAGAAATCTCCGCGGCTTGCAGCCCCGACGAGCGCGCACAGATGGAGCAATGTGCGGCCGAGATTGTCGCCGCGAATTCGCACCGGCCCTCGGAACCACCGCGTGGCTATATCTGGTTTGAGGAGAGCCCGCACGCGCCGGTAGCGCATGTTTTTTATCGCGGCGACCCGCGGTCACCTCGCGAGGAGGTGCCACCCGGCTTGCCAGCAGTGCTGGTCGACGCCGCGCCCGCGGAGCCGTTGCCGACGGCGAGTTCGACCGGTCGGCGCCTGCAGTTGGCCCAATGGATCGCCAGTGCCGACAATCCATTAACGGCCCGCGTGATGGTCAACCGTGTTTGGCAGTGGCACTTCGGCGAGGGAATTTGCGGCACCGAGAACGACTTCGGCGTGATGGGAGATGCCCCCTCACATCAGACGCTGCTCGACTGGCTCGCCAATGAGTTTGTCGCTGGAGGTTGGCGCCTCAAGCCACTGCATCGTCTGATCCTGCTTTCGAGTACTTACCAGCAAGCGGCCGATGTCGTATCACCGCGCGCTGAAGTTACCGCGCAACCGCGCGCCGAGCGCGTCGACCCCGACAATCGCTTGCTGTGGCATTGGCGCCCGCGGCGGCTCGAGGCCGAAGCAGTGCGCGACTCAATTCTGGCGGCGTCAGGCGATTTAAATCACACACGCGGCGGTCCAAGCGCCATGCCGCGAATTTCCGACGAAGTGCTGGCGGGACAATCGCGGCCCGGTCATGGCTGGAAGCCATCGGAAGGGGCGGAAGCGAACCGTCGTAGCGTCTATGTTTTCCTAAAGCGCACGTTGCCGGTGCCCGAGCTCGAAGTGCTCGACTTCCCGAATACAAACGCCAGTTGCGAGCAGCGCAGCATTTCGACCATCGCCCCGCAGGCGCTCACTTACCTCAACGGCGCCTTCATGCAAGATCAGGCCCGGCATTTTGCCGCCCGGTTGTTGCGCGAGGCCAGTGCCGACCGCACGTCGCAGATTGAATTGGCGTATCGCTTGGCGCTCGCCCGCTCGGCCACGGCGGAGGAAATCGCGGCGATTGAGGAGTTCCTCGACGGGCATTCCCGACAAATTGCCGCCGATCTGGCAGCCAGTGCAGTAAAGGTTGCTGATTCGGGGGCCGCTGCCGAAGCTGCCGCGGGCGATGCCAATGGTGCCCAGCGCCGGGCACTCGAAGCGTTCTGCCTGGTGTTGCTGAACTCAAACGAATTCGTCTACCTGAGGTAGCCGTGAAGCCATCCACGCGTTCAATAGCTGAGCGATCGAACGAGCGCGCCGCTGGTTCAATTGCGGCTCCTTCGGTCCTCCGCGCACCAACCCCACGCGGGCAGACCCGGCGCGAGTTCTTTTGGCAATCGGGAGGAGGTTTCGTCGGCACCGCGCTTACCTGGTTGCTAGCGCAGGACGGATTCTTTGCGAAGCTGGCGCGAGCGGGGGACGCTCAACGGGAGACGATCGACTCGACGGCCGCGCTACATTCGCCCTTATCCCCGAAGCAGCCACATTTCGCGCCGCGGGCCAAGGCTTGCATCAATTTGTTCATGTACGGCGGACCGAGCCAGGTCGATTTGTTCGATCCGAAGCCGGCCTTGGATAAGTA
Source organism: uncultured Planctomycetaceae bacterium (assembly GCA_964495375.1). Classification (GTDB taxonomy): domain Bacteria; phylum Planctomycetota; class Planctomycetia; order Pirellulales; family JAEUIK01; genus JAIESQ01. Next base: position 26,351 of record CAZBWM010000086.1, on the reverse strand, counting down.
CGCCGGCCAGCCGATCCCTTCGCTCGATAGCGACCCCTTGTTCAAGGTGCGCAATCCCGGCACGCTGCTCCCCAGCGCTCACAAGTTCGCCAGGCATGGCCAGGCGGGGATCGAGATATCCGACCTGTTCCCCAGTCTGGCCCGTCACGTCGACGACATGGCGATTGTTCGTTCGTGCTACTCTGACAGCTTCGCGCATGGCTCGGGCTTGCTGCAGATGAACACCGGTTTTCTGCGGCAGGGCTACCCGAGCCTTGGCTCGTGGGTCACTTACGGCCTTGGCTCGGTGAATCAGGATTTGCCGGCCTACGTGGTGATGCTCGATCATCGCGGTGGGCCGATTGGCGGCGCGCCGAACTGGAACTCGGGCTTCATGCCTGCGACTTATCAGGGGACGCAGTTTCGCACTTCGGGCGAGCCCTTGATCGACTTGGCCTTGCCGGCCGGTGTTTCGCCCATGCAGCGGCGGCAACAGCTCGACTTACTCAAGCGCCTCGACGACATTCGCCGCGCCGGGCTGCCGAATCCGCACGAGCTCGACGCGCGGCTCGCCAGTTACGAGCTCAGCTACCGCATGCAGGCGCACGCCCCCGATGCGGTCGACCTGTCGCAAGAAACCGCCGACACGCACCGCCGCTACGGGCTCGACAACGAACGCACCGAGAAGTTCGGCCGCCGCTGCCTGATGGCTCGGCGGTTGATCGAACGGGGCGTACGATTCGTGCAGGTTTATTCTGGAGGTGGCCACAACGACGAAAACTGGGACGCCCACGGCGACGTGGTTGCCAATCACGAATTACACTGCGGTGAGACCGACCAGCCGATCGCGGCCTTGCTCGACGATCTTAAGGCTCGCGGTCTGCTGGACGAAACGCTGGTTTTCTGGACGGGCGAGTTCGGGCGCACGCCGACTGCCCAAAACGGCAAGGGGCGCGATCACAACCCGCGTGGCTTTTCTACCTGGTTGGCAGGTGGAGGCATCCAAGGCGGGCAAGCGTACGGCGCGACCGATGAGTTCGGTTTCGCGGCCGTGGAAAACCATGTGCATATCCACGACCTGCACGCCACGATCTTGCACCTGATGGGGCTGAACCACGAAGAGCTGACCTACTTCTTTAGCGGGCGCGAAATGCGGCTCACCGACGTTGAAGGACGCGTGGTGCAGGAATTGATTGTTTAAGCGTCGATCATCGGTCGTTGCATTGTCTAATTCTATAGCGGGCAAGTGATGAAAGAATGGGCAGATCTAATCCGAGCACTTGCCGCATGTGCTTGGCCATTGTTTGCTTTTATCAGTCTGTACTGCTTTCGGAATGAATTCCGAGGTTTGCTGGAGCGATTAAAGCGGGGAAAAGTTCTGGGTCAGGACTTTGAATTTGCGGGGCTCGATGAGCTCGATCGTTCGACAAAGCAACTGGAGAAGGAGGTGGCGGCACTTCCGGCACCCCTTGATCAAGTCGTCGGTAATCAAACGGAAAACGAAGACGTCATAACCACGATCCTCAGAGAGAGTGCGAGATCACCGAAGGCTGCTCTGTTGCTGCTGAGTGCTCAGCTTGAGCGCGAGGTACGACACTATCTTGCAGCAACTGGACGCCTTGAAGGAACCGTTTTCTCGCTTCGACGAGCAGTTGAGCTTCTTGCAAACCTTGGTGTGTTGCCAGCACACGTGGGCGGATCACTGGCACTCTTTACCAGTGTAAGAAACTCGATTGTTCATGGCGGAGCCGCAACCAATGACGACATTCTTCGCGCGATCGACTCCGGCATAACCATCTTGAAGGCAATCGAGGCTTTGCCTCAGGAGACGAACACAGTGTTGCATCCCGGAGTCGACGTCTTCACGGATGCCAATTGCGAACACAAACGGTTGGAAGTCCGAGGCATAATGCTGGAAACCACCAGTCCAGGTGGCACTCAACGCACAATTCGCATTTATCCGACGACTAAAACCCACTTTCAATCGTCGCGGCGTGTGGCGTGGGAATGGAACAGTCAGATGGTTATCGGAGAAAGCTGGTATCGAGACCCGCAGACGCAACGAATTCATTTGGCATGGGGGAGTTCAATGGAATTCGTTGGTCGCCATTTAGACGACGTTTAGCGAATCATTTATGTTGTAATACACCGGCAATTCGTTACTAGCCGTAGCCGCATGTTGATTATGCGTGCATAGCTTCAATTCGCCGTCACTTGTCATCGATTTACACGGGCGAAGAATTCTGAAAGCTCCGCATCCAACATCCGCGCTGGAGGCGTGTGTTTTGGTAGCGGATGCATTGCAGGATCCAGCGCGTGAGCCAAAACCTCCAAGCTGTCGACCAGCCGGGGTCCCGGGCGGCTGAAGTAGGCCGAGCCATCGACGACATAGACTCGGCCATCGCGGACAGCCGGCAAGTCGGCAATGCCGGGTCGAGCGACAAACGCGGGCACATCCTGCATCGTCCGCTCGATCGAAAAACCACAGCAGGCGATCAAGATGACTTCGGGCTGCGCAGCCAATACTTCCGACCAGTCGAGAGTTCGCGAGCGCTCGCCGGCCACGCCCAACACTTCCTGCCCACCGGCAAGCTGCACCAGCTCGGGCGACCAATGTCCGCAGGAGAAAGGGGGATCGAGCCATTCCAATACGAGGACGCGGGGGCGGCTACTGATTGCCGTGGAGCGCTTGGCGACGGTGTCGATTCGTGCCCGCAGCTCTGCGATGGCCGAGCACGCACCGTTTGGCGCGCCGGCCGCTTGGGCCACCAGTTCCAACGATTCGAGCACGCCGGCCAGAGTCGTTGGTTCGAGGTTCACTACTCGTGGATTGCCCGGTAATTGGCAGGCCGCCGAGCGGACTTCTGCTTCGGCCACGGCGCACACATCGCAGAGCGCCTGTGTGACGATCAAGTCGGGATTGAGCCGTTCGAGCGTCGGCAGATCGAGCGTGTAGAGAGCGAGTTGAGTCTTGAGCCGCTCGCGGACGAGCCCGTCAATCGCGGCGCTCGAGGCATCGCTAGGAATTGACGTGTGCGTGACCTTCGGCAGGCTGGCGACCGTTTCTGGGAAGTCGCACTCGTGCGTCACCCCCACCAATTGGTCACCGAGCCCCAGAGCGCAAATCATTTCGGTGGCACTAGGCAAAAGGGAGACAATTCGCACGGCCAGGAATCCTCGAACGATCAAGTGTCGGCGGCAAGCGGCGATCAAGCTGAACTTGCTACGCGCCCAGCCAGCGGGCGACGTCCTTAGCCCAATAGGTCAAAACAATGCCGGCCCCCGCGCGGCGGATTGCCGTGAGCATTTCCAGCGCGGTCGCCCGTTCGTCGAGCCAGCCGGCCGCGGCCGCGGCTTTGACCATGCTGTATTCGCCAGACACCTGGTAGGCCGCCAGCGGCACACCGGGATAGCGCTCGTGCACGACGCGAATGATATCGAGATAGGCCAGCGCCGGCTTGACCATCACAGCGTCTGCACCTTCGGCCAGATCAAACTCGACTTCGCGCAGCGCCTGTCCCCAGCCAGCAGCAGGGTCCATCTGGTAGCCATGGCGATCGCCGAATGCCGGCGCGCTTTCGGCTGCCTCGCGAAACGGACCATAGAAGGCGCTCGCGTACTTAGCGGCGTAGCTCAAGATCGGCGTGTGTTGATACCCGGCGCCGTCGAGCCCGCGACGGATCGCGCCGACCATGCCATCAAGCATACCGCTGGGGGCAATGACATCGACGCCCGCACGGGCATGACTGATCGTCTGCTCGGCCAACAGCGGCAGCGTGGCGTCGTTGTCCAGTTCGGCGGTCCCGCCGCGCTCGGTCAGCACCCCACAATGGCCGTGATCGGTGTATTCGCAGAAGCAGAGATCGGAAATGACCAGCAGTTCGGGCACGGCATCTTTGATGGCGCGCGTCGCCTGCTGCACGATACCTGAATCGGTCAGGGCGGAACTACCGACGGCATCCTTTTGATTCGGGATGCCAAACAGAATCACGCCACCCAGGCCAAGTTGCCGTGCCGCGCGGGCTTCCTCCACGGCCAGATCGACCGACAACTGGGCATGGCCGGGCATCGACGCGATCGGGCGCCGCTCCCCGCGACCGTCGCGCACGAACAGCGGTAACACCAGTTCGTCGGGTGACAGGCGGGTTTCGCGTACGAGGTTACGCCAGGGGGCCGGCGCGCGCAATCGGCGTAAGCGAGTGGATGGGAAGCCGGGCTGTGGTTGGGGCGTGATCATCGAATTGATTAATCGTACGCCGCTATTGGCCAGCCGGCGCTTGCGCCACCGTCGACGGGCGCCGCACATGAATCCAGACGGGGGGCGATGCCTCGCCACCGGCGTCGGCCCCCACGGCATGTGCCTGACGCGACTGCTCGGGCACCCAACTGCGGGCGGTCAAGAAAATCTGCCGCTCGGTTTCGTTTTCGCGGATCAGCACGCCGTTGAGCCCGATGTTGTCGACGATCACGCCGTGTGGGAGGTTCTCGACGCTGAAATTGACGCGGTTATCGAAGTCATAGCGCTCGATCTTGAGCGTGGCCGGCACCGATTGCCCGGGCGCGATCGTGATTTCGGCCGGCTCGAGCCGCACCAACACGTTGCCGCGCGGCGCCAGCTTGATGTGACCGAGGTTTCTTAGGTCGTGCGTCACGGGCGACCCATTGATCGAGGCTGTGGCCGAGACTTTCGACGCGGCGGCGTTCTCGTCCGTTGGCTTGGGGGCGTCAGCCATGGCATACAACACGGCCGACGCGCTCGAGTGCCCGGCGGGAATCACCACGGGCGTGGAGATTGAGAAACCGGGCGGCAAACCGGACACCTCAACCGTGATGTCGCCATCGAAGTCGTCGATGCGCTCGGCATTGAAGGTGATGCCACGTCCGCCGCCGGCCTTAACGGTGGGATCTGAACCGCTGACGGACACGCGGAAATCGGGCTGGGGTTGGCGAACCGTCAGTCGATACGCGTACGCGTCTCCGCCGAAGCCGCGCACATCGCTGACCCGCACCAGGTATGCGCCATCGGCCGGCGCGGTGAACGACAACCGGCTGTCGCGTCCTAAGCGGCGGCGCCCGTCGTCGTCATTCTCGTAGTAAACCGTGAACACCGGCAAGCCGTTGGGCAACAACTGGGTGCCCGGCGGATGCGGCGCGACGATGTAGCAGGCTTCGCCGACGGCATGCACGGTGCCGCTCGAGTCAAAGTAATCGATGCGCGAACCTTGGGCAGCGTAGAACTGAAAGCCGGAGTCGGGGCCTTGCGGCAGCCGGAAGATTTTGCAGACTTCTCCGCCGAGATACATCAACTCGTTGATCTCCATTTCTTCCCAGTTTTCGACGCGCACGTCGATCTGGCGAGAATCGATGTTGCGAAACGTGACCACCGAATCGCGCGTGGCTTGCAGCAGCATCCGCTCAATCGGGCGCCCGGCGGCGTCGAAGACTTCGATCTTGGTGTCGAGCGGCGTGTCGCGGCGGGCGGCCTCGGTCTCGATGATCCACGACTGCCCCTTGCGGCTCTCGAAACGGTACAAGTCGGCGTCGGCCTGATGCGCTGGACCAGTAGCGGCGGCCACATCGGCCGCGGCAGTTTTCCAGATTCGCCCCCCGACTGTGCAGGGGACCGCGATCGCAGTTGCCAGTTCAGGTACATCGTTCGGTTCGGATTCCAGCAGTTCGGGCAAACTGCCAACGGCGACTTTCACGGCTTTACGCCCACGATAAACATTCTGGTCGATGGGTGCCGAGACGTCGCTCCCCGTGGCTGCGGCTGGCACAGAGACCGTGGCACCTTCCGGCAGATTGAAGCCAGCCAACGCGACCCTGGCTTCGGCGTTCGCCGGAACGCTCAAGGGAAACCAACCCGTCACGTAGGGGAATGAGCCAATCGACAATCGATAGGTATGCTCGGCTGAACCGGCCTGCATGAGGTCGCCAACACGCAGCAAGTACATTCCTGTTGCCGGGGCCGTGTAGGTGCAGATCGCAACGGCACCGCCATCGAACAATTGACTGCGCGCCAAGGAGCGGCCCGCCGCATCGGACAGCGTGAGCACGGCGTCGAGCTTGCTGTCGATCTCCTTGGTAGCGGCTTCAAAAACAACGCTCTGACCGGCGGCCATTTCAATGCGGTAGTAATCGGCGTCGCCTGCGGTCGCAATCGTGCCCCAGACCGTCGCCGGCAGCGCGATGGTCGCGGCCTGGTCGGCCCGATCGTTCGGCTCCTGCTCGGAGCTCTGGGCCAGATCATCGACAAAGATCGGCAGCTTGCCGCTTTTGCCACCTGGCGTGACGACGGTGACCTCGTACTTTCCGCGCGGCGTGTCGGCGGCTGCCATGACTTCGATGACGACATTCTCGCCGGCGACGGACGGAGAATCTCCCGTGGGCACGACCGTCGCGGCGACAATCGACGGATGCCCGGCCTCGACGCTTTGGATGTCGATTAGGTTTTTGCCTTTCAACTCGACGCGCATCGTCCGACCGCGCTCGATACCACGTGGAGTGAGGGCCAAGAGTTCAGGTTTGGCGCGTGGCGCCGGCTTACCGCTGGCGGTGTCGTACAGTTCGAAGCTACCATCGAGCCGGCCGACCGCGAGTTGTTTGCCGTCGGGTGAAAAAACTATCGCCGTGCCCCAGTCGGGCTGCGGATCCAGCGCAAGCCGTTCGTCGACCTTATCGGCATCCCACAATTTGACCGTGCGATCCTCGGCCGATGAGGCCAGCAGCTTCCCATCGGGGGACCAGACGAGCCGCACGATTGGCCCTTCGTGTGCGAAACGCGAGACCAAGAGCGGGTTTGTTCCCTCGGCGGCCGTGTCGCTCAATTGCCATAGGCGGATGCGGTTGTCGACGCCGCCGGCAGCCACACGGCGGCCATCAGGCGCGAGGGCGACCGCGTACAGTTCGGCGAGCGATTGGCCAAAGGTCTCGAGCCTTTGCCGCGTGGCAACGTCCCACAGCTTGACGGTGCGATCGGCGCTGGCCGACGCCAACAACTTGCCATCGCCACGCAGTTGCAAGTCAAACACGCCGCCGCTGTGGCCGCTAAGCGTGGCCAACATTTGGCCGGCCGGCGCATCCCAGAGAATGATCTGTTGATCGTAGCCGCCGGTGGCCAATAGTTTCCCGTCGGCCGAAAGCGCTAAGGCGTAAAGGCTATCTTTGTGGCCCCGCAAGGTGCTTAGCAAACTGCCGCTAGCGACTTCCCAAACGCTGACTTCGCCGAACAAGCCAGGCTCTCCGCTAGCCCCCCAAAGCTGTTTACCATCGGCGGAAAACGACAGGTCGGTCACGTTACCGACCGCTCCGTCGAGCGTGCGCAAGGTTGCGCGATTCTCGGCAGTAACAATCCGCACGCCGCGATAGCCGCCGAGCGCGAGCAATTTGCCGTCGGGCGACCAGGCGATGCTGTGGATGGCAGGGCGAGCCGTGACGCGGGTGGCAATGTGCGGCACGACGAGCTTCGAGGGCTCGGGGGGCGCGCCGGTCGGGCCTTTGGCGCCAGCGTCGATCCAGGAGGCGAGAATTGCGAGCTCTTCTTTGGTCGGCGCTTCGCTCCCCTCTGGCGGCATCTTTGGTTCGGCCTGACCGGTCAGCACGCGCACGAGCCGGCTCTCGGCACTCGAGCCGGCGCGAACCACGGCGCCGTTTTTGCCGCCGGCCAGCAGCGACTCGAACGACTCGAGAATGAGCCCGCCCTCTTTGTCGTCGGCGTTGTGGCAACCGACGCAGTACTTGCGCAACACGGCGCTGGCCGCCGCGAAGTCTGGTTGTGCTGCGGCCTCGTTGGGCGCAGCTGTGCCCGGTTGCACAATTGGCTCGTCAGCGTGCGTGAATCCCGCGGCGAGCGTGATCGCCAGGAGAATACCATTTCCAGCAAACAGCAAATAACGGCAACCTGGAAACATGCACCAGCCCTAGTGATTGAACAAGAATTCTTTGCTCGAGAGCACGCTCCAATACAGGTCTTCGACAGCAATCCGGCGATCGAGATCGTCGGCGGGGGCGCGGAGCACTTCGCAAAGCTGGCTCGATTCAGCGGCCGTGGGAAGCCGCGACAGCGCTCGCAAATACAAATCCTCGACGATCGCCTCGGGAGTCGCTCCTGAGCCAAGCATCTGTTCGAGATGGTTTCCTTTGGCAGAAAGCCGGGCATTGATTGCATCGCCGTTGGTCAGGTGCAACACCTGCACCATGCTCGGCTCGCTGGTCCGTTCGCACTCGCAGGTGATTACACGATCGGGGCGACCAAACTTCTGCAGGAAGTAGCTCGCGATGTTCGAATCGGGGAGTTGCAAGGCCCGCCAGCCTGTCGGGTAACCAGGGAACTCGTTGGGAGCACCGGCCACTTGGGCAATGGCGTCGGAAAGCACTTCGGCCATCAATCGTCGCGGATAGTAGCGGGCATAGAATCGCTTATCAGCCGCGTTTTCGTCCGAACTGGTGCTGGCTCGCTGGTAAGTGCTCGATTCCAGAATTAGCCGCATCAGGGCCTTGAGATCGAAGTCGTGCTCGGCCAGCCAGCTCGCCAGCGCTTGATGAAGTTGCGGATTGCTCGCTGGATTGGTGAGCCGAAGGTCGTCGACTGCCTCGACCAGGGCCACGCCAAAGAAGTTCGCCCACACCCGATTGACGATCGCGCGAGCGAAGTACGGGTTATCTGGTGAAGTTAGCCAGTCGGCGAGCGCGCCGCGGCGATCGGTCGGATCGTCGATCGCCAGCGCCGGAGCGTCAAGCGGTGCCGGAGGTTGCGGCCGGCCTGTGAGTGGTTGCACCAGGTCGCCCGATGCGGCTGCGAACAGCACCTGATTGCCTGTCTCGCCGCCGCTCTTCAGACGCACGCGAGCGAACAGGTTGGCCATCGCATAGTACTGGTTGTTGCTCCATTTCTCGAGCGGATGGTTGTGGCACCGAGCGCAATTGATCGACATACCTAGCAGCGCGACCGAGGTGGTTTCGGCCAGTTCGAGCGGATCCTGATGCAGGACATAGAAGTTTGTCGCGCCATTATCGAGCGTGCTGCCGGTGGCGGTCACCAACTCACGGGCGATTCGATCCCATGGCGTGTTGGCTGCCACGTGGTTGCGAATCCAGTTGTAATACGACCACATGGCCGGTGGCGGCAGCTTGTCGCTGTTGACCAATAGCAAGTCGGACCATTTATAGGCCCAATAATCGACGAACTCGGGGCGCGCGAGCAACGTGTCGATCAGCCGCGTGCGCTTTTCAGTCGATGTGTCTGCGAGAAATGCCCGCACCTCGTCTGGCGAAGGAAGTACACCAAGCGTGTCGACAAACGCGCGACGAATGAACTCCGTATCGCCCGCGGCGGGCGACGGTGGCAGATTAAGGTCTCGTAGCTTGTCGAGTACAAGCTCGTCAATGAGATTGATTCGCGGAACTACGGCGAAGGCGTCCGCAGCGACCGGCTTTTCGTAGGGCGAAGTGACCGTAGCGATTGCCACCTGGCTTAAATACCAAGCGGTGAAAGCCCCTTCGCCATGCCCAACAACGCGTACGAATCCTGCGTCGTCGATATCCCCCACGCTAGCGTTCGAGGCAGTAAACTTAGTCCAGCTGGTCACGTCTTCAATGTGACCGTCGCTGAAATGGGCCAGTACCACAAGCTGCTGCGTGGCGCCGGGGGCAAGAATGACCTGGTTTGGCAAAACCTCGAGGCGGGCGATCCGTGGATCATCGTCGCGCGGCTCGGGTGCACCTGCCGCGATCCATTCCGCCAACACGCGGTACTCGAGCGAATTGACGTCGAAGCGAAGCCCGCCACCGTGAGGAATGGCCCCGGTCGGCTTCGTAAGAAGAAGGCTCCGGCCGGGGTCGCTCGGCACCACCCGGCGCCCGAGCGACTGCTTGGTGAGCGTGGAATAGTCACGCAGTTCGTCGTAGGCACGCAGTGAAAGCTTGAACCCCTTCTTTCCGGCCGCCGCGCCATGGCAGGCACCGCTATTACAACCGGTTCGCGTCAGCACACTTTCAACGTGGTTGCGAAAGCTCCACACGAAGGGTTGGTCGAGCCCTGTGACCGTGACGTGCACAGTGGTTTGGAGCCCGGCCGCTGACGCCGAAATGGTCGTTTCGCCGTTCCCGCGCGGGACGAGCACTCCCTCCTCGACCGCGGCCACTTGTGGATCGGCCGAAACCAGCGTCAGATCTTTGGTCACCTGGCCGACGAAACGCTCTGCTCGACGACGTTCAACCAGCAGCCGTTGCCGTGCTTCTGGGCCGACCAGCTTGATCTCGCCCGGCAGGATCACCAGTTGTTCATCGCTAGCAGGCGACGTCTCGGATACCGTCGCCGGTTGGCTCGCTGCAAGTCTGGGCGCTGGGGCGCTGGGCTCGTCAGCCGGTGCGTGCGCTGCGTAAGCCAAAAGCGCGCCCAAGATACTAACGAGTCGCTGGTTGCCGACCATCACAGACTTTCTCCCCCACCAGCCCAGTCGTCGTTGGTCACCCGACGCACAAGCATCAAATCGCCGAAGCGATCCAATGCGAGCGGGCAGATTTCCGGTGATCTACCGATCGCGGCATTGCGGTTCGACGTTGCGCAACGTCTACCGTTATAACGACTAGCGGGGAGAATCGCCACTATCGGGCGGGGCCAGATCGGGCCCGCCCGATGGTCCAGTCACGGTCGGCCTCGTGACGCTTGCTTCAGGCTGAATTGCCGTTGAGAACTGCCGGTTGAAGATTTCCGGATCGAAGGCATCGACCGGGATAAACTGGCTGGCGGCGGCGGGTTTCCCGAGCAGTTCGTCGCGATTGGCAGGCGGATCGAAGGCAAATGGATCGTTAGCCATGTCGGCCTCGATTTCAGCCGTCAGCTCGTCCACCTCGTTCGGCTTTGAAGTGCTGGGGATTGCGTCCGCCGGCTCGTCGTCGAGAAGTTCACGCACCCAAGGGATGGACGGAGCCTGCCGCGAACCAGCGGCGCGAGGTTTTCGTTTGGATTTGTCGGCTGCGGAAACTGGATCGTCGGACTCCAATGGCATTTCGGCTGTCGCCTGAATGTTTCCTCGAGGAGTCGCCGTACGCGGTACGGCCGCGCCAGCTACGACCGGGGCGAGATTTGGTACAGACGCCCCGCTCACTCGCCGCACCCACTGCGAAAGTTGCCGATAGGCGAGATGATTGCGGTCAAGAACGGCGACTTTTGTGCCCCCATGAGGTTCTACGGCCTTTTTCAGGAGCAGACTTTCACTCGGTCGCGCCCGGTCGACATAGGCCAGCGTTTCTTCCAGGTTGCGTAGCGTCACGCGGCGCGGCAACTGTCCGTGTCGACTCGATCGGACAAGTTTGGGCCCATGATCCGAAGTCGCCGCGTGACATGCTGCCGTTGCGCAGCGATTCAACAGCGAAGGTTGGATATAAGTGGTGAAATCGCTCGTTACGCCGGCTGACAGCCCACGCACCAGGCGATCGAGGGCGACGTCGCGGGGGAACGACTCGGCGGGCGGCGAGCTGCTGACGAAGGGTGCGCCGGGCTGCAAAGAGGATTCGCCAGGTATCTCAGCAGGTGCCGGTTGTTGGGTGCGTGGCTTGGTCGTCCATTCGAGTCTCCGTCGGACGACATCCAGTTCCGCCAGGTTCGGTTCGAGCCGCGTGGCTGTTTGGAGCTCCTGTTCCGCTTCGACTAGCAAGCGATGTCCCAGGCACCACTTTGACAATTCGAGGTGCACGGCGGCTTGGTTCGGCGGCAAGCGCCGGCGACGCTCGGCGTAGGCAGCCGGCATGTCGGCGAACACGCCTTCGACCTCCTTGGCTGGCACCTGCACGAAGCCTTCGTTGACCTGAACTCGGAAGGTATCTTTACCCGGCGTAATGCTTCCCACGAACGTTCGCCCATCACGCAAGAGTAAGACCTGTGACCGCAGCGCCGCCGCTCCGGACCCGGTCGAAGGCGATGGCGCCCCCGTAGCGGGCCGAGTTTCGGCGCCGCTGGCGGAAGAAGCGGCCAACAGCGACACAACGGCGGTGAGTCGAGCGAACTGGGAAAACATGGGGCGGGAGCGTATCGATCATTCGCGCGCCGGGTCAAGTTCACCTGAAATCCGCCACAATCAGGGCAAACTGCGTAGTTCGGGAGTCACCGGTTTAGCCAATTCATGACAGTTGCGGACGATTCCCGCCGGACATTACCGCCCGGTTGCAGCATAGCAGCATGCCTCCTACGATCCACCGCATGACTTCAAAGCTCAATGCCGCCCAACAGGAGGCAGTTACAACCCTAAGTGGGCCGCTTCTTGTGCTCGCCGGGGCTGGTACCGGTAAGACAAGTGTCGTTACCCACCGCATCGCCGAACTCGTGCGGAGCAAAGTGCCTCCTGAACAGATTCTGGCAGTCACGTTTACGAATAAAGCCGCGACAGAAATGCAGCAGCGGGCTGCGGCCCTGTTGGGGAAAAAGGCTCCCGAGCGACCACATATTTCTACGTTTCATTCGTTGTGCGTGCGGGTGCTCCGGCGCAACGCTCAGGCCCTGGGTCTGCCCGCTCAGTTCGCAATCTATGATCGCAGCGACCAGGAGACCACGGCACGTCGCGTGCTACGTGAATTGCGAGTTCCGACCGAGCACTTGCGCCCTGGCGATCTGCTCGGCCAGATCGGTCGCTGGAAAACGTTGGGGCTGTTCCCCGACCGCGCCGCAGAACTGGCCGCGACTGACAAGGATCATTTGGCCGCCAGCGGCTATCGAAGGTACCAGCGGGCGCTGCGCGCCGCCGGTGCGGTTGATTTCGATGACCTGCTATTGCTCACTCAGGATCTGTTGACGCGTTTTGCCGACGTGCGCCGTCGCGAGGCGGCACTCTATTCGCACGTCTTGATCGACGAGTATCAGGACACCAATCAACCGCAATATCAGATCGTCAAAGCGCTCGTTGCCGGACACCGCAACCTGTGCGTCGTAGGAGACGACGATCAATCGATCTACGGCTGGCGCGGCGCAGAAGTGAGCCATATCCTGGGTTTTCGTCGAGATTGGCCCGATGCGAAGGTCGTCCGGCTCGAGCAGAACTATCGTTCGACCGCGCCGATCCTCGAAATCGCGAATCGACTTATCCGCTTCAACCGTGAGCGGCACGATAAGGTGCTGCGCACAGATCAACCTGGCGAGCCGCCGCGAATTGTCAAAGCGCCGGACGAAGTCGCGGAGGCCGAGAGCGTCGTGGCCGAAATACGCGAACGACTTCTGCAGCCGGACAGCGAACCTCGCGATTTTGCCATCCTGTTTCGCACAAACGAACAACCGCGACCATTCGAGTCCGAGTTGCGCCGCCAGCAAGTGCCTTATATCGTTGTCGGCGGCATGAGCTTCTTCGACCGCAAGGAAGTGCGCGATGTGCTGGCCTATTTGCGATTGCTGGTCGAGCCACACGACGACCAGGCACTGTTGCGGATTCTCAATACGCCACCGCGCGGACTGGGGACAAGCCTGACCGCTAAGCTGTTGAGCCGCGCGGTCGAGGCGGGCAAACCGCTCTGGGACGTGCTCGCAGACCCGAAGCTTCGCGGCCCGGTGCCCGCGGCTGCCGAGACCGGCATCCACGATTTCGTCGAGAACATTTTGACTGCGACTGCGCGGCTGAAAGCGGTACCACTCGTCGACACGGCTCGCAATCTGATTCTGCACCTGCGGTACCGCGATGAGTTGGCACGGATTTATACCGATCCGAATGAGCTACTGGCGCGCAACAACGCGGTCGACGAAGTGCTCAACGCGCTGGCCAACTACGAGAACCGTGCCAAGAGGCCGACACTGACCGGGTTCCTCGACGATATGCTCCTATCGGGACGAGACGAGGACCCTGCCGACTCCGCTCGACGACGCAACGCAGTCACCTTGTTGACGCTACACAGCGCCAAAGGGCTGGAGTTTCGCGAAGTCTATCTCGTCGGACTCGAGGAGGGGTTGCTCCCCCATCATCGCGCGGTTGAGGCGGAAGGTTCTGCCATCGACGAAGAACGAAGACTCTGTTACGTCGGCGTCACGCGTGCACGCGAGCGCTTAACGATCTCGTTTGCGGCCGCGCGCATGCGATGGGGGAAAAGCCGTCCAACGCGTCCCAGCCGATTCTTGCACGAGCTCACCGGTCAGGCCGACAATCCCCACTTGCGCAAGCCGTCAGTCGCGACGAAGCCGGCGTCGCGGGCCAGAAAACCGCAAACTCGCGCCAGTACGGCTACCGGTCGGCACGCGCGTCCAAGCAAGAGCCGTCAGGTGGGAAACGCACCAAAGCCGAAGCGACCAACAGCGGAGTGATAGCAATCTCGCTGGGCGGCGCTCCTCGACCACGGATTATCTCCACCTCTAAGTTGTTAGCGGGGACAACTTCAGGCACGTCTATAACTTCCGTGGTCAAGAATCGCTAAAGCAGGTAAACTTTGGCCGCATCGAGACTTGCTCTTGATTGGAATTGGTCTCGACCGCCACAACTCCACAGGGGCGACCATTGGTGATGGCTGTCCTCGATGCCCTCGGGTTGTGAGATCCTGCCGCCTTTTAGAAGCAGCATACCGTGGCTGAACGAACCTTCCGCTTCCTCGTCGCAGGCGACCTGCACCTCGAACAGCCAGCTTACGGGCTGGACGAGGTAAACGATTCGCTCCGCGAGCTCATGATCGAGGCGCCGTATCTTGCGGCCGAGCGAGTTTTCGAAACGGCTCTGTCTGAGCATGTTGACTTTGTTGTACTAGCTGGCGACATCGTCGATCCGCGGGTCTCGGGCCCGCGCGGCGTTGCCTTTCTGATCGACCAATTTCAACGGCTCGCGGCTCGTCAGATATCGGTTTATTGGGCCGGCAGTCCACTCGATGGCCTCGGGCGATGGCCCTTAGGAATCGAGCTTCCCGCGAACGTGTTCCGTCTTGCTAGCGACGTCCCGCAGGCCCAAATCATCCAGCGTGACGGAGTGGTGTTGGCCCAAATCGCCGGTGTTTCGGCCGCTGGCTCGACACGATTGCCACCGGGCGATTTCGCCTTCGATGCCGAGTTGTTTTCGCTCGCCGTGGCTGATGGTCAGCTCGATGCCGCAGATCTTGAGAATTCGAACGTCGACTTTTGGGCGCTCGGTGGGCGGCATGACCGACAGGTGTTGTCGAGCGACTGGCCGGTAATGCTTTACCCAGGGTCGCCTCAAGGACGTTGCCCGAGAGAGGTTGGCACGCATGGTTGCACGCTCGTTGAGGTCTCGCGCCGTGCACCAATCGAAGGCGAGCGGCGGCCGAGACGCTACGACGTGCGTCTGCGCGTGATGCCAACCGATGTGTTGCGTTGGCACGATGTCGAGCTGCGAGCCGAGCACCTGGAATCGGTCGAGCAAGTGCAGGATGCCCTGCTAACTCAACTAGCCACCTTGCAAGACACGTCGCAAGATACAAATTTAATAGTTCACGTCTCAATAATATGCGACGCCCAGCGCGCGGCCCGCTGGCGTTCCTCCCTGCCCGTGCTTCTCGAACGGGCACGAACGACGTTCGGCTACCGGTCGCCGGCTTGTTGGACCGCCTCGATCAAATATCACACGACTGCTCCTTGGGGCGCGCGCTATGCGGACGAGGACACATTGCTTGGCGACGTGCTTCGCGAACTCTATCGCTATGTCGACGATCCGACGTTACCCATCGAGTTGAAAACGTATCTAAACGAGCGGCAATTGGCGGGCACGCTTGGTTCGGCGCTAGCGCACCTCGAAGGCGAGGGTCGCGACGACATGCTGGCCGATGCCGCGGCCTTGATCGTCGATCTCCTCGGGCCTCGAGGCGAGCCCGTTCAGGCTGATAAGACGGGCAGAACCGCCTCCATGACCTTGGAGCAAAGGGGAACGATGTGAGATTTCGCCGACTGGCCATCGATCGATTTGGCGTCTGGCAGTCGCTTGAGCTGGGGCCATTCGACGACGGTCTGAACGTCCTCTACGGTGCTAACGAAACCGGCAAGAGCACGTTGTTGGAGTTTATCCGCGGTTTAATGTTCGGCTTTGATTCTGCCAAACGCCAGCGATTTGCGCCCGTCGAAGCCGGTACGAACTGGGGCGGGTCGGCGATCTTGGCGACGGCAGCCGGCGACGTGCAGTTTGCCCGAAGTGGCAGTGCAGGACGCGGCGCGATCACACCGGAGTTGCGTAATCTCGAAGGCCAGCCGCTACCACCCGACTATCTGGCCCGGGCGTTTGGCAATGTCGACGAGACGATCTTCGAACGTGTATTCGCGATTGGCCTACGCGAACTGCAGGAGTTGGCCACTCTCGATGATACCGCAGCGGCAGCTGCCTTGTATCGACTCACCACGGGTGTGGACCGCATCTCACTGGCCGAGGTCGTACAAGAGCTGGCCGTCTCGCGCGAGCGTCTCTTGCCTAACGACGATCGAGCCGGGCGTGTCGGCGATTTGTTGGCACAACGAGAGCAGCTTCGCGCCGAATTACAATTGCTCGGTCAGTCCACCGACGAATACTCCGCCGCCCTGGCCGAGCAGCGGCGGCTGGACCAGGAGTTGACGACTTCCGCAGCGGAGCAAACCTCGCTGGCCGCCGACAAATTCCTTGTGGAAGCGGCCGGGCGCATGGCCGACGCTTGGCAAGACCGCTTGCGCACGCGACATGAACTATCCGCCTTTGGCCCTCAGCAGCAAGTCCCCGACGAATTGTTGCGTGGCTTGGAAATTGCGCGACGTCGATCGGAAATCTGCCGTCGCAATCTCCGCAAACTTCGCTTGCGAAAGCGTCGACTTTCCAAAGCTGCCCGACGCTTGCCAGCCAAGGGGCTACTAACCCGCGAACTGGCCGAACTCGAAGCATTCTGCGATCAGCTTCCCTGGGTCGCGCAGATCGAGGATCAGGTAATCGCGCTGGAACGTGCGCTAGCCGCCGACGAATCTCGGCTGGCTGCCGTCGCTCCTGTCAACGAGTTGTCTGCAGCAGCGGCTTCAGGAAACCGTGGCGGCAGTGCCCCGGGCTTGCGCATCGCAGCGGTGGTTCCGGTGGTGGCCGGTTCGATCGGGCCTGCCATCTCCGCGGCGAGCGACGCCACGGTTCCGCGCATGGTCGAGGCGGCAACCGTGCGTCGACTGCGGCAGGCGGCCAAACAACGCCGCGCGGCCCGTCGGGCTTGGATAGCCGCTCGTCGGGACCTCGACGCACTGGGCGCGGAGACACCGACGGGTAAGCGCTCGGCAAAAGCTGTCGAATCAGCGTCAGCAGGCGTTCTCACGCCGGATGACTTAAAGCCGGCGCTCGAACGGTCTGGCCAACTTGTGGCCCAATTGCGGCGACGCGTGCAGCTTGACGAGCGCTTGCACCAGCTTGCGGATCGACGGCACGTACTCGACGAACAACATCGACACTTTCTCGATCGCCAGGTGCTACCGACTTGGGTGTTAAGCGGGCTGGGTGTGCTGTTCGCATTCGGTATCGCGCTATTCGTTAGTGGATTTATCCTGCCCGAGGCCGTGACGGGGCCATTCAGTGAAACGCTGATTTTCCTGGGTCTGATTGGCAGTATCGCGGCGGTCGGCACCAAGATCGCGATCGAGCGACGCAATAAACGTGGCCTGGAAACCTGTCGACAGCAGCTTGCCACGTTGCAATCGCAGCAACAAGCGGCCGAGCAGGAGCGGGACGAGCTCGATCGCCAGTTGCCTGCCGGCGGCGGGCCACTGCATGCGCGGCTCCAGGCGGCCCAGCAGCAACTCGCGGAGCTTGAAGGGCAGTTGCCGGCCATCGCGCGGCGGCAATCGTCGCACGCTGCTCGACAGCGCGCCGAAGAAGCTGTCGAAAGTGCGCGGTCCAAATTGCGCGACGCCCATCGCCGCTGGAATGCCGAGCTGCGCGCCGCGGAATTGCCCACGGCGATCGC
Source organism: uncultured Planctomycetaceae bacterium (assembly GCA_964495375.1). Taxonomy (GTDB): domain Bacteria; phylum Planctomycetota; class Planctomycetia; order Pirellulales; family JAEUIK01; genus JAIESQ01. The sequence goes on along the minus strand of CAZBWM010000086.1, from coordinate 8,501 downwards.
ACCGACGCATGCCTGGCGCTTGATCAATGAGCGACAGCGACGCGGCGCGTTGTCGGCCGAATTCGCCACGCGACGAGAAGAGATCTCCAATCGTCGCCGCGCCATCGACGCCGTGGGTGTGCGCGTTGCTGCGGCGGCCGGTCGTGTGAATGCGCCCATCGTCGGTAATACCCTTTGTGAGCAGCTCGAGCGCTTGCGTGACTTCACGACGGGCGAGCGCCGCAAAGCAGACGAGCGACAGCAATTGATCGATCGCATTCGCCAAACGAATCGCCGGGCGCGGCCGTGGCTGCGGCGGTTGAGGCAAAGTCGCTTGCGCCGCCGCCGTTTGCTGCGTCAGGCCGATGCGCCGAGCGAAGTTGCCTTGCGCGAACGGTACGCCCGCGGGCTGCAGGCACGAGCACTCAACGAAAAGTTGACCCAACTCGATGCGCAGTTTGCCACGGCCGTCGCGCCCGCACTGCAAGCGCAACTCACCGAACTGCTGACGCAACACGACGCGGCGGCCTTGGCGAACCTACAGGCTGAGCTCGACGGACGCTGGCAAGCGCTCGAGCAATCTCGCCGCCTGCGCTTCGAGCGACGCGGCGAGTTAGCAGCGGAGATCAAACGCCTGGCCGGCCAGTCACGCAATGGTCAAGTAAAGTTCGAACTCGGGGTTGTGGAGTGCAAGCTGCGCGGCGCGCTGGAGCGCTGGCAGGTGCTCGCCGTCGTGGAACAATTGGTCGATACGGTGGGTCGCGCTTACGAGCGCGATCATCAGCCGGCCACGCTGCGCGAGGCGTCGTTGTATCTCGATCGCTTGACGCAAGGGCGCTACAGTCGAGTGTGGACTCCTTGGGGCGAGCAGCAATTGCGGCTGGAGGAGCGCGGCGGCCGCGCCGTCGCGATCGAGCAACTCAGCGATGGCGCTCGCGAACAGTTGTTTCTGGCTCTACGATTGGCACTCGTAGCCGAGTTCGCACGACGCGGAGTGACACTTCCCGTGGTGCTCGACGACGTGCTGGTGAATTTTGATACCGAGCGAGCCGGAGCGGCCGCGAGTTTGCTGAAGGACTTTTCCGCCGCCGGTCACCAGGTGCTGGTGTTTACCTGCCACGAGCATCTGGCGGCAATTTTTCATGACCAAGGAACTCCCGTTCATGATTTGGGTCAGCGACGGGCGTGGCGAGCGCCGCGTCGAGCAGTGGTCGAGTCATTGCCGAATGTGGACGAAATCGCTCCCGTTGCCGAGCTGCGAATTGACACCGCCGAGCCTCCCCCGGCGCGACGCCGTGCGCGTCGCACGCGCCCCTTTGCTGCTGCCGACGAGGCGACGCCCGTGATCGAAGCGGCGGCACCCGTCGAGGCCCCGGCGACAACCACCACCATCCGCTATCTGCCAGTCTCGGGCAACGACGCGGAAGAATTCGCGGGCGAGTTCGCCGAGCGGCACGCCCGGGCGGCTCGCGCGGCTGCCGAAATCGCTGCCAGCACGAAGCGCACCAAAGCAACTTCCCCTTCGAATGGCAGCGGAGCTACCTCCGATCCAGACCAGTCGGTGGCTGCCGATGAGCCGTCGACGAGCGAAGAGTAAGGCCGCTCGGTCGTTTCCGCGTTCAGTGTTTTTTTGCGCTCTTGTTGCGCTCCACCTTGATGGTTTGCGTTCAGGCTGCCGGTTTCACTCAGGCCGGCAGCAATCCCGAATCGCGTAGCGCCGTGCGATAGCGGCGTTTGGCGTCGACGAATCCCCAAAAGAAAAAGACGTTGCCTGCCAGCGACGCGCCGAGCGTGGCGATGGCCGCGAGCCACGCCAGCGGGCGCGGCGAACTCGTGGCCAAGACTTCGTCGTTCGCGGGCGGCTCATCGGTTCCCGACGCGCCAGTGATGGCGGTCGACTCGTCGTGCTTGGCGTCTGTGGTAGTTTCATCGCCCGTTGCCGTCGCACTGGTGTTGGGACGAGCGCGGTGTTCTAGCGCCGCGGCCGCTGACGCCGAAGCGGACTCCCCGCTTGGAGCGGAGTTGGCAAAAGGGGACGCCACGGCAACATACCCTTGCTGCTTTTCTAATCGTGGCGCAACCGAAGCATGCGTGTCGTCCAATCCATCGGATAGATCGACATCTGTTTCGCCTGGGTCGACGGGCCCCACGCCAGTCAGCTCCGCGTAGCTGGCCGCCGCGACTGGCGCCGGTTCTTGATTGGTCGATGGCGAAGCGGAATGCCAAGAGTCGGCAGTTGCTGCGTCGGCCGCAGCCCCTGTCGTAGGCGGAACCACCAGCGCCAGTTCTGGTTGCTCAGCGGCAGCATCGGCGGTCGCGCTGCGATCGGCCAATGAAGCCGCGCTCGTGGCGCCCAGATTCGTAGTCGAGCGACCATCCGTCAACGAAAGTTCGCCCGGCATGGTCGGCGCGATCGGTCGATTGGTCGTCGTTGGCTCCGGCGCTGCGTCAGAGGATCCGGCTTCGGCGGGTGAAGTCTCTTCCGCAGGCGTTGCGTCAGGGGACGCTGCGTCGTTGGAAACCGCGGCGGGCAAGGTGATCTGCGGAAGAGGATCGGTGCCGACCAACCAATGCGCGCGCACCACGCGACCTGGCAACTGGGGTAAGTCGCTCGTCAGGGCTTCGCCGGCCTTGAGTCGTTCCAACTGCTCGGGCTCGATTTGGAGGAGGAATTCGTAGCCTCCTTCGTCCACGGGCTGCCAACCGACGTCGATGCCAATGCTGGCGGCGACGACTAACCAAACTGCGGAGATCATGGCTGGGCACCTTTGCAGGCAATACAACAGCCGGTTCTTGCGCTCGCAGAACCGCGACAAACGCATCGTATACAGTTGCTGGCAACCGTGCCAATCATGCCTGTGAATGGGCTGATTGCGCAAAGTTGTCCGGCTGATAGCGACCGCAATTCGGACAGCGGACGCCTCAATTTCCTACTGTGCCGTCGCGCACTCAAACTGTCCGGCGCAACTCGGCGATTGGCCGGCCGCCGTCGTGGACGATCGGCGTCGGACGCCCCTGCGGGCTGAGCCACTGCGACTCCAGGTCAACGCCCAGGTAGTCGAATACCGTGGCCGCCAGGTCTTGCGGTTTGATCGGGCGTTCTTTGATCGAATGCCCGGTGCGGTCGGTGCTGCCGATGGCCTGCCCATGCGCGAAGCCGCCACCGGCGACTAGCGTCGACATCACGTTGGTCCAATGGCCTCGCCCCGCGGTGCGCGTCATCACGGGGTCGCGGCCAAACTCGCCGAGCATCAGCACGAGCGTGCTATCCAACAGTCCGCGTTGCTCGAGATCGGTAATCAACGTGTGCGTCGTTTGATCGAGCACTGGCAGTATCGGCTTGAGTCCCTTCTCGATACCGCCCCAACGAACTTCGTCTCCGTGATGGTCGAAGTAGCCCCAGTGCGCGCTGACGACGACGAATGTCACGCCTGCTTCGACCAGGCGGCGCGCCAGTAGCGCCTTCTCGCCAAGGCTGTGGCGACCGTATGCTTCGCGCAGTGCTTGAGGTTCGTCGTCGACCTTGAACGCCTGCTCGACCTTGCCCGACGACACCATGTCGAACGCTTGCTGCTGGTAGCGATCGGTGCGAGCGAGCGTGACGGTTTGATCGAGCCCGCGCCGTAGCCGCTCAAACTCGCTGCGCAACTGGTTGCGATCGGCCAAACGTGGCACGGCGACCCCTTTAGGGAGCGCGAAACGTCCGGCCAGTTCCGCGCCGTTGACGGGCGCGTACTGGTTGCCCATGTGCCCTGACTCCCAGATATCGGCCTTCCAGCTTTCGGCCAGACCAACAAACGCAGGCATGGCCGGATCGTTCGAGCCACGAAAACGGGCCACGATCGAACCCATCGAGGGGTATCCGCCGCCATCTTTGCCATCGTCGGTGCGCCGCGCTAGTGGATTGCCAGCCTGCATGGTGATCGGCGTATGATTGCTGGCGCTACAATCGACCGAGCGCAAGATCGTCAGCCTGTCCATGATCTCCGCGGTCTTCGGCAGATGCTCGCAGACTTCGATGCCTGGCACGCGGCTGCTGATGGTGCCGAATGGCCCGCGCACTTCGCTCGGCGCGGTTGGCTTGGGGTCCCACATGTCGAGGTGACTTGGTCCGCCGGAAAGCCAGAACAGCAACACCGCGCGCTTGGGGGGAGTTGCGCCACTGGCCGAGGCATAGGCCTGCGCCCGCAGCAGATCGACGGTCGATAAACCAGCCAGGCCCGCCAGACCGGTTTGCACAAACCAGCGTCGCGAGCCGACGCGCAACAGGTCGGCGGCCGGCGGACGGAAAGGAGAACGACCGGCGCCGGCATCGTGCCCGGCGGCATGCTCGAACTGACTGCGAGCGTCACGGATGGTGGGCATTGCGACCGTCCCTTCGCAAGATGTCGTAACCGCAGAACGTCGCTAGGTTTGTGAGTCCGCAGTTCATTAGCGTAGGCATCTGAGTCAGGTGGTCAAGGCTTTCTGGGGATGACCGCATTTGGGCGGCTGGGTGGGGCTCCCTCTCAAGGTGTTCCGGGAATTTGCGTCCTAACCGTCCTAACCTCGACACAACAGCAACTAAGTCATTGCCACAACAGCACTTGACCTTAGGACGCAAAGCCGGAAATGTTTGCGTCCTAGATCGTCCTAAACGGGCCGTTTTGCGTCCTAAGCAGGGCGAGGGGTCAGAGGTAAGGGGCTAGTCGTCGAGCTGGGTCCGGCTTCCTCGAGCCCCACTGGACTCAAGCCTCGCGCCTCTTCAATCAAGTGTTCCGGGATTTTGCGTCCGAACCGTCCGAAGGTTTTCGTATTGCATCCGAACTCGAATAGTCGGCACAGCTTGGGGCGATGACAGCTCGCGGCGTTTTGCGTCCGAGCACCGTCCGACGTGCGTCCGACGGCGGCCGTTTGCGTCCGAAGCCTGATCTTTCCTGTCGCCTGAGGTCTGTAGCCTGTGGCCTGTTCTGAACCACGGATGACACGGATTGCACGGATTTTGAATCGGGTCTCTCCTCATCCGTGTGATCTGTGAATTCGGTGGTCAACGTGATCTTGGTTTTCGGTACGCGTCCAAACGGCAATGCATCCACAGAAGAACGCAGAGGGACACAGAAGTTCACGCTACAGCACGGTGTGGCGCGCTTCGATCGTTCTGTGTTCTTCTGTGCCTTTTGCGGATGTGCTTTGTCATTTCCTTCGTGCGCAGAGCGAGCGGGCTCGCGCCAATTCGGCGCGAGAACAGATCTCGCATTTCTCGATCGGGTGTCACTCTTTTCGCCAAGCCGCTGTCGCCGCTGCGCGGCTTGGTACTTTGTTGGCAGGCTACCGTGGGTTGGCACCCACGGCTAAGCGCCGCGGCCGCTGCGCGGCCAATTTCGCAAGCCAACTCACGTCAGCCCAAGCAAGCGCATCTCGAGCGGGCTCGCTGAAGTGACTGAACACGACGGCGAACAAGCTTCCACGTCGCACGCAGTGGAAAGGTGTCAGGAACCACCTTCGACGACGTGCAGGGCAGTGGATCGTCTTAGGCTCGGCGGTTCCAGACACCGACGCTGGAACGACTCCAGTCCCCGGCGCGCATCGTTATCGCTTGCCGGAAGCGGCCGCTGGACTGTTCGATCGCGGCGGCCCGGAGGAGCCGGGGCGTGATGCATTTCGCGAAGAAATGCCCACAATCCGGCACAAAACTCAACGGGCCACGATTGGGGTCGATCGGCAGCTATCGGGCAATTGGCTCGGGAACGCTCCCAGGCCATACCAGCATCCTAGAGGGCGGGTGGCTGTTTGTCAACCAGTATTGTGTACAAAATAATGGATTTCCTGGATGGCGGCGCGGCGTCAGATTGCCCCGTCGTCGCGGGCTGCGCCGAACAGCAGGGCGTCGAGCGACAAGCGGCCAGGCCCGGCCAGCAAGAACAGCAAGGATGCGGCCAGGTAGACGACCGCCAGCTCGTAGGATGGCCCCCCTTGGGCGACAAACGGGTGCCCCGCGGCGATATGCACCTGAAACGCCGCGACCGCCATCGTGCAGACAAGGCCGAACGCAAACAGCCGCGTGAAAAGCCCCAGAATCAGGGCGATGCCACCAACGAATTCGGAGATCGCTGCCAGGGCCAACAACCAGCCGGGCATCGTGGCGTCGGGCCCCATCCAGTTCATCGGGGCCTGGATCTTCGGCCAGCCGTGCAGCACGAAGGCGGCGCCAACCGCCAGCCTGAGCGCTAACAATCCCACCGAGGCCAGCCAGTCGGACGAAACGTGATAGAGAATGCGCTTCATGCGGTTCGTTTCTCAAAGAGGTGTGGGGGAGCTCGTGCGAGCGATCAATCAGATCAACTCGCGAATCGGCTCGCCGTGGGGGAGAATGGGAATGGGCCTCCCGCCAAAATCGGCGAACTCGTGGCGCGGGTCGATCCCCAGATGGCGATACATCGTGGCCAGCAGGTCCTGCGGCGTGAGCGGGCGCTCTTGCGGGAATTCTCCCTTGGAGTTCGTCGCGCCGACGACTTGCCCCATTCGCAATCCGCCGCCGGAAACCAGCGCCGACATCGCGGCGGGCCAGTGATCGCGGCCGATCAAGCCGGCCGAGTTGACCAAGCGCGGCGTGCGGCCGAACTCTCCCATGGCTACGACCAGGATGCGGCGGTCGAGACCTCGCTCGTGGAGGTCTTCAATCAGGGCTGACAACCCTTGATCCATAAACGGCGCGCGGTAGCGCATGGCGTCGGCCATGTCCCAGCGCGTTTGGGGATTGATGTGATCGTCCCAACTGAAGTACCGATCGGACAATGTGGGGGCGAGCGCGTCGATTGTCACCACGGCGGTGCCAGCCTCGGCGAGGCGGCGGGCGAGCAGAAAACTCTGCCCCCACAGGTGGCGACCGTAACGGTCGCGAAGCCGCGGCTCTTCACGTCCGAGATCAAACGCGGCCGAAACCTGTTGGCTGGTGAGCACGCGCAGGGCGCCCGTGCGAAAGTCTTCCGTCCCTTCGAGCGAGCCGTGCAGATCAAGCCCACGGCGGAAACGATCGAACTGGGTGACCAGGCCGGAGCGATCGTCGAGCCGGCGAGCATCGAGACCGGCCGCCAGCTCGAGATTCGGGGCGCGGAACTTGTCGACGGCCGGATCTCCGGTGGCGAAGGCCGACTGGCTGACCCCCAGATAATTCGGCTGAGTCATGAACGGCTGGCGGGGAATGCCGACGTAGTTGGGCAGGCCATCGGCACGCGATCCGCGGCAGCGGGCGGCGACCATGCCGAAATCGGGATGCTCGCTGCGGGACGTCGAGGTGGGGTCTGGCAGGCGCGGCGTTTTACCGGTCAGCACCTCGATCGAGCCATCGTTGTGGGCCGACATTTCGTGGTGCAACGAACGGACGAGCGAAAACTTGTCGGCGAGCCGGGCTTGCTGCGGAAAGAGCTCGCAGATGTCGAGGCCCGGCACGTTCGTCGCGATCGGCCGGAAGGGGCCGCGGTACTCGCTGGGGGCCTCGGGCTTGAGATCGTAGGTTTCGAGCTGGCTCGGCCCACCCCACATCCAGAAGAGAATAATCGACGTATCGCGCATCGCGGCCGGTTGGGCGGCGCGAGCCTGCATGAGGTTGCCCAGCGACAGTCCCCCCAGGCCCAAGACGCCGGCGCGCAAGAACTCGCGGCGGCGCAGCGGACCTGGACAGGCGGTACTCATGATCGACCTCGTCAGGGGGCGGACGTGGATCAGGTCGATGGAACCTCAACGGCGGGCAAGTCTTCCAGCCGAAGTGTGCTAAGCATGGTACCGCCTGGGGGGGCGAATCTGCAAGCATTAGGCGTGGCTAGTTTGATTCCGAGATTACTCGAGAAGCCCACTCATCCTCGTCAGGGTCTTTTATTTTCCAGGCCGCTGCGAATCCGATGATCGCGAGTACCACGATGCCAATTCCTAGTCCAATCACAAGCGTATTGTCTTGCTGGGAAACCCTACGATAGGTGGTTGCAGCTTTGTCAGCCATCGCGTCGTTCTTTGGCAACCCAAGGTCTCGAATCAAGATTCGCCCAAATTCGCTACCAGTCGAGTATTGTCCGACAGTGCCCCAGAGAACGACCAGTAGCCCAAGACATACCAGTATCACAAAGACTGCTCGCACGAATGAAGCATTCATGTCGCCATGATACGTCGTTGTAAGGCGCTTCGTCAGCTACCGTCGCGCATGAAAATACCGCCCAGAGGCGGCTGATTTCACTGGCTACTCTGCGAGCCACAACTCCGAGCAGAAGCGACGTCGAATAAGAGGTCGCCGTGGACTCGCAACCTCACAGCAGGGCCGATGTCGCCGCTGCGCGGCTTGACGTCTTTATTGCGAAAGGTTCCGTGGGTTTCACCCACGGCTAAGCGCCGCGGCCGCTGCGCGGCCAAGAACGAACGATGATTCGCGTCCGCCGAGAGCAATGGCGGCGACACTAACCACCATCTCCAGTTCAAGGTCTGCCCACGGTGGCCTAGGCCTTAAACCAGCGTAGCTGCGAAGCTGGGTTGGTCGATGGCGTAAAAAAACTCGA
>CAZBWM010000085.1:0-29888 GCA_964495375.1 uncultured Planctomycetaceae bacterium | reverse complement strand
GGATACGCATCATGCGCGGAACCTGGCGAAAGAACCTTTCGATCGCGATGCTGCTCGTCGGCTGGTCGACCCTGGCCCCGCGCGCCGAGGCCGCCACGCCCTGCGGCTGCCGCCCACGCCCCACGGCGGAGTCGCTGCCACTCGTCGAGCGGGGCTCGTTGGTGCCCAACATCGACGATCTGCCCCCCTTGCTGGGCCCCGGGTTCGAGCGGATCGAGCAACCCGAGTATCGCGGCCTGACCCCGATCGAGGCCCAATGCTTCGGCGTCACCAACTCGGCGCTGGGCAATATGCTGGCCGGCGAACGGCGGGCCCTGCGCGACAAGGAGCGCTTGTGCCATCCCGATCGCGCCGCCGAAGTCAAACGGCAAGTGCTGGCCTACGCCGAGGCCGAAGCGCGCAACCAGTCGGGGGGCGCCGCCCTCGAGATGTACTATCGCCTAGCCGAAGTCGAAGCCAAACGGGACATCCTTGACGCCAGTCTGCGCGAGATCGAGGCCGGCCAGAAAAAGCTGGCCCAGGCCGTCCAGCAGGGAGTCGAAGCCACCGAAGCCCGCGATCGCTTGTTTCCGCAGCGCATGCAAACCCTCGACGGCCGCGTCGCGGTCGACCTGGCGATCGAGCAAATCAACGGGCAACTGCGGCGGCAACTCGGATTCCCGCAGGATGGCGATCCGTTCCGCTTCTGGCCGGTCGTCGAGCTACGGGTCACCGCGGAGCCGCTCGACACCGAAGCGCTCGTGGCCAATGGTCTGGCGATGCGCCCCGAGCTCAACGCCATTCGCGTGGTGGGGAGCAACCTCGATCGCAGCACGCTGCCGGCCGTGCGCGATTTCCTGAAGAGCGTCAGCCCACTGCTGGGGAACGACGCTCCCGACGGCCCCTGCAAGCTGCTGTCGAAGCTGCACGCGCTCTGTTCGGGCGACGTCGATGAAGAACTGGCCAACCGTCGGGCCCAGATCATGCGACACCTGGCCGAGCGCGAGCAGGCCGTGTCGGAGGAAATTCGCCAGGCGGTGATTCTGCGCGATGCCCGACTCAGGCAAGTCGCGCTGGCCCAGCAGCGACTCGAAGAAGCGATCGAGCTCGTGGCTCAAACCAAGTCGCGACACGAACACGCCGAGGCCACGTACTTCGACGTGTTGCGGGCAAACCTGGCCGAGCAGCAAGCGCAGGCGGACTTGATTACCGCGGTAATCGGTTGGGAAATCGCCGAGTACAAGGTGCGTCAGGCGCAGGGCCTGCTGGTCTACGAGTGCTGTAGCTAAGGGGTAGCTTTACTCTTCGCTGACTCCGGCTGCGAGGCTGACGCCTTCATCAAGTCGCGCACGCGCGTGAGTTGCTCGCGGGCCTCGGCCATCTCGGGTGCAATCCGCAGGGCCGCGTCCAGCTCGGCCGCGGCTTGCGGCAGCTCGCCACGTTGGACGAGCACGAGCGCGTGGCTGTAATGGGTGTCAGCCCGGCGCGGGGCCAACCGCACCGCCGCGGCCGTGTGGCGCACCGCCGCGTCCAAGCGGCCTAAATGCAACAGGGTCAGTCCGAGTTGCTCTTGATAGTCGGGATTGTCCGGGGCCAGCTCGACCGCCGCGGCGAGTTGTTCGGCAGCGGCATCGAGGTCGCGCCGCACGAGTAGCGTGATCCCGAGCAAGTAGCGACATTCGGCCTGCCGGGGATCGATTCGCAAGGCAGCCTCGAAGCGCTGGGCCGCGCGGCGCGAATCGCCGGCGTTCATGTCGAGCGCGCCAAGGCGTGCCAGCGCCGAGACATTCGTTGGCCACAGCTCGACCGCTGCCAGCAGCGCGCGGCGCGCCTCGTCGGGGCGATCGGCGGCTGCCAGGTATTGGGCCTGGGTCGCGCGCCCCACGCTTTCGATTTCACGCGGGCTGACATCGCGCAATTGCAGACCGACGACGAGCAAAAGACTGGCGATCGAGAGGGCCAAAAAGATCCAGCCCCGGCGCGCCGGTAGCATGAGCGTGTCGGGCACGATCAGCACCGTCTCGAGCGCGAACACCAGCAAGAGAAACTCGCAGGTGAGCTCCATCACTTCGGGCGCTTCTTGACTGCGGGCCAGTTCGGCCACGACAGAATTGCCCGCGGGAACGAAAAGCGATGCCAGCACGGCTCCCCACCAGGCGCCCGCGATCACCCGGCTGGGCACCGGCAGAGCCAGGTGCCGCACACCACGGCGCAAGCGCGGGCTGACCCAGACCAAGAGCGGCAGCAACCCCAGATAGCCGAGCGTGGCGGCGAGCCAGCCGACTTGCAGGTAGTTCATCGAACGGTCGGGCTGAAACAGCGCCAGGTTGTGCAAGTTCAGCTCGTCGACCCGATTGTGTCGCGCGAGCCAGTCGGGCGTACGCAGTCCCAAAAGCCGCTGTCCCCAGCTTATCTCCTCCAGGAACATCAACAGTAGCACACAACCGCCGAGCAGATAGAAGAGATTGCGACGCGTTGTAAAGCCGCCGAATTGATTCGCTTGCGGCCGGCCAAAGTACGCATAGAGAAACGTCAGGCCGGCGAGCAGGCAACAAACCGCGCCGAGCGACTCGAACGGCCCATCCTCGGCCAAGAGCCAACTTGCCCAGGCGTCGTACCCTGCCGCGTACAGCAGATTGCGGCTCGCGAAGAGCGTCGCGGTCGTCGGAATCAACAGCGCCGCATAGAGCCAGGCGGACCAGCGAGGTCGCACGATTGAACACTCCCTCGCCATGTGGCGCGACGGCGCGTGATGATGAACGGCCGAGAAACAACTTCCAGTTCTCCTAGCTCCCTTAACTCTGCCCCCTCACCTTACCCTCTCCCGCGAGGAGAGAGGGGAATCGTGCGAAGTTATTTCTCGAACGTTCCTGACGACTTGCGGTAGGCCTGCCGGCGGATCGCGACGTTATTGCCGCTCGTAGGCGACGCGGCGCAGTTCTTCTTCGAAGGTTTCACTGCGCCCTAGCGCCGCGTCGAACTCGTCCTTGTCGAGCGAATAGAGCTCCACCTGCTCGGTCGCAATCACGCTGGCATTGCGCGGCTTCTTGGTCAAGAGCGCGACCTCGCCAAAGTAATCGCCAGGACCCAGCGTGATCGGCGCCTGGTCGACGACGGTGCTTTCTTTATCGGTGACTTTTACCTGGCCCGATTTGATCACATAAAACTTATCGCCGGGGTCTCCCTTGCGAATGATCACCGTGCCGGCCGGGTGGCGTTCGTAGGCCACTTCGCGCACGATGTTCGTCATCTGGGCGGCCGAAAACTCGCGAAACAGCTTGTAGTTGCGCAAGAAACGGATAATCTCCTCGACCTGGCGGGTGTTCAAGTCGGAGACGATCTTGCCCCCCTTCATGCGAATCGCGCGATCGGCCGCATGCAGGATGCGGTCGTCGTGCGTGACGATCAAGATCGCGCAGCCGGTGCGCTCGCGCAGCTCCTTCAGCAGTTCGATCACGTCGCGCGTGGCGGCGTCGTCGAGCGAGGCGGTCGGCTCATCGGCCAGAATCAAGTCGGGCTCGTTGACCACGGCCCGCACGATCGCCACGCGCTGCCGCTGACCGCCCGAGAGCTCGGCCGGGCGAAAATCCAATCGCTGCCCCAGCGATAGCCGCCGCAGTAGCGAGTCGACATGCTCGCGACCCGCTGGCGAGACCTGCTGCTTGAGCTGCATTGCCATGAAAACGTTTTCGCGGGCCGTCAACGAGTCAAACAGGTTGTGTTGCTGAAAAATGAAACCGATGCGGCGGCGCACTTTGACCATCTGGTCTTTGTCGAGCCCACGCAGCTCCTTGTCGCAGATCATCACGCTCCCCTCCTGCACGCGGCGCAGGCCGCCGATGAGGGTGAGCAGTGTCGTTTTTCCGGAACCCGAGCGCCCGGTCATGATCGCCAGCTCGCCGCGCAGCAGATCGAGGTGATTGTCGAAGAGCACCTGCGTGGGCGGATCCCCCTCGTAAAACGTGTGCGAGACGTCGCTGACGCGGACGACCTTTTCTTTCTCTTCGCCGGTGACGCGTTGCGAGGACGTGCCCGAGCTGGCGGAGCGGACGATGATGGACGCGTTGTTGGATACGTTGTTCGGCGCGTTGTTCGATACGTTGTTTGGTGCGTCTGGTGTCGTCATGGCAAAGCGTACCTGTCAGGCTCGCGCGCGATGCGCGAGGATTAAAACAACTCCGCAGGATCGACCGTGAAAATCTTGCGGACCGCCAGCGCGCCGGAGGTCGCACACATGGCCAACGTCAAAAGCAGGATGAACGCCGCCCGTTCGCGCGTGAGATCCAACAGCAACCCGGTCAGGCGCGCGAGCCACCAATAGCAGACATAGCTCACGGCGATGCCGGGCAGGAAACCCAACCCGCCCAAAAACAGCGCCTCTTGCAACACCACGCCGAAGAAATAACGGTTCGGGTAACCCATCGCCTTGAGCGTGGCGAATTCCCGCATGTGGTCGTCGATATCGCTATAGAGAATCTGGTAACAGATGATGGTGCCGACCGCGAAACCCATCAATGTCCCCAACAAGAACACAAAGCCGATCGGCGTGCTGTTTTGCCAGAACGATTTTTCGCGAGCGATCATTTCGTCCTTGGTGAACACGTCGACATCGTCGGGCAAGCGCGCGATCAACTGCGCCTTGATTTGCTCGGCCTGTTTCTCGTCCACGAGCTTGATCACGCCCACGTCGACGCGCCCTAAACCGCTGGTGCGTAGCGGGGCGTAAAAAATCTTGTCAAGCGTCTGAGCGCTGGTGAGCAGGTTGCCATCGTTAGCGAAATCGGTCCCTAGCTTGAAGAAACCGACTACCGTGACCGTGCGCCCGGCCAGGTCGGTTTTGGTCCCACGCTCGATCTGGCCATACTCGGGCTTGCTCTTCTCGTCGTAGAGCACGTTGCCGACCGTAAGTAGTTGCCGGCGATCGTCCTCGGGCAATTCAAACACGGGGTCGTCGGGTTCGATCGCCAGCACGCGAATGAGATGCCCCACGCCGGGGTGCGGTGGCTCTTTGGGGTCGAGCGGATTGCCCGCCAGATCGCGAACGGGAACATCGAGCACCGCGCGGCGCGTCTCGATATATAACGGCCAGGCGCCCTTGACCCCAGGGCAAGCAGCGATCTGGTCGAGCCGGCGGAGCGCGAATTGATCGCTCACTCCCAGGGCATAGCGCATCTTGCTGGTGACGATCAGATCGGCGTTGAGCTTTTCGAGCAATTCGACGGTGCTATCGAACAGCGCGTTGCGAAAGCCGATCTGCATGCACATCAACAGCACGGCGAAACCCACGCCCGCCAGCGCCAGCGCCAGTCGGCGCCGGTTGTGCGTGATGTTCTTCCAGGCCAGCGGTACGCGTTTAGGACGCCACATAACGATTGCAGGATAACGATTGCGGAATCAGGCGATGCTGGGTAACGGCCGGTCGCGGAAAACAAGCCGGCAGGCCGCAGCGCCAGCGAGCTCTTAAAACAATGCCGCCGGATCGGCCGAGTGCACCTTTCTGAGGGAGCCCAATCCGGCCAGCGAACACATGATCACACTGCAGACGAACACTCCGCCAATCAGCCAAATGCCCATGTGCATGGGCAACCGTGCGAAGCGCTCGGTCACTGTATAAAGCGTGTAGGCGATCAACAGCCCCGGCAGGAAACCGGCCACGGCCAGGATCCAAGCCTGCTGCAACACCAGCAACGACAGATACCGCGGAGTGTAGCCCATCGCCTTGAGCGTGGCGTACTCCTTGAGGTGCCCGACAATGCTGCTGGCGAGCACCTGGTAAACGATGGCCACGCCGACGAGCAGGGCGACCACCGCCCCGGTGCCGAAGATCACGCCGACATTGGTTTTGTAGACCCAGTAGTGTTGTTCGGCATCGAGTACTTCGCGGCGCGTGAGCACCTGCACGTCGTTGGGAAGCGCGTCGCGCAGTTGCTGGCTGACCACCAGCGGGTCGACCCCCTTGTCGAGCCGGATCAGGCCGAGCGATACGTCGTCGAGCGAGCGCTGCGGAAACAGCCGCTTGAGCGTGGTATCTCCCGTGATCAAAGCGCCGTCGGCGGCGAAGCCGATCGGCATCGTGAACTGTCCGGAAATCACCAGCCGCTGCCGCCCAAAATCGGTGACGAGCCCTTCGTCGAGGCAGCCAAATTCGGGCCGGCTGAGGGTATCGACCAGCACGGTGCCAGGCAGCTTGAGCTGCTCCGTCTTTTGCTGCACGCTCTCGAGTCGAAACACGTTCTGCGCAGGGTCTTCTGCGAACACCAGCATCGCGCGGCGCCCGGCGCTGGGGGCCACCTTGGATTTCCAGGATGCGAATAGCCCGCCATCACCGCCGCAGTCGGCCGGCTGGCGAACGCTTTCACCGGTGGGCGTGGTGCCGACTTTTTCGGCCGGAATCCAGAGGATGTAGGCGATGTACAGGGGGCGCGCGCTGAGCACCCCCTGCGTGGCCTGAGCCTGAAAGAGCCGCGCTTGCGGAATCGTGCCAGGGCGGGAGATGTGCAAGTACTCGTGCGAGTGAATCAGCAGGTCGAATTCGAGCTCGTCGTAAACGAGCGTGGCCGTGCGCCGCACTGCGCCCAAGAAGCCCAATTGCAGAAACACGAGCACCACGGCAAACGCCACGCCGGCGATCGCCACGAGCGTGCGAAGCCGATCGTAAATCAGATTGCGCCAGGCCAGCGGGATGTTACGACTCATGCGGCTGCCGATCCACCGTCGTTCGCCAGGACGCCCGGGACTTCCCTCTGATGCCGCGCCGCGTTATGCGTCCGGCGCGCGGTCGGCGGATTCGGCCGCGGCTGCTGCCGGTGCGGGGCTGGCCGACCGACTCGTATCGATCGAAGCATTGACTTGCAGGTTCACGAGCCGGCGAGCGGCGTCGCTCGGCTTTTCGATGAGAATCGTCACGCTGACCACGCGCGCGTCGGCGCGCTCGGCCGGGTCGATCCCCAGTATTTCGTTTTGGGCGACGACCGAGCCGACTCGCACCACCCGGCCCTGCAAGGGCGCCGGAAGCGCGCCGTTGCGGTAGTTGGCTTCCTTGGTGCCGGTGGTGATTTGCACGGGCTGCCCGGGAACCACGCGGCTCACCTCGGTCTCGTAAACTTCGGCGACGACTTCCATTCGATCGAGCGCGCCGAACTGCAAGATGGGACGCTGCCCGACCATTTCGCCGGGCTGAATCGAGATGCGCAACACCGTGCCGTCGGTCGGCGCCACGATCTGCGCCATCCGGGCCTTCTCGGCCGCCAGATTGACGTTGGCCTCGAGCGCGGGGATGCGGGCCAGCGGTTCGACCCGCTGCACATTGGCCTTGGCCGAACGCACTTTGGCTGCCGCGGCTTGGCGCGATAGCTCTTGTGTTTGGACAAGCTTTTCGAGCAGCGAACGGCTGCTATCCAGTTCGCGCTCGGCTTGTTCGAGCAGCAGGGCTTTGTGTTCGCGTTCCTGTGGACTGATCAGGTCGGCGTCGAGCTTTTTGAAACGAGCGGCATCGTTCTGAGCGACTCGGAGCCGCGATTCGAGCAGCTTGACCTGGTTCTGCTGAGCGGCGATTTCCAGATCGATCGTTTCGGCCTGGCGTTTGGCAATTTCAGTTTCGGAAACAGTCGCCTCGGCCAGTTCCAGATCGGCATCCCGACGGCGCTTCGCTTCTTCAAGTTCGGTTTGGGCGAGCTTCCACTCGGCCTCGCGGAGCGGATACGACTCGAAAGTCGCCAGCACGGTGCCGGCCTTGACCACATCTCCCTCGTGAACGGGAATCGTGGCCACCCGGTCGCCGACCATGCCGCTGAGATCGATGATCCCGCCTTCGGGCTGCAAGCGCCCTCGGGCCACGACAATCTGCGGCGGAGACTGGGCCGAGCCTTCGCTCGCGGTAGTGGTAAGCGCCGCCATGCGAGCCGCGCCAGGATCGCGCCGCCCGAAGTACCAGGCGGCCGGCAAGGCAGCCGCTAACAGCACCAGGCCGATCAGCAAGTTCTTTTGGTTCAACACGATGTCACCGTGCCTGGGGAGCGCGACAGCCGGCGTTGGGATTGCGAGAAACCCACCCGGGGGAAGGGTCAGAGCTCGTTTCATCGGCGCGCCAATCGGGAGAATGCTCGGAGTACCAGAGGGTCGGTCCGACGAAAGTATCCCCCGTGGCGCTACGGAGCGCTGGGGGGTCGAATCGTTGCGGAAATGTTCGACCGCGCGCTGTGGACGCAGCGCAAACCATTTTAGCTGCGCGATTTGGGGCTGGCAATTCAGCGTCTGGACCACCCAAGCCTTGGACCCTACGATGGACCCGTTAGCAAGACGGCCGGGCAAACCGAACACTCGTCGCCAATGTGCCTAGGCGGCACAACCGGCTGTCAGCGGAGGTCCAGAGTTTGAATCGCTCGCCAGGGGCTAGGATGGATCGCAGCGAGTTAAAGTGGCTCGCGGAAGCCCCCAGTCAGGCGGCTCTGCACGATATTCTCGGTTATTTGAATTTCGCCTCGGGGAGCCGCGACCCCTGCGTCGCGCGCCGCGTCAACGAGCTGTGGGCCCAACTCGAGGCCCATCTTCCCGACGAAAACCCCTGGCAACTGCTCGGCGAAGTGTTGGCGTCGCAGCTCGACCGGTTAGAAGGTCAGGAGCCGGCGTTTCAGGAAGTCGAGCAGGCCAGGGGGGTGCTGAAGCTCGCCTTCGAGCACGTCGCGCCGGCCTACCGGCAGTTTCATGCCGATCTGCTCGCGCACCAGACCGATCGTGAGCTGTTTCGGCCGCTTTTCCTGGTCCGCTTGTTCGAGGCCACCTTACAAGAGGGGGCACCCTGGGACGAGACCGAACGGATCGCCGCGGGGGCCGTGAAGCGGCTCAACGATTTTCTCGGCTATCGACCGGTGGCCGTGCTGCAAACGCCGCAGCGCATCGAGCCCTATCCGCACGAGTGGGTGTGCACGATTCCCCTTTATTGGAATGGGGCCGGCGCGGCGCCCGGGCGCTATCGGGCGCTCATCGAACGGGCGCTCGATCTGTTGCGGAACACCGACGCCGACTTGCTCGAACAGGCCTACTTCAGCCTGGAGCGGCTCGACGAGTTGTCGGTCGACCCCCGGGCGTACGATTTCGATCACCCAGTCAACAAGCGGCCGAACTACCAGTTCGGACAATGGGACCCGCTCTGCATCGATGCGCGGGGGAACTACCGCCGCTTCGTGCTTGTCGGGGTCACGCTCGATGCGTTGCTCGAGCGCGTCGCCGCGGCGCCGGCCGAGGCCCAAAACGACTTGCTCGCCGAAGCCGCGGCCGTGCTGGCTGGCACCATGCTGATGGCGGCCGGCACCAGCGGGCGCGGACCCGACACGCACGATTCGTCGGTGACGCTGGGAACCTTGCTGCCGCGCATCGCCCGCTATCGCGACGCCTTCTATCAGCGTCTGCTGGAGCGGACACCCGGCCCGCACGGCGCGCACCTGCAAGCCGAGGCGGCGCGGCTGCGGCAGCCGTTCGGCGGCGCTCGGCAGGACCTGAATCAACGACTTGCGCGGCACCGCGCTGCGCAGTTGGAAAGCGTTCACCTGGCGCAGTTGTTCGCCCGCATGGGCTATCCCGATGCGGCGCTCGCCCGCGTCGGGCGCGTGCCGGC
This sequence comes from uncultured Planctomycetaceae bacterium, assembly GCA_964495375.1. GTDB lineage: Bacteria > Planctomycetota > Planctomycetia > Pirellulales > JAEUIK01 > JAIESQ01. The sequence goes on along the minus strand of CAZBWM010000085.1, from coordinate 20,296 downwards.
GGTCTCGGCCCGTTTCGCCTGCGAGATCCAGTGCCGCCTGACCCAGGGACATCTGGCACTCGATGGCCGGGAGCTGGCCCGCGGGATCGCCTGCCTGGCCGACATCCGCGACCTGGTGCGACGCGGAATTCAGTGCGGCGCGCTCGTCGATCCTTGGAACATTCTCGGCTTTCAGGCGCAGTTCGGCCTGTTTCCGGCGATCGAGAACACCATTCACGATCACCGCGCCGACACCCTGATCGGACTGTTGCGCCGCACGTTCGATCTGGCCTCGCGACTCGAGAGCGAGTCGGCCGCGCTCGGCCAACCAGAGCTGACCGACGAAATCGCGCGCAAGCTGAGCGACCTGGCCGACTGGTGGGACCAGTTCGCGAGTGTCGAAGTCAGCTCGGTCGAAGGCTTCTCCGGGCGCGAGTGCGCCAATTCGTCGAGGCAAGTCGCGGTGGCGCTCGCCGCGTGGCGTCAGGCCGGGGGTGCGGCGGCCAACGTCGCCTTCTGGCGCGAGCATGCCGGCGAGTTGCAAACGGCCAAAGCCTGCGCGCTCGTCGTCGAATCGCTGTTGGAAAACGACGATCTCGTGGCCGCGATGGCGCTCTTGATGCACTGGTTAAGCCAGGCCGAATGGTTGCCCTTGGCGGGTGGCGGCTACTCCTTCCACGAACTGGCCGGCCGTTGGATGCACCGCGCGCTGCGACCACTGTTGGCGCGCGAACCCGGCCAAAGCCCTCCGCCCGAAGCCTGGCAACTGGCGCGCAAGTTCTTTGACTACGCCGAGGCGAACGCCGAGAGCTTTTGGGAAGTTCCCGACTTCCGCCTGGCCAGCGAGGCGGGCACTGCCAGTACGAGTGGCAGCGACGTGCTCGATGACGAAGCGGATGACGAAGACGAAGACGACAATCTCTTCGAAGCGGCCTACGAAGAGGTCGTCTACCGCGACAGCACCGCCGATGGCATCGACGCTGACATGGTCGAAGGACAAAGCGCGGGGCCAACCTCCGATCTCGAATTCGACGAAGAAGCCGATCGCATTACCCAACGACTGGCTTTCCTGGCTACGACCGCGCGACTCTGGAAGTTTGCCGCCACGGTGGCTACCGCCAGCGGCTTTACTCGCGACGCATCGCTCGGCGCTGCGGACACGCTGGCTCAGTGGTACGAACACGCCTGCCGCAATGAGGCCGGCCTGGCAAAGCTGCTCAGCACGCTCGAGCGGCGGCGGCTGCCGCGCCCCTCGGGCACCGCCGAATCACTGGTCGAATACGACCGCCGACGCAGCGCCCAACTGGCGATTATGGAACGCGTGATCTATACGGCCGTGACCACGAGCGACGCGGCGCGCTATCTGCTGGCCGCCGGCGCGACGGGAGACGGTCGCGAGGCACTCGCGCCGCCGCAGCGCGCGGCCGTGGCTGCGCTCACGGCCATTCTGCAAGGAGAGCACGCCGCGGCGCCGCAAGCATTGGCCGAATTGCGCGCGGCGCTGGCCGGTCAGCCGCTGCTCTATGTGCCGCTGGCGGCCGGCGGTTCGCCGACCGCGATCGTCGCCGCGCAGGGCTGGCAACGGTTGCTGCTCGACCTGGTTTCAGCGCTCCCCCGGTTGGGATTCGTGCTCGAAACCTGCCGGCTGCTGTCGCTGGCCCAGGAACTCGAATTGTCTCACCCGGTCGGCAAGGGAGCCGTCAGCGAGTTCGACCGACTGTTCCGCCACGGCTTTCGGGCGATGGTCGAATCGATCGTAGCGGCTGCCGCCGCCTGGAAGACCGGTGAAACTCCTGACGCCGAGCTGATCGAAAATCTCGAGCCGTTGACCGAAACGCTGCTGCGCCGCTGGCTCCGCCATAGCCGCGCGCTGCGCTTGACGGTGCTGGAGCGCGTCTCCGATCGAGACGCTTGGCGCAAACTCGTCAAGTTCATCGAAACCTATGGCGGCGACCTATTCACGCAGGCGTTCTTTCATGTCGGCAACTTGCGGGCGATCCTGCACGAAGGGGTCGGCACCTGGCTCGAACAACTGGCCGAGCAACCCGACCCCGGGCAGTTCGAGAAACTGCTCAATGATCTCGATCGCAAGTTGCCGCGCAAGGAAGCAATCTCGCATCTCGAAGTGATTCTCGAATCGGTGCTCGAGAACTTCGCCGAGTACAAAGATTACAACAACATCGCCGTGCAATCGGATCGCGGCGAATTGCTCTACACGCTGCTGGATCTGCTGCGGCTCAAAGGGCGCTACGACCGAGTGGCCTGGAATCTTAAACCGGTCTTTCTCGCGCACGAGATTCTCATGCGGCACGATCGCCACGGCGCGGCCGAGCTGTGGAGCGAAGGGTTCGCCCAGAAAACGGCCGAAGCCGCCGATTGGCACCTGAACCGCCTGGCTGAATTGACGCGCGAATACGGCTTGCAACTGCCGACCATCGCCGATCACCTGGCCGAGGGCTTCGTGCGCGGGCTGGCCTTGGACCGCATTCGCGCGCTGGTGCCACCGGCGATCGCCGAGCGCCGGCAAGGCGCAGAGTCCCCTGGCTTCGCCGCGCTCGAACAAGAACTGGCCGACTTCACCGAAACGCCGACGGGCGCCGGGCTCGACATCCCCCGCTGGCTGGTCGTGTTGGAGCATGAAGTCGAACGAGCGCTCGAGCCCGACTTGACCGCGCCGGCCGAGCAAGAATTACTACGCGCGCTTCCCACCATTCTGCTGTCGCGCGAGGCGCTCCGCGAGCAGTTGCAGCAATGGCATACCGAGGTGGACGCGCAGCCATGAAGCTCGTCGTCAACGCTCTGGCGACTCGCCCCGGCGGCGCTTTGACAGTGCTCACGGGGCTGTTGCGAGCTTGGCAACAGGCGGGCCGCATCGGCCAGGGTTTTCAGGTCACAGTGCTGGCCAGCGTGCCGGCGACCATCGAAGCACTGCGTAGCGCCTCCGCGGCATGTCACGTCGAACCGCTGCTCGTCGGCGCCGGTGTTTTGCGGCGCACGTGGTGGCAGTCGTTCCGCATGGGCGCCTGGCTACAGCAACAGCAGGCCGACGTCCTGTTGACGAACAATCACTACCTGCCGCGCGTGGGCTGCCCGCAGGTGGTACACCATCACAATCTCTGGCAGTTTCTCACCCCCGACGTGGGAGTGCCTCCACGGCGGCGGATCGGTGAGAGTTGGCGCAACGCCCGGGCCCGCGACGCGCTGGTGCAGGCGGCGGCCAATGTGTTCGTGTCGCATTTCCTGCGCAGCCAGGCCGAGCGGTTCGTACCGCAATCGGCCCCGCGCAATCACGTCGTGCCCAACGCGCTGGACGACGCGGTGATTGATCGCGCACGAGCTCTTCCCATAGAAGCGGCGCCGCGACCCTTGCTCGTTTCGGTGCAAAGCGCCAATCCACACAAGGATCATCCCACGCTGTTGCGGGCCTTCGCACGCGTGATTGCTTTAGAACCGACACTCGATTGGCGCCTGCGGATCGCCGGCACTGCGGGGCGCGCCAGTTGGCAGCCGCTCGAAGCCCTGGCACAGGAACTGGGCATCGCCCAGCGCGTCGAGTGGTGCGGCTACTGCAATGCCAATCGGCTGCGCGAATTGTTGCGCGAGTCACTCTGTCTGGTCTCGACGAGCCGGCTGGAATCGAGCGGGCTAACGCTGCTGGAAGCCTTGGGAGAAGGGTGCGTCCCCGTCGCTTCGCGGATTCCCGCCTTTGTCGAGTACGCAGGCGACGCCGCACTACTCGTGCCGGCGCAGGATCCCGAGGCATTCGCCCAGGCGATTGTCGAACTGTGGCGCGAGCCGGCACGGCGCGGGCAGCTTGCCGAGCAGGGCCGACAGCAGATCGAAGGCTACCGCTGGAGCTATTGGAGCCAGCAGATGTCCTCGATCATCGAACGGGCCGCGGCTTCGCCACTCTGACACTGCCAGACCGCACTTTAGCTTTCTCGACCGCTTTGGTTGGGTGCCATGGCCACTGAGGTACTCCGAAGTGGCCATGCATGCCAGATGTCCCGCATGCCCACGCAAGCGTGGGACATGGCACCCATTTCACCTGAGCGAAACACACTCTAGCATCGGCCGAGAAACTCGCGCACGATGGGGGACGGTCAACACTCGTGTCTCGGAGTCGCGCATGATGAATCAGCTTTTCAAGACCTGGTTGGCGCTATTGATCTACTTGTCGGCGCCGTGCATCGCCGATGCGGCTGCGCCCGCCGCGCGCCCCAATGTCGTGCTGATCATCACCGACGACCAGGGCTGGGGAGACTTCGGCTTCCACGGCAATGAGAAGATTCACACGCCGCATCTCGATCGACTGGCGGCCGATGGCCTCGAGCTGACGCGGTTCTACGTTTCGCCCGTCTGCGCGCCCACGCGTGCAAGCTTACTAACGGGCCGGTACAACTACCGCACCGGTGTCGTCGACACCTTCCGCGGTCGGGCCATGATGCATGCCGACGAAGTCACCTTGGCCGAAATGCTCGCTAGCGCCGGCTATCGCACCGGCATCTTCGGCAAATGGCACCTGGGCGATAACTACCCGCTGCGGGCCGGCGATCAGGGCTTTCAAGAGTCGCTCGTCCACGGCGGCGGTGGCATCGCGCAGGCGTCCGATCCGCCGCAGGGGAACCACTATCAAGACCCCTGGTTGTGGCATAACGGTCACCTCGAGCAAACGCACGGCTATTGCAGCGATGTGTACACCGACGCGGCTATCGACTTCATCAATCGCCGCGGTAAAGAGCCGTTTTTCGTTTACCTGGCCTTCAACTGCCCTCACTTGCCGCTCGAAGTGCGCGGTCAGGACGACGCGCCGTATCACGCGGCCGGGCTCGACGACACCACGGCCAAAGTCTTTGGCATGATCACCAACATCGACGAGAACATCGGCCGGCTGCTGGCCGCGCTCGACGCCGCCAAGGTCGCCGACGACACGATCGTGATCTTTTTGACCGACAACGGTCCGCAACAGGATCGCTTCAATGGCCAGATGCGGGGCCGCAAGTCGAACGTCTACGAGGGGGGAATTCGCGTACCACTGTTGGTGCGCTGGCCAGGGCATGTCACGCCCGGCGCCAAGGTCGATACCGTGGCCGCGCACATTGACATCACGCCGACCTTGCTCGCCGCGTGTGACGTTGCTGCGCCGCCGGACGTGAAGTTCGACGGTCAAAGTTTGCTGCCGCTGTGGACAGGCGGTGCCGATGCCGCGCCGCCGGGGCTGGCCGATCGCACCCTCTTCATCCAAACGCATCGCGGTGACGTTCCCCAACTGGGGCGCAACTGCACGGCGCTCGGCCCGCGCTGGAAGCTCGTGCAGGGGGCCGGCTGGCGCGAAGGGCCGTTTGCCGAGAGCGAGAAAAAGTTCGAGCTGTATGACATTTTGGCCGATCCGCGCGAAGAACACGACCGCGCCGCCGCCGAGCCCGAGGTTTTCGCCGAACGGATGCGGCAGTACGAAGCCTGGTTTCGCGACGTCGAGAGCACGCGTCACTTCGCGCCGCCACGCATCGAGATCGGCACGTCGCACGAGAACCCCGTGCTGCTCACACGGCAGGAATGCCGCGGCGACGAGCCGGGGCACTGGCTCGTCGACATCGCGCCGGGGCGCTACGAAGTTAAAGTGATCGTGGGGCCGGCGACCATTGAGCGCCGCGTGGCGCTCTTGGTCCCCGGCGAGTCGGATGACGAGTTGCTATCAGCGACCGTGCCGGGCGGGACGACCGAAGTCTCGCTCACGGGCGATAAGCTGCTGCGCGGCGGCCCCTGCTCGCTGGAGCCGTACTCAGTTTCCTCAAGTGCCCCGGCTGCCAAACCAAAGCGCTCGGGCGTGCGTTACCTCCACCTGCGGCGCGTCGATCTGCCGGCCGAATGAGGCAAAAACGGTTACGGAGCGAAATAGATCATGGCCACGACCAGCAAGCGCGGTTTTGAAGTCGTCGATTTCGATCAGATCGCCGGAGTCGCCTGCCCTTGCGGCATCGCCCGGCGTGGGCTGGCCGACACGCGCGACGTGCCGTTCACGGTGCATCGGGTGGAGATTTCGGCCGACGCCCAGCGGCACTACCATCGCCGGCAAACCGAGACTTATTACATCCTGGAGTGCGAGCCCGACGCGCAACTGGAGCTCGACGATGAGCTCCTGCCGATACACGCCGGCATGTGCGTGGTGATTCGCCCGTTGACGCGGCATCGGGCCGTGGGGCGGATGACGATCCTGAACTTCGTCTGGCCGAAGTTCGACCCCGCTGACGAGTGGTTCGACTGAAGAGGGATTGCGCGGTAGCGCCCGGCTCGCGACGAACTGTCGCAATCCCTTTGGCAAACGTTGTTTAATGCCAGCCGGACCAGGCATGCCTGGCGCCCTGGCCGCTTGCCCGCGCCTGCCCAACCACTTATCTTACAGAAGCGTTCCCGCCTGCAGGTATTGATGACGCCACCGGCATATTCGGCAACATGCCTGATGGAGCTGCCGCCCTGTCGCGTTCGACGTACCCCCTTGGTTCCATATCTCCACTCTCCCACTAACCAGGTGCCATGATCTCGACCTTTCGCGCCAGGTTGTCGATTCACGTTCTTCTGCTGACCGCCGCCTCGCTGCTGGCCCTGGCCGGCGCCGCGACCGCCGCGGATGATGCCAAACCGACTCCGCCTGCCGCCGACCCAATGGATTGGCCAAGCTGGCGCGGGCCCGAGCAAAACGGCATCTCGCGCGAAACCGGCTTGCCTGAGTCGCTCGACGCCGAAGATCCGTCAGTCTTCCGCTGGAAGAGCGTGGAAGCGGCCACGATCTCCACGCCGATCGTCCTGCGCGGCAAGCTCTACACCTTGGCCCGCGTTGAGCCCGGCACCCCGCGCGAGCAAGAGGCGGTGCTCTGCCTCGACGCGGCGACCGGCAAGAAGCTGTGGGAGAACCGCTTCAACGTCTTCTTGAGCGACGTGCCAGCCGAACGCGTCGCCTGGTCGAGCTGCGTCGGCGATCCCGCCACGGGGCGCATCTATGCGATGGGCGTCTGCGGCTACTTCCAATGCCTCGACGGCGAGACGGGCAAGACCATCTGGTCGCGCTCGCTGACCGAAGAGTTCGGCCTGCTGCACACCTACGGCGGACGCACCAACATCCCCGTGCTGTTCGAAGACCTGGTGATCGCCAGCGGCGTGCTGATCAATTGGGATGAGCTCGCCAGACCGGCCCATCGTTTTCTGGCCATGAATAAAGACACTGGCGAAGTGGTCTGGCTCGCAGGCACGCGCCCTCTGCCCGAAGACACCACCTATAGCACGCCGTTTTTGGGCGTGATCGGCGGCCAGGCCCAGATGGTCTTCGGCTCCAGCGACGGCGCGATTCACTCCTTCCAGCCGCGGACCGGCAAAGAGATCTGGAAGAATGTGTTGTCGCCGCGCGGCACAAATGTCTCGCCGCTGGTCGACGGCGACACGGTCTACATTGGCCAGAGCGAAGAAAATGTCGGCGAGGCCGCGATGGGGGCGATGCTGGCCTTTAGTGGCAATCAGACCGGCGACATTACCGGCAAGAACCTCTGGATCGACAAGGAAGTGATGATCGGCAAAAGCTCGCCGCTGTTGCTGGGCGACCGGCTGTATGGCGTCGATGATTCGGCCGCGCTCTACATCTTCGATCCAAAGACCGGCAAGCAGATCGGCCGCAAGCAGAAGTTCGGCACGATCATGAAGGCCAGCCTCACGGCCGGCGACGGCAAAATCTATCTCACGTCGGCCACGACCTGGTCGGTGCTCAAGCCCGATGAGCGCGGCGTGAAGAAGCTTGCCCAAGGGCGTTTCGCCGAACAAGAAGATTGCCAGGGCTCGCCGGTGATCTCACACGGCCGGGTCTACGTGCCGACGACCAACGCGCTGTACTGTTTTGGTTTGGCCGATGCCAAGCCGGCAGTTACCGCTCGCCCTCCCGTCGCGCAAGAAACGCCTGCCGCCGACGATCCGAAACCCGCCTGGTTGCAGCTCGTGCCGGCTGAAGTGTTGCTCAAGCCGGGCGACGAGCAGCAGTTCCGGGTTCGCTTGTTCAACGCTCGCGGGCAACTCGTGAAAGAGGAGCCGGCGACGTTCGAAGTCAAAGGTGGCGGCGCGGTCGATTCCTCGGGCAAGTTGACCACGGCCGACGCGAAACCGCACTCGGCGTTATTCGTCACGGCCAAAGTCGGCGAGCTCACCGGTCAGGCGCGCGTGCGCGTGGTGCCCGACTTGCCTTGGAATTTCAACTTCGCCGACCAGCAGGTGCCGATCACCTGGATCGGGGCCCGGCATCGCAACATCGTGCGCGAAGTCGAGGGCAAGCCGTTGATGGTCAAGGTGACCACGATCCCCAAGGGAACGCGCAGCAGCAGTTGGATGGGGCAGCCGAGCCTGCACGACTACACCGTCGAGGCCGACGTGCGCGGCAATATTCGCGATGGCAAGATTCCCGACATCGGCCTGATCGCCCAGCGTTACACGCTCGACCTGATGGGGGCCAAGCAGCAGTTGCAAATCCGCAGTTGGACGAGCGAGCTGAAGCGGATGAGCGTGACGGTTCCGTTCCCCTGGAAGCCCGACACCTGGTACACGATCAAGCTGCGGGCTTCGAACGATCGCGGCAAAGCGGTGCTGCAAGGCAAGGTTTGGCCGATGGGCTCGACAGAACCGACCGAATGGTCGATCACCGCCGTGGACGAAACACCGAACACGGTCGGCAGCCCGGGCTTGTTTGGCAACGCGACCAACGCGGAGATCTTTGTGAGCCGTGTCAGCGTGACGCCGAACGAAGAGTCGGTCTCACAGAAGTAGCTGACGGCGATTATCTCGGCGCGGAAATCAACCTACAGACAAATCACTTCAATTCACTGGTTCGCCCAGGATCGAGTTAATTCCATGAAGATGCAAATGCGTGGTGGGGCGAGTTTGATCGCTTGGAGCGCGCTGGCCGCGTGCCTGGTCACGCTGACTGCGTGCAGTCAGACAAAGCCGACGTCGACCGACTCGACCACAGCAACGACTACGGAAGTGTCGTCGACCGGGCCGGAAATGGCCGCTGAAACGCCCGCCAGCGAAGCGACGGCGGACGCCGAGACACCCACCGACTCGGCCGACGAGAACACGGCCGCGACCCTCGGTAAGACCACGGTGGTCGACGCCGTCGATGCGACGGCCGCCGCCGCGATCGCGGACGAAGAAGCCAAGGAAGAGGCCGCCACCGCCGCACCGGCGACCGCCGCTCCGGCCACCGAAGTCGCCGCGGCGGATAGTGGCGCAGCCGATAGTGGCGCAGCTCCCCCCGCCCCCGCGGAAGGTGAAGTACTCGGCCGTGTCGGCGCAGGCCCCGCCGATTGGAACCAGTGGGGCGGTTCGGCAAGCCGCAACAACACGCCTGAAGGAAAGAACATCCCGACCGATTGGGACGTCGGTGAAATCGACGACAAGGGGGAATGGGTCAAAGGCTCGGGCAAGAACATCAAATGGGTCGTCCGGCTCGGCTCGCAGAGCTACGGCAACCCGGTAATCGCCAACGGCCACGCTTACGTGGGCACCAACAACGGCGCCGGCTGGTTGGCGCGCTATCCGGCCGACGGCGAAAAGCCAGTCGATCTCGGCTGCCTGTTGTGCTTCAACGATGCCGACGGCAAGTTCCTCTGGCAGCACTCCAGCGAGAAGCTGCCGCAGGGTCGCGTCAACGATTGGCCCTTCATGGGCATCTGCTGTGCGCCGCTGGTCGAAGGCAACCGGCTGTGGTTTGTCACCAGCCGCGGTGAAGTCCGCTGCCTCGACACCGAAGGCTTCCTCGACGACGAGAACGACGGGCCGTACACCGAAGAGACCAACAACAACAAGGACGAGGCCGACGTCGTCTGGGTCTTCAACATGATGGAGAAGCTCGGCACGCATCAGCACAACATGTGCAGTTGCTCCGTGGCGGCTGTCGGGGACCTGCTGTTCATCAACACCTCGAACGGCGTGGATGAAAGCCATACGAATCTGCCGGCCCCCAACGCGCCGAGCTTCGTCTGCATGAACAAGCACACGGGCGAAGTGCTCTGGACCGACAACTCGCCGGGCCAGAACATTCTGCACGGCCAGTGGTCTAGCCCGGCCTTCGCGATTCTGGGTGGCGTGCCGCAGGTGCTGTTCGGCGCCGGCGACGGTTGGTTGTATAGCTTCCGCGGCGAACGCACGGCCGATGGCCGCGCCGAATTGCTCTGGAAGTTTGACGCCAATCCCAAGGAGTCGAAGTGGGCGCTGGGCACCAAAGCCACGCGCAACGAGATCATCGGCACGCCCGTGGTGTACGACGGTCTCGTTTACGTCGCAGTGGGTGAAGACCCCGAGCACGGCGAGGGAGATGGTCACCTCTGGTGCATCGACCCCACCAAGCGCGGCGATGTCAGCCAGACGCAAATTTTCAGCCTGAAAGATCCGAACACGCCGCTGCCGCCGCGCCGCGAGCAGAATCTCGACATCGACAACGGCGAGGTCGCCCGCGACAACCCGAATTCGGCCGCCGTCTGGCACTTTGCCAAGTACGACAGCAACGGCAACGGCAAGATCGAGTTCGAAGAAACCATGCACCGCACGATCGGCACCTGCGCGATCAAAGACGGGCTGTTGTTTCTGGCCGACTTCAGTGGGCTGTTCCACTGCCTGGACGCCAAGACCGGCAAGCCCCACTGGTCGCACGACATGCTGGCCGCCTCGTGGGGCTCGCCGCTGATCGTCGACGGCAAGGTCTACACGGGCGATGAAGATGGCGACGTGACGATTGTCGAGTTGTCGCCCGAGCTCAACGTCATCGCCGAGCTCAACATGGGGAACTCGGTCTACAGCACGCCGATCGTGGCCAACAACATCCTCTACATTGGTAACCGCACCCACTTGTTCGCGATCGAAAACACGGAAGAGAAGGCGGCCGAGTAATGACGGAGCAAACCGCAGCGCACAAGCGCGTGTTGGATGTCGGCAATTGCGTCCCCGATCACGCGGCCATTCGCCGGCTACTCGAGGGCTCGTTCGGCGCCGAGGTCGTGCAAACGCACGACCTGCCCGGCACGTTGGCCGAGCTGCGCCGCGGGCAATTCGACCTGGTGCTGATCAATCGCAAGCTCGATCAGGACTATTCCGACGGGATGGAGATTCTTCGTCAGCTCAAGGCCGACCGACAGCTTGCCGGTGTCCCCGTGATGCTGATCACGAATTACCCCGAGCATCAGCAAGCGGCCGTGGCGGCCGGCGCACTCCCCGGCTTCGGCAAGCTGGAACTGGCCAGCCCCTTGACGCGAGCCCGCGTCGCCGCGGCGCTGGGCCTGGCGGTAGAGCCGGCGTCGAAGTAGCGCACCCGCAACTCGTGGCACCGGCATCCTGGCCTTGTTCTTGTCGTGGCACGGCCATCCTGGCCGTGTTCAACATGGGCTGGAACCCCATGCTACGACCGATTCGCGCCCGCAATCTTTGCGCAGCTTGCGCAGGCTTCCAGTAAACCCGGCGCTGCTAGCACTCACTGCAAGCAGCTTCAAGACGCTAGCTGCTCGCGTCGATGCAACATTGGGGTGGATGAGTCCCCAGGGCGAGCGCCGCGTGCCTGCTGACTGGTGCCAGGCTGCAACCTGGCCAACAGCGGTGTAGCGGCCCCCGGTGGGTCTCCCTATAATCCGCCCCGCCTTGCGCGGCCCGAATGTCGGCCGCGCGGGTGGGTCGATATCCACAGGGCGCGGCGGCCACGAGCAATGAGAAAGCGGCGCATGAACTGGTCACTTAGCGCAAGCCTGGTATGCCTCGCGCTGGGCAGCGCCGCCGGTTGCGCCGATCGCAACCAGAGCTTCGGCCTCCCCAAGCTGTTCGCTGGACCGTCCGAGATTCAGCGCGAACGCGCCACGCAGTTCGATCCGTATCCCGATCAGGACATGGGCCCAGAAGTCGTCGGCGGGCGACCGCTGGACTACAACCGCCAAATCCCCGAAGTCGAACGCTCGCGCTTCACGGGCGGGGCAGCGCAACCGGTCACTCACGGCATGGAGCGCTGGCGCCCCAACAACATCCACGTCGTGCCACGCATGCCCAACGGTCAGCCGGGAACGGTCGTCACGCCGCAGCCTGGCATGGCGCCAGCCACGACGATGGCGCCGGGTGGCCCCGGCGCGTATTAGTCGCATCTGCGACCGACGAGACCGCTTGGCGGTTTTCGATCGCCAGCTACCTCCTCCGCAGCGCGCGACCTACGTTGCCTTTTCGCCACATCAGGTGGCGCAGCAACGCAACTTCGTCAGCGTCGCGAAAAGATGCACGCGCATGTTGCGCATGGCTCACCGGCCGAGCGCCAACTCCGCGTGGCGTAATGTGATCGGGCCTTGAAGCCGATCTCTTCGACGACCCCGTCGCGAACGCCGCGTGCGGCCTGGCACCCCGGTTGCGTGCTATATGCAGGTATGCAAACCACGCTCGCGCAACCGTCGGCGAAGTCGCCTGCTAAATCGTCCAATTCCCCCGCCAAGCCCGCGCATCGCCTGTTGGAGCTCGACGCCTTGCGCGGTCTGGCCGCCGTGGCGGTGATGCTGTTCCACTACACCTACGGCTACGACAAATACATCGCCGCGCGCCCCGATTTGCCGTTTCACGTTTTGTATGGCGATCGCGGTGTGTACCTGTTCTTCGTCTTGAGCGGCTTCGTCATTTCGTGGACCTTGGCCCGCACGCGTACCGCGTCGGACTTTGTCGTAGGGCGCTTCTCCCGGTTGTACCCAGCCTTCTGGGCTGCCGTCCCTTTGACGTATTTCATCGTCGCCGCGAGCGATCTGACTCAGCTCCAGGTGTCGCCGCGCGACGCGCTGGTGAACCTGACGATGATCCCCAACATGTTGGGCGTGGCCTCGGTCGACGGCGCCTACTGGTCGCTGCAAGTCGAACTCTGCTTCTACGCGACCGTGCTCACGCTGTGGCTCACCGGCGCCTGGCGGCGCCCGCTGGCCGTGCTCGCAGCCTGGCTGGCCGTGGCCACGTGCTGGGGGCTGGTGTTGCAACTGAATCTGCTGCCCGAGGGTCCCGTGGGGGGGCTCGCGACCAAGCTCTCGACCGCAGCCAATTTGAAATTCATTTCGCTGTTCGGCATTGGCATCTGCTTTTATCAGTGGCGCGAACGGGGCCGCGCGAGCACCGCCATCTGGACGCTGCTGGCCGCCTGCCTGGCGGTTGAATGCCTGCTCAAGGGCTGGCAAGAGTGCCTGATCACCACCGGCATGGCGATCGGCTTTTACGCCGTGGTGAATGGGTGGTTGCCGTTTCTCTCGGCGCGGCCGCTCGTCTTCCTGGGCGGCTTGTCGTACACGTTCTATCTCGTACACCAGAACATCGGCTACGTAATCATCGCGCAGTGCGAGGCCGTGGGCCTGAACGTCTGGGCCGGCATCGCGGTCGCCGGGGCGGCCTCGATCCTCTTGGCCATGATGATCAGCTACGGCGTCGAGCGCCCGGCCATGTCGTGGATTCGCACGCGGTACCGCAACAGCAAGCTGTTCGTCACCACCGAAACGCTACTCAGCGCCATGGCCGCGGCTGCCGCCACGGGGGACAACCCGAATCCGCCCAGCGGAACCAGAACGCCGGCCGCCACGGGCACGAGCAGCACGTTGTAGACGAGCGCCCAGCCGAGATTCTGGTGAATGGTGCGCAGCGTCGCCCGGGCGAGCCGCACGGTCTGGGGCACCTGCCGTAAATCGGAGCGCACCAGCACCACGTCGGCCGCTTCAATTGCCACGTCGGCTCCTGAACCGATTGCGATCCCCAAGTCGGCCGCGGCCAGCGCCGGCGCATCGTTGATCCCGTCGCCAACCATCGCCACGATACGACCGGCCGTTCGCAAGCGACAAACTTCGGCTTCTTTGTCGGCTGGTAGCACCTCGGCGGTGACCTGGTCGATGCCCACCTGAGCGGCGACCGCACGCGCGGCGCGCGAGTGATCGCCGGTGAGCAGGCGAACGTCGATTCCCAGCGACTTCAGCTCGGCGACCGCTTGCCGGCTCGTCGGCAGAATCGTGTCGGCCACGCCCAGCATCCCCAGGAGTTGCCTGCCGCGAACGACGAAGAGCGCGGTCTGGCCGGCGCTGCGCAAATCTTCGGCGGCGGTGGTCAATGACGTCGCATCGACCTCGAGCGTTTGCAGCAAGCGCTCGTTGCCGACGCCAACGGGCTGACCGTCTTCCTGGGCCGAAACTCCTTCACCGGGGCGTACGACCAAACCGGTCACGGCCGGCAGTTGCAGTTTTCGCGATCGTGCCGTCGCAACAATCGGCACGCCCAGCGGGTGCTGACTTAGTTGTTCGACCGCCGCCGCCAAGGCCAGCAACTCGGCTTCGCTGACACCCGGAGCCGGCGAAATGGCGGTCAGGCTCGGTTTGCCGGCGGTTACGGTGCCGGTCTTGTCGAGCACCACGGTCGTCAGGCGACCAGCCGTTTCGAGGGCCTGCGCCTCCTTGATCAGGATGCCGTGTTCGCCTCCCCAACCGCTGGCCACGAGGACCGCCGTCGGAGTGGCCAGGCCCAGTGCGCAGGGGCACGCCACGACCAGCACCGCGACAGCCGAGCTGGCTGCGCGCCAGCAGTCGCCCGTCGTCGCGACCCAGGTGACAAAGGTCAAGCCGGCGATCACCAGCACCATCGGGACGAACCAACTGATCACGCGATCGGCGACGCGTTCGACGCCGGCTTTTGATTCTTGCGCGCGGCGCACCAGCTCGATCACTTGCGCCAGCGCCGTGTGGCCGGCGGTGCGAGTGACGCGGGCCGTTAGCGCGCCGGTCAGGTTGACGGTGCCGGCCAGCACCGTGTCGCCGACCGTTTTTTCGACCGGGAGCGACTCACCGCTCAGCCAGGCTTCGTCGGCGGCCGACGTGCCGCTGATTATCTGGGCATCGAGCGGCACTTTTTCGCCTGGTTTGACCAGCAGCACGTCTCCCAGCGCGACGGCGCCGAGCAACACCCGCTCGGGATGATCGCCGCGCACGACCATCGCCGTCGGCGGAGTGAGATCGAGCAGCTTACGGATGGCGGCCGACGCGCGACCCTTGGCTTGCATTTCCAGCAATTTGCCGAGCGAAATGAACACCAGGATCATGCCGGCGTCCATGAACTCCATGCCGTGACCGAAGGAGTGCGCACCGGCGGCATGCTCTGCCATGGCATGACTCGCCGCGGCCTGCGTGGTCGTCAGCACCGACTGCACGAGCGTGGCGACACCTGCGCCGTATGCGGCCGTGGTCCCGAGCGCCACGAGCGTGTCCATGTTCGTCGAACCGTGACGCAACCGCTGCCACGCGCCGGTGTAGAAGGGCCAACCGACATAGACTTGTAGCACGCTCGCCAGCACCAGCGCGACCCAGCCCGTGGCGAGCGATTGAATGCCTGCCAGATGCCCAATCACCAGCGGCGCGAGCAACAGCGCGCCGATGACCACGCGCCGCAGCCAGGCGCTCCGCTCGCGCTCGAGGCGCGCCGTGAGTGACGAGCCCAGCGCATCGAGATTTGCCAATGACGCCTGATAGCCGGCCGCCGCGACGGCCTTTTCCAGTTCGGCCACGCTCGCGCGCGCCGAGTCGAACACCACCGAGGCCTGTTCGGTGGCCAGATTCGCGCGAGCTCGTTCAACTCCCGGCACGCTGGCCAGCGCCCCTTCGACGCGCCCCACGCAGCTCGCGCAGTGCATACCGTCGATGTCCAGCAGCAGTTCGGTGCGATTGTCAGAAAGCTTGTCGTTCGACTGCGGAATGGGCGCGCTCGGTGGCGCGACGGCTGCGGGTTGATCGGCGCGCGGCGCCATTTCGAGCACCGGCAAACTCGGTCCACCGCGCGTGATGACTGGCAGGCTCGGCCCCGAACGCGTGATCACTGGCAATGCCGGCCCTGTCGGCGCGATGGCGGCCGGTGCGGGGGACGAAGCGGAAGCTCCGCTCATGCTTGCCGCGGACACCTCGGGCACTCGATAACCGGCGCGACCGACGGCTTCGGCCAACTGGGCTCGGATCGCATCATCGGCTTTTCCATCGGCAACTTCGACCTCTGCCCGACCAGCGGCCAGATCGACCTTGGCGTGCAATACCCCGGGCACCGTTTCGAGCGCCGACGTCACCGTGCGCACGCAGTGCTGGCAGGTCATTCCTTCGACGGGTAGTTCGAGTTTCGGCATGTCAGTGCGAGTACGAGAAAGCGCGATCGAAGCGTCTGGCAGATTATACGGCTGCCGGGGAAGGGGCGCGCCATCTTGATTGTGGGTCAGTCTGGTCAGCGGGTAGCTCGAACGGTGTCAGGAACCGATTCAATAGACGCACAATTATTGGAGAGTGCACGCTTGAAACGGTTCCTGACACCGTTCGGACGCCGGCTCCTTTTGGACTGACCCACTTCCTCATCTCCGGCCCGATTGCCCCAGTCAAAAACCCTGCGACAATAACGCTCCGCCCCCAGCCGCAACCCGGAGTTTTAGCACATGCACGCGGAAGTGATCTCGATCGGCGACGAGTTGACCAGCGGTCAGCGGCTCGACACCAATAGCCAATGGCTCAGCGAGCGGCTCGGCGAGCTCGGCGTGCGGGTGCTCTATCACACGACCGTGGCCGACGATCTTGAAGCCAACGTGCGGGTGTTTCGCCAGGCGGCCCAGCGGGCCGACATCGTGGTCGCCTCGGGGGGGCTCGGTCCCACGGCCGACGACCTGACGCGCGACGCCCTGGCCGCCACGAGCGGGCAGCCGCTCGAAATGCGCAGCGAAATCGTCGATCACATCCGCGGCCTGTTCGCCATGCTGGGGCGCGACATGCCCGAACGCAACACCGTGCAGGCGATGTTTCCCAAAGGGAGCCGCGTGATCCCCAATCCGCACGGCACCGCGCCAGGCATTGATCTCGAAGTGCCGCGCGCCGCCGGTCGCCCCGCGCGGATCTTCGCGCTGCCGGGCGTGCCGGCCGAGCTGTTCGAGATGTGGCGGCAAACGGTCGAGGGGGCCATCGCCGAGTGGACCGGCGCGCAGCGCGTGATTCGTCATCGCCGGCTCAAGTGCTTCGGCGCCGGCGAAAGTCACGTCGAACAGATGCTGCCCGATTTGATCCGCCGCGGGCGCGATCCTTCGGTCGGTATCACCGTCAGTGGCGCCGTGATCACGTTGCGCGTGACCGCTGCCGGCGATACGCCCGAGGCGTGCTTCGAGGCGATGGAACCGACGGTCGCCACGATTCGCGAGTGCCTGGGGGACCTGGTCTACGGCGAAGAAGAGGATGAGCTCGAAGACGCCGTGCTGCGCCAACTGAACGAGCAAAACCTGTCGCTGGCCACGATCGAGTGGGGAACGGGCGGGCAAGTCGCCGACTGGCTCAACAACGTCACCAGCACCGTGCCGCGCTTCGCCGGCGGGCTGGTGGTGACTCAGGCCGCCGCGCTCGAACGGCTACTATCGGTGCCCGACGACCTCGTTGCCGCTGAAGGGGGTTGTAGCGGCCGCGTGGTCGAAGAAATGGCCATCCGCGGCCGCGAGCGCTTTGGCACCGACCTGGCGCTGGCCACGAGCGACGTGCCGCAACTCACGAAGATCGACGCCGAGGGCCCACGCGTCTACTTCGCGCTGGCTTCGAGCAAGGGGGTGATCGTGCGCTCCACGCGCTACGCCGCGCATCCGTCGATTCTCAGAGTTCGCACGGCCCGACAGGCGCTCAACATGGTCCGCCTGGCGCTATTCCGGGGGCTGACGGCCGAGGCGTAACCGGGCTCATCACGTGTGCTACGGGTGCGCCGCGAGAATTGCCGTCAGCTCGTCTTCGGCTCATCACGGCGGGGGGCGAAGTCGCCGCCATCGTCGGGGCGTTGCAGCGGGCCGCGCAGGGCGACGTGCCCCGAGTCGAATCGCCAGCGCTTGGCTGTCCGATTGGCGGCCAATTCTTCGGGCGAGGGGGCGATCTTGCGTGGCTTGTCCATCCGTGGAAATCCCGAGGATTCGCATGGTTCAGCGGCGATCGACTTCGTTGTCGATCAACTGCCGATCCAGAACAGGTCAACCGCGGCATCGTACCGCCGGCCGAGCCCCAGCGACAAGGCAGGTTCTGACCCTCGGCGGCCACTAGATCGGGCGCGGGCGGATTGTATGTCGGGGCGTCGCACGCCAAGATGAAGCGACTCGCATTTGCCCAAAGGCCCACGGCGTGCCCAGCTTGGCTGCTATCGCCGCGATTGCGTTCCGTTTCGATCTTTGAACTTCTGCTGGCACTATGGCCCCCCACGACGCTGTCATTACCGGACTGGGGATCGTCAGCCCGATCGGCATCGGGCGCGAGGCGTTCTGGGCCTCGCTCTTGGCCGGCCGCAGCGGCGTGGCGCCAATTGCCAGTTTTGACGCCAGCGGCCTGCCGGTGCGGATCGCCGGCGAAGTTTCCGACTTTGATCCCAAGCAGTACGTCAAGCCGCGCAAAAGCCTGAAGGTGATGTCGCGGGATGCTCAGTTCGCCGTGACCGCTGCCGATCTGGCCTGGGAAGACGCCGGCCTTGGCAGCGCCGCGCTCGACCCTGATCGCGTCGGGGTTGTCGTCGGTGCCGATCGTGTGCGCAACGAGTTCGGCGATATCGAAGGAACGTTTCGCGCCTGCCGAATCGAGGGCCAGTTCAAGCCGGAGCTTTGGCCCACGCGGGGCGCGGCCGAAGCCTATCCGCTGATGCTGCTCAAGAATCTCCCCAACATGTTGGGGAGCCACATCTCGATTCTCAAAGACGCGCGGGGCCCCAACAACACGATCTGTTTGGCCGAGGCGAGCAGCCTGCTGGCGTTGGGCGAAGCGGCCGCGGCCATCGAGCGCGGCGCGGCCGACGTGATGGTGGCTGGCGGGGCCGCCTCGCGGATGCACCCCATCGATTGGGTCCGCAGCGAGCTGGGAGATCAACTCTCGCATGACAACGACAATCCGGCGGCCGCCTCGCGACCGTTCGATGCCCGCCGCAATGGCGCGGTGCGCGGCGAAGGGGGGGCGCTATTCGTGCTCGAATCGCGGCAACATGCCGAGGCGCGCGGCGCCCGCATCTGGGGGCGCGTGCTGAGCTGGACGTCGTCGGCCGCGCTGCCTGCTGGAAGTCCGACGGCGCTGGGGACCGCCATCGAGCGTACCGCCCGCCGCGCACTCGAACTGGCCAAGCTGTCGCCGGCTCAACTCGGTTTCATCAGCGCGCACGGACAAAGCACGACCGCCGGCGATGCGCTCGAAGCCCAGGCCCTGCGCGCGGCAATCGGCGATCGTCCCGTCGTGGCGTTCAAGAGTTACTTCGGCAACCTGGGGGCTGCCGGCGGCGCGGTCGAACTGGCGGCCAGTGTGCTGGCCATCAACGAGCGTCTGCTACCGGTCACGCTGAACTATGAGCAACCCGACACGGAATGCCCGATCGAGGTGGTGCGCGGCGAGCCCCGCGGCGGCGTTCGTGGGCCGGCCTTGGCGCTCAACTACTCAGCACCCGGGCAAGTGGCCGCGATTGTCGTGGCGGGACCCGAATAAGGCGCGAACGCGAGCGCATAACCGCTCGGCTCGCATTAGCTATTCCTCGACGATCTCGCAGACGCCGACCTGTCCTTCGCACTCATCGACCGCGATCCGCACGCGCTGGGGCCGAATGCCGTGCCGGCCGCGCAAGTCGTCGAGCAAGCGGCGGCCGATGTAGCGGGCCAACAGTTCGGCCGTGGTATTCGCCAGCGGCAACAGCACGCAGTCGCCGCGTGGAAACACCCAGCGGCGATCTTCGAAGCGGGCTTCCACTTCACGCTCATCGGCACGCACGCTGATCTTGGGGTGCTCGGTCGGCAGCAGCATGTGGTGGTCGAGCTCCAGCACGATCTCCCGCAGCAAGTCCCGCAGCGCGATGAAGTCGACGACATAGTGATTCTCGTCGAGCGGGCCAGCGACTTCGGCCGTCACCCGATAATTGTGGCCGTGCAGCCGCTCGCAGATGTTGCCGGCGAAGGTGATGAAATGCCCGGCGCTGAAGACCAGGTAGTCTTTCGTCAGGCGTACCCAGTAGGTTTCGGACACGATGCGGTGGAACCTCGATAAACGAACGGCAATGCGCCTAAAACGTCAGCGGCTCTTCGATTATGCCGTCGCGCAGGGCGGCGAACAAACCGGCCGCCAGCAGATCGGCCGTGGTGCCGGGATTGCGGCGATGGCCGTCGGATCGCAGCCAGAAATCGAGCTCGGCCACGATCTCTTCGTGCGCGTCGTCGCCCGGCGCACCGGCCGCCAGCGCCGCGCGGGCCAAGGCCGACGCCTGCTTGGCCGCCGCCGGGCCACACTTGCGAGCGATCAAA
>CAZBWM010000084.1:0-30349 GCA_964495375.1 uncultured Planctomycetaceae bacterium | reverse complement strand
CGTTTGAAGGCGGACTACGATCGCACGGTCACGCTGCATAAGCAGAACGTGATTACGCAAGCGCAATTCGACCTGGCCACGAGCGATGTGACCGAAGCCGAAGGTACGCTCAAGTCGGCTCGCGCCTTGCTCAAGATCGCGCAAGTGAATTTCGGTTACACGAAGGTCAAAGCGCCGGTGTCGGGGCGCGTGAGCCGGCCCTTCATCGATCCGGGCAACCTGGTCAAGGCCGACGACACGATCCTGACGCGCGTCGTGGCGCAAGACCCGATGTGGGTTTATTTCGATCTCGATGAACGCACAATGCTGCGCTTGCGGCGTTTGGATGTGAAGGAAGAACAGGAAGCGCAAGATGCGCGCAACGTGATCACCACGGCGCACGCCGCGGAGCCGGGCGTGCTCGACACCGAGGATCCCGATGCTCAACCACCAGCCGATACCGAACCTGGAAAGGTAGCGACTGACGACGACGCGCCGGGACCATCGCATGAGGAGGGGGCCGCGGCCGATGAGTCGACCGCGGAATCCGCTTCTCCTGCCGACGAACTGCGCGCGGACGTGGCACTCAATTCGGCGACCGGAGAAGGTTCCGCGAGCGCACCCTCGAGTGCGTCGGTCGAGGCGACCGAAGTGCTGATGGGGCTGGCAGACGAACGCGGTTATACGCGTCGCGGCGAGCTCGATTTCGAGGACAACCGCATCGACCCCAGCACCGGAACGTTGCGCGTGCGGGCGGTGTTTTCCAATACCGATCGTTTACTCTCGCCGGGGTTGTTCGTGCGCATTCGCATTCCGGTGGGCGATCCGTACCGTGCGCTGTTGGTGCCTGAGGGGGCGCTGGGGACCGATCAGGGGCAACGGTTCGTGTATGTCGTCAACGACAAGAACGAAGTCGCCTATCGCCGCGTGACGGTCGGCAAGCTGCACGAAGGGTTGCGCGTGATTTCGGCCGGGCTGGAGCCGAACGAACGCGTGGTCGTCACGGGGCTGCAACGCGTCATTCCGGGGGGCAAAGTCGAAGCCAAGCTGACCGAGATTCCGCAGGTGGCCAAGGCCCCGTGAAAGTTTGGTAGATGGTCACGTTGAAAACGGTGAGCCAGGGGACCTGTCCATTGGTCTCGACGCAAGTCCGCAGGCAGATGGGTGGAGGGGAGCGTCGTGTGATGTGAGTTCGGAATCGGTGTGACACGGTGAGGGATTTCGCCGCGCAGCGGCGGCGGCGCTTAGCCGTGGGCGCAGCCCACGGAAGGCGGGCAACAAACCGCAAAGCCGCGTAGCGGCGACGTCGAGTCGGAAATCGCCTGAAGCTCGTTCCGCGCCGATGTCGCCGCTACGCGGCTTAATAATTGTATGACGTTGCGTGTCCGTTGGTTAACACCCACGGCTAAGCGCCGCGGCCGCTGCGCGGCCAAGGAGAGACGCTGGCCGACCACAAATTCGCATGGGCGATGAGCGCGGCGCCCGAGATCCACTCGTTTTTGTTTTCCCTGTGACCGCTTTACGACAGGTTCGCTGTGATCTCGAAGTTCTTTATCGATCGACCGATCTTCGCCGCCGTGCTGTCGATCGTGATCACACTGGCCGGAGGCGTCGCCGGCTGGACGCTGCCGATCGCGCAGTTTCCGCAGGTGTCGCCGCCGACCGTGTCGGTCACCTGCACGTATCCCGGCGCCAGCGCCAAGGATGTCGCCGAGGCGGTCGCCGCGCCGATCGAACAATGCGTCAACGGCGTCGAAGGCATGATGTACATGTCTTCGTCGTGTACCAACGACGGGCAATACAACCTGTCGGTCACGTTCCAGCACGGCGTCGACGTCGACATGGCGCAGGTGCTGGTGCAGAACCGCGTCAGCCTGGCGGTGCCGGCACTCCCCGACGTGATCAAGCAGACGGGTGTCAGCACGCGGAAGCGCTCGCCCGACATTTTGATGGGCGTGGCGCTGCTCTCGCCCGACCGGCGCTACGATCAGCTTTACTTGAGCAACTACGGCGTACTGCAAGTCAAAGACGAGTTGTCGCGCGTCGAAGGAGTGGGGGACGTTAACCTCTTCGGCCAGCGCGACTACAGCATGCGGGTGTGGATCGATCCCGAGAAGCTGGCCGCGCGCAGCCTGACACCGGCCGACGTGGCGGCCGCGATCCGCGAGCAGAACGCCCCGGTGGCCAGTGGCGGCATCGGGCAATCGCCGTCGCTCGACGGTCAGCCCATGCAGATCACGTTGGGCACGACGGGCCGGCTGGAGGAAGTTGAGGAATTCGAGCAGATCGTCCTCAAGGCCACCCCCGATGGCCGAATCACGCGGCTGACCGATGTCGCGCGGATCGAGCTGGGCGCCAAGAGCATGGACGTTAACAACAGCCTGGACGGGCAGCCGACCGTGTTCCTGGCGATTTTCCAACTGCCCGACGCCAACGCGCTGGAAACGCACGATCGCGTGCTGGCGAAAATGGCCGAGCTATCGGAGAGTTTTCCGGAAGGGCTGACGTTCGACGTCGGCTTCACGACGATCCCTTACACGCGTGAATCGATCAAGGAAGTTTTCAAAACGCTGCGCGACGCCATCGTGCTGGTGGCGATCGTGGTGCTGTTGTTTTTGCAGAACTGGCGCTCGGCGGTGATCCCGCTGGTGGCCGTGCCCGTGGCGATTGTCGGCACGTTCGCAGCGATGGCGCTGTTCGGTTTCAGTTTGAATAACCTGACACTGTTCGGGCTGGTGCTGGCAATCGGTATCGTGGTCGATGACGCCATCGTGGTGGTCGAAGCGGTCGAGCATCACATCGAAAGCGGGCTCGGGCCGCGCGAAGCCACGGTCAAGGCGATGGAGCAGGTCTCCGGCGCGGTGATCGCCGTGGGGCTCGTGCTCAGCGCCGTGTTTGTGCCGTGCGCGTTCATCAGCGGATTGACGGGGCAGTTCTTTCGACAGTTCGCGATGACAATTGCCGTGTCGACGATTATCTCGGCGTTCAACAGCTTGACGCTCAGCCCGGCGCTGACTGCGCTATTGTTGCGCAAGCACGACAAGCATGCGGCGCCGCCGCTGCCGTGGCTGGCGTTTCCGCTGTTGGGAGGTTGGCTCGGCTGGCTGCTGGTGGCCGACCGCTTGGCACCAATCGTTGATCGGCTGGCCGTGCTCGGGCCGTGGGGCGCGCCGATTTTGGCGGCCATGCTGGGAGCGATCGTCGGCGGATTGCTTGGCAAATGGCTGAACCTGGCGCTTGGCGCGTTTTTTCGATTATTCAACCGCGCGTTTCAGCGTTTGACCAGCGTTTACACCCGCGCGGTGGGCGGGTTGGTGCGCGTGAGCCTGCTGGTGCTCGTCGTCTATGGCGGTCTGCTAGGGCTTACCTGGTGGCGGTTTGTGGTCACGCCCAAGGGGTTCATCCCCGCGCAGGACATGGGCTACCTGATGGTGAGCGTGCAGTTACCCGACTCGGCGTCGATGGAACGCACGCAGGCAGTGATCGACCGCATCGTGCAGATCGCGATTCATCATCCGGCGGTCAAGCATTGCTCGGGCATTACGGGTCAGTCGTTCGTGCTCAACGCGTTTGGGTCGAACTTCGGCTCGTTGTTCGTGAACCTGAAGGACTATCACCTGCGGCGCGACGCTTCGCTGTCGAGCGAGAAGGTGGCCAACGATCTGCGTGCCGCGTTCGGCCGCGACATCAAAGAAGCCAGCGTGCAGGTGTTTCCGCCGCCGCCGATTCGTGGTGTCGGGCGCGCCGGCGGATTCATGATCATGATCGAAGATCGCGGCGACTTGGGGCCGCAACTGCTGCAGCAGGAGACTGAGCGGATCATCGCCCTGGGGAGCGACGTGCCGGGACTAATGATGCTGTCGTCGCCGTTTCGTGCCAACGTGCCGCAACTGTACGTGCGTCACAACGGCCGGCAGTGCGTGCTGCGCAAGGTCACTTCGCAAGATTACGCCAACACTCTGCGGATGTATCAAGGCTCACTATACGTCAACGACTTCAACAAGTTTGGCCGCACGTGGCAGGTGATCATCCAGTCGGAACCGGAGTTTCGTAATCGGCCCGAGTACATCTCACGGCTGAAGGTACGCAACGCTGAAGGGATGATGGTGCCGCTGGGTTCGATCGCCAGCGTGCAGGAGGTCAACGGCCCGTTGGTGCTGACGCGTTACAACATGCGGCCGGCCGCGTCGATCAATGGCATGGCGGCGCCGGGTACCAGCTCGCACCGCGCGATCGAAATCATGGAGCACCTGGCGCGGGAGAACCTGCCGCGCAACATGAGCTTCGAGTGGACCGATATGTCGTATCTCGAGCTGTTGGCCGGCAACACGGCGACGGTGATCTTCGGCTTTGCCGTGGTGATGGTGTTTCTGGTGCTGGCCGCGCAGTACGAAAGCTGGAGCTTGCCTTTGGCGGTGATTCTCGTGGTGCCGATGTGCCTGCTGAGCGCACTGATTGGCGTGAGCATCGCGCGGATGGACGTGAACATCTTCACGCGGATCGGCTTTGTGGTATTGGTCGGCCTGGCGAGCAAGAACGCGATTTTGATCGTCGAATTCGCCAAGCAACAACGCGCGGCAGGTGTGCCGCGACGCGAGGCGACCTTGGCCGCGTGTGGGCTGCGGCTGCGGCCGATCGTGATGACGTCGCTGGCTTTTATCTTGGGCGTGGTGCCGCTGATTGCTTCGCACGGCGCGGGAGCCGAGATGCGCCGCGCGCTGGGTGTGGCCGTGTTCAGCGGCATGCTGGGGGTGACGCTGTTCGGGCTGGCGCTTACTCCCGTATTCTTCTACACGATCGATCGACTGGGCGAGACGAGCCTGTTGTCGTCGCGCCGGTTGCGGCAGTTGAGCGCACTGGTGCTGGGGGCGTTGAGTCTGCGACCGCTGCGCTGGGCGGCTGCGGCCGCGGTGCAACGTGCGCGGCGGTCGACAAGTGGGAGCGGGTTGAGAGCATCCACAGCGTCAAACGAGCCGTCGCCCGATATTGCTGGTGTTGCGCCGACCGACTTATCGAACACGGCGGCAGCGGCGGTCAGCACTCCGCCCCCCGTTTTGCGTCGGCAGAGTGAACGACAATCGAGCTAAGGACCACGCGTGTTTTCGCAGTTTTTCATCAATCGACCGATCTTCGCCTCGGTGCTGTCGATCATCGTCACGCTAGCCGGGGGCGTGTCGCTGTTGACGTTGCCGATCGCGCAGTATCCGGAGATCACGCCGCCGACGGTCGAGGTTTCGGCCGTCTACCCCGGCGCGAACGCGCAGGTGCTGGCCGACACCGTGGCCGCGCCGATCGAGCAGTACGTCAACGGCGTCGAGAAGATGCTGTACATGTCGTCGCAGTGTACGAACGACGGCACCTACACGCTGACCGTCACGTTCAAGCATGGCGTCGACCTGAACATGGCGCAGGTGCTGGTGCAGAACCGTGTGTCGCTCGCGCAGCCGACGTTGCCGCCGCTCGTGCAGCGGCGCGGCATCTCGGTGAAGAAGAAATCGCCAAGCGTGCTGTTGATCGTCAACCTGTTCTCGCCCGACGGGGCCCGCGACGATCTGTATCTGAGCAACTACGCGACGATTCAGCTCAAGGACGAGCTCTCACGGCTCGAAGGGGTGGGGGACATCACCTACATCGGCCAGCGCGATTACAGCATGCGCTTCTGGCTCGATCCGGAGAAAATGGCCTACCGCGGGCTGAGCACCGCCGATGTCGTGGCGGCCATCGAGCAACAGAACACGCAAGTGGCCGCCGGCCAGATCGGGCAGCCGCCGATCGCAAACGGACAAGTTTTCCAGTTCACGATGAGCACGATGGGGCGGTTGGTCGACGTCGAACAGTTCGGTGAGATTATCCTCAAGGCGGACGCCGAAGGGCGCTTCGTGCGGCTCAAGGATGTCGGCAACTTGGAGTTGGGGGCACTCGTCTACAACCAGCTTTGCACGCTCGATGGGCATCCGTCGGTCGCGCTCTCGGTCTATCAGTTGCCCGGCTCCAATGCGTTGGAAGTCGCCAGCAACGTGCGTGCCAAGATGGCGGAACTGCGCGAGCGATTCCCCAAGGGGATCGATTATTCGATTGTCTACGACACGACGCCGTTTATCGAGGAGTCGATCCAGGAAGTCTTCCACACGCTGCGCGATGCCGTGATTCTGGTGGCGATTGTGGTGCTGGTGTTTTTGCAGAATTGGCGCTCGGCGATCATTCCGCTGGTGGCCGTGCCCGTGGCGATTGTCGGCACGTTCGCGGCGATGGCGGCGATCGGCTTCAGTTTGAACAACTTGACGCTCTTCGGCCTGGTGTTGGCGATCGGCATCGTGGTCGACGACGCCATCGTGGTGGTCGAGGCGGTCGAACATCATATCGAACATGGACTGTCGCCGCGCGACGCCACGATCAAGGCGATGCAGCAGGTGTCGGGCCCGGTGATCGCGGTGGGCCTGGTGCTGAGCGCCGTGTTCGTGCCGTGCGCATTCATCACCGGGATCACCGGGCAGTTCTTCCGGCAATTCGCACTGACGATCGCGGTGTCGACCGTAATCTCGGCGTTCAACAGCCTGACGCTGAGCCCGGCATTGACCGCGCTTTTGCTGCGGCCGCGTGAGAAGGGGGCAGCTCCACCATTGCCGCGGATCGTCGTCCCGCTGATGACCGGCTGGTTGGGTTGGGCGTATGCGGGCCCTTGGCTGACGACCATGCTGGTGGCCCGCGGCCATGAGCCGATTGTGGCGCTAATTCGCGATCAAGCGTGGCTCGTGCCGGCCGTGGCGGCCACGGGGTTGGCTTTGGTGGGCTGGATCGTCAGTCGCCGCGTGAATGCCCTGTTAGGCGCGTCGTTCCGCCTGTTCAATCGAGGCTTCGATCGCGCGACCGGTGTTTATACGCGTGTTGTTGGCGGATTGTTGCGGGTGAGCGTGCTGGTGCTGGTGGTCTATGGCGGCCTATTGGGGCTGGCCTACCAGAATTTCATCGCCGCGCCCAAGGGCTTTATCCCGTCGCAAGACAAGGGCTATTTGCTGGTCAACGTGCAACTGCCCGATAGCGCGTCGCTGGCGCGCACGCAGCAAACGGTGCGTGAGATCGAACAGGCGGCAGCCAAGATCGACGGCGTGCATCACACCGTGGCCATCGCCGGCCATTCGATTTTGCTCAACGCGGCCGCGCCGAACTTCGGCGCGCTCTATGTGATGCTCGACGAGTTCGAGCATCGCGTCGAGCATGGGCTGACGGGCGAACGGATCGCCGCTCAATTGCAGGGAGTGCTCGAACGGGCCGTGGATGAGGGGGTGATTCACGTGTTCGGCGCGCCCCCGGTCGACGGATTGGGGACCGCGGGCGGCTTCAAGCTGGTCGTCGAAGATCGCGGTGACCTGGGGACCGACGCCTTGCAGGCCGTCTCCGACAAGATCGTACACGACGGTAATGAAACCCCGGAACTGCGCGAGCTGTTCTCGAGCTTTCGCGCCAATAGCCCTTGGTTGTTCCTCGACATCGACCGCGTGGCGGCCAAGCGGATGGGCTTGAACATGGCCGACGTGTTCGGCACGCTGCAAGTCTATTTGGGCTCGCTGTACGTCAACGACTTCAACCGGTTCGGCCGCACCTGGCAAGTGAATCTCCAGGCAGGGGCCGACTTCCGCAACCAGGTCGACGATCTCAAGCAGCTCAAGGTGCGCAACGACCAGGGCTTGATGGTGCCGCTGTCGACGTTCAGCGAAGTGCGCGACGTCGAAGGGCCGACGATGATCACGCGCTACAACTTGTACCGCGCGGCGCCAATCAATTTGAGCGTCGCGCCGGGCGTTAGTTCGGGGCAGGCGCTTTCCACCATGGAGCAGGTAGCCCGCAAAGATCTGCCGCGCGCGATGCGGGTCGAGTGGACGGAGTTGGCGCTGCTGCAGCTGGAGACCGGCAACACGGCGATGATCGTGTTCGCGCTGGCCGTGGTGCTGGTGTTTCTGGTGTTGGCCGCGCAGTACGAAAGTTGGGCGTTGCCCTTGGCCGTGATTCTGGTGGTGCCGATGTGCCTGCTCTGCTCGGTCGCGGCAGTGCTCTTCGGCCGGCTGGACGTGAACGTCTTCACGCAAGTGGGCTTCGTGGTGTTGATCGGTCTGGCTTGCAAGAACGCGATTCTGATCGTGGAATTCGCCAAAGCCGAGCGCGAGCGGGGGGCCTCGCGCCGCGACGCCACGCTGGCCGCCTGCCGGTTACGATTGCGACCGATCGTGATGACGTCGCTGGCGTTCATCTTGGGCGTGGTGCCGCTGGTGCTCTCCCAGGGGGCCGGCGCAGAAATGCGGCGCACGCTCGGGACCGCGGTGTTCGGCGGCATGTTGGGCGTCACGCTGTTCGGCATCTTTCTGACGCCGGTGTTCTACTTTGTGATCGACTGGTTAGGCGGGCGCGTTTCGGGAGACACCGTGGAAGCACCAGCACCGGTCGATCACGCGCCCTGAGAAATGGCGCTGGCGCGATAGAGCCAGGCAACGTCGGTCCACAGGTCGACATCGGCCCAAGCGTCGGCCACCAGGTGCGGACGCCGGGGCGAACGATGGACGGACTTACGCACAGGGCGGCGCGGCTGCGGAACACGCTGTCGATGTTGCCGGCGGCGCTCGATGAGTGGCTCGGCAATCATTCGCACCCAAACGGGGACGGCCACCAGCAAGACCCAACCGAGCATGGCGGTCGCGCCGGCCAAGGTGGCGACGAACATACCGAGCGTGACGACACTGATCATGGCACTCGCGATCATGGTTTGAAGCTCCTTGTTGCCATGACCGAAAAGCACGCGGCGTGCCATGACGTGCGACGCAGTGGTATGTGGCAGCAGCAGAGCGACTTGCGGCAATCGAGCCGGCGCGCTCGGCGCCGCGCCTCATCGCGATTCGCAATCCGCGGATTGCAGAGTGCAAGAAAGATCGCAAGCAGCAGTGCAAAGAAGTTCGCAGCAAACCGCGGCCTCGCCGAAGTCGAGTCCGCGCGATCGTGCCGATTCTAACGAGCGGGCTCAGCGTCAGTCGCCGAAGCGCCTTGGAGCGCGTCGCGAATCGCCAGGTTCATTTCGAGCACGTTGACCAAGGGTTCGCCCGCGATTCCGCCCAGGGGCGCCATCGCCCGGGCGTCGATCAGTTGCTCGATCTGGCGCTTGACGGCGGCAGTCTCCGCGCCTAGTGATTTCGCCCACGCAGCCGCCACGCGGTCGAGTTGGTAACGGGCGGCGGCAACCGTGATATCGGGATCGACGCCGCTCCCGGAGGCCATCACCAACTCGGCGGGGACCGGCTCGACGTCGGCATCGGGATGAGCGGCCCACCACAGCTCGAAGAACGGCCCGTGCAGCGCTGCGTCATCGCCTTGGAGGCCGGCGGCCGCCCAGGCGTCGACCAGTTCTGGCGCATCGGCTCTCCATTTGGTGAGCAATTGCGGGTCGCTCGCAACCTGTTCCCGCACCCACTTAGCGATGTCAGGGCCGACAGGGCGGCCATCTTGATACTTGAGCAGTCCACCAAGCTGCTTGAGCACGCGTTGGCGCAGGGCAGGATTGCTGGCTCCCCAGTTCGATCCGCCCGTTGCCGCCGCATTATACGTCACGGCCGACGGTCGCGGCCAAAGGTACCGCGGATCGCTAAACGGCTGCGCGATCAATCGCGACCCGATGGTGTTATTGGCCGCATCGACAATCAGACTTCCGGTCGACGATTCGGCAAACAGCGCCTTGCCGACGCCCCACAATAACGCGGGATACGCAAACGCGCAGATCATTAGCGTCAACCCCAGCAGCAGCAGGTTGGCGCGAAGATGGGATTTCATGACAGACGAACTCCAAATTGGGCGGTTACGCCACGAGATGCAGGGCACTCAGCGCAAAGTCGATCAGCTTGATGCCGAGGAATGGCGCGAGCACACCGCCGAGTCCCCAGATCAACAAGTTGCGGCGCAGCAGGGCGTCGGCCCCCACAGGCCGGTAGCGCACCCCCTTGAGCGCGATGGGGATCAACAACGGGATGATGATCGCGTTGAAAATGATCGCCGACAAAATGGCCGACGTCGGCGAATGCAGGTTCATCACATCGAACGCCTTGAGCCAAGGCAGCGTGCCGGCGAACAGCGCCGGCACAATCGCGAAGTACTTGGCCAGATCGTTGGCGATCGAGAAGGTCGTTAGCGCGCCGCGGGTCATCAACAGTTGCTTGCCGATCTCCACGACCTCGATGAGCTTGGTGGGGTCGCTATCGAGGTCGACCATGTTGCCCGCCTCTTTGGCGGCCTGTGTGCCTGAGTTCATGGCGATCCCGACGTCGGCCTGCGCCAGGGCGGGGGCGTCGTTGGTGCCATCCCCCATCATGGCCACCAGCTTGCCGTCGGCCTGTTCTTTGCGGATGTAAGCGAGCTTGGCTTCGGGCGTGGCTTCGGCCAGAAAGTCGTCGACCCCGGCAGCAGTGGCGATGGCCCCGGCGGTCAGCGGATTGTCGCCGGTGATCATCACCGTGCGCAGCCCCATTTGCCGCAACCGCTCGAAGCGATCGCGCATGCCCGGCTTGAGCACGTCTTCGAGCACGGCCACGCCGGCCACGACGTTGGCTTCGCACACCAGCAGGGGCGTGGCCCCCTGCCGAGCCACGTCGCGCACTTGTTCGAGCAGCGCGGCCGCAACAGTGCCCTGGGCTTGTTCAACATAGCGGGCGATCGCGTCGGGCGCGCCCTTGCGGATCGAGTGACCGTCGGGCAGATCGACACCACTTAATCGCGTGTGGGCCGAGAAGGGGATGAACGTCACGCCTGCGGGGGTCGCCAGGGCGTCACCACCGGACGCTGCACTGCCGCCGGTCGCAATCATTTTTCGATAGAGCTCGACGATGCTCTTGCCTTCGGGCGTTTGATCGGCGAGCGAAGCGATGGCCGACAAACGGGCTAGCTCTAGCGCCGTGTAGTTGGCCGCCGGCAGAAAGCGCGTCGCCTGGCGATTGCCGATGGTGATCGTACCGGTTTTATCGAGCAGCAGCGTGTCGACGTCGCCGGCCACTTCGACGGCGCGGCCACTCTTGGCGATCACGTTGGCCCGCAGCGCACGATCCATGCCAGCGATGCCGATCGCGGCGAGCAGTGCGCCGATCGTCGTGGGAATCAAGCAGACAAGCAAGGCCACGAGCGTCGGCACATCGGTTCCCAGGCTTTTGACAGGCGTGGTGGTTTCCAGATACGCCTGCATGTAGTTTTCGGCGTGCGTGGCCATTGGCCAGAGGGCGACCGTGACGATCAAGAAAATGAGCGTGAAGGCCGCCAGCACGAGCGAGAGCGCGATCTCGTTCGGCGTGCGCTGGCGAATGGCCCCTTCGACCAGCGCGATCATTTTGTCCAAGAACGACTTGCCGGCGCTGGCCGTGATGCGGACCACGATGCGGTCGGAGAGGACGCGCGTGCCGCCGGTGACGCCCGAGCGGTCGCCGCCGGCCTCGCGAATGACGGGGGCCGATTCGCCGGTGATCGCCGATTCGTCGATCGACGCCACGCCTTGAACGATTTCACCGTCGCTGGGGATGATCTGGCCGGCTTCGATCTGGACGTAGTCTCCCTCGCGAAGTTGCGAGGACATGATTTGCTCGACGGTGGCGTTTGCCGCTGCTGCATCGGTCGACGGAGTGGCGCCAGGGGAGAGGGGAGCTTGATCGTTCTCGCGAAAACCCTGGAGTCGGTAGGCGGGCGTGTCTTGCCGCGTTTTCCGCAAGGCGTCGGCCTGCGCGCGGCCGCGGGCTTCGGCCAGGGCCGAGGCAAAGTTCGCGAACAACAGCGTCATCACCAGCCAAAAGGCCAGCGCCACCAGGTAACCGACGCTGGCGTGGCTGTTGTAGCCCAATGCCCGCGCGATCGTGTAGCCGATCGTCAATAGCGTGCCGATCTCGACGACGAACATCACGGGGTTCTGCCACTGGATGTCGGGCCGCAGCATGACGAGCGATTGGCGCAGCGCCATCTTGAGCATCGTGGGGTCGAACAGGCCCGAGCTGCGACTGGCGCGGCGCGCGAGCTTGAGCTCGGTGGCACCTGGCGATTGTGTGGCGTGCGGTGTGAGGGAAGTTCGCGACATGGCGACAACTAGCTTTCAGGGTGCGGGAGGATGGAACCGTTCGAGAGCGACCTGGGCACTAGCGTCCAAATGGCATCGGCCCCAAATGTTCGGCCACTGGGCCCAGCACGGCGGCCGGCAGAAACAACAGCGCCCCCACCAACACGATGGTGCCCAACAGCACGCAGCCGAACGTGACACTGTCGGTGCGCATGGTGCCAACCGTGATGGGAGTGGGTTTCTTGGCGGCCAGGCTGCCGGCGATGGCCAGTGGCGCGATGATCGGAATGAACCGGCTCACGATCATCACCAGCCCCGTGGCGATGTCCCAGTGAATCGCAAAAGGAGCAGGCGTCTGGTTGTCGTTGAATCCATAGGTGTCAGCCAGGCCTTCGAAGCCGGAACCGTTATTCGCCGATGCCGAGCTGAATTCGTAGAGAATCTCGGAGAAGCCGTGCGCGGCGGGGTTGTTCTGCGATTTTGGCCCCCAGTCGAGGGCGGAGAACAAGCCCGTCGGGCCCAATACCATGAGCGGATGAATCAAGAGCGCGAGCATGGCGAGCTTCATCTCGCGGGCTTCGACTTTCTTGCCTAAGTACTCAGGTGTGCGGCCGACCATCAAGCCGGCGAGAAAGACACCGACAATCAAGTACAAGAACAAATTGATCAGGCCCACGCCGACGCCGCCGAAGCTGCAGTTGAGCCACATGCCGGCCAGAGGAGCCAGGCCGGCCAGCGGATTGAGACTGTCGTGCATGGCGTTGACCGAGCCGTTGGACGTACACGTGGTGAGGGCCGCCCACGTGGGGCCCGCGGAGATGCCGAACCGCAGCTCCTTGCCTTCGAGGTTGCCCAGGTGCTGGTCGACGGGTAAATCGGCAATTTCAGGGATGCTGACGACGCGTTGGCCACCCGGGGTGGTCGGGTCGTCGATGCGGTACTCGACGCCTGCGTGGGCGGTCAGCCCGGGGTTCGGTTGCAGCGAATCCCAGCAAATGCCCCAACCGACGAAGGTCGCCAGAAACACCAGCATGACGCCGAAGATCACGGCGGCATGTCTCAGGTCGTTCAACATGCGCCCGAACATCACCACGGCGGCCATCGGCATCAGGATGATGCAGACGCACTCCAGCAAGTTGCTCCAGCCGTTGGGGTTCTCAAAGGGATGCGTTGAGTTCGGTCCGAAGAAGCCGCCGCCGTTGGTGCCCAATTGCTTGATGGCGACGATGGCGGCGACCGGGCCGCGGGCAATTGACTGCGCGAGCGGCTTGCCTGCGGCGTCGGTGCCCGTGGCGCTTGGATCGAGCGGCGTCGCCTGCGCGTTGCCATCAAGCGTCATGGGCATGCCCAGGGCAATCAGCAACACGCCGACGACCACGGCAGCGGGGAGCAGCACGTACACGGTCGCGCGCCACAGGTCGACGTAGAAGTTACCCAAGTGCTTGTCGCCGCGCAGGCCTCGGGTGAGGGCCACGAGGGCCGCCAGACCGATGGCCGGCGTGTGAAACTGCTTCCAACAAATGAAGAACAACTGGCTGAAGTACGACAGGTGGACTTCGCCCGAGTAGTGTTGCAAGTTCGTGTTGCTCAGGAATGAGCAGAGCGTGTTGAAGACCGTGCTGGGGGCTAGCATCCCCTTGTGATCGGGGTTGAGCGGCAAAAAGGGCTGCAGCGAAAGGATGGTGTAGCCGACGACAAACGCCGCCACGTTCCAGAGCAGTAGCGCGAGCGA
Source organism: uncultured Planctomycetaceae bacterium (assembly GCA_964495375.1). Classification (GTDB taxonomy): domain Bacteria; phylum Planctomycetota; class Planctomycetia; order Pirellulales; family JAEUIK01; genus JAIESQ01. The sequence continues at coordinate 16,574 of CAZBWM010000084.1, read as the reverse complement.
ATACTGCTTCCAATTCTGCGGACCGGTATCGAGTTGCCGTTCGATCCACGCGGCCGGGCGCCACGACGGGGCGCGGCCGTCGAGAACTCTGGCCACGAACAGGCCAACGGGGATCGACAGCGCAATCGCCGCGCACACGATCAACAGGGGAAGAGTCCACATGGGCGGGAAGCTTTCGATGCTAAAACCACTCGGGCCGCAGCAGGGCCGCGAGCAAGTAGACGAACAACAGTCCGATTACCGCGGAGGTTACCAGGAGCATCGGTCGACTCCCTTCAGACTTTGTCGCAAGCGATCACGAAGGCAAACATCAGCCCCAGGGCGAAGAGACCCAGGCCGAACAACAGTGGAATCCAGAGGGCGAGGTTCATCGGGGTAGCTTCGTGGCAGGGTGGCGAGGGATGAAGCCGTTTGTCATAGCAGGCGATCGGCGTGGCCTAGCGGCGGGGTTTGTTGCCAATGCGTTGAGACGGTCGTTAAGCAATCTTCGCGCCGACTGCAAAGGTCCGACGACGATCTGCTGGTGGGCGAACAACTTGCGGTTGGCAGGCCACCAGAAGGGTAGGTCTGCGGTATCGGCAGCGGCGTGCAAGTTGCCCGACGGAGATTGCAGAATGCACGAAGCGCGACGGTGGAAGCCATCGTCAGATTCCGTGTCTGAGTCGATTTTCCCGCTTGCACGCGTAAATTCGCGACTTTTGCTCCTTGGCGTGCAAATTGCAATGCTAAGTATTACATAACACACACGGGAACCACAACACGCGCCTCACGCGCGGCGTGCGATGGGCATAGGACTGCCGGCGATGAACGTATTATTGATCGATGACGACGACAGCCTGCGCCGCACGACGCGCATTGCGCTGGAATCGATGGATCATAAAGTCACCGAAGCCGCCAGCGGCACGAAAGCGCTGGAGATGCTGGGGCGTCGACCGTTTCAGATTGCGCTGTTGGATTTGCGCCTCGGAGAAGAGAGCGGTCTGGAAGTTCTGCCGCAGTTGCTGGCGCTTGCGCCCGGCTTGCAGATTGTCGTGATCACGGCCTATGCCACGATCGAGACGGCCGTGGAAGCGATGCGCCGCGGCGCGGCCGACTACTTGCCAAAACCGTTCACGCCCGGACAACTGCGGTTGGTGCTCGAGCGAATCGCGAAGGTGCGCAGACTCGAGTCAACGGTCGACGAGTTGGCCGACCGCGTGCGGGCCGCCGTGCCCGAGGCTGACCTGGTGACCGCGGAACCGGCGATGCGCGCGGCGCTCGACGTGGCCTTCAAAGCCGCGGTGAGCGACGCGGCCGTGCTGTTGCGCGGCGAGAACGGCACGGGCAAGGGAGTGCTCGCCCGCGCGATTCATGCGCGCAGCTTGCGGGCAGACGCGCCGTTTGTCACGGTCGCTTGCCCGTCGCTATCCGCCGAATTGCTCGAAAGCGAGTTGTTCGGCCACGTGCAAGGAGCCTTCACCGGCGCGGTTCGCGATACAACCGGTAAGGTCGCCGCGGCCGAAGGGGGGACGCTGTTTCTCGACGAGATCGGCGACTTGCCGCTGGCCTTGCAGCCGAAGCTGCTGCGGTTGCTGCAAGAGAAGCAATACGAACGCGTCGGCGAAACGCGCACCAGAGCCTGCGACGTGCGCGTGCTGGCGGCCACGAATCGCAAGCTCGAAGCGGACATCATGGCCGGGCGGTTTCGTGAGGATTTGTTCTACCGACTCAACGTCATCGAGATCACATTGCCACCGCTGCGGGAGCGCCGCGGCGATATCCTGCAATTGGCCGAGCGGTTGACAGGCTTCTTCGCGCGACAAAGCGGCAAAGCGATCACGGGCTTCAGCGAAGAGGCGCGCACCGCGCTATTGCGGCACTCCTGGCCCGGCAACATCCGCGAACTGCGCAACGCGATCGAGCGCGCGGTGATCCTGGCCGGCGCGCCCGAATTGGGCGTGGCCGATCTACCACCGTCGCTGGGACGCCCGCTGGAAGCGGGGATCGACGTCGGTGCCCGCGTCACGCTCGAACAACTCGAGGAAGAACACGTGCGCCGCATTTTGAGCGCGACGGCCACGATCGAAGAAGCGGCCGCGGTGTTGGGCATCGATCCCAGCACGCTATGGAGAAAACGGAAGCGTTACGGCCTGTAACGACAGCGACTCGCGTGGCCCACACGCCAGGACCAAGCTGATGATCTCACTTCGCCAGCGAATTGTGCTCACGCTGCTCCCCCTGTTCGTCTTGATGGCGATCGTGGGAGGGTACGGCGCGACGTTGATTTACCGGATTGGCGGGAGAATCGATGAGATTCTGCGCGAAAACTACAACAGCGTGCTCTATATGGAGCGCGTCAAGGAAGCGCTCGAGCGGATGGACTCTGGCTTTCAGTTCGCGTTGGCGGGGCGCGAAGCGGTGGCGAAGCAACAGTTCAGCGAGAACTGGCGACTGTTCGGCGAGCACCTCGATAAGGAGCGTGCCAACATCACATTGCCGGGCGAAGAGCTGCTCGTCGCGCGGCTCACCAAACTGGGAGACGAGTACCACCAGCGCGGCGAGTCGTTCTTCGCCTCCAGCGACATGGCGAAGCGAAGTGCCGACTACTTTGGCAGCGAAGATCAGCCCGGCTTGCTCGGGATGTTCAAAGACCTCAAGAGCGTGGCCAACCGCATCACGCGGATCAATCAAGACAATATGGAGCAGGCGAACCGCGAAGCGCAGCAAACGGCTCGGTCGTCGCTGTTGTGGTTCGCGATCTGCCTGGGTGTGGTGGCCATCATCGCCTTGCTGTTGGCGAGGCGGACCATCGACACGATCTTGCGGCCGGTGCGTAGCCTGACCGAGTCGGTGCTGGCGATTGGCACGGGCAATCTCGATCAGCTGGTGTCGAGCACCGCGACCGACGAACTGGGGCAACTGGCCGGCGCCGTCAACACCATGGCTCGGCAACTGCGCGATTATCGGCAGTCGCAGAAGGCGCGGCTGCTGCGCATCCAACAGGCGGCTCAGGCGACCGTCGATTCGTTTCCCGATCCGGTCGTGGTTGTCGATCACGAAGGACTTGTCGAGTTGGCCAACCCGGCGGCGGAGCGCATCCTCAGCCTGTCGACCGCCGACGCGGATAGTACCCGCGCCCGCACTTGGCAACCGCCGGCCGCCTTGCGCGGGCCGCTCGATGGCGCGCTGCGGCACGAGCAGGCGTTTCTGCCCGAAGGATTCGACGCGGCGATTTCCATCCGCGGCGCGGCCGAGCCGCAGTTCTTTCTGCCGAGAATTCTGCCGATCCGCGACTCGTACGGCGGCACGCTTGGCGCGGCGGTGCTGCTGGCCGACGTCACGCGATTTCAGTTGCTCGACCAGGTCAAGAGCGACCTGGTGGCCACGGTGAGCCATGAGCTGAAAACGCCGCTGGCGAGCATCAGCCTGGCGATTCATCTGCTGCTCGAGGAAGTGATTGGCCCGCTGACGCCGAAGCAGACCGAGTTGCTGCTCGAGGCACGGACCGGCTCGGAGCGATTGTTGGCGATGATCAACAACCTGCTGGATTTGGCGCGGCTCGAAAAAGGAGCGGGGCACCTGGAAGTGCGCCCCGAACAGCCCCTGGGGCTGTTGCAAGCGGCGGCCGATCTCGTTCGCCAGCGTGCCGACGATCAAGGAGTCGAGATCGTGGTGCGCGCCGCGGCGGACTTGCCGGCCGTGGCCGTGGATGGTCGGGTGTTGAATCACGCGCTGCGCAACCTGCTCGAGAACGCGCTGACCTATTGCGATACGCAGGGACGGATCACGCTCGAGGCCCGGCAGTCTGCGGATGCCGTGGAGATCACCGTCGCAGATACGGGCATTGGCATTCCGCCGGAGTATGCGGCCCATATCTTCGAGCGGTTCTTTCGCGTGCCGGGTCAAAGCCGCGGAGCCGGCACGGGGCTGGGCCTGGCGATTGTTCGCGAGATCGTGGTCGCGCATGGCGGGCATATCGAGTGCACGAGCACGCCAGGGGAGGGGACCACTTTCCGACTAACGCTCCCCGTATGGCGCGGCGAGACAGAACAATACGCTGGCAACGCCATCGCTCAAGTGGGCACGCCTGACGCCGCCGCTGGCTGACGCCGCACCTAGCAAGGATCGATTGCCGTGGCTGATTCCGAACTTCGACCCAACCCCGAGCAGTTTGTCGAGCTGATCCGCCGCCAGCAGCGCGGCCGGTTGAAGATTTACTTCGGTTTCGCAGCGGGGGTTGGTAAGACCTATGAGATGCTCGTCGAAGGGCAGCGTCTCAAGCGGCAAGGGATCGACGTCACGATCGGCATCATCGAAACGCACGGCCGTGCTGAAACCGCCGCGCAGATCGGCGACCTGGAGCTCGTGCCGCGACGCGAGATTCAGTACCACGGCGTCACGATTGAAGAGCTCGATCTCGACGCGCTGTTGGCCCGCCATCCGACCGTGGCGCTCATCGATGAGCTGGCCCATACGAACGCGCCGGGGAGCCGCAACCCCAAGCGCTATCAAGACGTCGAGGAATTGCTGCGGGCAGGGATCAACGTGATCACCACGCTCAACGTGCAGCATTTGGAAAGCCTGCACGACATCGTCGAAGAGGCCACCGGAGTGTGCGTCAAGGAGCGGCTGCCCGACTACGTGGTGGGCATGGCCGACCAGTTGGTCAATGTCGACATTTCGGCGGAGGATTTGCGCGAGCGGCTGCAGGCCGGCAAGGTCTATCCGGCGGAACGCGTGCGCACGGCGCTCGACAACTTTTTTCAACTGACGCATTTGAATCAGTTGCGCGAGCTGGCGATGAAGGAGATCGCCCATCGACTAGGGAAACGGATGCAGACGCGCGTCGAGGCGGACGAACCCGCCCGCACCGACCGCGTGGCCGTGGCGCTCAGCTCGCGCAGCCCGAACCCAGCGATCTTGCTGCGCAAAGCGGCACGACTCGCTGACCGGCTCGATGCCCCGTGGTATGCCGTGTATGTGCAAACGCCGGCCGAAACGATCCACCGGACCGAGGCCGCCACGCAGCGACGGTTGAGCAACGCGCTGGTGCTGGCGCGGCAGCTCGGCGGCATTCCGTTGGAATTCAAGGGGGATGACGTGGCGAGCACGATGGCGACGTTCGTCGCCGAGTATGGCATTTCGCACATCGTGCTGGGGCGCACGCAGCGCCCTTGGTATCGCCGTTGGTTCGGCCGCTCGACGCTCGATCAACTGCTGCGCGGCGTGCATGGCGTCGACGTGGTCGTCGTCGAGAATGCGCAACCGGCCGACTGAGTGCCGGCGCGGCGCGAGACTCTCGAGGACACACTTAGGCTCGGCGACGCGACCGCATTAACCTTCGGCATTCGGCTTCGGCGGCTTCTTGCCATACTTGGCTTCGTACTGCGCGGCGAACTGGGCCTCGAATTCCGGATGGCAGACGAAGCACTGCGAGTCGGGACGATCGTGCTCGCGGCACCAATCTCCCTTGGCTTTCATGTCGTCGGCCACTTTCTTGCTGCACAGGCCGCACACTTCTTCGGGCACGCCATGCTCATCGCACCACCAGGCGCCGTGGGTATGACCGGCCGACGTTTGCGCGGCGGGGGTCGCATCGGGCTTTACTTCGCTGGCCGGTTTGTTGCAGCCGGCGGCCAGCAACCCGCAGATTCCGACGATCACAGCGAGATTCTTCAGTAGCATCGTCAACTCCTTCGATAGAGGTCAGACGTTAAATGACAATCAAATTGAACCCGCGGCGACCAGCTCTGCGGTTTCGATCGGCCGCTTGGTCGGCTCCCGACGCCCCAGTGGCGCGCTAAACAGCAAATACAAGACGCGCAGCACCAGCAGCGACATCACCATGGCGCCGATCACCCCGCCGATGACCACAGTGGCCAGGGGTCGCTGCACTTCGGCCCCCATGCCGGTGCTGAAGGCCATCGGCAAAAAGCCCAGGCTGGCCACGAGCGTCGTCATCAGCACCGGTCGCAAGCGCGTGATGGCCGCCTGCACGACCGCTTCATCGAGCGGCATACCCCGCTGTCGCAATTGCCGCACGTAAGAGACGAGGATCATGTCGTCCAGCACGGCCACGCCCGAGAGCGCGATGAAGCCGATAGCCGCTGAAATCGAAAACGGCATGTCGCGCAACCAGAGGGCGAAGATGCCGCCGACCCACCCGAAGGGGACGCCCGTGAACACGCGCAGCGCGTCGATCACGTTGTTGTAGGTGAGGTACAAGAGCGTGAAGATCAAGACGGCAGCCAGGGGCACGACGATCAACAGCCGCGTGCGGGCGCGCTGCAAATTCTCGAACTGCCCGCCGAACTCGATGAAGTAGCGCCCCGGCGGCAAGGTGAGCTCGCTTTTAATGCGTCGCTGGGCCTCGGCGACAAAACCCCCCATATCACGGCCGCGTACGTTGCACGAGGCGGTGATGCGGCGCTGGCCCCACTCGCGGGTGATCGTCGACGGGCCCTGCACAATGCGCACGTCGGCGAGGCGCGACAGAGGGAGTCGCTCGCCCGTGGCTGTGGGGATCATGATTGCGCCGATGGCGGCGACGCCACTGCGCATCGATTCTGGCAGGCGCGCGACGAGCGGAAAACGCAGTTGACCTTCGATCACGTCGCCGAGCTGCAAGCTGCCGATCGATTCGACGATGTCGGTCACCACCTTGGCGGGCACACCGTAGCGGGCGAGTTGCTCCTGATCGAGCTTGATCTGCAGCACGGGCTGGCCGGTGACTTGCTCGACGGTCGCATCGGCACTCCCTGGAATGCGGTCGAGGATGGCCTCGATTTCACGCCCCTTGGCGGCCAGTACGTCGAGATCGTCGCCGTAGAGTTGCACGGCGACGTCGGCCCGCACGCCGGTGACCATCTCGTTCATGCGCATTTCGATCGGCTGCAAGAATACGAGCCGTTGGCCGGGCATGTCGCGCAGTTGTTCTTCGATCAGCGCCGTGAGTTGTTCCTGTGTGGTGGCGCGCTTCCACTGGTTGCGCGGTTTGAGCGACATGAACATATCGGTGAGCTCGATCCCCATCGGATCGGTGGCGATCTCGGCAGTGCCGATACGGCTCCAGACGTGCTTGACCTCGTCGGGGAATTTGGCGAGCACCACCTTTTCCATCTGCGTGTTGTATTTGATCGAATCTTCGAGGTCGGTGCCGGTGAGTCGGACGACGCTGATAGCAATAGCCCCTTCGGAGAGCCGTGGCACGAACTCCGATCCCAAATTCGGAGCGATCATGCCAAAGGCGATGACCATCACCGCGGCGGCGAAGCCAATCACCAGCACTTTGTGATGCATGGAGAATCGCAAGATCGGCGCATGGATGCGATGGGCGATCCGCATCATTAGCGGTTCGCGCTCCTGAATGTTCTTCGGCAATAGCAGGCTGGCCAACACCGGCATCAAAGTGAGCGATAAGATCATCGAACCCAACAGGGCGAAGATCACCGTCAGAGCCATCGGCCGAAACAGCTTGCCTTCGGTCCCTTCGAGCGTGAGGATCGGCAGATAGACGATCATGATGATCAGTTCGCCGAACATCGTCGGCTTGCGAACTTCGACCGCGGCATCGCGGACGATGTCGATCATCGAGCGCCGCCGATGATCGCCGTGCGCGATGTGCCGCACGCAGTTTTCAACCATCACGACCGAGCTATCGACGATCATGCCGAAGTCGATGGCCCCCAGGCTCAGCAGGCTGGCCGCAATGCCAAAACGCAGCATGCCGGCGAAGGCGAACAACATCGACAGCGGAATGGCCAGCGCCACGATAAGCGCCGCCCGCAGGTTGCCGAGAAAGGCGAACAGCACGGCGACGACGAGCAGCCCCCCTTCGAACAGGTTGTTCTTGACGGTGCTGATGACGTGGCTGACCAGTTCGGTGCGGTCGTAGAGCGGCTCGACATCAACGTTTGGCGGCAGCGTGGGGCGGATTTCGTCGAGGCGCCGCTTCATCGCCCAGGTGATCTCATGGGTATTCTCCCCCATGAGCATGAAGCCGAGCCCCATGACGACTTCGCCGCGGCCATCGGCGGTAACGGCGCCGCGGCGAATCTCGGACCCAATGGTCACGTCGGCCACGTCAGCAACTCGGATCGGCACGCCATCGCGGGCCGTAATGACGATGCTTTTGATCTGCTCAGCGTTGTTCGTGCGGCCGATCGCCTGCACGAGCACGGCTTGCGTACCTTCGCGGACGTTGCCGGCCCCCACGTTGCGGTTGTTGTCGCGAACCGCCTGCACCACCTGGTCGAAGGTGAGATTGAACTTGATGAGCAGGTTGGGATCGATCCGCACCTGGTACTGCTTTTCGTAGCCTCCCCAGCTATTGATTTCGGCGGCGCCGCGCACAGTGCGCATTTTGGGGCGCACGAACCAGTCGTGGATCGTGCGCAGTTCGGTGACGTCGTTTCCGGCACCGGTGACCACGTAGTGAAAAACTTCGCCCAAACCGGTCGCCACGGGACCCATCTTGGGGCGACCGATCCCCTCGGAAAGTTCGACCGTGGCCAGCCGCTCATTGATCAATTGCCGGGCGAAGTAAATATCGGTGCCATCCTCGAAGGTGACAACGACCTGCGAGAAGCCGAACTTCGAGACCGAACGCATCGCCTCGAGCCCGGGCAGGCCGCCGATCGCCTGCTCGATCGGGAAGGTGATGCGACGCTCGACCTCTTCGGGGCCGAGTGCCGGCGCGATCGTGTTGATCTGCACCTGCACCGGGGTGGTGTCGGGGAAGGCGTCGATATCCAGAAAACGCAGCGATAGCCCGCCGACCGTGGCCAAGGCGAGCGTGGCCAGAATGACCGCGGCCCGATGGCGGAGCGAGTAGTCGATGATCCAGTTGAGCACGAAGGGGTTCCGATCGCGCGAGCGCGGTTGGAGTGTTTTGGATAGCGACGTTATTCGTGACCGTGCGTGCAGCCGCAACCGGCGCCCAAATTGCTCTTGAGAAGTTGGGCTTCGAGCACGACGCTGTTCTTGCTGGCGATTACTTCGCCGGGCAACAGGCCGGCGATGATCTCGGTCTCGCCGGCGTCTTGCACGCCCACGCGCACTGTGCGCACGTGGAAGAACTTGGGGGCGTTGGGCTTGAGAAAGTTGCGATCGCGCACAAAAACGACGGAACAGGCGCCATCGCGATGCACGGCCTCGCTCGGTACGACCATCACCTTGGGCTCGTCGCGCAGCACAATCCGCCCGGTGCCGAAGGTGTTGGCGCGCAAGAAGCGATCGGGATTCGGCAAATCGACACGGACGCGCACCGTGCGAGTATCGTCGTCGGCAGCCGTGCTGATCCAGGCCACGGTGCCGGCGAGCGACGTTGGTTCCTGACGATCGTCGGGCTGAAACCGCACTGGCTGCCCTAGCGCCAGATAGGGGGCGTCCTCCTGGCGCACGTTGAGCACCAACCAGAAGCGGCTAATATCGGCGACGGTGAACAGCACGGTGGAGGTCGCCACGACTTCGCCGGCGACCAGGTCGCGCTGCACGATGACGCCATCGAGCGGCGCGCGAATCGGCAACAGGTTCGACGTCGTCGAACTGGTGACGAACTCGCTCGAGATCTTCTCGGGGAGTCCGAGGAACTGAATCCGCTGGGCAATTTCGTCCATCGGCAGGTCGGCCAGGTCCTCGTGCTGCACGGACAGTCCCAAATTGACCAGCGCCTGCTGCGCTCCCAGCAGACGGATTTGCCCTTCCTGGAAGGCTGAGTTGGCCTCGCGGGCCTGGCGTTCGGGGATTGAGCCCTCGGCGGCCAAAGCGGTCAACCGATCGAAATTGGTTTGTCGTAAGCGATACTGGGCCATCGCTTGCAGGAATTCGCTCTTCAGCCGGCCAACCTCGGCGGCGTCGATCAGGGCCAGCACGTCGCCGGCTTGCACGTGGTCGCCCACCTGGCGATCAACGCGCCACACGGTGCCCGGCACGCGCGAGGAGAGATGGGCCATGCGGGTTTCGTCGTAGACGACCTCACCGTTGGCGGTCACGGCCTCGACCAGCGGCCGCTCGCGCACCACGGAGATATCGACGCCGGCTTTGTCCATCGCCTCGGTCGAAGCGAATTGAATGCGGTGCGTGTGCAGCGTGCAGCGACTATCGTTTTCCGGGCGGGGCTTCAGAGCCAAGGCGCGCTTGGCCCGGTCGAGCATTTCGGGCGTGACCGCCGGTGTCGTCGCCAATTCGGCGACTTCGGGATGCTCCAGCGGGCATTGTGCCACGCCATGCACTTTGCAGAAGCCAAAGTCTTGCCCGCGTGGGAGCAGCTTCGTGTTGCATTCGATGCAGATCGCCTCGGGCACGTTGTGCTCTTTACACCAAGGGGCGGCATCGGGGGCTGCACCGCCGATGAGCACTGAGAATTTCGGCATCGTCCAATGGGTGAAGTGACCCCAGAGGCCGATGCTTGCCAGGGCGACAATCACCACGAGCGTCGGCAGCATGTTGCGCAAGCCTGACGGAGCGAGCTTTGCGCTCGACGGTTGCTGCTCCGGCGTGCTAAACGGGTTCGGCAATGACTGTGGCTGGTCGGAATGCGAGATGGCGGCCATCGCGGTTCAACCTGGCAAAAGTTCGGAGTTGGACGTGGATAAGAAACGAAAGCAACAACAGAAAAACTGGATCGCTCGTGCGAGCGCAACTTTCGCGGCGCAGCGCAATCGTTCAATCCAATCAAATGCGCGAGCGCGCAAAGTCAGCGGGAGAAAGCGTCAGATCAGCAGAACTGACTGCGCAAGATGGAGCCGCACGTGCGGCGCGGCGCCGGTACAGAAGAGGGCGTCGAGCCAGGCGGGAGAGGCCGGCTGGCTCGTGTCGGCCAGCGCACGGGGCGTGGGTAGAACGGCCAAGGGCGAGGGGAGCAGCGGAAGCTCGAATTGCGACCGCTCCGTGGGCAAATAGGTCCAGACACCAGGGCAATCGCGCTCGGCCGGGCAAGGAGTCGTGGGCGCGGGCTCGCCGCCTGAGGACTGGTGCTCGGGGCATGCGTGATGGCAAGCTGGACCTTCGACCGCAACCGCCTTGCCTGCGCTATCGTGAGCATGATGCCAGCAGCAACCCAAGACTGCATGGAGCAGCAGGATGGTGGAAATCAGGCTGGAAATTGCTGCATGCATACGGTGTCCTTCTCGCAGTATCATTGCGGTGATCGATCGGCGGATCAAGGCGTATTTCAGCCACCCTGACCATGCACTTCCGACAGCTAAAATCCGCCTAAAATCCGTGTCAATCGGCGGAATCGTCGTTGCCAGCCCGACGCACAGGAAGGTTTATTCATGTCGCAATCGATCAAGATCGGCAAAGGGGTCCGCAACTGCGAGTTGCTCTCGGGCATGGCGAATCGCCATGGGCTGGTCGCCGGCGCCACAGGGACCGGCAAAACCGTGACTCTGCGCGTGCTGGCCGAAGGCTTGAGCCGGCTCGGCGTGCCGGTCTTTCTGGCCGACGTGAAGGGGGACCTGGCCGGCATGGCATTGCCGGGGGAGCCGAGCGAGAAGTTCACCCGGCGCGCTGCCGAACTGGGGATTGCCGATTACGCCTGCCGCGCGGTGCCGGTCGAATACTGGGATCTATTCGGCCAGCAAGGACACCCCGTGCGGGCGACCATCTCGGAGATCGGGCCGCTGCTGTTAGCGCGGCTGCTGAACCTCAACGAGACGCAGACCGGCGTGCTGAATGTCGCTTTCAAGGTGGCGGACGACCAGGGACTGCTGCTCTTGGATCTCAAGGACCTCCAGGCGATGCTCAAGCATGTGGCGGAGCACGCCAAGGAGATCTCGACGAGCTACGGAAACGTGTCGGGCGCGAGCATCGCCGCGATCCAGCGTGGACTGCTGGCGCTATCCGAGCAGGGGCTCGACGGTTTTCTCGGTGAGCCGGCGCTCGACATCGAGGATTTCTTGCGCGTCGACGCGGCAGGGCAGGGGGTGGTCAACATCCTGGCGGCCGATCGCTTGATGACCACGCCCAAGCTGTACGCGACGTTTCTGCTCTGGCTGCTGGCGGAGCTGTTCGAGCAACTGCCCGAGGTCGGCGACCCTGAGAAACCCAAGTTGGTGTTCTTTTTCGATGAAGCGCATCTGCTGTTCGACGAGGCGCCCAAGGTGGTGCTCGACAAAATCGAGCAAGTCGTGCGGTTGATTCGCTCGAAAGGGGTGGGCGTCTACTTTGTGTCGCAGAACCCGTTGGATATCCCCGACGATGTGCTAGGGCAGTTGGGCAATCGGGTGCAACACGCGCTGCGGGCGTTCACGCCTCGGGACCAGAAACGATTGCGCGCGGCGGCCGAAACGTTTCGCAGCGATGGCTCGTTCGATGTCGAAGCGGCGATCGGCGAGTTGGCCGTCGGCGAGGCGCTGGTGTCGCTGCTCGATGAGCACGGAGTGCCGCAGCCGGTCGACCGCGCGAGAATTGCTCCGCCGGCCAGCCGGTTGGGCGCCATCGCGCCGGCCGAGCGCCGGGCGCTGATTGACGCCTCGCCGCTGGCGCCCGGATACGCGCGATCGGTTGATCGTGAATCGGCCTACGAGCTACTGAAAGCGCGCGCCAACGCCGAGGAACTCGAGGCCGAGCAAGACGACACGGACGACGCCACCACGGGCAGGCGGACATCGCGCCGACAATCGCCCTGGGAGGCGATGCTCACCAGCACGGCCCGTTCGCTGGGGACGCAGATCGGCCGCACGATCGTACGCGGAGTGTTTGGCTCCTTGCCAGGCCGCAAACGACGGCGACGGCGGTGATCGCACAGGACCGCATACGAATGGCCGCTGACAGCACGCCCGGGCGGTCACTTCGCGCCGATTGTGCGGGCCTTGCTGCCCCGGCCGACGCAGCGCCGTTGTAACAGATTTGACAGCCACTCGGTGGCCACCTACTGGTTAGGTAGACATTCAATACGGCTACAACACAACAGCGGCGTGCGCCGCGGGAGTTAGCGTCATGTCGAAGGACACGCGTTTGGGCCCGACGGGCTTTATCCGGCATGAGCTCGAAGCGCTGCGCGCCGAGTGGTGGTGGTTTCTGCTGCTGGGCATTCTGCTGATCGTGACCGGTTCGATCGCTGTCAGCTATTCAGTATTGGCAACAGTGATGGCCGTAGCCTTCATCGGCGTGCTGCTGGTGCTTTCGGGCGGGGCGCAGCTCGTGGCGTCGTTCTGGGCTGGCAACTGGAGCGGGTTCTTGCTCTCGGTGTTGGCGGCCATCCTGCATCTGGTGGTCGGCGCGATGTTGATCGCGCGCCCCGTGGCAGCCGGTGAGGCGCTGGCGCTGTTGATCGGTTCGTTCTTTCTGGTCGGCGGTCTATTCCGCATTGTCGCGGCGCTCGCCCTACGCGTGCATCACTGGGGCTGGTTGCTCTTGAATGGAGCCGTCACGGCGCTGCTAGGGCTGCTGGTGCTGGGGGACTGGCCCGGCTCGAGCCTGTGGGTGATCGGCACCTTGATCGGCGTCGATCTGATGGTCCACGGCTGGGTGTGGGTGATGCTGGCGATCGGGCTGCGGAACTTTCCGACGTCCCCGGGTAGCGCTGCCTAGGGAGTAACTGGTTGCGGATGAGCCCGTGGGGACCGTATCCTCGCGATTGCAATCGAGCATTCGCGCGAGGTACGCATGGCGATAATCCGCGGCAAACGACAGTCGAATATTTCTCGCACGACGATGCGTTTGCTGGCGGTGCTGTGCGCCACAGCGATCGCGTACACCGACGTGCCGGGCATTCGCTCTGCGCGCGACATCTTGGCGGCGGAGCCAGCGCCGGCCGGCGGAGTCGGCGCGCCGTTCTATGCCGATAAATCGCGGCTGCTCGTCGTGCGCGACGACCAAGCGCGCGAAAGGCCGATTCGCTCGCAGCAGGATTGGGCCGCGCGTCGCGCGCATATTCTGGCGAACATGCAGCAAGTGATGGGTCCGCTGCCGGGCCCCGAGCGGCGCTGCCCGCTGGATATCAAAGTCAGCGAAGAGGTTGCCGAGCAGGGCTACCTGCGGCGAAAGCTCACGTATGCCGCGGAACCGGGTGACCGCGTGCCGGCCTATCTGTTGCTGCCCACGGACGAGCCAGGGAAGCCGCCTGCGAGCGTGCGGCCGCACCGACCGGCCGTGTTGTGCTTGCACCAGACCCACCGACTCGGCAAGGGAGAACCGACCGGATTGGGCGACGACCCTAACAAGAAGTATGCCCAAGAACTAGCGCGGCGCGGCTACGTCGCGCTGGCGGTCGACTATCCCAACTTCGGCGAGTACCAGTTCGATCCGTACGCGCACGGCTATACCAGCGCGACGATGAAGGGGATCTGGAATCACATGCGCGCGATTGATCTGCTCGTGTCGCTCGACGAGGTAGACGCCGAGCGGATCGGCGTGATCGGCCATTCGCTCGGCGGGCATAACAGCTTGTTTGTGGCGGCGTTCGACGAGCGGATTCGCGCCATCGTCTCCTGCTGTGGCTTTTGTAGCTTCCCGCGCTACTACGACGGCAACCTGGCTGGTTGGAGCCACAAGGGGTACATGCCGCGCATCCGCGACGTGTATGAGCTCGACCCCGCGAAAATGCCGTTCGACTTTACCGAGGTGCTGGCGGTGTTGGCGCCGCGGCCGTTTTTGGCCATCGCGCCTGAGCGTGACGCCAACTTTGCTGTCGCAGGCGTTCGTGAATGCATGACCGCGGCCCGGCCGGTGTACGAGCTCTTTGGCGCAGCCGATCGGCTGGCGGCGAGCTATCCCGATTGCGAGCACGACTTCCCGCCGGCCGAGCGCGAGCGGGCGTACGCCTGGTTCGACCATTGGCTGCGCGATGGGGCGAAGTCTGCAAAGTAATCGAAGCGCGGATGCGTTAGCTGCCCGCGACCGCTTTGTCGGCGTGGGCGGCCGGGGCCCGATCGCGATTCCACTGCGTCCATTGATCGCGCAGCTCGCGCTTGAGAATTTTTCCGGTCGGTCCCTTGGGCAGCTCTGGTCGAAAGACAATCTCTTGCGGGAGCTTATACTTGGCGAGTTGCTTCTCGAGATGGGCCATGACGTCGGCCGCGACCAAATTCTGATTGGGTTTGCAGGCGACGATGGCGATGACGTTCTCCCCCTTGGCTTCGTCGAAGGCGCCGATGACGGCGGCCTCGGCCACCTGCGGCAGTTGGAAAAGCGCCTCTTCAATCTCGCGCGGGTAGATGTTGAAGCCCCCCTTGATGATCATGTCTTTCTTGCGATCGACGATGAAGAAAAAGCCTTCATCGTCGCGGTATCCCAAATCGCCCGTATGGAAGTAGCCTTTGCGCATGGCTTCGGCCGTTTCGGCGGGCTTGTTGAGATAACCGAGCATGACGTTGGGGGCCTTGATCACCACTTCGCCGACTTCGCCGTTAGGCAGCTCGACGTCGTTGTCGTCGAAGATGCGCATGTCGACGCCCGCGAAGGGCTGACCGATCGAGCCGATCTTGCGCCGCTCGGGGCGATTGATCGAGACGCTGACGGTGGTTTCGGTGAGGCCGAAACCTTCGTAGATCGGCACGCCCGTGAGCTTTTCAAACTGCCCGAGCACTTCGACCGGCATGGCCGCCCCGCCCGAGATGCAATAACGCAAATTCGGGAACTTGATTTCCGCGATCTTGGGGTGCTTGAGCAGGTAGAAGTACATCGTCGGCACGCCGGCAAACGAAGTAATACCGTCGGTGGCCAGGCTATTGAAGCAGGATTCGAGATCGAACCGCGGCTGGAGCACGACCGTGGTGCGGCTGCGGATCGACGAATTCAGGATGCCGTTGAGCGCGAAGACGTGGAACAACGGCAGCACGCAGAGCCACTTGTCGCCCGGCTGCTGCGGGACGATCGACTCGAACATGTCGAGGTTGGCAATCACGTTGGCATCGGTGATCTGGGCTCCTTTGGGGCGGCCCGTCGTGCCCGAGGTGTACAACGTGAGGATCGGCAACGAAGGATCGACTTCAACCGGCTTGAAGTTGGGATCGTCTTTGAGCAGCTCCTGGAACGAGCGCTGGCCGGCCGTGTTCTGGCCGACGACGAACACCTTGGGCGGGTTCGGCAAATGCTGCGTGCCGCGGACCACCTGCTCGGCGAACATCTCGTAGGTGACGATCAAGCGGATGTTGCTGTCAGTCACGAGATACTCGACCTCGTCGGCCTGCAGCATCACGTTGAAGGGGACCACGACGCCGCCGGCCAGCAGCGTGCCAAAATAGGCGCTGGCGAATTGCGGGATGTTGGGGAGCATCACGCCGACGGTGTCGCCGGGGCGAATCCCTTCGGCCTGCAAGCCGGCAGCCACCTGGCGGGCCTGGTGGGCCAGCGCGGCGTACGGGACTTTGGTGCCCATGAACTCCAAAGCGATTGAGCCGGGTTGCTCCTGCGCCGCGGCCAGCAAGTGTTCGTACAACCGCATGAAAGCCATCCCCCAACGACGAAACTGGAAAAAAATCGAATCGAGTGCGAGGCCAGCCCGGCGCTCAACCGCATGCCCCCCTGGGCTGATTGGCGCCAGCGCGCCCATCGCCAGCGTGGCCGCGGCCAGGCGCGGGCGAAGAGGCGTCAACCTCCCTTAATCTTCTTGATGGCTTCCTGCATCATCAACTTGACGGCGGCCGCCT
>CAZBWM010000083.1:0-30426 GCA_964495375.1 uncultured Planctomycetaceae bacterium | reverse complement strand
AAATCCGGTAGTACTCTTCCTGGGTCAGCGGATCGTACTTGTGGTTGTGGCACTGGGCGCACTGAATGGTGAGGCCGAGGACGCTCTTGCCGATGGCGTCCATGCGATCGAACATGGCTTCCATGCGGAACTGCTCGGGGTCGATCCCCCCTTCCTCGTTGGTCATCGAGTTCCGCAAGAAGCCCGTCGCGACGAGCCGATCCTGATTGGCATCGGGCAACAGATCGCCGGCAATTTGTTCGATGACGAACTGATCGTACGGCAGGTCGCGATTGAAGGCCCCCACCACCCAGTCGCGATAGAACCAGACGAACCGCGGCTTGTCCTTCTCGTAACCGTCGCTGTCGGCATAGCGCGCGGCGTCGAGCCAATGGCGCCCCCAGCGCTCGCCATAGTGGGGCGAGGCGAGCAAGCGCTCGACCTGCTTCTCATAGGCCGAGGGACTTGCGTCCGCGACGAAGGCGTCGACCTCTTCAATCGTTGGCGGCAGCCCGATCAAATCCAAACTGAGCCGTCGCAACAGCGTGACGCGATCGGCCTCGCGCGACGGCTGCAAGCCGGCTTGCTCCAACCGGGCGACGATAAACATGTCGATCAGGTTGCGAACCGCGGCTGAGTTCTGCACGGCCGGCAGCGGCGGACGCTCGGGCGGCACGAACGCCCAATGCTCGGAGTACGGCGCGCCCTGCGACACCCACTGCCGCAGCTTTTCGATTTGCGCCGGCGAGAGCGACTTGCCTGAGTCGGCCGGCGGCATCCGTTCGGCCGCGTCTTCCGCGGTGATGCGTGCCAAGGCGGTGCTGGCCGCCACGTTACCGGGCACGAAAGGCTTTGCTCCCTCGCGGTTGGCGAACAGCCCTTCGCGCGTATCAAGCCGCAGATCGGCTTCGCGATGGGCGTCGTCGGGACCGTGGCACTGGAAGCATGCGCCGGACAGAATCGGCCGAATATCGCGGGCGAAATCGAGCGGGGCCGTGCTCGCTTCCGCCGCCGAAACCGCTGGCGGCACGGTCAGGGCTGTCGATGCGATGCAGAAGCTTGCGAAGGCGGCGCGGGCCAGGCGTCGGCTGCTCATCGGCAAAGTCTCGTCGGGGGCAGGAGCTAATCAGGTGGGACGCGCGGTCGCTGGGAGGCCGGGTTCACGGACGTGCGACGAACGCTCCCGATTATAAACGCGCCCGGCGCGGAATGCAGCGATATTGCGTCGCTGCCCATTTTAAGCCCGTACCTGCGAGTTTGCGAAAATGGGGGGCAGATTTCAGCTTTTCTTCTTCAGGGCTGCGCAGGCTGCAACTGCTGCAGAACGTCGGAAGGAGTATTCGGATTTCGCGACAGCGCGATCAGCGTGCCCGTCTGATCGCGACGTTGTGCAAGGAGGCGAAGGGCGTCAGGAGGCGTGTTGCGATTCAAGGCGAGCCGGTTGTCCAGTTCGTAGCCCGCCTTGATCCCATCGAACTGTACGAGCTCGCGTAAGCGATCAGGGTGGGAACTAAGGTTGGCGGCGTCAGCCAGTGCCTGTCGCCCTTGCCAGTAATTCCAACTGGTAATTGAAATCGCGAGGACCCATATCGTCACCATTGCTATGCCTGCCCAATAGCCCAGACGCTTACGCCATAGCGCAACGACCAGGCCAATTGCCAGTAAACCGCCCGCCGACCAGATTGTCAGTTTGGCCATCGTGAACATGTACCAAATCGATAACTGAGGGTCGTTACCATGCTCTTCGATCATCGACAATTCGCAAACCGCGCGCACTCCGACGAAGAATCCGGCTCCGAGTAAAAGCAGAAGGGCAACGACACGGCGGCTTACTACGAACCGCGTCTCGCGTGACGAATCATTCAATTGATTGCTGCACATTGCCATATTCTGTCCTTCGCGGGGAAGCCAATGCAACCTTTCCAGGGGTTGTTCGTCAACCAACTCGAAATCTGGGAAAAATTCGCCCGTTGCAGCAGCCGCTCGCGAGCTTTCTGGCAGTGCGGCAGAGTGGAGTGACGGGCCACAACTCTACCGGCCGCAAATCGTTAGGGATCGGAAGGCGACCGGGAAACCGCAACTTGCCGCTGAACGCGCGGCCGATAAGAATGCTGGGATGCTTCCTCCCGATGAAAATGCTGCCGGTAAGTCTGCCCGAACGAAGGCCGTCGGCCGCCGCAAAGCCGACAAAGAGGACGAGCGACCCGAGTTCCTGGAAATGCTCGGCCTGCTGCCACCGGTCTCGCTCGACGATGTCGAGCAGGCGTTTCGCCTCAAGGTGCGCGCGGCGCATCCCGACACGGGCGGTTCACAGGCGGCGTTTCTTGCACTGCAACATGCTTACGAGCAAGCAAAACACTATGCCGAGTACTTTACCAGCCGAAGGCAATGGCTGGGCGCGCAGACCGACCGCTATTTGCATCAGCAGACGGTGCTCGATGAGCTGACGCGTCGCGGAGGACAGTTCGAGCTTGAGCATTTAGATTGGCTCGATCGCGAGCTCGGCGCCGATTTCGCGCAGTTGCTCGATCGTGTCGCGGAGATTCGCTGGACCGGCCCCGACGTCGGCGATTGGGAGCTAGCCTTCCTGTCCGACTACTCTGAAGTGTTCAGCTCGGTGACGCGGCTCGATCTATCGAATAGCGCCATCACCGACGAGGCGATCGGCCACCTCGCGCGGCTGCCGGGGCTCATCCGGCTCGACATCCACGGCACGCCGATCACGCACCACGGACTTGAGGTGCTCGACAGCCTGGCCTCGCTCCAGTGGCTCAATATCGAGAACACCAAAGTCGGCGCGATCCGCACCATGCGCCTCCGGCACAGCTATCCGCAGGTTGAGATCGTGCACTGAGACGACTTCGTGGCACGGCCATCCTGGCCGTGTACTTCACGGGCTGGAAGCCCGTGCCACGGCAGCAGATCGGCGACTCAAATCACGGGCTGGAAGCCCGTGCCACGACGAAACAGCATGTGCAAGGGCGCAGTCCTAGGTTCCCGAGGCGGCCAGCACCGCCTCGACGTCGCTCGGCGGTACGTCGTTTACCAGTTCCGCATGCCCGAGCCGATCGGGAAGCACGAACCGCATCTGGCCGTGCTCGACCTTTTTGTCGCGCGCCATCGCGGCCAGCAACCGCTCGCGACTCAGCGGGGGCAACTTGACGGGCAGTCCCAGCGCCACGAGCAGTGCGCGCTGCCGGCGTACAACTTCGGCGTCGATGCGCCCGAGTCGCTCGGCCAGTCGCGCGGCGCATTCCATGCCCACCGCGACCGCTTCACCATGCAGCCAGCCGGTGTATTCCGAAACCGCTTCAACCGCATGGGCAAACGTGTGGCCGTAGTTGAGCACGGCGCGGCGACCCGTCAGCTCGCGCTCGTCGGCCTCGACGACGTCGGCCTTCAGCCGGCACGAGCGTTCGACGACGTGTACGAGCGCCGCGGCATCGCGAGCGTTCAGGTCGCTGGCGTGGCGTTCGAGCCAATCGAAAAACCTCGCATCGAGTGCGACACCGTACTTAACCACTTCGGCAAGCCCCGCGCGGTACTCGTTAGCCGGTAGCGTAAGCAGCACCGCCGGATCGATCAGCACTCCCAGTGGTTGCCAGAACGCGCCGACCATATTCTTCGCGCCCGGCAGGTTGATGCCGACCTTGCCGCCGACCGAACTGTCGACTTGCGCCAACAGCGTGGTCGGCACCTGCACAAAGGGGAGACCTCGCGCGAACGACGCCGCCGCAAAACCCGCGGCGTCGCCAATCACGCCGCCGCCGACCGCCACGACCAGCGTGCGGCGATCGGCCCCCAACCCCAGCAGTCGATTCCAGAGCCGCTCGGCCGTCGCGATCGACTTGGTGGTTTCGCCCGGCTCGAGTATTTCGAGATCGACCTTTAGTCCGACACTGCGCAAGCTGTCGACAACTGTGGCGGCATACCGCTCGGCGACGTTGCGATCGGTGATTACGACCGCATGCTTCGCTGGCGCGACGCGACCGATGAATTCGCCGGCGGCCGAGAGCGAGTCCGCGCCAATCTCGATGTCGTAGGCGCGCTGGGCCAGCGCGACGTGAACGGTCTTCTTGTGCGTGCTCACCATGATGCCCTGGGGAGGATGCCGTGGAGCGCGCAAACCGACGGGCTAACCGACGCGGGCCACGTCTTCAGGCGTGACATGAATGGTGCGGCAGAAACCGGTGTGCAGCCGCACGTATTCCAAATTCGCGGCGTCGGCCGGCTGCGCATGCAGACGCTGCTCGATCGCCGATTTCTCGGCCGGAGCAAGATCGGCGTAGTCGGCCGGCCAGACGGTGTCGGTTTCGATCACCAAAGCTTCGCGATAAGGATCGAATTGGTCAGCCATCGGCGAAAAACTCTCTGTCGAAAACCGGACGAATGGGGCGACGAGTTACGTAAAAATCGAACCCCAAGTATACAACCGTCGGCGGCGGCGAAAAGTGCGGGAAATCGATGCGATTGCTCTACAGGGTGGCCGGCACCCCGAACTTCGCCGCCACGGCCGACAACTGCGACCACGTCGTCTCGTCCAACGGAATTCCCTCCGCCTGGCGCTTGGCCCGGCAGCGGGCCTCCGGCTCGCCCGGGTAGAGGATTTCGCCGTCGGGCGTCACCGTCCGCGAGGTTTTCACTTCCGCGACAAATCGCTCGACTTCCCCCACGAACGATTGCTGCGGCTGCACGCGGGACGGGTCGACCACGATCGACAGCATGTTGTTGGCGACCTGCTTGACCTCAGGGTTGCTACACCAGCCGCCGCACAGCGCGCCGGCCAGGATTTCGACCACCATGCCGAGTGCATACCCCTTGTGCCCGCCGAAAGGAAGGATGGCTCCGCGCGGAGGGCCGTAGAACTTCAGCGGATCGGTCGTCGGCTGCCCCTCGGGGTCGACGATCAACCCGTCGGCCACGTTCACCCCTTTGTTGCGGGCGACCTTTAGTTTGCCCTCGGCGATGATCGCGCAGGAAATGTCGAGCACCAGCAAGCGCCCATCGCCCAACGGCACGCCTGCCGCGATTGGATCGGCCGACAGTCGGCGATCGATGCCGCCAAAAGGCGCGACGAGAATCCCGCCGCCCGACGTGTTGACGAAGTGCAGCGAGACGTATCCGGCGCCCGCGGCCATTTCGGCCCAATCGCCGATGCGTCCCAAGTGGCCGGCGTTGCGAAGGCCGACAACCGCCACGCCATGTTTTTTCACGCGATCGAGTGCCACGTTCATCGCCTGCTCGCCAAGCGCCTGGCCGAAGCCAAAGCCGCCGTCGAGCACCGAGAAGACTTCGCTGTCGAGCACCGTTTCGGCCCGGCGATTGGCGATCACCTTGCCATCGGCCAGCCACTGGATGTAATCGGGCACGCGAATCACGCCGTGCGAATCGTGCCCGACGAGATTCGCGCCGACCAGTCGGCTGGCAATCTGCCGCGGCTCGCGATCGCGGCAGCCCGCGGCGGCGAAAATTCCCTGAACGATTTCTTCCAAACGCGGGGCAGGAATGAGCATGCGCGGGGGCCAATCTCAGAGTTTTGATGCGTATATCGGTGCGTCAGCATACTGTCGATTTGGGCGGTCGACGAGGAGTCTCATGAATGAGCCGTCCCGGCAATTCGCATCGCGCCAAGTGTCGCGCCGACCCAGTCGTCAGGGCGGCCACGCTTCCGTTCGAGCCAGGCTTTGCCGATGTAACATTCGCCAACTCCAGCCCCAAATCGAATGCCAGCAAGGGCTTCATGCGATCTTCAAAAAGTTAGTTGACAGCACCCTGCTAGCGGGTAGACTGTGCCCCGGTCAGCAGTACCATCTATTGTGTTAAGATGGGAAGTGGGTACAATATCTAGTTGTACGGCATCGCAGTTGCACCAGTCGGTGGGGGCCAGACTTCGGGCAGAATTTGCTGCGGAAATGCTGACGAAACGCCCGATTCGAGTATCGTGAAGTATACTTACGTATAGTATCGCCCCGGAGTAACCAGGGCGTTCCTTTCTGCCTGTCCTTGTGACATGGAGGTCGATTTCATGGCTAGCGCCGGTGTACGCGTGGCTCGCAAGTCAAAGGCCGCAACCGAATCCAAGCAGACTGCCAGTCGCCGGCCGGCCTCGGCCCAGGCCGCCTCGGCGGGCATGGAAATCGAAGCCCGCTTCTGCCCGACCGACGTCGCCGATCCGTTCGACACCGTCGAGTGGGACAAGCGCACCGCTGCCATCAAGGGTGAATCGGGCGAGGTGCTCTTCGAGCAGCCCAACTGCGAGGTGCCCAAGCACTGGACGCAGTTGGCAACCAACGTCGTCGTGAGCAAGTACTTCTATGGCGAAGTTGGCACCCGCGAGCGCGAACACAGCGTTCGGCAGTTGATCCATCGCGTCACCCGAACGATCGCCGACTGGGGGATCGCCGACGGCTACTTCGCCAGTAAAGCTGACGGCGAACGTTTCTATCGCGAGCTCACCTGGCTCTGTCTCCACCAGCACGGCGCCTTCAACTCGCCGGTCTGGTTCAACGTTGGCCTGTTTCACATCTACGGCGTGAAGGGCGCGCAGTGCAACTGGCAGTGGGATGCCGATACCCGCGACGCCCGCCAGCCCGAGAACCCGTACGAATACCCACAAGCGTCCGCCTGCTTTATCCAGAGCGTTCAGGACAACATGGAAGACATCATGGAGCTCGCGCGCAGCGAGGCCATGCTGTTCAAGTTTGGCTCGGGTACCGGAACCGACCTGTCGACGTTGCGTTCGCACCGCGAGAAGCTCTCGGGAGGCGGCAAGCCCTCGGGCCCGCTTTCGTTCATGCGGGTGTACGACCAGATCGCCGCGGTGGTCAAGAGCGGCGGCAAGACACGCCGCGCCGCTAAGATGCAGTCGCTCAAGGTCGCCCACCCCGACATTCTCGAGTTCATCGAGTGCAAGGCCAAGGAAGAGCGCAAGGCCCGCGTGCTGATCGAGAAGGGTGGCTACGAGTCGAACTTCAACGGTGAAGCCTATAGCTCGGTATTGTTCCAGAACGCGAACCTCTCGGTGCGCGTGACCGACGACTTCATGCAAGCGGTCGTGCAGGATCGCCCTTGGACGACCCACTGGGTGACCGATGCCAATCGCGAGGCAGACACCTATCAAGCGCGCGAGCTGATGCACCGCATGGCCGAGTGCGCCTGGCAGTGCGGCGACCCCGGTGTGCAGTACGACACCACGATCAATCGCTGGCACACTTGCCCGAACTCGGGGCCGATCAACGCTTCGAACCCCTGCTCCGAGTACATGTTCCTCGACGACACGGCCTGCAACCTGTCGAGCGTCAACCTGATGAAGTTCCGTCAGGCCGACGGCACGTTCGACGCCGAACGCTTCCAGGCGGCCTGCCGCATCTTCTTCATCGCCCAGGAGATTCTGGTCGATCACGCCAGCTATCCCACGCAGCGAATCGCCCGCAACAGTCACTTCTTCCGCCCCCTGGGGTTGGGCTACTCGAACCTCGGCAGCGTCATCATGTCGGCAGGTTTGGCCTACGACAGCGACGGCGCCCGCGGCTTGTGCGGTGCGATCACGGCCATCCTGCATGGCACGGGCAACCTGACGAGCGCCGAAATGGCGGCCGTCGTCGGGCCGTTCGATGCCTACGAAGAGAACCGCGAGCCGATGCTCCACGTGATGCAGATGCACCGCGACGCGGTCGATGAGATCGATCCGGCTTGCCCCACCTATCTCACCGATCACGCTCGCAAGCTGTGGGACGAAGTGCTCGAAGCCGGCGAGCAGAACGGTTTCCGCAATGCTCAGGCGACCGTGCTGGCCCCGACCGGTACCATCAGCTTTTTGATGGATTGCGACACGACCGGCATCGAGCCCGATATCGCACTGGTCAAGTACAAGCAGCTTGCCGGCGGTGGCATGCTCAAGATCATCAACCAGACAGTTCCCTTGGCGCTCGACACGTTGGGCTACGGCGAGCTCGAGATCAACGCCATCAAGAGCTACGTCAACGAGCACGACACGATCGAAGGTGCCCCGGCCTTGCGGCCTGAGCACCTGAGCGTGTTCGATTGTGCCTTCGCCCCACGCAACGGCACGCGATCGATCCCTTGGGATGCTCACGTCAAGATGATGGCTGCCGCGCAGCCCTTCTTGTCGGGCGCCATCTCCAAGACGGTGAACATGCCGCGGGAGACAACACCTGCCGATATCGCCGGCGCCTACATCGAAGGCTGGAAGCTCGGCCTCAAGGCGTTGGCCGTCTACCGCGATGGCTCGAAGGAGAGCCAGCCGCTGTCGACTTCGAGCGAGTCGGACAAAGCGGCTGCCAAGCAGGCCGCCGCCCCGCGCCGCGAGCGCTTGCCCGACACTCGCAAGTCGATCACCCACAAGTTCAACGTGGCGGGTCACGAGGGTTACCTGACAGTCGGGCTGTACGACGACGGTCGCGCCGGCGAACTGTTCATCACCATGGCCAAAGAAGGGAGCACCATCGGCGGTTTGATGGATTGCTTCGGCACGGCCGTCTCAATGAGCTTGCAGTACGGGGTGCCGCTCGAAGTTTACATCAAGAAGTTCTCGTTCACCCGCTTTGAGCCAATGGGCTGGACGACGAACCCCGATGTGCCGATGGCCAAGAGTATCGTCGACTACATCTTCCGCTGGATGGGGATGACGTTTATCCCCGGCTATCGCGAGGCCCATCTGCCCGATCGGGGAGATGACACGGCGGGTAAGCTGACTGAGTCGGCCGATGAGGACAGTGACTCAGAGCCGATGCCCGCCGCCAAGACGGCTGGCGGGCTAAAGCCCGCGGCAGGACAGCCGCAAGCCAACCCGACCGCGACGGCAACGATCAAAGCGGATATCGGTAAGCCAACTACCAAGGCGGGTGCCGTTGTCAGCCTGAAGAGTGGTACGAATGGTCATGCGAATGGCCACACGAACGGGCATGCCAACGGACACAGCAACGGTCACTCCAATGGCGCGACGGCGCTGAAGAGTGCGCCATCGGCCAAGGCTTCCGCGGCCGCGGAAGTCGAAGCGCGGTTGCTGCGGGCGGGCGTGGCCCCCAAGCTGGACCTGAAGCGTGACGATACCAATCGCAACGAGCAGTTCGCCAGCTTCCAGCTCGACGCTCCGGCGTGCGACAACTGCGGCGCGATCACCGTTCGCAACGGCAACTGCTACTTGTGTCATAACTGCGGAAATAGCATGGGCTGCTCGTAAGGATGGTGGGGAAGGACCCCCGCGAGCGCCCGGCTTTTTTGGCAGGCGGAAGGTATGACGTTGCAAAGCGTTATGCTTGGCAATTGGCCGGCCGATTGCCAGCAGGATAGAATTGCGGTAGGAGCGCGGCCGGCGCCCAGCGGCTTTTAGTCGCCACTGGATTGCCTTCGGCCGGGAGAACCGCGATGAATGCCAGCCTGCTACAAGAACAGCTCGGTACCTACCGCAAATATGCGTCTGAGCCGTGGCGTGCCGACCACGAGTTGGCGATGCTCTCCTACGACATGGAGGATGCTGTCGCGCTGGGCCTGACGCTGCTCCAGCGGATGCAATCGCGTCTGGCCATTGCTCATCCCTCGGGCGACGGTCCCCCAGCACTCATCGGCTCCCCAGATCGCGATGAGTGGCTGCGACTGTTCGACAACTGGCGGGATGAAAGCGCGCGCATTCTGGCTATTTGTGAGCGGCTTGGCGCGGCCGGATATCCTGTGAAGGACCTTGATCGGCTACGGGCGCACTTCGACGAAGTTCGTTTGCTGGGCTCCGATCTCGATCGCCTGGCGGCGAGCCTCGCGGCAATTTCACGAAACGACGTTCAACCCTTGAGCGAAGCCGCCCGTGAGTTTCGACGTCGACGTCACGCCGCAGGCGTTTGACGCACTGCCAAGCATCTCGAACGAAGCTTTCGATCGTCTTGTCGAGTTGCTCTCGAACAAGCTCGGCAACGATCCGCTGGCTTGCAGTCGGCGCGCCGTGCATCCGGCCATTGCCCGGCCGGGCAACGTCTACTTCGACGGGTTTGAGCTATCCGGCCGCGCGTATCTGTTCGCGGCTTACTTCTGGATTCAACGAGAAGCGCGCATCGTGATCTGGGATTTGCAACTGACGGTCGAGCATGTGTCGTAGGGTCACGCTGTCTGCCGCGCGTGGTCGCTGTAGTGAATCACAATCACGGCCGTGATCAAGAGCAGCAACACGTAGTATGCGGCAAACGCAAACTCAGGCCACTCGCTCAAGGGGCCGGTCACCAGTTGGCCGAGCACGTTCTGCCAAACCAGCGCGAGCCAGACGATTGGGGTCGCATAGCGAAACGCATCGCCGGCAAAGCTCTTCGGTAGGGGTCGCCAGAAGATCCAAGCGCATAGCGCGAGCAGGCCGATCACCAGTGACGGTCCGACGATCTGCCACAATAGCGTGGCGTAGTACTCTTCGTTGCCATAGTGCATGTTGAAGAATCCCTTCAGCCCGTTGCGCACGGAGAAGCCGAGCCCGACGAGCAGGCCGAGCCCCAGCCCGAAGCGCTCGAGGTTTGCATCGCCGTTGGCGCGGAGCGCCGGCTCGTCACGCCTTGGTACACCGTTGCGCCGCAGCAGGTAGTACGCGACTCCAAAGAGCGCCACGGTCGCCAGGAATGCTTGAATCGACCAATGCGCCTCTTCGCGCACCGGTAGCACCAACAGCGCGGTCAGGCCAAGATAGACAATTAGCCATTCAATTGTCGGTGAACTCGCTGCCCCCTCACCCCCGGCCCCTCTCCCGCGGAGGGGAGAGGGGAGCGAGGACAATGGCCTCCGCGCCCGGATCATCGCCTGCTCATCCGCCCCCATCGGTCGATTGACCAGAAAAAACGCCACGCCGTACGCGATGCCGATGCTGATCCCGCCCGATGATTCCCAGCAGCGCCACCAGTTGAAATTTGCGCTGGGCCAGACGTCGTCGTGCCATTTCCAGTTCTGGAGCGCCGCCCAGCCGGCGCCGTTCACCACGCCAACCGTCGTGATCAAAATCACATTCTTCCAATCGCGACGCAGCACTTCATAGATCAGGAAGCCGAGATATAGCCCCAGGTGCATGATCGCGTTGCGGTTGTCGTTCATCAGCCGGAAAAGATTGTGATTGTTCTTGAGATCGTCGTATCGCGCGCGATGTTCCTCGTAGAGCGGCAGAAAGATCTGTGGAAACTTCTCGAACAGGTAAACGCCCAACATGGCGCCGCCAAAGCCACAGCCGATCCGCAATCCCCAGTGCCACGCCCGCGTGGTTCGCAGCGGGCTGCACCAGGCCAACATGCAGGCGCCCACTCCCGCCCAGGGCATGCCGGCGATAAATAGCCAGATGAATGCATACGTGCGCGGGATCGGTACGAACTCTCCCTTGGCATAGTCGGTTTGCAGCTTGCCATCGAAGAAGCTCGACCACTGCATCCAACCACGCGCGCCCGAGATGCCGATCCCCACGGTCAGGGCCAGCACGATCCAGCCCGACGTGTAGCGCCGCGCGGGCCAGGCCCAGTTGTCGTGTTCGGCGTGCGTGGTCGTGCCATCGCGGGAGACAAACCACCACGCAACTCCCCACAACACGCCGGCGAAGATGCAGCCGGCCGATCCACCGAAGCCCGAGCAACCGCGGACTGCCCAACTCATGGCCCCTAGCGCCGCGAACAACAGCGTCGGCAACAGCAGGTTGTGCGCCAGATTGAGAGCGCGTCGCTTGTCAGCAGGGGCAATTGTTGCCAAGTGATCGCTCCACATGTCCGAAGATTGAGGTGAACTGTCGCAGGCACGAGCTATCGGATAACAAAAACTGGCCCGATTGTGCTCCGCTCACGCGCGGCACGCAACCTGGCGTCGATTCACGCCCACGATTGCCGCGCCACGCATTGCCGAACAATCGGCGCGTGAGCTACATTTGCACCGTTGATTCCCGTTGATTGCATTCGTCGTTCGCGCCCGTCGTGCGCGAACGATGGGGCTTCGCTTCAAAAAGGAAGAAGATGCCATCGCTGCCAGGCATGCGTGCCGGGGGATTCTACGATCAACACTCGACGGGTCAGCGGGCGTCGATTGAGTCGGTCTTTGATTGGATCGACGCGCTGTTGCCCGGCATCCCGCGTCCCACCGCGGCGGCCGATCGCCCCTTCACGATGGCCGACTACGGCTGCTCCGAGGGAGGCAACTCGCTGCGCATCGTCGAGCACGTCGCGCAGCAGTTAGCAAAACAAGACACGCCGGCTCCGCTCTGGGCGATCTTCAACGACCTGGCCACCAACAATTTCAATCGCCTGTTCGAGAATCTCGCCGCCAGCAACTCCTTGCCGGCCGAGCGCCCGGGGCTCTATCACGCGGCGGTCGCCGGCTCGTTCTATGGACCGCTGTTGCCGCCGAGCACCGTGCAGTTCGGGCTGTCGTTCAACTCGCTGGTCTGGATGGATCAGTTGCCGCGGGCGGCTGTGCCCGACTACATCATTTACCCCGGCGAACATCCGCGGCGCGCGGGCATCCGTGTGTCGCGCGAAGCCGTGGCGGCGTTTTCAGCCCAGGCGCGATCCGATTTGACACGCTTCTTGCATCATCGAGCTGCCGAACTGACCCCTGGCGGCAAGCTCTTGGTCTGCGTCCCCGCGCGCGATGGCGAGCGCTGCGTGGCCGATGGAGTTTACGATGTCCTGCACGACGCCTGCCAGGACATGGTGCGCGAGGGCAAGTTGGCCGCGCAGGCGTATCGCGATTTTCTGATGCCCGTCTACTTCCGGCGTCTCGATGAAATGGTCGATCCCGTGACCGCCGACATCGAGCTAGCAAAGCAGCTCACCATCGAACGGGCAGAGATCGTCTACGTCGAGACTCCGTTTGCTCGCGACTTCGAGCGCACCGGCGATAGCAACGCTTATGCCGAAGCGCTTGTCGGCTTCCTGCAAGCGTTCAGCGAGCCGGTAGTGCGAGCCGGCTTGCCAGCATCGCCCGACTTCGATCTGGTTTCGGCCATCTTCGACCGGGCTCGCCAGCGCGTGCGGGAAAACCCCGAGGCATACCGGTTCGTCTATATTCAAGCGGCGTGCGTATATTCGCGCCGCTAGCGTGGCGACGCGCGCTCCCGCATCGCTAGCAGCCGCCGCCGCGGGGCCAGCATGCCCAGCGCCGAGCGATGCGCGGACATTCGGGTCGCCAATTCTCCAGGTCGAAACTGCACTTGCTGGCGGGCGTGCTCGGCAATATAGTCCGCCTCCCTTCGTCTGAGCGTTCGCTAGTTCAAATCCGCAGAATACGCCGCTCCACTCGTTCGAGTTCGCGGGCATTCTCATCGATCCCTTAAAGCATACGACCATGATTATTCGTCCCGTGGCCCTGCTTTGCGCGCCGGTGCTGCTCGCCGCCTTGGTCGGTTTGAGCCCTGCCGCCGAATTGGAACCGAGCGACGATTACCGCGACAAATTCCGCGACGAGCGCTCGACGTCGAGCCGCACAGAGACGCCGCGCCCCAGCCGCACGCGAAGTGACAGCTCCGCCGCGGCCGACGACTCCTACGAGCGCCGTTCGTCGAGCCGTAGCGCAGCGCGCCGCCGCGAAGCCGAGAGCCAGTACGATCGCGCCAGCAGCCGCCGCTCGAGCGACGATACCCGCGGCGATCGCGATCGAGAATTCGACGACGAGCCGCGGCGCGACGAGCGTCGCCCCCGCTACTCAGAAGATCGCGCCCGCTTCCGCGACCGGGATACTTCCGCGCGCTACTCGACAGGGGCGTCGGATCGCGATTACCTGCGCCGGCGCGTGGCGCAACTTCCCGGCGAGATGCCGTCTCCCGACGACGCACCCTACGAAACACTCTCGGAGCCGCAATCGGTCAGGCTGGGCCAGCCGGATTTCGGCGCGCCAGGGGGAGAGCCCGTCGCGCCCCCCTATAGCTCGAACTATCCGATCCCGCAGTACATGTCCGGCGAAACCGAAATGATGTATGGCCCGCCGCCGGGCGCTTATGGCCCGCCCCAACAGGGTGGAGGTTACTTTGCCCCGGCCGCTTGGGGTCAACCAGGTTGCCTGGCGCATTGCGGTCCGAAGTTTGGCGTCTCGATGTTTGGCGACTTCTTGTACTTGTCACCGCGCGGTGTCGCGGTCCCCTTCGCCGTGCCGACCGACGGTATCGGCCAGTTTGGGTCGGTGCCGTTGGGAGCCACGGGCACGATCAATCCCGACTATAGCCCCGGCTTTCGCGTCGGCGGCGCGCTGATTATCGCCCCCTGCTCGCGAATCATGGGGAGCTACACCTGGTTGCAAACCACCACGAACGACGCGATCACGGCGCCGGCCGGCACGGTGATCGATCCGTTGGTCGCCTATCCCGGTACGTACAACGCGGGCTTCATCTCCGACTCGGCGAGTGCGTTCTACAACATCAACCTTCAATTGGCCGACGCCAGCTACGAGACGCTGCTGGTCAACACCGAGCGCAGTTGGTTCGGAGTTTTCGGCGGCGGTGCCTACACCCGGCTCGAGCAGCAGTTTGGCGCTACCTACCCGTTCGCGCCCAACAACGGAACGACGACCGTCAATTCGTCCGTCGATTTCAACGGAGCCGGCTTGCAGCTTGGTCTCGAAGGAGAGCAGCGCATCTGGAAGTGCTACGGCTTCTGCGTCTACGGTCGCGGTTTGTCGCGATTCTTGGTCGGTAAATTCGAGTCGTCCTACACGCAGACGAATCAGTTCAATGGCACCGAGGTCAGCACGAGCTCGACCGATAACCGCATCGTGCCCGTGCTCGATCTGGAGCTGGGCCTGTCGTGGGTCAGCCCACGCAACTTCGTGCGGTTGTACGGCGGATATTTGATCTCGGCCTGGTTCAACTCGGTGACAACGCCCGGCTGGATTCAGTCGGTACACAACGAATCGTTCCTGGCGGGTCCGGCGTTCTTGCCAGCGACGACGAACCTGACCACGCTGACCTTCGACGGTCTCGTGGCCCGTGCCGAAGTGGCGTTTTAAACTCGGCGTCGACCCGGCGATTTTGCCGGTGCTCGATCCACTGACCCCGGCGTCTCTCGCGCCTGGTTGATCGCCAAGCGTCGGCAATCTGTCGGCGAAGAATTCCCTTGTGCCAGCACATTCTCGCTGGCACTCCCCCCATTGGCGATCCTCGGTCGGCTGCCGGCCGCGCGGCCCGACTCTTCGGCTTTTAACGGCCGTAACGGCAATTTCGGTTGTAGCCGTCGCGGTGAGCCTACCGATAAGCCAAATACTGACGGTGGCCAGGCGGCCGCTCGCGACCCTTGGTCCGCGGCCCGGCGCCACTACAAATCTGCCTGTTTACCTACCGAGCGCCCGGGGGGGCCATTTCATGCGCTGCGTCAGACTATGCGTGCTTGTATCGCTTTCCGCCAGCTTGCTGGTATCGCAGGCGATGTCCGCTCCCCGCGGCGCAGACCTGCGCTACCCGGGCGAAGAGCGCCAAGTGAGCTTTGACGACTACGAAGCCAGCGAAGATCGCCACGAACGGCGATCGGCTCGCGACAACGACGACTACGACCACGAAGACGACGATGCCGACTACTACCGCGGCGGCCGCCACGAAGCCGACTACGCCGAATACTCGGAGTACGAGCGCGAACTGGCCGCCGAAGATGCGCCGGCCCCGCCCGACGACGAACCACGCGACGAGCGCCGCGAACCGGGCGCGCTTGGCGACAGCGCGGCCCCACGCGGCCGCGAGCGTAGCGAAGACGCGGTGCGGCGCGAGCTGATCGATGCCGGCCTCGAAACGTTCGGTTCACCCGGCGGCGCCTGCGGCGACGATTGCTGCGACGATTCTTGCAAAAAATGCGATTGGCTCGGCGCCTGCTGCCGCACCCCGTGGCGCTGGTGCGGCCTGTACGCCGACTTCCTCTACTTGCAACCGCGCAATGCGAGCGTGCCGTTCGCCGTTCCGCAAAACGGGATCGGCTTCGCGGGTTCGGCCCCCAACGGCCCCGTCGGCAGCGTGATTCCGGTCTATCGGCCGGGCTTCCGCGTCGGCGGCTCGGTGTTGATCGGCCCTGCTTCGCGATTGACCGGTAGCTACACCTGGTACGAGAGCCATACCGGCGCGAACCTCAGCGCGACCCCCGGCGGTGTCCTGAATCCGCTGACGATGTTCCCCGGCACCTTCAACGCCGGGTTTACCGCTGAGACCGCCAGCGCCGCGCACGACCTCGACTTTCAATTGGCCGATGGCAACTACGAGGCCCTGTTCATCAACTGCGATCGCCGTTGGGTGGGCTTGATGGCTGGTGCCGTGTACGGGCAGTTGCAGCAAGACTTCTGGGCGAACTACCCGTTCAATCCGCCTAACGGCACGACGCGCGTCGAAAGCCACGTCGACTTCCACGGGGCCGGTATCCAACTGGGCCTCGAAGGCGAACAGCGCGTGTGGCGCAACCACGGCTTCTGCGTCTATGGACGCGGCATGTCGCGGTTCTTATGCGGGCAGTTCCGCTCGAGCTACGTGCAGACCAACGAGTTCAACGGCGTTGAAGTGACGACGAGCATCAAGGATGCCCGCATCGTGCCGCTCTTGGATCTCGAACTCGGCGTGTCGTGGGTCAGCCCGAAGGCCGGTCTGCGGCTCTACGGCGGCTACATGCTGAACAGTTGGTTCAACGCCGTCTCGACTCCGGCGTGGATCGGGTCGGTGCAGAACTCGACGTTCTTGCCGGGCAGCCGGTCGATCACCTTCGACGGTCTGGTCGCCCGAGCGCAGATCCAGTTCTAAGAACGCAACCGAGAACCCATCGCGGTCGTGACCGTGAGGATTTCGGAAAGGCTCTACTTCTGACGCTCAGTCCCCAGGCCGGCGGCCTGCGGGGCGGATCGTTAGGTTTTCGGGCCGCCGAGTTTGGCATACAGACCCGCGAGCCGGCCCGACTTCTCGATGAAGTCGCCGGCCGCGGCGTTGGTGTCCGTCAAGTTGGTCGACGCCAGGTACGTGGCGATCTGCTTGTACAACTCGTCCGACGCAATGAAGTTGGCGCGGGCGGTTTCGGCCTTGCCGTCGCCGCGCATGTTGGCCACCCAGTAAGCCAGGCCCGTCGCATCGGCATCGCGGCCGAGCACGTCCTGATAGAACTGCGAAGCCTCGGCGCGGAGCGCTTCGTCGCTGCCCAAGACTTGCGTGGCCACCTCCTTGCGCTGGGCGCCGTTGGCCAGTTGGCCCGTCCACCAGGTTGCGCCGGCGCCATCCAGCGCGCGGCCAAGCACGTCCTGGTATAGTTCCTGCACGAACTTGAAGTCGCTGCCGCCGGCGTTCTTGAAGTACTCGTCGGACGCCAATAGCGAAGCGGTGAACTGCCGCTCGGTCGCGCCGTTGGCGAACTGGTTAAGCCACCACTGGCGACCGTTGGCGTCGGCATCGCGCCCCAGGTAGGTCTCGTAGACCGAATCGATGAGACGCGAGCGATACTCGACACTCTGCTGAATACCGAGCGTAACCTGCTCCCGCGACGTCCCCTTGTTGAGCAGGTTCGTCCAGTAGGCGAGCCCCGCACTGTCGGCATCACGGCCCAGCGCCGTGTTGTACAACGCCGAGACGAACACCTGATTGGCCGACAAAGCGGCTGGAGCGGTCGTGGTCGTGGTAGTAGTACCGCCAGTTTGGGTCCCACCGCCGCCAGTTGCCGAGCCGGGAGCGACCGGCGGATCAAAATTGCCCACCAAAGGCAAGGCCGGCAAGTGGCCGAACTGCGCTTGGATGTCGTGACCCAACGGCGTGGGCGAGTAAGGATGAGCGAGGTGTGTCGCGAAATTCGGAGTAGGTGGCGCTCCAAACGCATTCGAGATCAAGAAACGCCACTCGCCGTCGCCAGTGACCGAACCGCTCTGCGGAATCCACAGGCCCAGGTCGTCGATGCCGTCGCCATCCATGTCGGCGGCGACCGGTCGATCGAGTACGCCTGGCGCACCGAAGCTGATCGTCTGCTGAGTTCCGAGGAAACCATTCGCTGCGAAGTCGATATAGAAAGTGTCGTTCTGGTAAGTGGCCAGGTCGTCGAAACCATCGCCGTCGAAGTCGCCGACGATCGGATAGCCGCGTTGACCGTTGCTGATCACCAGCGGATTGGCGTTCAGCACATCCAAGTACCACGTCGTGCCGTCGAAGATGGCGATTTCGTCGCGGCCGTCTCCCTTCGTGTTGCGGAACACGCCGGCGGCCACCAGGCCATCGATTTGCAGCGGGCTAGCGATGTAATCGCCGGGATCAACGGCACCATTGAAGTTCCAGTCGATCAGGAAGCGGAACTGCCCAGTCGTGTCACGTCCGTAGGCTGACAGCATGTCGAACCGCAAGCCCATGCTCGAGGCGTCGCCGAACTTGCCGGCGAAACGCTGATCGCTGACGCCGCCGAATTGGAAGATCGCGTCGCGATTCGTGAAGTCGACATTCGTCGGGTCGAACGTCGAGTTGCCGTTCAAGTCGGTCGCTACGTTCAAGCCCGCGTAGGTGGCGATTTCGGGCCGGCTGTCGACCGTGAATCGCGCGACAAAGTCGCCCCCCGGAGTGCCATTGCCGCTGGGGAAAGGCGACGGCGCGCCCGGCTGCGGTTCCGCCGCATTGCTCTCGCCGTCCAGCGGGTTGTTCGCCGGATCGGTGACGTGGTCGGAGAACGTTAACGTGTAGCGATCGTCGGGGAGCGGTGAAAAGAAGTCGATCTCCAACCGGCCGGTGGCTGCGAGTCCAACGACGGCCGGGTTCGGATCGGGAATAAACCGTACTTCCTTGATCGGAATCAAACCGTTGGCGTCTCCCTTGACCGTGACCAGACCGGGATTGAGCAGCACCGGATGATTTGAAAGCGACACATCTAGCGTATAGACGTCGCCATTCTGCAGCGGTGCAGGGTTGCCGGCCACTAACCTCCCGACGCGAACCGCATACTTGCCAGGTGCGAGGAAGTTAACGGCATTAAGGAGATTTGTGCCGCTGGGCACCACCAAATTCCCTGCCTCGTCAAAAACTTCCAGGCTCGGCGAGAAGCCATTGACGCTCAAGGCAAACCTTCCAATCGCTGGAACCGCGCCTGTAGCACTGCCGACAGTAAAAGTAAAATAATCAAAGGAGGGGGCGACTTCGCCTTTGCCCTTGATGGTCGCGTGCGGAATCGTCAGCGCGTTGGGAATGCCATTGTTGTTCGTTAAATTAAAATACTGATCGATGTTCTGGCCATCGGCGATCGAATTGTTTTGCTCGACCTCGGCCACTTCACCGCCGACTAGCGCCGGATAGAGGAAATCCAACGCCCGGCCCGGCAGATCCTGGATATCTAACGACAGCCCGTTCACCAGTGGTGTGGGGCCAGGCGTGGCGCCGGGGAACGACTTGGTCCCCAACAGGTCGAAATCGCGTTCGTCGGCCGCCGTGTTGGGATTGTCGCTGATGTACAGCTTCGTCACTTGTGGACCGATGATGTCGACGTCGGTCAGCTTGATTTGATACGTGTTGATGGCGTCGGTGACGACGATATCTTCGCCGATCGTCCGCGGATGTCCCTTAACGCGGATGTAGTAATGGTTGCCGGCCTGAGCGCCGAACGTGAGCTGCTCGCCGATCGGTTGTTCACCCAGATCGACCAGCCCCAATCCCGACACGTCGACACCCGTCGTGATCAGCTTGCCGTTGATGTCAAAGACGGAGATGTCCAGATTTCCGTCGCCCGGCAAACCGGCGCGGCCGCTATTGACCTGGGCGATTTGATTGAACAACAAGTCGAGGCGGTAAACCGAGGTCTTAGTGGGCTGGAAGACATACCAATCCTCGTCTCCGGGGATTGGACTATCCGGAAACGCGAACGACTGGCCTGGGTCGATCGTGGGGTTGAGGTTCGTCGTGCCCAGATCGGTGAACTCGGTCGGGATCAGGCGCGTGTCGTTCAGCTCGAAGGGGTCGGCCTGGAAAACCACGAGTCGGCCGCCGCCACCGGTGCCTGTCCCCCCCGTGATCGGGTCGACCGGGTTGACGTCGAGGCGCTCGATGTTCGTATAGACGATGTCGCCGATCGACCGATTGACCAACGGGACATTGGGGAGCACCGCCAAAGTCGTATTGTTGACCGCCGGAGCGAGCGTGACGCGCCCACTGCCGGGGGTCGAAGCTTCACGCACGAGCACCAGATCGCCGACACCGTCGTCGCGCACGATCAACCGATCGCTGGCGTCGGGCGCGCCGCCGTCGACGCTGATCCGCAGCATCTGCGCGGCCACACCATTGTTGGTGATCTGCGCGTGCGGAGGCGTAGTGTCGGTGTCGGTGTACGCGTCCGCATGGCCCACACGGATCGTGTCGTTCCCTTCTCGCGCTTCGATGAGCACTTCTTCGACCGTGGGGCGATTGGTCGGATCGTTCGGCGCGTTGGCCGGAATGGTCTTGGTGATCGACAGCGTCGTGGTGACGCCGTTGAGTACGCGCGTGACCTGATAGTTGGCGGCCGCCACGCCACTGGGCGCGACCTGGAAGACATCGATGGTGTCGTTGCTCTTGGTGCCGCGGATGACGATTTGATCGAAACCTCCGCCGCCGTCAAAGGTGTCGTTGTTTTCGCTGTCCACGAGTACATCGTCATCGGCGCCACCTTCGTAGACGTCGGCGCCCGCCCCGCCGATGAGCGTGTCCTCGCCGTCGTTGCCCTGCAAGAGGATGGGCGAATTCTGCGTGACCTTGCCGGCGTCCAGCGTGTCGTTATCGGTACCGCCGATCAATGTGGTGCCCAGGTACGCGCCAACGGTCGGCAAATTGAGCGCAGTGATCGTGTCGTTCCCCGCGCCGCCATCGGCAACGATGCGGATCAACCCAGTCGGCACGTTGGCGTTGTCGAGCACGAAGTTGTCTTCGCCGCCGAGGCCGTTCATCACCAGGACAGCCTTGTTCGCAAACTCGATCGTTTCGAATTCGTCGACGCGCACGATGCCACGCGTCGCGACGCTCCCCTGTTCGTAGTTGATGGTGTTCGGCACGTTGGTGCCATTGACGACCAGATTCGCGGCCACGACCAGATCGACCACCGGCTCCAGATTCAAGAAGTCGATCGTCATGTCGCTGGTGGCGCCGTCGTAAAACAAGCGGCCTTGATGCACGCCCGGTCCCGGCGTGTAGATCGCGTTGGTAATGGTGTTGGCGGGCGGAGGATTCCCCTGCACCGTCATTTGATCGCGTCCGGTCCCGCCGTCGAACAGAATCGGCACGCTGATCAAATCGCTGGGCACGCCGAGGCCGACGTCGACTGTCACGAGGTCGTCGTTCCCCAGCGTGTTGAGCTGCAACAGCTTCAGGCTCGTGGTCGTAACGGTGACCACGACATTCGAGTTGTTGTCGCGGACGGCCAGCGCCACGCCGGCTGCCGGCTTAGTCACCAGGTAGTCGTCGTTGCCCCCCGCATCGCCATCGGCCCCTTCGATCACCAGCGTGTCGGCCAGGCCGCTGTTGTATCGATAGTTGCCCGGCAGCGCGCCCGCCAGGTTGCCGGTCTTGAAGGTCGCGACATCGGCGCCACCACCATTGGCTTGCAGCTCGAATGCCTGGATCGTGGTGAACGTGATCTTCGGCAAGCTGCTCGAAGTGATCTCGTCCATGTTGTCGCTGCCTCGCTGCACCCGGGAGGTGTCGTCGCCGCTGCCGAGTTGCACGATCAGCGTGTCGTTGCGCTCCTCGCTCTCACCAACGTAAGAAATCAGCTCGATGCCCGAGGTATGCACCGGATTCGCGCCGAAGCCCGTGATGGTCTGTTGAGTTTGGTCGCCGGTGCGCGGAGCAATCGTGACGGTCTGCGCAGTCGCCGCGGGAGCTTCCAAGATCACGACGTCGCTGTGCGAAGGATCGTTGCCGTGGATGAACAAACCGCCCTCGAAGGGATTCTCATCATCGAGGTGGAACGTGTCGTCGCCGGCCAATCCGTCGAGCACGACCTGCTCGATGCCGGTGCTGAATCCACTGACCGTGACGAATGTGTGCGACGCGTTGCGCAGCGAAATCGTGCCCAGGTCGTTGACGTCGAACGTATCGTTATTCGCGGTGCCGTTGTAGACGACGCGGTCGGTCCCGTCGCCACCTTTTACGACAAACAGGTTCAGCGATTGGGCGGGAACGGGCGCGTTGAGCGTGATGATGTCCGTGACGGGGCCGGGGTCGTTCGCGCCGACATCGATCGTGAAATTGGTTACGTCGAAAAACGTGACCGACTCGAACGGCAGGCCATCGTTGGTGCCCGACACCGTCATGCGCCCCGGCGACGGACCGGTCTCGACCAGGACATTGTCGATGCCCGCCGGCGTGGTCAGCGTGAAGCTGGCCATGGCGCTAACGACCATCGGCTCGAAGTTCGAGAACGTGACCGTACTGGGGCCCGGTCCGATGGTCACCACTCCGGCGCCGGGCGACGAGGCGTCGGGGGTGTAGAACGCGTTATTGTCGCCGTCGCCGATCAGCTCAAAGCTATCGAAGCCCGTGCGCCCGTCGACCGTAATATCAACGTCAAAGTCGCCAGCGATAATGATGTTGTCGTCGTCCCCCGAGCCGTTGATCGTCAACGACTCGACGCGCGTGAGCAGGTCCGACCAGACCACTTCGCCATCGATAAGTAGCTGCAAGCGAGCATTGTTGTTGGGGTCGCGGCGGGCGATGATCTCGTCGGGGGTGCCGTCGTTGCCCAGCGGCTGGAAGTTCATGTCCAGCACAATCGGGGCGGCAGTTGCCAGCGTGGTGTCGATAAACGAGGCGAAACCCGACACGCGGGTGTAATGTTCGACGATGCCAAACTCATTGATTTCGTCGTTCGGATCGCCGAATTCCTCGAACGAGTACAAGCCCGCGATCACCGGGCCGCCGGCGATCGTCGAGCCATCGGGCAATTTGGAAAGAAACGCCGGCGCGCCGCGGTCGGCAAAGGCGCCGACTGCTTCGCTCTCGTTGACGCCACCGGGCGGACTGTTGAAGAATACATGCAGGAGGTCGCCGTTCGCTTCCTCGTCTATTTCGTCGACCTCATTGTTGCCGATCCGCTTGATCCCCTTGCTGTTGGGGAGCGAGCCGCTGTCCCCCGTGCCCGTCTCGCCATAGCCGACCAGCGTGAACAAGCTGCCGACCTCCGGTGTCTGATTCTCATCCTCTTCCGGCACGCGGAAAATGTTATAGCGCTCGGCGGGGAACGGCGCAAGCACCGGCAGCCGAACGATCGCCAGGTCGGCGCCGTCTTCAACGGTGTCATTGTCGTCATTGTCGATCCAGCCTGGCGCGAGTACCACGTTCGTCGCGTTGACCTCGACCGACATCACATAGTGCTGTTTGTTCATCTCGAAGACGACTTGGAACGATTCGAGGTCGTCGTCGATGACGCCGTCTTGATCGCGATCGAAGGCCTGCGCCGTCGTCAGGATGTGTCGACCGTCATAGAGCAATACGCCTGTAAAGTCGGCGTTGAGCGTGGTATTCGTTGACGCGTTGGAAAAGTCGAGGGCCACGACGCCGTCGAAGCCGGTTCCGGGAGCAACCAGCGGTGGCACACCGAGCGCCCCCACAACCATCATGCGCCGCGCTTCGAGTGGCTCGAGCCGAATGTTCGACGGACGGTTGCGTCGCTTCGACTTACGGCGCGACGAGGAACTGCTCGGCACAAGCCCGTTGGAGCTGCGATACCACGGTGAGCGGAACTTCACGGCAAGACCCCTGTCTGACGGCACGAGAGCTACGCGGAAAAACAACGGCCTGCCACGCCCGGTGCGGTTTCCGACGTAAACCCGCCCGGCGGTAAGGAATGACAATCCGCGTGCGAGCCTAATTGGGCCCTACCGGCCAGTCAAGAATTGACGTCTGCAAAGGATAGGCAAATTGTCCATGAGCGGGTCGCAGGCGTCCTCGCCGCGAGCTCGTCGACGGGCTACGGTCGGCTCGCCGCTCGTGTTACAGGGCGGTCGTTGCCCGTCGTTCCGGCGCGGCAGCGAAGGCGCCCTAACCCTTGATCGCCAGCACCGCGTCGAGCGGTGACGCCGTGCGGCGCCCTTGCACTTCGCGGAAACCGACGCGGCCTAAGAGCTCTTCGTACTGCCCGAGTGTCCGCTCCTGTCCTTCGGTGCAGACGAGCATGTTGAGGTTTTGCATTTGCGCCCAGCGCGGGCCCGAGCGATCGTCCAGCAACAGCTTTTCAGCGATCACCACTCCGCCCCCAGGCGGCAACCGCTCGAAAATACGACTCAAGAGCAGCACGATCTTCTCCTCCGTCCAGTCGTGCAGAATGCGCCCCAGCGCATAGAGATCGCCGGCCGGCAGCTCGTCGACGAAAAAATCGCCCGCCACGAATTCGATCCGCGCCGCGACATCGCTCCCTCCCACAATCTCCGCCGCCAAGGGCTGTGCGTCGGGTAAGTCGAAAACGACAGCCCGCAGTTCTGGATACCGCCGACAAGCCGCGATCGCCAGATGCCCGGTCGCCCCGCCGAGATCGACCAGCCGGCTGAACCGCCCCAGATCGAAGGCCTCGACCACTTGCGGTGAGCTGATCCGGCCGAAGCCGTGCATGCCCAGGAGGAATTCGCGCTTCGCCTCGTCGGTCTTGAAGAAGCTCGAAAAGATCG
Organism: uncultured Planctomycetaceae bacterium; assembly: GCA_964495375.1. Lineage (GTDB taxonomy): Bacteria > Planctomycetota > Planctomycetia > Pirellulales > JAEUIK01 > JAIESQ01. Next base: position 5,886 of record CAZBWM010000083.1, on the reverse strand, counting down.
GGCCGTCCCAGCCGTAGGTCTGCTGCCAGCGGTGCGTCCCCTCGCGGATGCCATCCTCCAGGTGCGCCCACAATTTCCACATCACGTCGTTCGAATAGTTGATGTAGCCGGTCAGACGGTCGGGGCTCGACCGCGTGAGATAGGCCATCGCGGCGGGCGTGTTCTCGTAGCGGTCGTCAGCGCGACGCAATAGTTGCAGACCGACGCAGGCGTCGAGCAAGCGCTCGAGCGCTCCGGGGTTTACCGACAACTCGCCCGCTAACTCGCCGAGCGACCGCGGGCCAGCCACCAGCGCATCGAACACCCCCAACGACACCGCGGCGAACATCGTCTTCGACCGGCGGAACGCTTCCAGTAAGTCGAGCACGACGGCAGGATCGGGCTGCGGATTGTCGTCGGCCATGCGAATCCTGGGGGCGAGGGTCTTTGCTCGGGTGGATACGCTGCCGGCGCTTGTCGAATGTCGATCGCGGTCCCGGCTTGGGAATCAGTCTCCAATACCCTGGGCGACATAACAAGACGCGCGCTCAACAACCGATTGCGCGCCGGCCACTTGCCGACTCCACTGACTTTGCCCGACCCTCGCCGCGGCTACAATGATCGCAGCAATCGCCCACCCCCGCGGGAGTCAACATGCCACGCCAGCGCTCGCACTACGCTTCAAGCTCGACCATCGTGCTCTTCGCGGCCGTCGCACTTGGCCTGCAGTCGGCTGCGGCACCAGCACGCGCCGCCGAGCCCAACTTCAAGCGGCCAACCTTTGAGAACATCGCTTACGGACCGCACGAGCGCAACGTGCTTGATCTTTGGCAAGCCGAGTCCGATCGGCCGACGCCGCTGTTGATCTTCATTCACGGCGGCGGTTTCGTCCAAGGCGATAAGTCGGGCATTCACAAGAACCCGGCCGTTCGCAAAGCGCTCGACGCCGGCGTCTCCTTCGCAACGATCAACTATCGCTTTCGCGAGCACGCGCCGTTGCAAGACATCTTGCGCGATGCCGCCCGCGCGATTCAGTACATCCGCAGCCGCGCCGCCGAGTGGAACATCGACCCGGCGAGCATCGCCAGTTACGGCTCGTCGGCCGGGGCCGGCACCAGCATGTGGTTGGCCTTTCACGACGATCTGGCCGATCCCGACGCGACCGATCCCGTGCTGCGGCAATCGTCGCGGCTCATCGCGGCCGGCTCGCTCGACGGCCAGGCCTCGTACGATTTGCGCGATTGGGACGCGATCGTCGGCGCCTCGCCCTACCAGCGCGAAGCCGCCGAGCTGCTGAAGTTCTACGATTTCGAAACGGCCGAAGAGATGGCCACGCCCGCGGCCGATCGCATCATGAAAGATTGCAGCATGCTCAACCTGATCAGCGAGGACGATCCGCCAGTCGTGATCGCCTGCGCAATCGCGAACGAGGAGCCCGCCTCGCGCGGCGACTACGTCCACCATCCCAAGCATTCGATCGCGTTGGCGGATCGCTGCAAGGAGCACGGCGTCGAGTGCCGGCTGATCCTGCACGACGAAACGGCTGGCGATCTCCCACGGCAAGCGTCGCTCGCCGTGGACTTTTTGGTCGAAAAGCTGACGAGCCCCGCGGCGAAATAACGCGCGCCGGCGAGTCACCGCCGCCAGCACGCCCTCGGCTTACGGCTTCACCGCATAGACCTTCACGCTGGCGGCAAAATCGTTGACGTTGAAGCGGCTCAAGAGTTTCATGAACTCGCGGTGCAAGTCGTTCGAGTCGCAGGCCATGCCCGGCGAGCAGCAGCCTCCCTGGTTCTCGACTTTCGCATAGGCATTCAAGTCGGCGCCCGTGTCGACTACTTCGACCTGTGCGAAACCGGCCGCCAGCAAGCCCGTGCGATACTCCTCGATCGGAATCGCCCCGGCGATGCAGCCGACATAGGCCATGATGTCTTGGCTGATTTCCGCCGGCAGCGGCTGCTTGAGCGCCAGGTCGCTCACGGCCAGCCGACCACCGGGCTTGAGCACGCGGGCGATCTCGCGGAAGACGGCCGCCTTATCGCTCGCCAGGTTAATGACGCAATTGCTCATCACGCAATCGACGGAAGCATCCGGCAGCGGCAGCTTGTCGATGGTCGATTGGTAGAATTCGACGTTTGTGACTGCGGCCTTGGCGGCGTTCGCTTTGGCCAAGGCCACCATTTCTGGCGTCATATCGATGCCGATCGCTCGACCCGTCGGCCCCACCTTGTCGGCAGCCAGGAACACGTCCAAGCCACCCCCGCTGCCGAGATCAACGACCGTTTCGCCTGCCCGCAGACTGGCGAACGCCGTGGGATTTCCGCAGGAGAGCCCCATGTTGGCTTCGGCCGGTATCGTGGCAAGCTGAGCGGCAGAATAGCCAAACGCCTCGGCAATGGCCCGAACTCCCTGGTGCTCGCTCGACAGTCCCTTGGTGGCGACCGAACCGTACTTTTCCTGAACGATTTGTTCGATGGACATGGCAGACCTTTCGCTCGTGGTGTGGTAGGCTTCAATCGACGCTGGAATTGCGATCAGACAGACGGTGGGAGAGTGCGGCGACAAAATCGCGGATTTCATCGCGAACCCGCCGATAGATCGGCAGCTTCGCTTCCTCGGTCGGCTGCAATTGCGCCAGTCGTGGCGGATCGTCAAACCCGACGTGCAGGCGCTTCACCTTGGCCGGCAGCACGGGGCAGGCTTCGCGCGCAGAGTCGCAGACAGTGATCACGAAGTCGTACTTGCCCTGCAGCTCATCCAGGTGCTTCGGCCGCTGTTGGCTGATGTCCACGCCCGCCTCGGCCATCACCTGCACGGCCAGCGGATTCAGCGGGTTGAGGTTCAGGCCAGCGGAACTTGGCTCGACGGCGCCAAAATGCCGAGCCCAGCCCTCGGCCATCTGGCTCCGGCAGGAGTTGCCTGTACACAAAAACAGCACGCGTGGCTTGTTCATACGCCTAGGCGAATATATTTGCGAAAAAAAAGAGTCAGGAACAGCAGCCCCGCCGCAAGCCGAGCTGCTTGGCGTCGCGGGCCAGCTCCGGCACGTCGCTGAAACAACACGCCAGGCACGCGAGAATTTTCTCGTGAAACTCGTTACGGGCAGGAGCCAACGCGTAGTAGCTCCACTGGCCTTGCTTCCGCACGATCACCAGCCCCGCCTTGCGCAAGTACGCCAGGTGGCGCGACGCTTTGGGCTGCGGCACAGCGAGCACGTCGACGATGTCGCACACGCAGAGCTCGCCGCCGCGCAGCATGTTGAGAATGCGCAGCCGGGTTCGATCCGAGAACGCTCGGAAAATCACGTCGACGCGGCTGGCGAACTTGGTTTTCATATTCGTCTAAGCGAATATACCGGTCGACCGTCGACCTGGCAAGGCGCAAGCAGCCAGAAAGGGTAAGCGCGCAGCAAAGGGCGTTCTGATCGTTCCGCCCGTACAGCCGCTTCGAACGACTCCTGCCCCCAGGTCAGGCTCGCCTACCCGATTCGCTTGATCGCCACGGCGGTCATGTCGTCCAACTGCCGGCTCCCGGCGCGAAAGGCGTCGACCGCGTCTCGCAGCGCCGACAGAATTTCCGTGGCGCCAGCGGCCCGACTGGCGCGGAGCACTTCACCGACGCGCGCCACGCCGAACGTTTCGCCCGCCACGTTCGTCGCCTCGTAGAAACCATCCGAACAGAGCAACACCAGATCGCCGGGCGATAGCGGCAACTCGAGCGCGACATCGAGCCGCAGATCGTCGAACGGTCCCAGCGGCATCCCCTGCGCGTCGAGCTGCGCGATGTGTCCATCGGCACCGCGCACATGAAACGTCGGCCCATGCCCCGCCGACAACAGCCGCAGTACGTGCCCCGCGCCGTCCAAGTCGGCCAACGCCAAGGTGACGAACCGCCCGTCGGGCATGTCGGCCCGCAGCAGATCATTGGTCCGCACGAGCACGGCCGGCACGCTCGGTTCGCCCGGCAGCACCGCCCGCACGTAGGCCCGGCAAGCCGCGGTCACCAGCGCCGGGCCCACGCCATGCCCCGATACATCGCCGAGCGACAGCACTACTCGCGACGCGCCGAGCGCCTGCCAATCGTAATAGTCGCCGCCACTCTCATCGGCCGGCCGGTTGAACGCGGCGAAGTCGTACCCGCGCAAGCTCGGCATCTCGCGCGGCAGCAGTTGCCGTTGGATGTCGCCGGCGATTTCCAGATCTCGTTTGAACTGGTCGCGCTGGCGGCGCGTCTCCACCTCGCGTACCGCCGCGTGTACATACTCGCGCACTTGCCAGGCGACGAACGCCGCGGCCACGGTCGCCAACACCAGCATCCCCCACAGCGAGACATACATCGCCGTCGGGTGCGGATTGGCCGGCGGCAGCTCCGACTTCAAAAACATCGCCACCACCAGCCAGCCGTAACCGATCACGGCGATCGCGCCGGTCACCACGGTTGCCTGTACGTCGACGCGCAGCACCGAAACCGCCAAGAGCACCAGCAAGAACGCGTAGCCTGGCGAGACGAGCACGGTAAACCGCGAGTCGGGCACCATCGTCATCGAGGTCGACATCGTCAGGATTGGAAACAGGCATTCCGCGATCCCCAATAGTTCGGCGAAGCGGCGATTGGCCGGTCGACCGGCGGCGATCGCCCGCAACACCTCGCGGAACATGGCTCCCTCGAGCGCGATGAAGACTAGCGACGTGATCAAGAGCACCCAGCCGATGCCAGGCCGCTGCTCGTAAGGATGCACGACGCGCAGGGCGCCGATCATGGCAAACCCGGCAAAGGCCAGCACCATGCAGACGATGCGCACCCGCTCGCTGCGCAGCTTGGCCAGTGTGAGGCCGGCCGGCTCGACGCCGTTCGTCGCTCCCTCAACGGCAGTCGCGAAATCCTTCGCCATGAATTAGCAATTCAAATCATTCTTGAGCCGCCGCCGAAGTGTAGTCATCACGAGTGTAGTCAACATCAATGTAGTCGTCACGCTCCGAGGCTGTGATTGTTTGCGGCGGCCAGGCTGGAACTGCGTTTCGGATGTGGTCGACTTGGGCCATTGCGGGACGCGCGCTCATCAGACGGTCGTGATGCTGGAGACGACCGCGTTGCCGAGACTGCGCATTCTGCGCTGTCGATGCGTTAAGGACTCGCTTCGGTGCGAAGTGTCCGACCGATTAATAGGTTGTGCGTGATCGCGTACAGCAGTGCCACGATGCGGCACTTCGGTTGACCGCGAAGCGGCATCTGACGCAGGCCCCAGTTGCGACAGCGGGCGTTGACCCACTCGGCCGTTTGTGCCCGCAGTCGATAGAGCAACTGATTGGCAGGTTCTTTCATCCGTTGTCGCCACTGAGCCATCTGCAGCGAATCGCCCTTATGCGGCGCGAAGGGATCTTTGCCCGCTAGACGTTGCTTCTGTTCGTCCTTCAGCGGCGCATACACGAGGCACCGATGTTTCACGTCCGCATCCGTGATCGCGGCGCGCGACACGAAGCCGCCATCAATGAGTGCCTCTGCGGCGTTCTTGCCATTACGCTGTTGCTGTTGAGCGAGCATCGGCGAAAGCTGCTCGCTGTCGCTGCCGGCGTTGGTCACTTCGACGCCGACAATGATCTTGCTGTCGACGTCGGTAGAGAACTGCACGTTGTAGCCCGGCTCGTAACCACCGTTGGCTACCTTCATGTTGCGGGCTTCCGGATCGGTCGTCGAAGCGCGGGCCTCTTTGGCCGGCTGGCAGTCGATTTTCGCCCGTTGTTCGCGTTTTTCTTGCAATTCGTCGCGATTGCGCAAAGCGGCCGCGATGCGGTCGGCGCGCTCCTGCGCCGCACGTTGACGTGCGGCCAGTTGCCGCTGCGACAAATCGTGCGGATAATCGTCGGCCAACTTCTGCAACAGTTCGATCTGCTCGCGCGCTTCCTGCTG
>CAZBWM010000082.1:19729-31128 GCA_964495375.1 uncultured Planctomycetaceae bacterium | reverse complement strand
CGTCGCATGCGGCTGCGCAGCAGATCCGCCTCTTGTCGCTGCGCGCATGTGGTTCACCACAACGACACGACGACACAAAGGAGAGTCGACGCGATGGAGAAATGATTCACAGTATGTCTGTAGGTCTGAAGGCTGCCGATTGGATTCGATCGCAGCCCGTTGAGTTTTGTGCCGCATTGTGAACGGTTCCTCGCGAATCGTCCACCATCCGGTTCCTCCGGGCCAGCGCGATCGCAAAGTCCAGCGGCTGCTTTCGGCGAGCGCCATCGGTGCGCACTAACACTAGCCCGACGCGCAGCGAGGGATCGGGCGTACCTCCTGAACGGCAAAGCCGTAGCAGGCAATAGCCAGGTGGCGAAGCCCCTGGTCGCGTCGAGCATTCGCGCGACAAGCCCCATCGGGGCGACATTCAACGGAGCTTCGCGCACGAGGGGAGGTTTATCACCACGACACGACGGAGCGTTTTGATCGTTTCGCCAATCGAGAACCAAAATCACATTGACCACGGATTTCACGGATCCCACGGATGAATAGAAACCTGCATCCACGATCCGTGTTATCCGTGCCATCCGTGGTCCTGATTCTCATGGTCCAGCTCTTCGTGGTGCAGGCTTCGGACGCAAACGGCCAGGCATCGGACGCAACTCGGACGATCATCGGACGCAAAAATGCCGCGAGTCATCCTCACCCCAAGTTGTGCCCCCAATTCGAGTTCGGGTCCAATACTAAAAACTTCGGACGCAGCGGACGCAAATTTCCGGAACACCTAATTGTGGCTAGGGGGCAGTGGTTAGTGGCTAGGCCTAGTACTTCCTGCCCACTAGCCACCAGCCACTGAACTCTGACCACTACTCCCACCCGGACGCAAGACCGCCTACCCGGACGCAACCCGGACGATCACCCGGACGCAAAACTCGGTGAACCTTAATCGCCCCAAGCTGTGCCCTCTATTCGAGTTCGGGTCCAATATCAAAACACCCGGACGCACCCGGACGCAAATTCCCGGAACACTTTATTGGAGAGGGGGTGCCTGCTACTGGGACCAGTCGTGTGCCGGCGAATCAAGAAGGGGGCTGCCCAGATCACAGGCCGCGAAACACGTGCGACGGCTACCAAAAAGATTTTTTTGGAATTTCGTTGACAGGCCCATAGCCCGTGTTTAAGGTGTTGGAAGTCGGGACAAAGTGCAGCCCGAAGATTTTCCGCAATCCCAGAGGTTTCGCGGCGGATCGCCCGGTATTCGGGTGGTTCACGCATCTGCTAATGCCAACCGAGTGAGTTTTCGTCCGCAAGAAAACTCACCTTCTTAATCGGTTTCTCCCGGAGCCAAGGCTCCGCGAGGTGGCTGCTTTCTCCTGCTCGGGCTGACGCTCGCTGTTCGTTTGCGTCCTCCCACGTCGGGCGAGCGATTTCTCGTTCCCCTACTGCAGTTGCTGGCTACTGGCCGCCTCGCTTTCCGCCGGTCGTTTGCGCGATTTCAGTTGCGCGCGCAGCGACCGCATGACGAGGCACAGCAACTGTTGTAGGCAGTGACGAGGAGTTCAATCGATATGGGCCATCGCAATTTCTTCCTTCCGCTTTCAATGCTCGCTGTTTTCGCCGTGGCAAGTACGGCCGAAGCCGGCGTCATCCCGGGCAGTTCGTACACCGTAACGTCGCTGGCCGGCTTCCCCGGCTCGCAAGGCGCTCAGGCCGTCACCTTCGACGGCGTCGCCGAAACAATCAACGGCGGCAAGCTCACGATCAACGAGAAGCAGTTTGCCGATCCCATATCGGCGCAAAAGCAGTGGCTGGAGTTCACCATCCAGAGCACTAACGGTGCGGCGATTGCCACGCCCGACGTCTGGAACATCGCACTCAACAACCTGCAGTTCTCGTCGGCGGCCAGCTTTGACGCAGTGCCGGGCCAATCGTTGTACATGTACTTCACGATCAACGGCACGCCGGTCAAGAACAACAACCCGTTCCAGACCACTCCCAATGCCACGATCGCGGCGCACCCCACCAACGCCGCCATCAATGTGAATTACTTTTTGAACACGGCTGGCAATGGGGACAGCAAGCAGGCGGCCACGCAGTTTTTCGCTCGCGTTATGCAGCCGATGATTTTCAACGGCGTCGACTTCACCAAAGTCAACGGCGTGGTCTTCGGTGTGGCCTACACATCGAGCCTGTTGGTGCCTGAGCCTTCGGCGAGCTTGATGATGTCGTTCGGCGCTATCGGGCTCGGAGCGTTCTGGATTCGCCGCGGTCGCCAGCCCGCTGCTCGCCGGCGGAGGAAGTAGGAGATCAATGCTTCGACGGACCGTTTTGCTTCGCCCATAGGCAGGCGGTCCGTCGAGCTTCGGGAATGCCTCGTCGCCCAAGCCGCAGCACGACTCCGGACGCACACCGGGGTTCGTGACTGCGGCTTGAGTTTTTTATGGCCACGCCAAGGCCGTGCGCTGCGGGCCATGGTCGCACCAGCCACCCGAGACCGTGGCTCAGTTCTGACTTGCCAACCGCCTCGCGGTCGGCATAGGCTTACGCTTGAGGACGCTCTTCTTGTCTGTACGTGGGAAGTGCCAATGACGGGGGCATTCAAACAATCGCCCGCCGACCACGGTACGCCGCACGCGTCACTGCGCCGGGCATTCGCCGTGCTTGCAATCAGTTGGACGACGGTGGGTCGCCTATTGATTATCGGTACTGAATCGGTCGCCGCCGAGCCGCCCGCCACGCTGCCTGCCGAAACCGCACCGGCGCTACAGGTGTTCGATGACGTCGAGCGCCCCACGGCCGTTGATGCCGCAGGCAAGCTGCACCGCTTTGGTGAGACTTCGGCAATTCGCGGTCTGGCGTTCGTCTTCCTCACCCCCGAATGCCCGATTGCTTGCAAGTATGTGCCCGAGCTAAATCGCCTGGCTCGCGAACACAAGCAGCGCGGCATCGAATTTTTTGGAATCGTCGCGGACCCCACGCTATCGCGCAGCCGGGCCCGACAATTCGAGTTGGACTATCGCCTGGAGTTTCCGCTGCTGTTCGATGCCTCGCTCGAGTTGGCCCGGCGACTAAAGCCGACGCACACGCCCGAAGCGTTTGTCGTGCTCCCCGACGGCGAACTGGTTTACCGTGGCCGCGTCGACGATCGTTTCGTGGCGCTCGGCCAGGAGCGCGCCGAGACCAGGGATCACGAGTTTGCCGATGCGCTCGATGCGGTCGCGCGCGGCCAGCGTCCCGCGGTGGCCATCACGGCGGCGATTGGCTGCCGCTTCGAGGCTCTGTCGTCCCCCGGGGCCAGTCGGCCAGTGACGTTCAATCGCGACATTGCCCCCTTGGTGTGGAACCACTGCGCGAGCTGCCATCGCGAGGGCGAAGTCGCCCCCTTCTCGCTCACAAGTTTCGCCGACTGTCAGAAGCGGGCCGAACAACTGGCCGACGTGGTCGCGTCGCGGTTTATGCCCCCCTGGAAGGCCGAGCCCGGCTTCAACCATTTCGCCGACGAGCGACGGCTGACCAGCCGCGAGATTGAGTTGTTCGCCAACTGGGCGGCGGGGGGCCGCCTCGAAGGCAACCCGGCCGATTTGCCGCCGCTGCCGTCATTCGCTTCGGGCTGGCAGTTGGGCAAGCCCGATCTCGTGGTTTCGATGCCCGAGCCGTTCGACGTGCCGGCCGATGGTCCCGATCTGTTGCGTTGGTTCGTGCTGCCGTTGCCCCTACCGCCCGACATGGAAGTCGTGGGCTTCGAGTTTCGGCCTGGCAATCCGCGGGTGGTGCACCATTCGATTGCCTTCTTGGATATCTCGGGTATCGCCCAGCGACGCGACGACGCCGAGCCGGGGCCGGGTTACACGAACTTCGGCGGGCCGGGCTTCCCACCAGTCGGTTATCTCGGCGCGTGGGTACCGGGCGCCGTGCCGCGCAAACTTGGCGAGGGACTGGCGATGATGGTTCCGCGCCGCAGCGTGATCGCGCTGATGATGCACTACTATCCGTCGGGCAAGGCAGAGCGCGATCAGTCACAGATCGGCCTTTACCTGGCCAAACGCGGTAGCGCCCGGCCGGTGTCCGCCATTCCGGTCACCAGCACCGACTTGGAGATTCCGCCCAACGAAAAGCACTTTCGCGTGACCAAGTCGTATGTGCTACCGGTCGACGCCACGGCGCTAGGGGTCGTTCCGCACATGCACTATTTGGGAACCGAGATGCGTGTGACGGCGCGCGTGCCCGGGCAGGCCGAGCCGATGCCGCTCATCTGGATCAAGAACTGGGACTTCAACTGGCAGGGAGAATATCGCTTCGCCGAACCGATTCGCCTGCCCAAGGGGACTGAGATTCTGGTCGAGGGTTTTTTCGACAATACGAAGGACAATCCACACAATCCGCACGCCGAGCCACAACTCGTGCGCTACGGACAGGAAACGACCGACGAGATGTGCTTGTGCGGCGTGCAGGTGGCGCTCGACGACATGCGGCAGTTCTTGCCCTTGGCTGCCAGTTTGGTGCGAGAGCACGTGAAGATCAAAGACGGCCGGTTGGTGATCGTGCCGCTCGATGACAGCGCACGTCAGAACACCGAGGAATCGCCGCGGCAACCGTGAACGAAGCGACTACGGTTTCGCTTCGACAGCAGCTACCGTCAACCACAAATCAACGCACTGCGGTCCATGAGCACCAAGATTGACAAGCGCCGTGCGCGGCGGCTGCTCGCCGACGCGGCCAACAATGCGTAATAGTTTCGAAGTCGCGGTCGTGGTCGTGGTGGCTGTCACTTTGAGCGTGACCTTTTTCGCTGAATCGTCATCGCCGCGCGATACCACGGGCTCGGCCGTCACCCCTTCGGGCAGCCCTTCGATGGAGACGCTGATCGGTTCGTTGTGGCCGTGCCGGCGGTCAATAATCACCGGCAGCTCGACCGTCGCACCGAGGGCTACGACAAGCTGATGAGCGTCGAGCGACAAACCAAAGTTTGGCACGCCGCGCTGGACCATGAGCCGATAGACAAACCGCTCGCCGGCGGCGGCGTGCAAATCGCTGACGACAAGTTGATATTCGCCATCGCCCGACACGGCGTGCGTTAATTCCGCGTCGCGTGATTCGCCGATGTCGTCGACACGCAAGAGCTGTTTACCAGTGCCATCGAGGAGCTCCAGCACGGGATCGAGTTCAAAACCGAGCGTACGGCTCTCAACTTTCGCGAAGACGACTTCCCCCTGCTTGGCGGAGAACTTGAACACATCCCGTTGCCGACGGTTGGCAATCCGCCCAGAGACGGTGGTGGGGAGCATGATCGGCAAATTGATACTGTGCGCGTCCGCGCCGTCGGCGGCGGGATCGCCATCGGTTGGCAAAGCGACGACGCTGGCATGTTCGACGATCGGCACCCGCAACATTCCGGAAAGTTCCGCGTGTTCGACCCAATATTCACTCGCCGCCGACGAAGTAACGTTGTGACGAGCAAGCTCGGGGGGCAGGTTCCAACCGTGCAGTTCAATCGACTGGGTGCCGTCACGCGAAAGCGCCAGTGGCAACGTGTAATCAACAACCGGGCCGGTCGACAACGTGAGGCGATAGAGAAAAGCATCGTTTCCGGCCAGCCCGATCGATTGATCGGCGACTGCGGGGAATCCAAACACGCGCACGCGCCACCTACCGCTCTCGGGCACCTTAACCGCCAATCGCGGATCAAGCCCCCGTTGATCGTCGTTCTGCGCGTAGACAAAGCCCGCCGGAGACACCAACTGCAGTACGGTATCGATCGGCGAACCGAGTAGCGCGTGGGCGTCGAGGTCGGCCACGAGCGTCTGACCGGCCTCGGCCAAAACCGCATAGAGGTCGACATCGCCCCCTTTGTTCAGCCGACCGTTGACGACAACGGCGCGTGCTGGCGCCGAGTCGTTGCCGGATGGCTGCGCCGTGGCGAGCGTGTCATTCGGTTCGACTTCCGCGAGTTCGGGGAGCGTGCCGACGACGAACGGTTGCGGCGCCGCGGCTCCAGAATCGTCAGACAAGCGGACCCAGTAGACCCCCGTCGCGGCGTCGGCAGCGACACGCACCGACAGGATGCCGCTCTTTTCCTGCGGCTGGACTACCAACCCAGGCCGATCGACCGAGCAGGTCACGGGCCATTTTGGAAACTTTCCGGCAGCCGTGAGCTCGATCGTTTGCCCTCGCTCACCTCCCGGTGGAAACAAATAGCGCACCTCGGGCATGGCGCTTACCGGGCGCACGACAACAGAGAGCGCAACGACAAGGACGAGGCAACAGAACAATGACTTACGCACGCGCGACCTCAACCCATCAGCTCGGCGATCGGCTCCGAATCGCTCACCAGGTGCACGGGCCTTCCTTGCGGCGTGTGGTAGATCTTGCCAGGGTCGATGCCGAGCTTGCGATAGACGGTCGAGACGAAGTTCTCAGGTCCGAGAATTCGCTCGCACGCGGCGTAACCCTTGTTGTCGGTAGCGCCGATCACTTGCCCGCCCGGCGTGCCGCAGCCGGCAAACAGAATCGACATCGCGTTCGCCCAGTGATCGCGGCCCGGCGAACCACGGTCGGCCAGCGTGGAAATCTTGGGGGTGCGGCCGAATTCACCCAGCGCGATGACCATCGTGGTTTCGAGCAAGCCGCGCTCGTCGAGGTCTTCAATGAGCGCGGCGATACCTCCTTCGAAGATCGGCAAGCGCTTGCGCATCGCGGGGAAGATCTCGCTGTGATGATCCCAGCCGCCGTCGTAGATCGTAATGAATGGCACCCCCGCTTCGACCAGCCGGCGGGCCAACAGCAACCGCTGCCCAAACTCCTTGCGGCCGTACGCGTCGCGCACCTTGTCGGGCTCTTGCGAGATATCGAATGCGCGCTGCGCCGCGGGGCTGGTCACCAGGTCGTAGCCCTGGCGGTAATACTCGTCGAGCGCGACGGCCGGATCGGCGGCCGCCTCGTCGGTGATGCGGGCGAAGCGATCGACCAGGCCCCGCAGATCGCGCCGGCCCGCGAAGCGGTCGTCGCCCAACCCCTCGGGCACCGCCACGTCGCGGACGCGAAAGCTCTTGTTGTTGGGGTCACCCCCGACGACGAAGGGGGCGTACTTCGCGCCCAAGAAGTTCGGCCCTCCCGAACGCGGCATCGATGGCATCGAGAAGTAAGCCGGCAGTCCGCCGGGTGCGCTTCGTTCAAACGCGGCGACCGAGCCCATGCTGGGATGAAAGCTCACGAACGCGCCGCAGCCAACCGGGATCCGTGGCGGCGCGCCGGTCATCATGTAGTGGTTGCCGGCGCCATGGTTCCCCTGGTTGTGCTGCACCGAGCGGATGATGGCCAATTTGTCCGTCATGGCCGCCAGCTTGGGGAGATGCTCGGAGAAATAGACGCCGGGGACGCGCGTCGCGATCGTCCCCAACTCGCCGCGAATCTCGATCGGCGCTTCGGGCTTGGGATCAAAGGTTTCGAAGTGCGACGGGCCGCCGTCCATCCAAATCAAGATGCAGCTCGTAGGCGCTTTCGGCACCGGAGTGCTTGCGCTATCAGCCGAACGACCCCGCAGTCGCAGCAGATCGATCAGCCCGAAGCTGCCCAGCGCGCCCAGCCCCAATCGCAGACAATCGCGACGCGAGAAGCCCTCGCAGTTTCGATGGATCGGCATGGCGTCTTTAGTCCTTGAAGAGGAACTCGGGAGTGTTGACTAGCGCCCACAGCAAGTCTTCGGCAGCGCGGCGCCGCGTCTCAGGCGTGTCGCCGAACAGCGGCACCGTGGCCGACAGCTCATCGGCAGTCGGCATGCGGGCGTACGTGGCCAGATACAACTCTTCGACAATTTGCGCCGGGCCGCGGTCGCTCTTGGCCAACACGGCGGCGCGCCCCTCGTCGGCGATAACTTTCTTATGCAGTTGCGGAGCATTCATCAGGTGGAGCGTCTGCACGACCGTCGAGTCACTCGTTCGCTCACAGGGCGGGTCCTGATTCGCGTCGGGACGACCAAAGGCATCCAGAAACAGCGAGTCGATTCGATGCGTCCAAAGCTCGACCGCTCGCGAGCCCGGCGCCATGGCGGCAAAAGTCTCGGGCACGCCTGTCACATCGCACACGGCGTCCAACAGCACTTCGGCGCGCAGACGTTGACGGTAAAAACGCGAGTAGTTGCGCGTGTCGGGGGCGTTTCGCACGCTGGGGAGCGAGTCGAGCTGGTAGACGGCCGAAGTCATAATCGTGCGGATCAATTTCTTGAGATCAAAGTCGGCATCGCGGAACGATTGCGCCAAGGCGGCCAACAGGCGCTCGTTGCTAGCCGGGTTCGACGCGCGCAAGTCATCCACGGGATCGACCAGTCCGCGACCCATGAGCTCCGCCCAGACGCGATTGGCAGCAACCTTCGCGAAGTAACCTTGCTCGTCGGCCAACATCCACTCGACGAGCGCCTGTCGCGGGTCGTCACCCGGCTCGCTAGCTGGCGCGGCGCCAAACAGCGGCTTTGGCTCGACTACCGCACCCGTCAAGGGATGGGCAACAGTCCCGCTGTCGGCTGTGAAGACGATCTCCTCGCCCCCGGAGATTGGCGGCGAGAGACCAGTACCTTTGCGGCCGATGCGGGCGAAATAGGCGGCCAGGCCGTAGAAGTCTTCCTGCCCCCAGACCTCGAAGGGATGATGATGGCACTTGGCGCATTCGAGTCGAATGCCCATGAACAACTGGCTGACCAGCGTCACAATCTCGTCGGGCTCGCGGCGATCGCGAAACACGGTGACCGCGCCGTTGCGCCAAGTGCTTCCTTGTGCGGTTACGAGCTGGCTGACGAACTCGTCATAAGGACGGTTTTCACGAAAGGCGTCGCGCAGCCAGGTGTCGAGGCTCAACGTCGCCTTGATACCCACTCGATACGGGTTGGGTCGCAACAAGTCGGCCCACTTGTTCGCCCAATAGTCAGCATACTCGGGGCGCGCAAGCAGCGTGTCGACCAGTTTCGACCGCTTGTCGGATGCCGGATCGGCGAGGAACGCGCGCACTTCATCGGGCGTCGGCAAGCGGCCGATCACGTCGAGATGGGCCCGGCGCAGGAACGTGGCATCGTCGCAAATGTCGCTGGGCGTGATCCGCAGTTGCCGCAGCTTGTCCCACACCAAGGGATCGATGAAGTTGGCCACCGGCAGCGCCGCGTACACCGCTTCATCGACCGAGCCTGCCAGTGGGATGGCCGTATTCCACGTGGCAATGCAGTTCATGTAGCGGGCCATGATGCTGGCCTCGCCCGCCAATTCGCCGGCGCGGACCAGGCCGGCCGCGTCGACGGCCACGATCGCCGGCTCATTCGATTGGAACGCCGTCACGTGGGTAACGTCACGCGTCGAGCCGTCGGAGTAGCGGGCCGTTACTGTGATTTGCTGCTGCTCGCGGCTTTCCAGCAGCCGCCCGGGCGGGGAGAGATCGATGCCCAGCAGCACCGGGTCGTCGGCACCGCGGCGCGGCATCCCCTGGGCAATCCAACGCCGGATCACTTCAAACTGCAGGCCGTGGGGGTCCAGCCGCTTGCCGCCGCCGTGCGGGACCCGCTGCGCGGCCTTGCGCAACAACAAGCTCTCTTCGGGAGCAGCCGGAAAGACTCGCCGGCCGCGGGCTTCCTGCACGATTGCCTGGAAGTCAAAGTCGGCGTCAAAGCCCAACAGCGAGAGCTGGAACCCGTTCTGCCCACGCTGCTTGCCGTGACAAGCTCCCGAGTTGCAGCCGGCCGAAGCCAAGACCGGCATCACATCGAGCTCAAAGTTGACCGCCCCCGCTTCGGCGACGGGAGAAATATCATTGTCAGCAACTCCGTTGCCTGCGAACGCTGCGCCAGAAACTGCGGCGCTGACGGCCAACAGCAGGCACGCCAGGCAGAGCGGCAGCGGGGCGATCAGCAGGCGTCGGCGGGGCTTCATGGCGGGGCTTACGCTGCGGCGGGAAGGTCGTCATCGCGGGTAACCGTTAATCTAGCCGGCACTTGCGATCGTGGCAACTTTTCGCCACCCGCTCTTGAGCCCGTTCACAACGCAGCCGTCAACGCAAGAACGTCATTACGGGGCTTTGACTTCGCTCAAGCGAATGTTCCGCCAGCGGACTTGCAGCTTTTCAGTCTTATCGCCGACGCCGTGAACCTGCAAAGCGATGAAGCCCTTGGGCGTGAGATCGTCCTTGAAGTCGGCGCGAAGCTCGCCGTTCAGGTAAGTCTTGAACGAATCGCCCACCGCTTCGACGCGCAGCGTATTCCAGTCGTCGAGCTTGGTGATCTTGCGCCCCTGTTCGGTGAACGCCGGGCCATCGCCGCCGCGCAGTCCGGGATAGAGCCAGCCGCGGCGTCCCTCGTCGTAGATGCCCCCCGACCAGAGGCGGTTCCGCTTGGGATCGTTGTCGATCTCGAATTGGTAGCCGTGTACCCGGCCGGCCGGGATCGACCTCGCTTTGCCCCCTTCATCGGCACTTGTGGTCGACTTGTCGAAGACCTGCGAGCGGATCTGCACACCCGAGTTCAGCCGCGGATCGACCTTGAACTCCAACTCGAGAATAAAGTCCCCGTATTCCTTTTCAGTGCAGAGGAAGGAGTTGGCGGTCAGCGGCACTGACTCGCCCACGATTGCGCCATCCTCGACGAAGTACTTTGCCTTGCCGCCGCGCTGCTCCCAGCCGGTCAGCGACTTGCCATCGAATAACGGAGTGAAGCTCTCCTCGGCGGCAGTGATGGGGGAACAAGCCACGATCGCCAGCAGTAGCATCGGAAAAACGCGCACCCGCATGACTCACTCCTGAGGTTGATCGCCGCCGGCGCGGTTTTCGCACCAGAACGTTTATGGGTAGCACTATGGTAATCGATCGCCGGCGCGAACACCCGCCTGGCGCGGGCACCGAAAACCGAAACCATTCAGGACGGTTCACCGCGGTGATGGGTGCGAAATTGCCCGACCTAGCGGGGGACAAGCTGCGAAACTCTGACCCCAAACAGGGGTTTGATATTCCGTGGCGCAGGCGTTCGTTTCGCCGCGATGCAAGCGGGGCGCTGGCGTCCCGATTCAATCACATGCTGGCGCATGGGGCGCTGGCGGACTATTTGCTGGAGTAAATCGAAATGAAGCGATTCCTGTGTGCGATGCTGGCCCTGGCCGTGGTAATTGGCGGCTCGTCGGCGGCCTTGGCCGGTAAGGGGAATAAGGGGAAGAAAACGGCCGAACAGCGTTTCGAAAAGGCCGACGCCAACGACGACGACAAGCTCTCGCTCGAAGAGTTCATCGGCAAGCGAACCGAAGCTGACAAGAAGGAAAAGGCCACCAAGCGATTCGGCAAGCTCGACAAGGACGGCGACGATTTCCTCACGCTCGATGAGTACAAGGCGGGCGAAAAGAAGAAGAAAGAATAGATTTCAGTTTTCAGTTTTCAGTTTTCAGTTTTCAGTTTTCAGT
>CAZBWM010000082.1:0-19629 GCA_964495375.1 uncultured Planctomycetaceae bacterium | reverse complement strand
AAGAAAGAATAGATTTCAGTTTTCAGTTTTCAGTTTTCAGTTTTCAGTTTTCAGTGTTCAGTTTTCAGTGTTCAGTGTTCAGTGTTCAGTGTTCAGTGTTCAGTGTTCAGTGTTCAGTGAGCGGGACAGACCCGTGAGCATTTTGGATAGCTCCTTAAGCTCGCTCACGACATTGAGCATCAGATCGCTCTTGATCGCGCCTACCTTGGCGGCGATGTAGCACTGTGTACGTAGTTCCGCGGCCGAACCGCTTGCCACGCGTAGGAACCTCGCAAAATCCTTGCCTCCGCGCTCGGCACCTTCGGCGATGTTCGACGGGATCGATACGGCCGCGCGCCGCATTTGATTACGGAGCGTGTATTCACCGGATTCGCGTGTCAGCTCGTAGACCTGCACTGCGAGCTGACACGCTCGCTTCCAAACTTCGAGATCCTCGAACGACCGAAACGCCATGCGTACAGCCTTCTCACTGAATACTGAGCACTGAAAACTGAAAACTGCGACTTTACGGCTCGCCGCCGGCGGGGGTCGCCAGTGCGCGGAGTACACGCGGGTCGATATCGCGAGCGAGCATTTGCACGCTGCCATCGGCCATCAGCACGTTGACACCGTTCTCCCACGGCGAGCCAAACTGATCGGGCTTGCCGTGTAGTCCCGCAGCCGGATCGCGCCAGTTCGTGGGATGTCCCCAAGCAGGCAACTGGCCGACCACTTCGCCCGCCATGATCGTGTTGGCAGCGCCATCGGTGATGTCGCCGGGTCGAACCGGCCGCGTGCCGCCGATGAGCCGAGAGTTTGCTGAGTAAACACTTGGCGCATAACCATCGGCGGGGGGCGTGCCGAAACGATCGCCATCGCCACCGTACGTGCTGAGATTCGTGCTGAACGCCTCACGATTCGCCCGATCGTTCCAGGGCTTGTCTCGATGAATCAACCGTTCGACGGAACTCGCCTCCAAATAAGGAAGCAAGTACGTCTGCCATCCATGGAGCATGCGGCCTTCGGGCGTCGTCATCGTGCCGGGCGGAAACGAGCCCAGGCCGCTATGGTAGTTACGCAGTGCTTTGGCGATGTTCGCGAGATTGTTCTTCGACATGACGCGCCAGCCTGCTTCGCGCATGCCCGATTCAATCAGGCGCTCATCCGCGGTGGCCAACCAAGCCACTTGGTGCGTGATGCCAACCGTGCTGATGCCAGCCACGAATGCCAGCACCGTGACCGATACGACGGCCGCCGTCCACTTCCATAGCCAAATCGGTGGCAGCGTCGTATCAACCGATTGATTGGCCGCAAGATAGTTCTGCCGCGCGCGATACAACCATCCGAGCGCGGCATGCAATCCGACGACGAACACTGCCAACAGCACGACTGCCAGAATCGCGTTGCCAACGTTCAACTGCACGCCGGGCAGCACATGATAAAGAAACAGTGTCCAGCCGAACGCCAAATAGAAAAGTGTCTCCGGCAGCACAAAGAGGCCACTGCAGGCAAGACACAATAACATGATGAGCGAACCGAATACGCCCAGCACAATCAATCCGACGCGCATCTTCACTCGCTCCGCTCGGAATCGCCTTTCAACCTCCGTACCACTTCGTCAAACGGCATTTCCAAAACGTCCCCATCAGTCATGGCGACTAGCACCTTTCCCCCGTCGGTCGATGGCTCATAGACGAGCGGCGCGTCGCGATCGGTCGTTTTACGCCCCGCGACGTAAACATAACGGAGCCCGCCTTGCTGAGGGACGAGCCAATACTCGGGCAGCAGCATTGATTCATCTTCGGTCGCCGGAAAGTTGCCATCGTGCTCGGCGGCAAATTTCCGCAACCGAAGGCTTAGTTCTTTCAAGCGATCGACGCGCTCGCTGAAACCGGCCACGCCCGAGTCGACGCTATCTGTCGTTGAAGCGAGCCGGTACGTCGCGCCGTTTTTCTTCCACGCGCCGGGAGTCATCAGCTCGCGAGCGCCGGAGATCATCGTGAGCACGATCACGAACAACAGTCCCCACAGCCCGACGAGGCCGAGGGACTTCGCGTAGCTCAAGCGCGGCAACCAGGCGAAATCCTCAGCCAGCCAGTTCCAAAGCCCCTGGATGATCACCGACGAGAGCAGGAAGCCGACCAAGAAGAACGAGATCGCTTCTAACCGCATGCTGGCCACTTCGGTCAGCCCAACTGAGGGCATGCCAGCGTGCGCCGTTGCCGGATATAACACGAGCAAGGTGCACCCCATCACGGCTAGGCGCCGGAATCTCGCGACGCCCGCCGGTCGAATCCTGTCACAATGTTTCACGGTCAAACTCGCCAGCATTGATTTGTTGGAGTGACAACCCGATTCTGGGCGGCCGCGGCGCGCGTAGCAAGTCGATTCGCGTGCGACGATGGGAGATTTGGCGTTCGTGCCGCGTTTGCAGGCACCAGATGCGTTTGCCGACGACCTTACCGCTGGACTGTCTTGGTCCATGATGGCTGATTTCGCCTGGGCATCAGGGCGATTAGTTCGTACGCTGACGACATGCGTCTTCGTCTCAGTTTCGCATATCAACAGTGAAACGAGTCCACAGCTCCACAGGTTGACGGCCGCTGAAAGAACTTGGTATGAGAATTCTAATCGCAGTCGACGGTTCTCCCTGTAGTAACGCGGCAGTGACCGAGGTTTGTCGCCTACATTGGCCCGCAGGTAGCGAGGTGCGTGTCATTTCAGTCGAAGGCCCACTGGAACCCCCGCTCGTTCGGGGTAGCGCTCCGACGATATACGATGAGATCGTCCAGCAACAGCATCACGAGTCGGCGCACCTTTTGAAAGACGTCGCGGAGATGCTAACCAAACGTCAACCGGCGCTGCGGGTTTCGACGGCGCTATCCAAGGGTTGGCCGAAGGACGCGATCGTGTCAGAGGCCGAGCGATGGAGAGCCGATTTGGTCGTTGTCGGGTCGCACGGCTATGGCCCAATCCGTCGTTTCTTTCTCGGGTCCGTCTCGCTCTTTGTTGCCCATAATGCTCCCTGTTCGGTGATGATTGTTCGTACGCCATCGCAGCTTCCCGCCGCGGACAAGGGACACATCTCAGACAACCGTTAACCGCAAGTGCCGCTTCGTGGCGCAGCGCGGCAATCGCGCGTCATAAAGTCACCACCACGACGGTGCACTCACGTACCAAGTCACGCGGAGATATGATTTCGTGGCATATGCGCTCTTCGTTTTGGGATTGGCACTGCTGGTGGTTAGTGCAGAGCTGGTGGTCCGCAGCTCAACTCGCTTGGCGGTCGCGCTTGGCATTTCGCCAATGATCATTGGCCTGACAATCGTCTCGGTGGGAACCAGCACGCCGGAGCTGGCGGTGGGAATTGTCGCGGCAAACGAGGGAGCAGGCACTCTAGCGGTTGGCAACATCGCTGGCACGAACGTCTTGAATCTGCTGTTGATTCTGGGACTCAGCGCCTTGTTGCGTCCCTTGCCACTCAATTTGCAGATCTTCAAACTTGAGCTGCCAACGATTGTGCTAGCGGCCGGGCTGATGACCGTGCTGGCCTGGGATGGGGCTCTCTCCCGCTTCGACGGCTTCTTGATGCTCGTCGCTGGGTTGGCCTATACCGCGACGTTGATCGCAATCACGCGGCGCGCTTCGCAAGAGACCAAACGGGAGTTTCGCGAAGAATACGGCCCCGAGGCCCTGGCAGCAATCCGCCCCGCCTGGCGCGAGAACGTAGCCAACGGAGCGCTGCTAGGGGGCGGAATCGCGCTGACCGTCATTGGCGCCGAGATCTTGGTGCGCTCCGCTGTCACGATCGCTCAATCGCTCGGCGTATCGCCAACGGTGATCGGGCTGACGATTGTCGCGATTGGCACTTCGGCTCCTGAGTTCGTCTCAACGATCGTCTGCACCATCAAGGACGACCGTGACGTGGCGATCGGCAACTTGCTCGGCAGCAGCATTTACAACATTCTGGCAATTCTGGGCCTAACTTGTTTGGTTGCGCCCCACGGTCTTATCGTCGAGCCGCAGCTCTTGCTGTTCGATATCCCACTGATGGCGGGTGTCGCGTTGGGTGCGGTGCCTGTGTTCTTGACCGGCAAACGTGTCTCGCGAATCGAAGGTGGACTGGGGATCGCCATCTATATCTGTTATATGACGTGGCTCTTGGGATCGCGCGTCTGACTTCGACCGAATACAACGTTCGGTGTCCGCCCAACGATCGATGCAGGCTGTTCCCAATGACAGGGAACTAGTGCCGTGTTCCAAGATTCAGACGGCGCGCCAGATCTAGCGCTATGGGGTGGACTGCTCGCTACGTAGCTGAGCCAAAGAAGCCGGCGGCATCGCGCCGGTGACGGGATCAGGCGTGCCGTCGAAGATCGTCCAGACGCGATACTTGCCGCGGACCAGATCGAAGAATTCCTTCTGCTGCTTGAGCAAGTTCTGCTCGCGTATCCTTTCGCGAATGGCCCCCTGGGCCTCGGTGAAGGGGACCGTGCCCGCTTCGCGCCGCTCGAGCACGCGCACAATGTAAAGGGCCTTCTCGTCGTCGAGAATGTTGCTGAGCTGATTGACCGGCAATTGAAAGAGCGTCTCTTCAAGCTGCTTGTTCACCAGGCTGCCGAGATTGGTCCAATCGCGCCGGCCGCCCGTGCTGGCAGTCGCGCCTGTGGAGATTTCCTTAGCTACGTCGGCCAGCGGACGGCCCGCCAGCACCTGGTTGCCAGCGGTAGCCAGTCGCTGCCAGACGGCGGCGCGCTCCTGGGCCCCGCGATAGGGAACCTTAATCTCTTCCCACAACACGGCCGCCTTGACTTCGTACTCGGTCGGGTTGCGGCGGTAGAAATCAAGCATCTCCTGATGCGTGATTTCCTCGTCGAACTTGAGATGCTGGCCGAGCCAGCTCTTGGCCATTTCGCCTTCGATCCAAACGCGCTTTTCGATATCGAGCGTGGTGCCGTTGCGGCGCAGCGCATTGTCGAGCTCAAGCCGATTCTCGACCTGCGCCAAGCTGAGCATTTCGGGCAGCGCTTGTTTCTCGAACTGCTCGGCCATCATCTTGTTGATGTGGTCGTGCGCCTTGTCGGGGATCTCGCGCATGGCGTCGATATAGATCAGCCGAACTTTGACCAGCTCTTCGAGTCTCCGTTGCATGAGCAGGCGGCGAACCGCCTTCACCTGCCCCTTGGGGATGTGCTTGGCGTTCTTGAGCATCTGCGTATGAACGTCGGGGAGCACATCGCCGGCGATGATCACTTGCTGTTCGACGCGCGCCAGGATGGTCGTGGGACCAATCTCATCGTCCGGCTCGGAGCGAATCAGGGCTTCGGCCTCGGGCTGGGAGAGCGCCGCCTGGCGGGCCGAGTCATCGAGCCGCGCCACGTGACGCGGTTGTTGCGATCGCGGGGCGACATGCCGCGACATGGGCGGCGCCGGTCCATATCCGCGACCGCTCCCTGCCGACGACGGCCCCGTAATGACTTGCGGCGCGCCCGAGGGGTCAACGTATTGAGCTTGGACGACGTTAGGATCTCCGCCACCGGGTGTGGCCGCGGCAGAGTTGCCTGCTCCCGGGCCACCGGCATGGACGACGCCAGAGCTCGCAACCCCGGGGCTTGTGATGCCGGGATCGAAGATTGCCGGCTCAGTGGGGTACAGGTCGGTTGGGCCCGCGTACTCGGCGGGGGCCAGATCGCGCCCAGCAAGCTCGTATTCGGAAGCAAGTACTTTGGCAATTGGGCCAGTGATCGGATTGGGGGGCGGCGATGGCGGGCCGCCTAGGGGTCGCGAACGCTGTCGCCACTGGGCTCGTGCTGCGCGAGCCGCTTCGGGATCGAGGTCGCGGTCGAGTGGTGAGCCGCTAAGACTTTCGCCACCGGACAAGAATCGTGGCGCGCCCACTCCACGCTGCGGTTGGCCGCCAGGCCATGCGGCCGGGCGCGAACCGCTCGAGGGGGCCGTGGGAGCTCCCCCCGTCATCCAACCTGCCTGTGCGCTCATCGGGCCGGCGTACATGCCGGGCTGGTTGCTCATGCCCATCGTGTTGGGGTCGTAGGCTGGCACAGCAGGCGCGCCCGGTTGCGGCGGCGCGGGAATCAGTGGCGCGCGCGGCGGAGTGTCGAGCTCGCGCGGCAGAATCTGCGCGAGCGTGGGCGTTGCGACGCTCGCCAGTAGTGCCAATAGCGTAATCCTCAGCAAGCGCGTGGCCCATGCCAGCGGCAGGCGACGATCGCGGCGGTGCATTTCGCGCGGCACGGTGACGGTTCTGTAGGTGTTGATTCTGATGGTGTTCGACTCAAGACGACAACTGCGAGGCAGGCGCACGCTAGCCCTATGGCAATCGATCGGTCTTGCGAATGAAGAGACTTTGAGCCAATCGGGCGGCGCAGACCCGCGCCGTGTTTCCCCACGCTGCCTGAGCCCGAACGAGCCGCTCGCGCAGGGGGCGGGATTCTAGTGATCCCCGGCCTGGGGCTGCAACACCTCTTTTGCCGTGTTCAGCAATAGATCGGGGTTCTTCAGCTCCCCCTTGAGCGGCAGATAGGCGCTCTTGTGGTCGACAACCCTCAACCGGCCACGGAGCGCGGCGGCTAGTTTCTCGATTTTCGGCCGCGAAGTGTATTCGAACACGAGATACTGATCTTCGATTCGGAGCGTTTCAATTTGCCAACCGTGCGCTAGCACTCGCACCTCCTGCACTGCTAGCAGTCGCTCGGTGGGGGCTGGCAGCGGGCCAAAACGATCGATCAGTTCGCTGCGCAGATCGGATAGCGACGATAGCTCGTTAGCCCGCGCTAGTCGGCGATAGACGTCGATCTTCGCCCGCAGGTTGGGAACGTAGCTGCGTGGCAGAAAGTTCTGCCCCGGCAGGTTGACGTGGACTTCGATCTGCTCGTTCTGCGGCAACTTCTTATGGCGGCGCACCGACTTCTCGAGCAGTTCGCAGTACAGCTCGTAGCCCACGGCGGCGATGTGGCCACTTTGCTGCGTGCCCAGAATGTTCCCTGCGCCGCGGATTTCCAGGTCGCGCATAGCGATGGCGAACCCCGCACCGATATCGCTGAATTCCTCGATCGCCCGCAGCCGCTTCGCCGCCGTGGGGTTGAGCGTCTGGTGCGGATCGACGAGCAGATAGCAGTACGCGCGGTGCTTGTAGCGACCGACGCGGCCGCGCAGTTGGTGCAGATCGGCCAAGCCATACTTATCAGCCTGGTCGATGAAGATGGTGTTGGCGTTGGGAATGTCCAAGCCGCTCTCCACGATCGTCGTCGCCAGCAGCAAATCGAAACGGTGATTTACGAAATCGAGCATCACCTCCTCGAGTTGCCCCTCGGGCATCTGGCCGTGGCCGATGCGAATGCGCGCCTCAGGCACGATGCGCCGCAGCGTGGTGGCGAGCGCCTCGATATCGTAGATGCGATTGTGCACGAAAAAGATTTGCCCGTCGCGGTTGAGCTCGCGCATCACGGCGGTACGGATCAGCTCTTCGTCGAAACGAGTAACGCGGGTTTCGACGGCCAGCCGCTCCTCAGGCGGGGTGACCAGGTTCGAAATGTCTCGCAGCCCCAACAGCGACATATGCAGCGTGCGCGGGATCGGCGTGGCCGTGAGCGTGAGCACGTCGACGGTTTCGCGCAGGGCTTTGAGCCGCTCTTTAACCTCGACGCCGAAGCGCTGCTCTTCGTCGATGATTACCAGCCCCAGGTTCTGGAACTTCACATCGTGCTGCGCCAGGCGATGGGTGCCGATCACGATGTCGATACCGCCGGTTTCCAGGGCCGCAATCGTTTGCTGCTGCTCCTTGTTCGTGAGAAAGCGGCTGAGCGACGCGATCGTGAACGGGAACTGCGCCATTCGCGCCGTAAACGTGCGGCGATGCTGTTCGCAGAGCACCGTCGTCGGCACGAGCACTGCCACCTGATAGCCGGCTTCGATCGCTTTGAAGGCGGCCCGCATCGCGACTTCGGTTTTGCCGTAACCGACGTCGCCGCAGATCAGTCGATCCAACGGGCGCGGCAACTGCATTTCGCGCTTGATGGCAGCAATCGCATCGAGCTGATCTGCCGTTTCCTCGTAAGGGAACGAGGCGTCGAACTCGTGCTGCCATTCGGTGTCGGGCGGAAAGGCAATGCCTGGCCGCACGCTGCGCCGCGCCTGCAAATTGAGCATGTCGACGGCCAGGTCTTCGACGGCCGCCTCGGCCATCTGCTTATGCCGGAGCCAACTGCGGCCGCCGATCTTGGCCAACGTCGGCCGGGCTTTGCTGCCGCCCACGTACTTTTGCACCAGCTCGATTCGTGTGACCGGCACGAACAGCTTGGTCCCCCCCTGGAATTCCAGCTCGAGATGCTCTTCCGACTGCCCTTCGTTTTCCAGCAGCCTTAGGCCCAGGTAGCGGGCGATGCCATGTCCAACGTGGACCACCAGATCGTTCTCGCGCAAGTCGAGAAAGCTGTCGATCACCCGGCTCAAGTGCCGCTTCGAGCTGCGATCGACTTCGGTCCGATGAAACAGTTCGCTGGCGCTCAGAATCAAGGTGCGCGCGGGCACCAGCCGAAAGCCGGCGGAGAGTCGCCCCACCGGGAAGTGCAGCCGCCTTGAAGCAGCCAGCTTCGTCGCGGAGAAGATCTCGCCTAGCCGCTGGGCTTCGGCCTCGGTCTGGCAGACGACGTAAACCTGTTGATCGGCGGAAACCGCTTCAAGCTCGCTGCGCACCTGGTTGATGTCGCCGCTGAAGCGCTCGACCGATTCGATCCGCAATCGGCAGGTCGTTTCCAGCGACGTGGGGGCGATCGCCTCGGCAGTGACCGACGGAAACTTGTAGATGGCCTTCAAAACGTCGGCCGTGGTATTGAAGCGCTCCGGCTGATCGTGCCGATCGAGCCAGTGGCGCCCTGCGTCGTCGATTTCGGCCGGCTCAATCAAAAAGAACCAGGTGCCCGGCGGCACATGCGAGACAAAGCTCTCGCGGTATTGGGCCCCCGGATCGAGCACGGTGAGCTGCACTTCGTCCAAGCTGGCCAGGCTGCGCTGCGTGGCGATGTCAAACCGCCGCAGCGATTCGACCTGCTGATCGAACAACTCGATGCGCAGCGGATGGTCCCAGTCGGGAGCGAACAGATCGAGAATGCCGCCGTGCAGCGCAAACTCGCCAGGCAGTTCGACCGCGGGCAAGTTCTGAAAGCGATTCTCGACCAGCCAGCGCAGGAGCGCTTCGAGATCGAGCTCCTCTCCTACCTTGATCGTGCGGGTGTGCCGCTCGAGCTCGTCCCGCGACGGGACCGGTTGCAGCAGCGCTTGGATGCTCGTGACCAGCAGCCGCGGCGGCTCGGTCGTGGCAATCTGCTTGAGCACGCGCAGGCGGTCGCCATAGACCTCGTCGCGGCGCAATTCGGCGGCTTCGAGCTCCTGCGCCGGAAAGGCAGTCACCCGCTCGGCCGTGAACAGGTGCAGGTCGTCGATCGTCGCATCGACGTCGTCGGCGTGCGGGCAGACAATCACCAGCGGATTGCTGGCGTGCCGCAGCAGGGCTGCCGCGGCCAGTGCGCGCGAAGACCCCCAGGCGCCGTCGAGCGTGGAGGCGTGCCCCGCCTGCAAGCTGGCCACCACACCCGCGAAACCTTCTACGCCTTCCAGCCGGTCGACAATCTCGAGCGGCCGGTCGGGTGCCGACGATAGCACGTCGCTGGTTGACATGGGCAGTGAAGAGATTGTAGGGAGCCGGGGAGAACCGGGAAGGGCAATGCGGCGGGCAGCGTATGGGCGTCACGTTCGCGGATAGAAGCATCCACGTATCACCTGCTGCCGACCGTACCCCCTCTTCTATAAAGTGTTCCGGGATTTTGCGTCCGGGTGCGTCCGGGTGGGCTGCTATGCGACGCTAAATCGATTAAAGAAAACAACTTGTGTCGACAGCGGCTCGCGACATTTTGCGTCCGGGTGATCGTCCGGGTTGCGTCCGGGTAGAGCCGTTTGCGTCCGGGTGGCTTGATATTGAACCCCCGCTACGGATGCCACCCACAGTAAGCGGCAGGAAAACCGCTCTCGCACGCGCGCGGGAGATGCCATGTGACCGGACGTGACCGAGTTTCTCCCCGGCCCGTAACAAAAGCCACGTTCTGCCGCGTAGAGCGAAGTAGTGCCGAGCGCCAGCAGGCAGACCGATCTGGTCCGGTTTCTAACAACTCCTTAAGCTTCGCCGATTCCGTTGCCGATTTTACGGGGCGGAAAGGGATTTCTACGATGGTCTTTCATCACTACACGATTGAACCGATTCCCGGCTCCCGCCGCTTTCGCATGGTGGGGCACTGGGGTCTGACCCGCGTGCTGCTCGGCGCCGTCAACAACCTGCGCGAGGCGCTCCGCCGCCAGCCCGACGCCGAAGTGGTCGATCCCTCGGGCGATCCGTTCGCGTCGCACGCCCGCCGCAGCCGGCACACGAAAAAGTTCCAGCGGCTGTTGTAAGCGCCTGCAGTGTTCTTGAAATCGCACCGGCGTGCTCAGTTCACCACCGCCGGGCGCACCAGTCGCTCCTTCAGCGCGGCCATTCGAATTGCTGCCGAGCGCGCCGCGTGCGTTTCGCTCTTACGACGCGCGTGCGAGCCAAGACATCGTGCAAGCAGCGGCGCTCTGGACCAAAAATAAAGAACGCATCGAGGATCGGCCCGAACGGGACGAGCGTCGCGATCGCCGTCGCGATCCACATCCGCAAGACAACCGCTTGCAAGCAACCGACCGGCGCATCATCGGG
The DNA here is from genome assembly GCA_964495375.1 of uncultured Planctomycetaceae bacterium. Lineage (GTDB taxonomy): Bacteria > Planctomycetota > Planctomycetia > Pirellulales > JAEUIK01 > JAIESQ01. Next base: position 8,903 of record CAZBWM010000082.1, on the reverse strand, counting down.
GTAGTTGACGATGCGCGTCCCCATCAGGCGCTTGCCAATTGTCTGTCCGGTTCGCGTTACCAAAATCCACTGGATCAAATTCGCTGCAAAGGCAAGTAGCAGGAACACGTATTCGGCTCCCGGAACATCCAAGATCACCTCCGAAAAGAATGCGCTGAGCACGAGGACTCCCCAGAAGTAGGCCCCGTCGATCATGCGCCCAAAGAACCGCTCGAAGAGGTCGGCCAGATCGCGAGGATTGGCGCGGGGAGCCCAACCGGCCGCCTGGTAAAACTCGTCCGCCGGCGGCGCGGCGTAGGGGTTGTCACTCTCGACCAGTGGAATAAAGCGTCCGTGCGGATCGTCGGCTCCGGCCGGCAAGAACCTCGCTGGGCCACTTGTGTCGATATGAGGTAGTTCGCTGACACGATTGTCCGGTCTTTCCGTTGGATACGACGAAGTCGCTGTTGCATCGCTTTGCACAGCTCCAACCGTGCGGTGGCACCCCGGACAGACCAGCTCGGCCAACGCCGCTTCGTCGTCGGCGAAGATCGCGTGGTGGCAGTGCGGACAGGTGGCCGCCAGCATGAAGTTTGCCCCTTGCTGATGCGTTGCGAAACCCGGACTCGCGCTGCATTCCTTTGTTAGCCGCGGAGTTTACTCCGCGCGCTAGCGCGTTCGATGAGAACTTTGCGGCTTGCGCACTCGTCTCTCAAGCAATCAGTCGCACACGCTAGCGCGCGGGATGAATCCCGCGGCTAACAGGTTAGCCGCAGATTGACGCCGACTCACGGAACTGGATTGCCGCAGGCTCGCCGGTTCCAAACACCAAGGTCGCACGAGTGACCGAGGGGGACAGGTACATGTTTTCGGCCGGCGCGTGTTGGTTAAGCCAACAACGCACACCGAAAAATGTACCAGTCCCCGCACTGCTTGTGCGTCGGCGAAACGTCGTTTGGCAAGCACGATACGAAACTCGCCGATTGCCAAGTTTTCGTAGGGTGTGCGCAGCACACCAGTTTCGAGCGATGCGTTTTCAGGGTCGCGGCGAAAATTGGTGCGTTTCACGCACCCTACAAAACTCGGACGAGATCCCGCGACTCATACACTGTCGCTGCGTTTACTTCTCCGCTTCGGCCGGTACCTCGGGCGGGCGGAACGAAAAGTTCCGGCTCTGGCTGAAGAACTCCAGCGGGTTCTCGTACACCACGCGGCGGATCTCCGCCTCGCTGTGGCCGCGCCGACGCATCGCCAAGATAAAGTCGGGAACGGCCGTCGGCTTCGACGGGCCCCAGTCCCCCGCGGAATTCACCAGCAGCCGCTCGGGGCCGTAGTGCTCGACCATGTCGACCGCACGCTCGGGCGTACACTTCGATACGGGGTACAACGTCATGCCGGCCCAGTAGCCGCGCTCAAGCACGTGCCGCACCGTGTGTTCTTCGACGTGATCGACCAGCACGCGGCCATGCTCCAGGTCGCCGAAGTCGTCGAGCATGTCGAGGATCATCCGCGTGCCCATGTACTTGTCTTCCAAGTGGGGCGTGTGGATGAGGATTTGCTCGTCGAGCCGGTCGGCCAGCTCGACCTGCTCCATGAAGATGGTCGATTCGTTGGGCGTGTTCTTGTTGAGGCCGATTTCGCCGATACCCAGCACGCCGGGCTTGTCGAGAAACTCGGGGATCAGCTTGATCACCTCGCGCGAGAGCTCAACGTTCTCGGCTTCCTTGGCGTTGATGCAGATCCAGGTGAAGTGCTGCAAGCAGTACCAACCGGCGCGCTTCGGCTCGAACTCGGTGAGCTGGCGGAAGTAGTCGCGAAAGCCTTCGGGACTGCCGCGATCGAAGCCGGCCCAAAAGGCCGGCTCGCTCATGCCGACGCAGCCCATCTTGGCCAAGGTCTCGTAGTCGTCAGTGACTCGCGAGACCATGTGAATGTGAGGATCGAAGTAGTACATGACAGGCTTGAGACTTGAGGCTGCAGACTTGAGGGCTCAGTTGGAACGCGAAGTGGCCAGCGTTCGCTACGACTTCGGCGACGTTTATTCTGGATTGCTCTTCCAGTTGGGATCGTAAGGACGGGAGAAGACCAACTGCACGCGTTCGGCGCGGTCGCTCTCGTGGCCGGTGAGTACCGCGAATGCTTCGCGGACTTGCTCGACGCGCGGGTCGCCGGCCAGTGAGCCAGGGGAGCGATCGAGCCGATCGAGCGTGGCCGCGATTTCCAGGATCTTGGCGCGCAGGGCCAGGAACTCGCGGTCGAACAGCTCCGGGCGATTGGCCAGCGTCGGCATCGGACTCTCGAAAAAAAGTGGACCGTGAAAATGAACGTGAAAAAGGTGTCAGGAACCTTTTCCACTTCGAACGGCGGTCGACCATTCCGCGCCGAGGTAAAGGTTCCTGACACCTTTTTCGCCGGGCGGCGCCGCCAATTTCAGTCTCGACCGCGGAGCCTTAGAAATCAAGGTAGTGGCTAGCGGTCAGTGGCTAGTGCGTAGATTCTGACCACTGATCACTAGCCACTGACCACTACCGGCTATTCCTCGAGCTCTGCCTTCGGTTCCGGCAGCCAGAACGAGGTAATGAAGCCGATCGAGTAGACCAGTACGGCCGTGATCGTGCAGGCGTAGGCCAATTTGTGGAAAAACGTCTCGCCGGAGAGGTGCGGCGCCAACTGCGTGGTGAACAGCGCGCCGAGTGTACCGATCATGCGGCCTCCGATATTGGCGGCAAAACCCTCACCGGTGCCGCGCAGGTGGAGCGGGTAGACGCGCGGCAGATAATTCCCCCAGAAGCTGAACTGGGCCACGGTGCAGAAGCCGCAGAGCGCGAGCAACCATTTGAACTGGTTGAGATCCTTGGTGCCGGCCACGGCGAACGCCAACGGAAAGGCAATCAGCCCCGGCACCTGGAATAGCCACAACAGGCCTTTGCGGCTGACGATCACGACCGCCAGCAAAGCCAGCGCGATGCGACCAAACAGCCCGCCCAACTCCTGATAGGTCTGCACTTCGCCGCGGACCCCTTCTTGTTTCTTCAGCAGGGCGCCGATCTCTTGGCGGATTGGCTTTGCATCCTCTTTCGCAGCGACGGCAGCCTCGACTTTTTCGCGCAGCGGTTTCAGTGCGCGCAGCTCGGGGACCAGCCCCGGCACCATTTGTGGAGCAAGCTGTATCGCTCCGAACGCCGCGCCATAGCTGCAGGCGAACAAGATGGTCGTGACGATCGTCGTGCGGCGCAGCGCGGGCGAGAAGAGCTCGGCAATGCTCGGCCGCTTGAGGGTGCCCGCCGCGCGTTTCGCCTTCCAGGCGGGGGACTCGGGGAGGAAGGGGCGAATCACGATCAGCGGGATCGCCGGGATCAGACCGCTGATCAGCGTGTAACGCCAGGCGGCGTGGTCGCCGTAAATGGCCGGCAATTGATCGGCGTAGGCAACCGCCAATCGATAGGCGCCGGCCGCCATGATGCCACCGACCGACGAGAAAGCTTGCGTGACGCCCAACACCCATTCGCGCTGTTTCGGGTTCGGGAACAGTTCGGCCAACCAGGCGACCGCCGCGACGAACTCGACGCAGACGCCAATGAAGGTCGTCGAGCGGAGCACCAACAGCATCGGGGCCGAGGTGGCAAAGCCGGCCGCCGCTGCGGAAATCGCGTAGACCAGGATGCTCCAGGTGAGCACGGCTCGCCGGCCGAAACGGTCGGTCAGGTATCCGCCCAACAGGCCAAACACGCCGCCGCAAACGGCGCTCGACCACTGGATGTAGCCGGTCCAGGCGAGCACCTGCTGAAAGCCGTGCTCGGTCATGGGGTCGACCCCCAGCAGATCGGCCAACGCCTTGCCGGCGATCAGCGGCAGCATCAACAGTTCATAAATATCGAACGCGAAGCCGAGCACGGCCACGAACAGAATCAGCCAGTGGGTCGTCGTGAGCCGCTGGGAGGTATCGGACGATTGGCTCATCGCAGGGGGTCTCGCGTTAGGCGGCCGTGGCAAGCAGAACCACAAGTTACTCGGCAGCGAACCGGCAGGGTAGGGGTGATGCGGGGGAAGAACGTTCCCGCAATTCTCACCACCTGACCACTAGCCACGGATCACTGGCCACGACTCGGCTTTTCGAGCAGATGCTGCTCCCGCAAAAACCGCGCAATCGCGTCGGCTGCCAGGCGATTGGCCTCTTCGTTTGGGTGGTGGTCGCTCGGATGGACCCAGAGAGCTGCCGAGTTGTGCCCGCGAAAGGTGTCCAGCAGATCGAGCGTGGGGATGCCGAGCCGATTGCAGGTTTCGCGGACGAGCTGGTGGATGGCCACGAACGGGTAGTCTCCTTCGAGATCATACAGCTCAGGCCAGACGACCAACGCCACGCGAAAGCCATGCTGCTGTCCCAGCTCGACGGCGTGGGCCAGCGCATCGCGGCTCTGCTTCCAATCGATCGAGAGCGAGGCGGGGTCGTCGATGTACCGGTTTGCCTCTTTGAAGAAGCTCGCCAGGTAGTAGGCTTCGGTATCGCGCCGCTGTTGTCGGACCGCCCATTGGTGTTGCACCAGGTCGACGACGTAACTCAGGCGACCAACCCCTTGAGGTTGGACGTAGATGCCGAGCGCTTCGCCCATGTTGCGGAAGGCGTCGTCGGCATAGGCGTCGTTCAGGTAGAAGTTCACCAGCACGAGATCGGGGGCCAGCGGGAGCCAGCGGTGTTCGAGGTACAGCACTTCGTCGCGAATGTTGTAACCCTGCGTGCCGGCGTTGAGCACTTGAAACGTGGGGGCGTCGCCGCCGGCCGGTCGCGCGATATTGAGCTGCGACTCCAGGCGGCGCAAGAACGTGTCGGGCTCGCGCACACCCACCGCGAAGGTGAACGAATCGCCGAGCCCCAGAATGCGGAACACGTCCGGCGGTTTCTGCGGCGTGACCATTGGGCCGCGCAACCCCAACAGATTGACCTCCATGGGAACGCTGTTGTCGGGATCGAAATAGCCGCGCGGATTGCTGTCGAAGACTTCTTTGAATTTGGCGCCCGGGACGTACTCACCCATCAGTACGCCTTGCGCGCGGAAGCGGCTCGCCTGGCGGATCAGACCATTGCCCCAGATGCCGAGGTCTCGGTAGGCGGTGCCATCCCAGGCCAGCCAGCGCGGCGGTTGGTAGCGCTCGGGCCGGATGCCGAACACGCGCAGGCCGAACTCGACGAGCAGTAGCCCGGCCAGCAGCCCCACGATCAGGGCGCCTGCTCGGAAGACCAGAGGTCGAGTGCGCGGCGTGGCGACCGCGCCATCGGCCGGCGCGGCGGCCTTGCTCTCGGCCGGTGTCGCCGGATCTTTGGTCGCCGCTGTCTGGGCGGCAGCGGCGTGCGGAGTTTTACGGCGTTTGGACATCGAAGTGGCGTTCTCGAATAGCAGTGGGCGCGTCCGCACAGCAGCGTTTCACCGGCCCGCGTCAGGCCCCCGCAGCAACGTTCACCCGCTACGAGAGTGGGCAGCCTCTTCCGATTCGAGCGCTTCGATCTCGGCGAGCAGCCGGTTCTGGATTGCTGCGAGGCGCTGGTGGTCTTCGATTTTGCGCCCCCCCTGGTCGGTCACGTAGAAGACGTCGAGCACCTGATCGAGATGCGTGGCGATTTTGGCCAGCGACACCGAGAGCCCCAACTCGTACAGCGTGCGTGTGATGCGATACAATAGCCCAGCGCGGTCGGCGGCGAAGACGTCGATGATCGTGCAGCCGTCCGACGTGCTGTTATCGGTGCGGACGCGCGTGGGAAGCACCGTGAGCGGCGGGCCGCCGCGTCCGGACCACACGCGGCGGAACGTCGGCAACTGGGCGCCGGCGGGCGTGAGCGACTCACGGAGCGCGGCACACACCGACTCGATGCGGGCCGCCGGGGGCACCTCTTCATAGTCGGGATCGTGAACCCAAAAACGATCGAGCACCAGCCCGCCGTCGAGCGTGTTGATCTGCGCCGAAAGAATCTGCATCCCCTGACCGGTGAGCGCGCCGGTAAGGCGATGAAAGATGCCCGGCAGCAGTTTTTCGTGCGCGCCGACGGTGAACTCCACGGCACGGCTGGCCGGCAGATACTGCCCCCGGGCGAGCACGTCGGTGGTGCCGAGCTGCTTGAGCTCGCGCAGTTCGTCAACGATTTGTTGGGGCGGGGTTGACGTGAGATAGTCGTGCGGCAGGCTGTTGATCTGCGCGGTGAGCCAGGGGCGCAGCGGCCCGTCGTCAATCAGATCGATGAGGGCCGCGCGGCGGCGTTCGACCCGCTCGTCGAACGAAGCCGTGCCATCGCCGGCCAGATGGGCCAGCGTGCGGCGATACAGCTCGGCCAGCACTTCGCCTTTCCATTTGTTCCAGACGCCAGGCCCGACGGCGGATAGATCGGCCGCCGTAAGGCAATAGAGCATCTGCAGCGCCTCGGGCGAGCCGACCTCGACCGCAAAGCGGACCACGACCTGGTCGTCGCTGGTGTCGCGCCGAAAGGCGAGGTGCGACATGATCAGATGCTTGTGAACGAGGAACTTGAGCAGCTCGATTTCGGCCGGCGGTAGAAACAGTCGCCGGCCCGTTTCGGCGGCGATTCGCAGCCCGACTTCGCTGTGATCTTCGACGTGCCCCTTCCCCAAATCGTGAATCAGCAGCGCCAAGTGCAACACGTGCTTCTGCTTGATGCCGCGATAAACGCGGCCCAACGGGCCCCGATCGTACTTGAAATCGACCGCCAGCTCGACCGCCCGCAGTGTGTGCTCGTCGACCGTGTACTTGTGATATTCGTTGAATTGCAGCAAGCTGCGGGCGTGGCCAAACTCAGGCAAGACGCGTTCGAGTAAACGGGCCTGATGGAGCGTGCGCAATAGCTCCCCGAGGCGAGCGGGTTGCGACAGCAGCGAGAGAAACCGCGCGGCCGATTCGGTCGATAATCCGGCAGGGTAACTCGGCGCGGCTTTGCGAATCACTTCACAGGCCTCGAACGACAGCCGCTTGTCGTAGAGATTGGCGAGATCGACGAGACGTAGTGCTTCGGACAAACTCGAGCGCAATTTCTCCGCGCCGCGCTTGGTCGGCACGATCTGCGTCGGCCCCACGAGGTAGTCTCCCTCGACGCGGTGGCTTAATAGCGGCGCGAGCCAGGCCCGCCAACGGTGCCCCGGTTGGGCCTGGGCCGTGAAATGCTGCACCACGTGGCTGACATCGGACGTAGCGCGAAAGTAGTCCTGCATGAACTGCTCGACCGGCAATAGCGCGGGCGAACCTTGATAGCCGAAGCGCCCGGCGACGCGCATCTGCTCGGTGCGATCGAGCAAATCGTGCGCTTTGCCCGCATGAAAGTGCAGTTCATTGCGCAGCCGCAGCAGAAACTCGTAGGAACGGCGCAGCGCCCGGGCATCGGGCTGGGTCAGTTCGCCCTGAAGTTGCAGTCCGTCGGGCTCGGCGACACCGTAGCGGATGAAGCCCACCCAGCGGAGCAGGTGTAAGTCGCGTAGGCCGCCAGGCGAACGCTTGATATTCGGTTCGAGCAAGTAGACGGTTTCGCCGTAGGGATGGCGCTCCTCGCGGCGGGCTTGCTCGGTGGCAGCCAGCAAGCGGCGCCAGTGACGCCCCACCTGTTTGCGAAACCGCTCGACGAAGCGATCGAAGAGCGGTTGGCTGCCAATCAAGAATCTCGCTTCCAACAGCGACGTGCAAATCTGCGCGTCTTTGACCGCCAGTTGGCAGGCCTGCGGAATCGTCCGCACGCTTTGGCCGAGCATCAGCCCCGAGTCGTAGACATCGCGCAACAGGCGATCGGCCAGCGGGATCACGGCGCCTTCCGCCTGCGGCGCGTACAACAGCATCAGATCGACGTCGGAGTATGGGGCCAGGTCGCGGCGGGCGTAGCCCCCCAGGGCCACGACGGCGACTTGCTCGCGCGCGGCCTCGGCGATGGCCGGCAAATCGTCGAGCGCCGAGCGATGCAAATTCAGAATCACGCCGTCGACCAGATCGGTCAGGGCGTTACAAACCTGGATCCCCGGCGAACCGTCAGCGTGCCGTTGGCGCAGCCGCTCGTGACCTTCGGCCAGGCGCGACCGGGCGTCGAGCACGCTGGGACGCAGGCGGGGTGCATTCAACATGCGATTGGTCGGTGACGGGTTCGCGAAGCGGTCGGCAGACCGGTCTGTCGGACGATCGAACTTATTGTAGCGCGTCTTCGCCTTGTTCGCCCGTGCGAATGCGGATCGTCTCCTGCAAATCGCTGACGAAGATTTTACCGTCGCCGATCTGGCCCGTTTGCGCGGTGCGCAGGATGGTGTCGAGAACCGACTTCAGCCGGCCATCGGGCACGGCGACCTCAATCTTCACCTTGGGGACGAAGTCGACGGTGTACTCGGTGCCGCGATACATTTCGGTGTGCCCCTTCTGGCGACCGAAGCCGCGGACTTCGGAGATCGTCATGCCTTGGACGCCCTGTTCGCTGAGCGCGTTCTTGACGTCTTCGAGCTTGAAGTGGCGGATAATGGCTTCGACCTTCTTCATGCGCAAGCTCCATGCGGGCCCGGCGGGCGGCCGCGAACGAGTCGGCAGGCGCGCCGGCGAGCGAATTGCTCTGGCAAGCTGCCCACGGGCGGGGTCGTGCCGAGCTTCGATTCGGGTAGTCAGGGCAATTTTTGCAGATTCGTCGGATTTGTCGATGCTCGATCGGCTGGCTCGCCGCCGCGTGCCCCGCGGGTACGTCGCGAGGCCCGGCAAAGGGGCCGGTTCCTGGCCCCACAAGCGGCATAACCGGCACAGTCGGCACGACCGTCGCCGCGTGAATCCTCGCTAGAGTCGGCCTTAAGAACCGCAGCTTAGTCGCAATCAATAAAAAGGTTACAGCCGTTGCGCACGGTACGCGATGATTCTTAGGAGATGTACCCTGGGGACGTTTGGATACGCATCATGCGCGGAACCTG
>CAZBWM010000081.1:0-31410 GCA_964495375.1 uncultured Planctomycetaceae bacterium | reverse complement strand
GCGACGAGCAAATAACGTTCCCCGCGACCCTGACACAAAAGAAACTACAGGCCCGCGACGTCAGTCCCAGACGTACCGAGGGTCGTATTCCACGCCATGCTTTTCAAGCAACTCCAAGAACTCCGACTTGAAATCCCGCTGCGTGTGGTGCAGCTTCTGGTCGCGGACATATCGGGCGGCTGAATCAAGTTGTGATCGACTCACCGTAAACGCGGCGTAACCATCTTGCCAGGCGAACTTCGTCGGCCCCGCCTTCGTTTCATTGATCCACTTCGAGGAGCCGGCTTTGATTTCCCGTAGCGCATCGGACAGGGCAACCTTAGGAGGCAAGATGGCCAAAATATGCACGTGGTCGGGCATGCCACCGATTTCCACGCAAACTCCGCCAACGCTACGAACGATGCCGCCGAGGTAATTGTAAAGCTCCTCTTCGATTGCCGACGTAATCAGTTCCGCGCGATGCTTCGTGCTGAACACGAGGTGATAGTAGAGCTTCGTGTAAGTTCCGGCCACGTGGTTTGCCCCAACTCGCCGTCGCCGCTGCGCGGCTTAGATCCAGCGCGAAACGCCTCAGTGGGCTGGCGCCCACGGCTAAGCGCCGCCGCCGCTGCGCGGCTGAAATCAAACGCCGCTCCGCGGCTGATACAAGCGTCGCGTTGCGGCCCAATCATACTCCGCTCCGCGGCTGATAAGCCCCGCTGGCAATCCTCCGCGATCCTCCGCGGCCTCTGCGGTAAGATTGCCCCCTGCTGCGGCGACCCCCTACTCCTCCACTTCGCAATCCGTATCGTCGCTGTCGTCCGCCGTCGGGGGTCGCCGCCGGCCAGGCAAGTCTTCGGCATACCACCGCGCGAGCACGTCGCGCCAACTGCCGGCCGCCCGCACCGCCACAAACGCGTCGCGCACCGCGCGAAACTCCGGATGCAACCTTGAATACTTGATGCCGAACTTGCGCATCGTGCGGCAGGCTTGCTCCGCGCCGTAGATCTCTTCCGCCAACCGATAGTGCTCGGCGATCACGTCGCGCTGTTCGAACAAACTCGGCGGGGCCGGTAGCGGCTCGCCCGCCAACAGTGCCCGGGCTTCGCGAAAGATCCACGGGTTGCCAATCGCGCCGCGGGCCGCGGTCACCCCATCGACCCCCGTCTCGCGCATCATGGCCACGCACTGCTCGGCCGTGAACAGGTCGCCACTCCCCAACACGGTGCGCGAGCCGGCGTGTCGTTTCACTTCGCGCAAAAACTCCCAGCGGCTCGGCCCGATGTAGCGCTGCTCGACCGTGCGGCCATGCACGGTGATGGCCGACACGCCGCGCTCGAACGCCCCGTCGAAGATCGTGAAGAACCGCTCCCGGCTCTCGGCCGTGTCGTCAAGCCCGCGGCGCATTTTGACGGTGACCGGGATCGGCTCCGGCACCGCTTCCCTCACTCGGGCGACAATCTCCAGTGCCGTCTCCGGCTGGCTCAACAAGAAGCCGCCGCGACAACGCCCCAGCACCTTTCGCACCGGGCAGCCAAAGTTGATGTCGATGACGTCGAAGCCCGAATCGACCAGCCGCCGCGCGGCCGCCGCGAACTCCACCGGTTCGGCCCCCATCAACTGCCCGCCGATCGGGTGATCGTCGTCCTGCAAGTCGAACCGCCGCGTCCCCCGCTTGCGAGCGGTCACCACCAGCACGTCGACCAGCACCTCGCAGAGCGTGTAGTCGGCCCCCAGCCGCCGGGCGAGCACGCGCATCGCCCGATCGCTGTAGCCCGACAGGGCCGCCTGCACCACGGGAAAGCCGATTTCGAGCCCGCCCAGGCGCAGCGGTCTAAAAGCTGCACCGCTGACCGGGTCGGTCACGGGATTGGAGATTTCCGCGTTGGGGGAACTTACACTCATAGCCATCATTGCGCCACTTCGGTGGCGATCTGTTAGCCGCGGAGCTTGCTCCGCGCGCTAGCTCGCTCGGGGTGAAATTGGTAACCCGATTCTACAACGCCGCGGCCATCCGTTACGATGGGGCCGCGTCGGGAACGCCAACTTGTGGGGACTGGAGTCGTTTCTGGCGTGATGCGGTGCCTAAGGTGAAAACTGGGTGGCCCAGCCGCTTTCCGGCACACTCGCTCTGCGAGCGTGGCATAATCGGCCGAAGCGACAAGAAGCCATCGAGAATCGACGCGGCTGAAGCCGGCCACGCGGCATGAGTGGATTCTTGTGGCTGCGCCACCCGACTGCGAGCAGTCGGGCCACCCGCGTTGCCGCAACGCACAACTCGGCCAGAAACGACTCCTGTCCCCCTGTGTAGTTTCTACAGCACTTGGATACCCTCTCCATGTCGACATTTGCAGGTCGCGTTGCCCTGGTCACCGGCGGATCGCGCGGCATCGGCCGGGCGACCGCTCTTCGTCTGGCCTCCGAAGGAGCCGACGTTGCGATCAGCTACGGCAGCCGCGAGGCGGATGCCGCCCGTACCGTCGCCGAACTGCAAGCGCTCGGCCGCCGCGCGGTCGCCGTGCAGTGCGATGTCTCGCAGCCCGACCAGGTGCAAGCGCTGGTCGACACGGCCCGCCGCGAGCTTGGCCCGATCGACCTGTTGGCCCACTGCGGCGCGATCAGCAACATCTGCACGCACCAGGAGCTCACCTGGGACCTGTGGCGCGAAACGATCGACGTCAACCTCAACGGCGCGTATCTCGTGATGTTCGCCGTTAAGGACCAAATGATCGAGCGCCAGTACGGCCGCATCGTGATGATCTCGTCGATCGCTGCCCTCCGCCCCCGGGCGATGCAAATTCATTACGCCACGGCCAAGCTCGGCGTCGTGGCTTTGACACGCTGCTGTGCCGAAGCGTTCGCGCCGCACGTCCGCGTCAACTGCATCACGCCGGGGCTGACCGATACCGAGATGATGCACGTACTGCCTGACGAGCGGATCGCCGCCATTGCCGCTGAAACCCCGCTCAAGCGCGTCGGCCAGCCAGAAGAAATCGCCAGCACGATCCGCTTTTTGCTGAGCGACGAATCGAGTTTCATGACCGGGCAGACCGTGTCGGTCTGTGGCGGCCGCGTCATGCTGCCGTGAGTGATTCCTTTCAGGTGCGAATTGTTATGCATCGATCGACGAGTTGGCGGGTGGCCCGGCTGCTCGCAGCACGCTCGCTCCGCGAGCCCAACGACAAAGGGCGCAGCCACAAGAATTCGCTCATGCCGCGCGGCCGCTTTCAGCCGCGTCGGCATCCGATGGATTCTTGTCGCTGCGCGACCCAGCCGGCAAGCGGCTGGGCCACCCAATCGCGCACTTCAGTGAGATTCAGCCGTGACTTTGCCCGCCCAATTGGGTTGCTGAAGCTACTGCTGGTCCTGACGGTTTTGTCGTTCTCGGAGCAGGCTCGATCCGGCGAAGACAGCGCCCCCGCCACCAAAGCGCCGGCCCGCCCCGCGGTCGTCCTTTCCGACGAAGCCTTGCGCATCCATCGCGCGGCGCCGGTCTTCGATGGCCACAACGACTTGCCCTGGGAGCTACGGCAGAAGCATCAGTCGCTCCTCTCCTCGATCGATTTGCGGCAAAAGCAGCCGACCTTGCAGACCGACATCCCACGGCTGCGTCAAGGGGGCGTCGGCGCGCAGTTCTGGTCGGCCTACGTTCCGGCTGACACCGCGCGCACCGGCGGCGCCGCCCGACAAACGCTCGAGCAGATCGATCTCATCCATCGCATCGTCAAGCAATATCCCGACGTGTTCGAGATGGCCAGCACAGCCGACGACGTCGAGCGCATCCGCGCGTCGGGTAAGATCGCCTCGCTCATCGGCGTCGAAGGGGGGCACTCGATCGAGAACTCGCTCGGCGTGCTGCGGGCCTTCTATGCACTTGGCACGCGCTACATGACCCTCACGCACGCCGACACGCTCGATTGGGCCGACGCCGCGACCGATTCTCCGCGGCACGGTGGCCTGTCGCTGTTTGGCATCGAGGTCGTCCACGAGATGAACCGTCTCGGCATGCTGGTCGATATTTCGCACGTCTCGGTTGAAACGATGAAGGCGGCCCTCCGTGCCACCAAGGCCCCCGTGATCGCGTCCCACTCGTCGGCCTACTCAATCGCCCAGCACCCGCGCAACGTGCCCGACGAAGTGCTGGTGCTCGTCAAGCAAAACCGCGGCGTCGTGATGGTCAACTTTTTCTCCGGCTTCGTCGTCCCCGAGTCGGCCCAGGTGATGGCCGACATGTTCGCCGCCCATCGCGAGCTGCGGGCCAAGTATCCTGACGACGCCGAGTTCAAGAAGGCGCTCGTCGCCTGGCAAGCGGCCCACCCCATCGCCGCCGGCACCGTGCACGACGTCGTCGATCACATCGAGCACATCATCAAGGTCGCCGGGCCCGAGCACGTCGGCCTGGGGAGCGATTTCGACGGCGTCACCAAGGTGCCCGTCCAATTGGAAGACGTCTCCTGCTATCCATACATTACGCAGGAACTGTTGAACCGCGGGCACAACGCCGACGAAATCAACGGTATTCTCGGCGGCAACGTGCTGCGGGCCCTGCGCGAGGCCGAACAAGTCGCCCGCGATTGGGGCACCGGCGCCGATCACTGAAGGGGTTCCGATTCTCGAAGGAGCGAGTGCAACGACATGGCAGATGACATTACGAACTTGATCGAACAGCTTGGCGGACAGGATGCGGCCGCGCGCGCCTCCGCGGCCGAGGCGCTCGCCCGTTTGGAAACTGCCGCCAGCCCCGCGGCGGTTGCCTTGGCGCGGGCTGCTGCCGATGACGATGAAGCGACGCGCGACTGGGTGATGGCAGCGCTTGAAGGGGTCGGAGCGCCGCCGGCCGATAGCGCCGCCGAACTGGCCGAGCTCTTGGCCGATTCGCGCCCCGACATCGCCTACTGGGCAGCCACACTCTTGGGCCGCTTGAAAGCCGGCGCGGCCAGCGCCGTTCCCGCTTTGGCCGCCGCGCTGAAGGCCGACTCTGGCACCACGGTGCAGGAGCGCGCCGCCTGGGCCTTGGGACAAATCGGTCCTGCCGCCAAGGGGGCCAAAGCAGCGCTCGACGAGGCCGCTGCCGCCAAAGATCAGCCGCGCCTCGCCCGCCTGGCCGCCGAAGCCCTAAAAAACATCTCCCCGTAGGGTGAAGGATTGTGCCGGGGACTGGAGTCGTTCCGGCGTTCGAGTTTGTAGGGTGTGCGCAGCACACCAGTTTTGAGCGGCGTGCTAATGCTTTAGCGCCGCGACAAACGCTGGTGCGTTTCACGCACCCTACAAGTTACTCGAAATGTGCCACTGCTTGGCAGTCGGCGATATTCGTGCTGTACTACCGAGTAAAGTCAGCCGCCGACGAACAAGCAGTGCCCAGCAGCTCCTAACGACTCAGCCGCTCGTAGAGGCTCAGCACTGCTTGCCGATGTGGCCTCGGAATAAGCTACTCGCACCAGCTATCGGCAAGCAGTGGCACACCAGCCGTTGCGTCGCTGCTCCGACATTTCGCACGATTTCGCCGTGGTATTGCCACTTCTCACCACGCGCCAAGTCACTTACCGCAAGTTATGATTGTCCTGCCGGTCGTCGGCGTTAGTTGCTTGGCGCTAACAGCCGCAAAGCACCCACTCCCCTGCCCTGCGAACCATTTACCGAACAACCCCAACGGGCCTTCGCGATGACTCGAACGAAATTCGCCTGCCTGGCCGCTCTGCTTGCCCTCGCCGGCGCCTCCACATCAACGGCCCCCGCCCGCGCCGACGAACCGCTCCCCCCTGCGATTCAAAAGGTGCTCGACGCGCCGCGGTTCAAGCATGCCCATTGGGGGCTGTTGGTCATTGACCTGGGCACCGGCAAGGTGCTGTTGGCCCACAACCCCGACAAGCTCTTCGCGCCCGCCTCGACCACCAAGCTTTACTCGGTCGCCGCCGCGCTCGATGCTCTGGGACCCGACTACCGCTTCGAGACGCCGGTCTACGCCCGCGGCATTCGTTCGCAGGACAACACGCTGCACGGCGACCTCGTGCTCGTGGCCAGCGGCGATCTGTCGCTCGGCGGTCGCACTACCGAGCAGGGAGAGATCGCCTTCACGAATGCCGATCACACTTACGCCACGGGCACCGCGCAAACCGAGCTCACCGCCCCCGATCCCTTGGCTGGCCTCGACGAACTGGCCCGGCAGGTCGCCAAGCAACTGCGCGTGATCGAAGGGGACGTGCTGATCGACGATCGCCTGTTCGAGCATGCCAGCAGCAGCGGTAGCGGGCCTGACCGCGTCTCGCCGATCATCGTCAACGATAACGTGATCGACGTCATCGTTTCGCCGACCAGTATCGACGCGCCGGCCAAAGTCGATTGGCGCCCCAAGTCGAGCGCGGCGACCGTCGACGCTCAGGTCACGACCACCGCTGCCGGGGGACGCACCCGAGTGAGCCTGACCAGTGCGCCGGGCAATCGATTGATCGTCCGCGGCCAGATCGCCGCCGATCACGCCCCCATCGTCCACATTCAAGAAGTCGAAAACGCGTCAGCTTGGGCCCGGGCCTTGTTTATCGAGGCGCTCGGCCGCGCCGGCGTGCGCGTCAGTGCCTCGCCGCTCGCCGCGCCCGACTCTCCGCAACTCCCCGATCGCCAGCAGTACTCGAGCCTCGAGAAAGTCGCCACGCTGGTTTCGCCGCCATTTTCCGAATCGGCCCGGCTGATTTTGAAGGTGAGCCACAACCTGCACGCCAGCACGCTGCCGCTGCTGGTGGCCGCCCGCCACGAGCGCTTTACCCTGGCCGATGGGCTGCGCCTCGAAGGAGAGTTCCTCAAACGCAACGGCGTCGCAGCCGAAGAAATCTCGTTCGGCGGTGGCGCCGGCGGAGCCAACGCCGACTTCACCACCCCCTCGGTCAATTGCCAACTGCTGCGGATGATGGCCGGGCGGCGCGATTTCGCCGTCTACAAGCGGGCCCTGCCGATCCTCGGCGTCGACGGCACCCTGGCCACGGCGGTCGACGCCGACAGCCCTGCACGCGGCAAGGCGTTCGCCAAAACCGGCACGCTCTACTGGGGCGATCTGCTCAACAAGCAGCGACTGCTAACGAGCAAGGCGCTGGCCGGCTACCTGACCGCCAAGAGCGGTCGCGAGCTGGTCTTCTCGCTGGTCGTCAACGGCGTGCATCTCACGAGCGACGAAGAACGCAACGAAATCGGCCGCACGCTCGGGCAACTCTGCGAAGAAATCTACGACGCAAACTGAGAGCTTGTTAGCCGCGGGATTCATCCCGCGCGCTAGCTCGCGCGATTTGGCAACCGGAATCGCAACAATGCTACATCGCTCCCGCTAGCGCGCGGAGCAAGCTCCGCGGCTAACAAAATAATCCCTCACGCTCGTTCGATGTCCACCACGTCGCGCAGGTGGAACTTGAACTTCCCCAAGTTGCCGCCGAAGTTCGCCGCCGACAAACGCAAGGTGTCCGCGCCGGCAGCCGCGTGTGCCGCGTGGTGCATTGCCGAGCGAATCGCCTGCTCGTCGACGCCGTCGAACACCAGCTCGTACGCGCACTCGCTCTTGGGGTGCAACTGACTCTCGACTCGCCCGCGCAACGTCGGGCACCAGGCGTCGTTCGTCGATGCTCGCAGCGCCTTGTAGCGCGAACCCACCTTGCTGCCGCTGCGCACCAATCCGCCGGGGAACGGCGCGATCACGCCTGGCACTTTGGCCACGGCCGCCGCCGCCCGCCGCGCCGACAGCAGCGCCGCGCGCTGCGTGCGCGCTTCGATGATCAGGCTGCCGCCGCCGATTCCCTTGGCCGCGCCGGCCGTCGCTTCGACGACAAACTCGCCGTCCATCACCGGGATGCGCCAGCAGTGCCGCTCGCCGATCCGCTTGCTCTTCTGAAAACCGTCGCCGAAGAACCGCAAGTGTTTGCCGAGCGCGAGGCGCGTTTCGGCCTCGGCCAGCCCGTCGTAGACGGCCGTCGTTGGACAGGTCATCACGCACTGCCCCACGCGCGTCGGCACCGACTTGGCGAGCACATCGGCCGAATAGCCGAACAACATCACGGCCGCCCCCACGCGTCCGTCCGGCGTGTCGGCCGCGGCGAGCGCCTGTTCGAGCCCCGCCTCGACGTCGCAGGCGATCACCGACGCCGCGAAGCCGGTCACTTCGCGTACCGCCGCATCCAAGGCCTCTTCATCGAGCGCGGTGACAATCAGCCGCGCGTACCACATGCGGAACGCCTCGGCGAACGTATCCTCGATGAAGGTCTCGTGAAGCAGCATGAGAGTAGCGAGGGAATGAAATTCGAACCTGGCGCGGCGACAGCACCTCGCGCCAAAGCGCGGCGGCACTGCACATCCGCCGCCCGGCACGGCATATCGTACTGCGGACTGCGCAACCGCGTGCTGGTGTTCTATATTCTCTGGCATGGCCGACCAAGCCCCGTTGTCATCGATTGTTCCTCGCGCGCAGTCTTCATCGGCCGCCGCGCCCGCGGGCCCGCGCACGGTCGCCGACAGCGTCTGCCTCGGCTGTGGCTGCCTGTGCGACGATATCGACGTGCAGGTCGCCACCGACGCCGCGGGGCACCAGCAGATTATCGCCGCCCTTCGTGCCTGCGACTTGGGGCTGCACTGGTTCGGCGTCGGGCAATCGCGTGCGCCCGCCACGCAGGCCTGCCGCATTGCCGGCCGGCCCGCCTCGTTTGACGAAGCGATCAACCGCGCGGCGGAAATCTTGGTCGCGGCCCAGGCCCCGCTCGTCGTCGGTCTGTCGCACTCGCCGACGGCGTCGCAACGCGCGGCGCTCGCCCTGGCCGAGCAACTCGGCGCCGCGATCGATTCGGCGACCAGCCGCCGCCACGCCGCGGCCCAGTTGGCAATGCAAGCCGTGGGCGAAGTCACCTGCACCTGGGGGGAGATCGCCGCGCGCAGCGACCTGGTGATCTGCTGGGGCGCCGATCTGGTCACGAACCACCCGCGCAATCTCGAGCGCTATAGCCGGGAACCGAAAAGCCCGTTCCTGCCGCGCGGCCGCGCCGATCGCACACTCGTCGTGGTCGATACCGAGCGCACGCCGACCGCCGACGTCGCGGATCAGTTCATCGCGCTGCGGGCTGGCAGCCACTTTGACGCCATTTGGACCCTCCGCGCGCTTGTGCAAGGGATCGATCTCGTCGACTCCGCAATTGAAGACACGACCGGCGTGCCACTCGCAACCTGGCGCGCCTTGGTCGAGCGGATGAAAGCCGCCCGTTATGGAGCGGTCTTGCTGGGGGATCGGCTCGAACAATCGTCGGGTGCGCACCTGGCGATCGAAGCGCTGCTGCTCTTGGTGCGTGAGCTGAACGACCACACGCGTTTTGTCGTGCACGGATTGGGTTCGCCTGGCAACGCGGCCGGCTGCGATGAAGTGTTCACCTGGACGACCGGCTATCCTTTCGCAGTCGACTTTCGGCGTGGCTATCCGCGCTATAACCCCGACGACGGTAGCGCCGCGCTGCTCCTGGCGCGCGGCGAAGTCGACGCGGTGCTGGCCATCGGCGACGACGGACTCGAGGAACTGCCCAGCGCGGCCAATCAACAGTTAGCAAAACTGCCGCTTGTCGCCCTCGATTGGCGCGCTAGCGCGACACTGTCGGCCGCCACCGTCGCGTTTCGCGTCGCCCAACCTGGCGTGGCCACCGGCGGAACCGTCTATCGCAGCGATGGTGTGCCGCTGGCGCTGCGACCGGCCATCACACCTACCGAACCGACCGAAGCCGAAGTCCTCACCGCGCTTTATCACCGCGTCTCGGAACTACAGAACGCGCGCCGCACCGCCGCCCCACAGAAAGCCCCCTCGTGACCGCTCGCGACCAGCACGACTACCTGAAAATCACCGGCGGGACCGTCTACGACCCCGCTAATGGTGTCGACGGCGCGGTGCGCGACCTCTGGATTTCTGGCGGCAAGATCGTCGCTGCGCCGAGCGACCCCTCCGTCCGCCCCGCCCTCACGCTTGACGCCCGAGGGCTGGTCGTCATGCCCGGCGGCATCGACATGCACTGCCACATCGCGGGGCCGAAGGTGAATCTTGCCCGCCGCATGCGCCCCGAAGATCGCCGCGCGGCCAAGCCGATGCACAGGCGTGGCCACTTTCGCAGCGGCCCGTTTCGCAGTGGAACGCTCGGCAGCACGCCAAGCACGTTCGCCACCGGCTATCGCTACGCGGCGCTCGGCTATACCACGGCGTTCGACGCGGCCGTGCCGCCGCTTGGTGCCCGCCACGCTCACGAGGAATTGGCCGACACGCCTTGTCTCGACGGCGGTTTCTTCGTCCTCATGGGCAATCATCATTTTCTGCTCGATGCCTTGCGGACGCGCGAGCCCGCCAAGCTGCGCGACTTCGTCGGCTGGCTGCTGCAAGCCACGCGCGGCTACGCCCCCAAGCTCGTCAATCCCGGCGGAATCGAGATGTGGAAGCAGCATCAGGCCGGCAACGCGGGCGAGCTCGACGAGCCGATCGATCATTTCAACGTCTCGCCCCGGCAGATCATCGCGGCCGTGGCGCAGGCAGCCGCCGAGCTCGAGTTGCCTCACCCGGTACACATTCACGCCAATCACTTGGGCATTCCGGGCAACTGGCAGACGACGCTCGAAACGATGCGGGCACTCGAAGGGCGCCGCGGACACCTCACGCATATCCAGTTCCACAGCTACGGCGGTTCGCCCAACGATGTCGGTAGCCTGTCGTCGCAAGTCGCGGCGCTCGTCGAGTATTTCCAGTCGCAGCCGCAGCTCACGGTCGACGTTGGTCAGGTGCTCTTCGGCCCGACCACGAGCATGACCGGCGACGGACCGCTCGGTTACTTCCTGCACAAGATCTATGGCGGCAAATGGCAGAGTGACGACGTCGAGCTCGAGTCGGGCTGTGGTATCGTGCCGATCGAGTACAAGGAAAAAAGCCTCGTGCACGCCTGGCAGTGGGCGATCGGGCTCGAGTGGTATCTGCTGGTCGACGATCCCTGGCGGATCGCGATGAGCACCGACCACCCCAATGGCGGCTCGTTTCTGGCCTATCCCGAGATGGTGCGGCTGTTGATGGATCGCGACGCGCGGCGCGAGGTGCTCGCGCGCATTCATCCGCAGGTGCGCGAGCAGAGCCAACTCAAAGACCTCGATCGCGAGTACACGCTCGGCGAAATCTGCACGATCAGCCGCGCCGCGCCTGCCCGCATGTTGGGGCTGGTCAATAAGGGGCACCTAGGCCCCGGCGCCGATGCCGACATCACGATCTACGATCAGGCCGACGACCCCGCGCGGATTTTCGAGTGGCCGCGCTGGGTAATCAAGGCCGGCGCGGTGATTGTCGAAAATGGCGAACTACGCGATGCCGTGCCGGGAGGACGGTTGCACGTGTCGCCGGAGTTCGACCCGGCGATCGAGCGCGAGCTGGCTCGTTGGTGGAGCGAGCACTCGACGCTCGAGTTCGCGAACTTCCCAGTGGGGGACGAGTATCTGCCGGAATGAGGAGTGCGCAATCGGTCCTGGCATGGGCGTCCAGCCCATGTTGAAGTTTTCTTGCGGCGCCGGGGACTGGAGTCATTCCGGCTCTTGATTAAGCGCCAGCTCATGCGTTTGCCGGAAGGACTCCTGTCCCCCTGGGCACCGCGCGCGACGTTGTTCTTTGCCTAACGAATTAGCCGCGCAGCGGCGGTATCAGGTAGCCGGGCGGCATAAGCCCCCGGATAGCCGGTCCCATCGCGCCCCAAGCCGCGCGGCGGCGCAGCTCGTGACCAAGTCACACCCTTTCTAAATTCACGCGTGCACTCCGCCGACCTCTGCCAGCCGGCTAGCGAACTTGTATCCAGGCGGATAGACGGAGCCAGTGGCACTTTCGTTTCGGTCGATCTCGATCACGAATCTAGGTAAAACGCCCCTGGTTGAAGCGCGCGAGTGGCGCCATTACCATGCAGCCGCACTCAATACCGGGGGATATGGCGGGTAAGCGGCCATGCGCTTCGCTGAATCGCCAGACTTCCGATCTCGCCGGCGACAGTCAACTGAAAGCCACTTACAACGAGACCGACATACAACCAGGGAGCACCCGCCATTATGAACGTCAATTGCACCAATCATTTCGCGTCGCTGAAATTCGCCACGCTCGCGATCGCGGCCATCGCCTGGGGATCGACCGTCAGCGATACGGCCACCGCCGCCGAGAAGGTCCAGCTCTTCAACGGCAAGGATCTCACCGGCTGGAAGAAGTTCGTCAAGCCGGGCGAAGCGGCCGACGCCGCCGACAAAATCTGGAAGGTCAGCGACGGTGTCATCCACTGCGAAGGGAACCCGATCGGCTACATCCTCACCGAAGGGGAATACGACAACTACGTGCTGCGGTTGCAGTGGCGTTTCCCCGGCAAGCCAGGCAACAGTGGCGTGTTCGTCCACGTGGTCGGGCCTGATGAGATCTGGCCCAAGGGAGTCGAGGCCCAATTGCAATCGGGCGCGGCGGGCGATTTCTGGCTCGTCGGCGGCGCGAAGCTGAAGATCGACGAAGCCCGCTTCGACAAGCCGAGCGGCCGGCATTACTTCCGCATGAAGACCGACAAAGCGGTCGAGAAGGCGCTCGGCGAATGGAACCAGTACGAGATCACCTGCGACGACGACACGATCAAGCTCGTGGTCAATGGCCAACTGGTGAACGAAGGAACCAACTCGGAGCTCACCCGCGGCCGCATTCTGCTGCAATCGGAAGGGGCCCCGATCGAGTTCCGCAACATCGAACTCGAGCCGCTGAAGAAGTAGCAGCGGCCGAGATTTCGCGAGTCGTCATCTTGTTAGCCGCGGGTTTTTCTCGGGTGGCCCAGCCGATTGTCGGCTGGGTCGCGACAGCGACAAGAATCCTACTTATATCGGCGCGGCGAAACTGGGCCACGCGGCAAGAGTTGATTCTTGTGGCTGCGCCACCCGACTGCGAGCAGTCGGGCCACCCAAGTTACTTCGTTTAAGGATAGATTACGGATCGCGCCTGCGCGCGGACTGAGCTTGCCGAAGTCCGCGGCTAACAGCGTCATTCATTGCGGCGCTTCGGTCGCCATTCGGAAACAACAGATTACCCATGAAAATCACCCACGTTGTCTGCCAGATACTGCGGCTGAAATCGGTTTCGGCCAAGACCGCCTCGAGTCAGGACGCGGTGCTGGTGCGCGTCCGCACCGACGAAGGGCTCGAAGGCGTAGGCGAGGCCGACGCTTCGCCCGAGGTGGTCAAGGCGATCGTCGACGCGCCGTTCAGCCACAACATCGCCTGCGGGCTGCGCGAGATTCTCGTCGGCGAGCAGGCGCTCGAAACCGAGCGGCTCTGGCAGAAGATGCTCCGCCGCACGATGTACTTCGGCCGCACGTCGGTCACGATCGCGGCGATGAGTGCGGTCGACATGGCGCTGTGGGATCTCAAAGGCAAGGCATTCGGCCAGCCAATCCATACACTGCTCGGCGGCAAGCAGCACGCAAAGTTCAAGGCCTACGCGTCGATCTTGTTCGGCCGCGACGGCAACCAGACTCGCGACATCGCGCGCCGCTGGGTCGAGGTGGGCTATCAGGCCGTCAAGCTCGGCTGGGAGCCGATGGGCACCAGCGCCGAAGTCGATATCGACCTAGTCCGCGGTGGGCGGCTGGGGGCCGGTGATGCCACGCTGCTGATCGACGCCGGCTGCGTGTGGGACGCGCGAACCGCGCTGCGCCGCGCCACGGCGTTCGCCGACTTCAATATCGAATGGCTCGAAGAGCCGCTCCGGCAGGACGACGTCGAGGGCTACCGCTGGCTGCGCGATCGCTCGCCGGTGCCGATCGCGGCGGGCGAAGGAGAATGCGGCCGCGAGGCGTTTCGCCCACTGATCGATCGCCGTGCGCTCGATGTCTATCAGGTCGATCTGTCGCGCTGCGGGTTCACCGACGCGGCGTACATTCGCGCGCGGGTCGAGGAGATCGGCGCGCGATTGTGCAATCACTGCTATACGAGCCCGCTGACCGTGGCAGCGAGCTTGCATTGGCTGGCGACCTGCCGCGACGCGTTCTTGTTCGAAGACTGCGTCGAGGACTCGCCGCTGCGCCACGAGTTGACGCACGAGCGGCTGCAAGCGGTCGACGGTTATATCACCGTGCCCGACGGGCCAGGGTTGGGCGTGACGCTCGACGAAAGCTTCGTGAAGCGACACCTGGTGGCCGAATCGGGCGCGTAGCCACGGCAACGCTACTTCTCGTCTCCCCTTCCGGCCCGCAAAATCGTGGCCGCGGGCTAGGCTTTACGTTATTCTGAAAGCTGGCGTTTTCGGCACCGGACCAGCGACAGCTTAGGTAGCGCAGTGGGTTCGATTGGCAGCACAACACGACGGCTGGCAAGGCCTTTCTGGGCGCTGGTCGCCTTGGAGCTGGTGGCGATCTGCTGCGGCGCCCAATGGATCGCGGCTGCCGAAGTGGCGCCCGCCGACACGTTCAGCGATCATGTGCTGCCGATCCTCAAGGCACGCTGCTTCGAATGCCATAACTCGAAGAAGCGCGCCGGCAAGCTGAACCTGGAGACGCCGCTAGGCGTGGTCCGCGGCGGCGAGAGTGGGCGAATCGTTGCGGCCGGCCAGCCCGACGACAGCATTCTGTGGCAGAAGATTCACGATGAGGAGATGCCTCCCGAGCAGCCGTTGGCCGACGCGGAGCGCGAAGTGCTGCGCCGCTGGATTGCCGATGGCGCGCACGGCTTGCCCGACGCATCGACGGCGGGGCACGCGGGCGATGGCCAAGATCATTGGGCGTTTCGTTCGCCGGTGCCGCCACCCGTGCCCGAGGTGCGCGATGCCTCGCGCGTGCGGACCGACATCGATCGGTTCATTCAGGCGAAACTTGAAGCGCGCGGGCTGTCGTTGGGCCCGCAGACCGATCGACTGACGTTGATCCGCCGGCTGAGCTTTGACCTGGTCGGGCTGCCGCCGACGGTCGACGAGATCGCCGCGTTTCTGGCCGACCCGGGCGACGACGCGTACGAGCGGTTGGTCGAGCATTACTTGGCCAGCCCGCACTACGGCGAGCGCTGGGGGAAGCACTGGCTCGACGCGGCCGGCTATGCCGATTCGAACGGCTACTTCAATGCCGACACCGATCGTCCGCTGGCCTATCGCTATCGCGACTACGTGATTCGCGCGCACAATGCCGACAAACCGTTCAACGAGTTTCTGATCGAGCAATTTGCCGGCGACGAGTTGGCCGGCTACCGCCCCGATGGTGACGTGCTGCCAGAGCAGGTCGACCTGTACGCGGCGACGCACTTTTTGCGCAACGCGCAGGACGGCACCGACTCGAGCGACGGCAATCCCGACGAGTTGCTGATCGATCGCATGACGGTGATCGAGGGGACGGTGCAGATTTGGGGCTCGGCTCTGCTGGGGCTGACGGTGCACTGCGCCCGTTGTCACGATCACAAGTTCGAGCCGGTGACGCAGCGCGATTACTACGCGATGCAAGCGGTGCTGATGTCGGCCTACGACCCGGCCCAATGGGTCAAAGCGGCCGATCGCACCGTGACGATCGGCACACGGGCCGAGCGCGAGGCGCACGCCGCGGCCAACGCGAAGCTTGACGCCGAAATCGCCGCGCTCGATGCGAGCCTCGAAGCGGCCGCGGTTCCTTTGCGGCGCACGCTGCAAACCGAACGCCTGGCCGATCTGGACGAAGCGGCCCGTGCGGCGGTGTTCGCGGCGCTCGATAAGCCTGAGGGGGATCGCAACGAGGCCGACGGGGAGCTGCTCAAGCAACACGACAAGGCGCTCGCGGTCGACAAACAACTGGGGGAGCGATTTCCCGAGTTCGGGCGGCTCAAGAGCGACCTGGCTGAGCGAAAGAAGAAGCTCGAGACCGAGCGGCCCGCGCCGCTGGAGCGTGTCGCGGTGCTGGTCGACGTGCATCGCGAACCGCCAGCGCATCACTTGTTCGTGCGCGGCGATTACCACCAGTTGGGAGACGAAGTGCCGCCGGGCGTGCCGGAGTTCGTCTGCTCGCCGGCGCGCAGCTACAAACCGCAACCGCCTGGTGGCGAGTTGTTCGCCACCGGTCGGCGGATGGCCTTGGCCCGCTGGTTCACCGCCCCCGATCATCCGCTGGTGACGCGGGTCACCGTCAATCGCATCTGGCAGCAGCATTTTGGGCGCGGGATTGTCGCCACGGCCGAGAACTTTGGCTACACGGGCGCCGAGCCGACGCATCCTGAGCTGTTGGATTACCTGGCGACGCGCTTCGTGGCCGACGGTTGGAGCCTGAAGAAGCTGCACCGGCAGATCGTTACGTCGAGCGTCTATCGACAAGCGAGCGCGGCGGCTGGCGACACCGGCGCCGCGGCCTTGGCGGCCGACCCTGAAAATCAACTGCTGTGGCGCTATCCGCTGCGGCGGCTCGACGCCGATGCCTTGCGCGACGCCATGCTTTCGGCGAGCGGTGAATTGAACGGCAAGTTATTTGGCCCCTACGTACCGACCAAGCGCTTGCCAGACGGCAACGTGGTGGTCGACGAGAAGGACGCGGGGGCCGCGCGGCGCAGCTTGTACTTGCAGCAGCGGCGCACGCAGGTCTTGAGCATGCTCGAAGTCTTCGACGCGCCGGGCATGGTGACCAATTGCCCACGCCGCGATTCGTCGACCGTGGTGCTGCAATCGCTCAGTCTGCTGAATGCGGACTTTGTGGTAGAGCGCGCCGCGGCGATGGCAGCGCGGCTGGCGCGCGAGGCGGGTGATGACACCGCCGATCGCATCGCCCGGGCGTTCTTGCTGACCTATGGGCGCGGCCCGCGCAGCGAAGAGCGCGCGGCGGCCGAGCAGTTCGTCGCCGAGCAACTTGCGCGGCACGAAGCGGAGAATGCAGAGAAGAAAGAAAAGGATAAGGTGGACGCCGACGAGGCCGCCTGGCGCGACTTTTGTCAGATGCTGCTGGCGAGCAACGGATTCTTGTACGTGGAGTGATTTTCGCCCTGCCGACCCCTTAAAGACAAAGCCACTGCAGGGGAGACGCAACCAATGAAGTGTGAGGTATGTGGTGAATTGGCCGTGTTTCACGTAACCGAACTCGACGAACCAGGTGAGGCGAGGCAACGGTCATTCTGCGAGGAACACGCAGTGCATTTTGCCGAGTCCGAACTGTCTCCGGCTGGGATCGCCGATTGGATTAACGCTGGCGGATTTCGGTCCTTTGCACGGCCGCAGGATCTGGAGAAACTGGTTCCAGGATGCCTCGAGCAATTCCGACGCGTACACGAGTTCGCAATAGTCGAGCAGCGATTTCCAACGACGGCAGAGTGCATGGCGATCGGCGTTACTCTGGGTCTGGGGACGATGCCGTCGTGCGAGGCCGACTCACCCGCCTTTTGGAGTTCTCTGCGATATATCGAGCAATTCATCGCGTTCCTGGAAACACATCAACGATTCCCTAACCCCAACGAAATCGAATAGGCCTGCTTGATCGTGGTCGGCTGACGATGCGGATGCAAGCGGAACGAATTATGTCACGAACGAACATCGATCTCACGCCTCTCAATCGCCGCGCGTTTTTGAACCGTTCGGCCGGCTGCGTCGGCGGTTTGGCGCTGTCGTCGCTGTTGGCACGCGAGCAAACGGGCGCAGCGCGCGCGGCTCATGCGGCGGGCTCGTCGGCGCGAGGTCCGTTGCCGGGCGATGCGGCCCGCGTAACGCTGGCGGCCGGCCAGCCGACACCCAAGGCCAAAGCCGTGATCTGTTTGTTTCAGTTCGGTGGCCCCAGCCAGATGGATCTATTCGATCCGAAGCCCGAACTCACGCGGTTGAATGGGCAGCCGCACCCCGGCAAGCTCGACGTCCACTTCGTCGCCCAGGCGGGCAACCTGCTGGCATCGCCGTTCCAGTTTTCCAAGAACGGCCACTCGGGCATCGAGCTGAGCGAAGCGATTCCGTACACCGCCGGCATCGCTGACGAGATCACGCTGATTCGCTCGATGCACACGTTCACGGTCGATCACGAGGCGGGGCTGCGGCTCATCCATAACGGCAAGAATCAGTTGGGCCGCCCCTCGTGCGGGGCCTGGTTGTCGTACGCCTTGGGTGCTGAGACCGAGAACTTGCCGTCGTACGTCGTGCTGGCCGATCCGGGCGGGCTGCCGATCGATGGTGTCCGCAATTGGTCAAGTGGGTTTCTGCCCGCCGAGCATCAAGGCACGCCGTTTCGCGCGGGGTTGTCGCCCGTGCTCAATGTGCGCACGCCCCAGAGCGTCGGGCCGACCACGCGGCGCGGGCAGCTCGAGTTTCTCGATCGCCTGAACGGGCTGCACCGCGAGCGCTACCCGGAGAACACCGAGCTTTCGGCCCGCATCGCCAACTTCGAGATGGCCGCGCGCATGCAAACCGCCGTGCCCGAGGTGCTCGACTTCGCCGACGAAAGCGAGGAGACGCGCAAGCTATACGGGCTCGATCGGCCGGAAACGGAAGAGTATGGCCGCCGCTGTTTGCTGGCGCGCCGGCTGGTGGAGCGCGGCGTGCGGTACGTCGAGATCATTCTCAGCGGCCAGCCGTGGGACACGCACAAGAACAACGCCAAGCAGTTGCAGAACGTCGCCGGCGGGATCGATCAGCCAAGCGCGGCCCTGGTGCGCGATCTCAAACGCCGCGGGCTGTTGGATTCGACCGTCGTGTGGTGGACCGGTGAGTTCGGCCGGCTGCCAATTTCGCAAGGGCCCGATGGCCGCGACCACAACGGGCAGGGCTTTAGCTGCTGGCTGGCCGGCGGTGGTTTCCGCCCCGGCTACGTACACGGCGCGACCGACGAGTTTGGCTACAAGGCGGTCGACGACGTGGTGAGCGTACACGACCTGCACGCAACGCTCTTGTACTCGCTGGGTCTCGATCACCAGCGATTGACCTATCCGAACGACGGTCGCGATGACAGCCTGACCGACGTGGTGGTGAGCGGCGCGAAGCCGGAGCTACGGTTGCTGGGGTGAGAGATTCCCCTAATTGACGATCACCCGGAAAGGTAGCTGACGGCGCAACGGGCGCTGGAATTTAGCCGCGCAGCGGCGGCAGATAACACGCCCAGGGGGACAGGAGCCGTTCCTGATCCGCGTCGTGTGTGATCGCAATCTTTGAGCGCAGAAACGACTCCAGTCCCCGGCACTGCCTGTTCGTCGGCGACGCGCGTCGATTGGCAGGCACACTACACTTCGCGCCGACTGCCAAGCAGTGGCACCCTGCGCTGGCCCCAGGCGCGGTGTCACTTCCCCGATTGCGGCAGCACGTACGATTCTGCCCGTTCTTTCTTGATGCGCCAGTTACCGGCATCGTCTGGCACTAAGAGCCACTCGATCGGCGTCGTGGCGTTCTTAATTTTGGCGAAGCGTTTGGCCTTGATGCGGACGCCGTCTTTCGTGGCGGTCGACTCCAACTCGCTGTACTCGGAGATATCGCCGCGGGTCATCGCAGCGGGCATGGAAGTCCGGGTGAGATTCTTGATACTTGCTCCGGTCAGCTTGAATTCGCGCATCTTGCCGTTGGGATACTTGCGAACGTATACGATCTCCGCATCATCGAGGTAGATGTCGGCGCAGGCAGCATCGTACTTGTTTTCCAGTTCGATCATCCGGTCGATCGCCAGGCGGGCCGCCGTGATGCGCTGCATCTGCTCGGGCGTGGGTGAAGCATCCCCCTCTTGCGCTGTGCAGTCGGCCGCGAACGTGAACAGCAAAACCAGGAGCGCCGCGCCGAGAAATGCCGGACTCTTGGCCACGGGATTGCTTCGCTGGCTAAAGCCGCCGAATAGGTATTTAGAAAGCCGCGCGGAGCACGAAACGCTGCGCCGACCGCACCCGCCTTTATAGCAGGGTCGCTGGCGGATCACGAAATGCCGCGCCAAGCACTGCTCGAACCATCAGCACGTGACACCAGGCGGGGAGGCCTGAGACTTGAGACTTGAGGCGCACGGGCAAAGCCCGTGGCAATCGAAATTCAAAGTGAATCACTACCCGATGGCACTCACGACACCGTGACCGCCCTACCCCTTCGCGCCGCTGCGCTGCACCGTTTGATAGTGCGAGTAGCTCTCGGCCTTCTTCAGTTCGTGCAGGCGATGCTCGAGATGCTCGATCAGCTCGATCAGGTAGTCGATCGCCCGCTCTTTCGCTTCGGCGAAGCTGGCGAACCGCTCGACATAATGATCGGGCGAAGGACGATACTCGAGGATCCGCGGATCGATCGGCGCGGCGTCGAAGAACAGCTCCACCCGCGGTGCCGTCGGCTTGGGAGTGCCATCCGGTCCGACCGCGCCGGCGCCGTTCGTCTGCGCGCGGGCAGGGTTGTACAGCAGCGGTTTGGCGGCAGGCCGCAGCGGCATCGTTGGCGCGGGCTTACCGACCGGTTTCTTGACCGGCTTCGTAACGGCTGACTTGGCCGGGCTGGGCTTCGCGGCCACTGGCTTCGCGGGCGCTTTCGCGACGACCGGCTTCGCCCCCTTCGCGGGCGCGGCCTTATTGACCTTCGCCGCGACCGGTTTGGTAGCGGGTTTCGCGGCCGGCTTTGCGGCCGGTTTCGCTGACGGTGCCTTACCGGCGACCGGCTTGCTGGGGGCCGGCTTGCTCGGCGCAGGCTTGGCTGGCTTAGTCGATTTGCCCGCCCCCTTGCTCGGCGCGACCGGTTTGGACGATTTCGGTTTGCCGGACTGTGCCTTGGCGGGCGCCGGCTTTTTGGCGGCCGGTTTTGCCGCGGCTTTGGGGGACACTTTGGCCGCCGGCTTTGCCGCAGACCTGGCCACGGGCTTGGCAACAGGCTTCCGGGCGGGAGTCTTTTTGGCGGCCGGACGCTTCGCTGGTTTCGCCATATCGGGGTGTCCTCGTCGCTGGCTTCTGACTGTCGGCCCGATGCGTGCCGCCGCCGGGGCGGCCCCTCGCGCGGCGCCAGGCAGCTTATAGCAGATGACGAGCCTTGATGGCCAAGTATTCGTTAATTAGCGGAGCCGTCAAATTCTCCGGAAACTCATCCAAAATCAACACCCCCTGGGAATGTAAATCCCGCAGCACCTGCTGCCGCCAGGCGAGGATTTCGGCCGCCGCGCTCGACCGATAGAGGGGGGCCCCCTCAGTTTCCGTAGATTCGGCATATTCATAAATCCGCCGGTCGCGCAGCACCACCCCCAGCGGCAGGTGCTTGCCCGACAGGTTGCCCAGGTACTGCTCGACCTGTCGCGCGTTGACTTCGTCGATCAAATTGGTGAAGAGCGTGACCAGCGACCGCTTGCGGACATGGGCCGCCAGGTACAAGAAGGCCAGGTCGTAGCGCGATTCGACCAGCTTGGGGAAACGGTCGAACGTCGCGTGCAAAAGCCGATTCATCTGCCGCATGCCACCGCGCGGCGGCACGAAGCTGTGCACCTCGTCCGAAAAACAGATCAGCCCGACCGAGTCTCCCTTATTGAGCGCCACGTAGCTGAGCATCAGCATCGCGTTGAGCGCGTGATCCAGCAGGCTCAGTCCGTGTACCTCGTTGGTCATCATGCGACCGCAATCGACCAGGAACATCAGCCGTTGGCTTTGGTTCTGCTGGAAGTCGCGCACGGTGAGCTTGCGGCGCCGCGCGGTCGAGCGCCAGTCGATGTGCTTATAGCTGTCGCCGGGGATGTAGTCGCGCAGCCGCTCGAACTCGTTGTCTTGCCCGACGCGTCGCGTGCGCCGCACGCCCAGCAGGTTCAAACGGTTGAGCCGCGCCAGCACGGCGTACTGCTCGAGCTGCTTGAGATCGGGATACACGTGAACCGGCGTGACGACGTCGAGCGCCAGGTAGCGCGCCCACAGCCCCAGCCGGCTGCGGGCCCGCACAAAGGGGCCGTTGATGCTAAACGCACCGCGGCGCCGCGCGTGCAGTTGATACTCGAAGACCGCGCGGCTGCGCGGGCCGAATTGATGTTCGAACTCGGCCGGCTTCGGTTGCAGTTCGTGCGGCACACCGTCGCGCACCCAGGCGAAAAACGGGCGCGAGCCGGAGTTGGAGACGGTCAGCTCGACGTTATGCCCTTGGGCGAGCGAGACAATTCGTTGCGTGCTGCGCTGGGCGCTCACGGCCTGCTTCCGCGGCACCGTCCACAGGTCGGCGAGCGCGGCGATCACCAGCAGCGTATCGAGCAGCCACACCACCGGCGCCACGCGCGGCGTGACGAGCATGCCCACCGACAAGAGCACCGGCACGCAGCCCAACAGCACGAGACCGCGATGCGGATGAATGCGATGCCAGACGGCCAGCGACAACAAGGGAACTGCCAGGGCCACGACCTGCACGGCGAGCACGAGCCGCAGGTTCGGTCGTTCGGCGCGCCCTTGGAGCATCCAGATCAACAAGAGCGGCGCCAAGCTCCACAGCGCTAGCTCTGCCCCGCGCCACGCAATGCGCTTCACAGCCGGGGAACCTCCACGCTTCGCACGAGCTCCAGCAGCACGTCGTCGACGTCGCGCCCTTCGACTTCGGCTTCGGCCGACAGAATCACCCGATGCCGTAGCGCCGGCAAAACCAACTGCACCACGTCGTCGGGCACGGCGTAGTCGCGGCCATAGCACGCGGCCAACGTACGGGCCGCCTGCAGCAGCGAAATGCCGGCACGGGGGGACGCCCCCAAATGAAACTGCGGCCAGTCGCGCGTCAGTCGCACAATGCGGTTGATGTAGTTCAACAACTTGGGATCGAGACGCACCTTCCGGCACGCTTCGGCCGTGTCGAGAATCTCGGCCGAGCTGGTCACGGCCGCCAAATCCTCGAGGCGCGTGTCGAAGTCGACCTCCTCGCCGTGCATGCGCAGGATCTCGTCCTCTTCTTCGATCGTCGGATAGTCGGCCCGAATCTTGAACATGAAGCGGTCGAGCTGCGCCTCGGGCAGGTTGTAGGTCCCTTCCGACTCGATCGGGTTTTGCGTGGCCAACACCAAAAACGGCCGATCGAGCCGATGGCTCGCGTTGTCGACCGTCACGCGATACTCCTGCATGGTCTCCAACAGGGCCGCGTGCGTTTTGGCGGGCGAGCGGTTGATTTCGTCGGCCAACAGCAACTGCGTAAACACGGGGCCGGGCCGGAAACGAAAGTCTTGCGTCTTGGCGTCGAAGATCGGCGAGCCGGTGACGTCAGACGGCATCAAGTCGGCGGTGAACTGAATGCGGCCGAACTTCAACCCCATCACGCGCCCCAGCGTGCGCACGAAGAGGGTCTTCCCCAAACCAGGCACGCTCTCGATCAGCACGTGCCCACCGGAGAACAAGGCCACGAGCGTGCCGAGCACCAGCTCGTCCTGGCCGACGTAGATTTTGCGGACCTCGGCCACGATGCGATCGAACAGCTCTTTAGTGGGCGAAGTGGTTTCGGCGGCCAGCGCGTCCCCCAGCCGTGGCAGGTGGGGCGCGGCGGGCGGGTCGGCGGTCGCGGCAGCAACCGCGGCACCGGTCGGGGCCAATGCCGAGAGAGGCACCGCGCCCGCAAAGCCACCGGCGCCAGCAATACCACCGGCGCTCGCGCTGATCGGCGGCGGCTGCGCTATCGGCGCCTGCGATGGAGGAACCTGCGGAGGGTAGCTGGGCGGACTGGCAGCCGGAGGCGCGACAGGTGCGCCAGGCGCGCCATCAACGGCAGCCGCGGCCGCTTCGCCAGGTGCGTCCCCCGCGGACGACGTTTCGGATGCCGGCGCGCCCGCGGGGGCCGAGTTCGGATTCCAGGACGATTCATTCATACTGCCAGGTTCTCACAAGCTGAGATGCGCACGCCACGCGCCGGCGGAGTTGCCCGCGGCCAAGACTGCCCGCACCAGATTAAAGCGGCCCTGAGGAACCGCTGAGAAATAGCTTCCCGTTCTTCTGGCCCCCTCACCCTACCCTCTCCCGCGAGGGGAGAGGGGAACAAGGAGAAGTTATTTCTCGGCGGTTCCTCAGGCGCCCGATTATTTTGCCCGCCGGCGGCGCCCCGCCGCGCGGCCCGACCCGCCTGCCGACGCCCCGTCACTGTGCACCATTTGCCGGTAGTGGGCAAGCCGCTCGCGGGCCCGCTCGGCGTTGCCGTTGCGCTCCAGCAAGTCGCCGAGGGCCTCGACATGCTTGCCAAAATCGGACAAATGCTGCGATTCGGACCCGCGCGGCACGCCGAAAATCGGCCACCGCGCCGCCGTGTACAAAGCGCCCAACAGCGCCAACTGCAGGATGATCATGTTCAGCGGATTCGACGGATCGCGGCGTTTATCGGTCGGCTCCACGTCTTTGATGGCCAACTGGTCGCGCCGCATGGAGTCCATGAAGAACACTTGCTTGGCCGTGCCCGGCGGGGAGCCGGCCGTCACCTGATCGACCAGGGCCTGCGCCAACTTACGGTTCTCGTGGTTCACGATCGCCACGTTGAGCAGGAACGAGCCATTGGTGACCACCAGCAGTTGGCTGTCACCCCATTCGTGTCGGGCGACCAGCGCGTCGCCATCGCTGGACAACAGCACCTCGGCAAACTCGGGTGGCTTGAGTCGATGGCCGATCTCGACGCGCGCCTTTTTGGGATCGACGCCGGCAATCCAGGCTGGCGCGCCGGCGAGCGTCGTCACCTGACGACGCGGCGGCTTGATTTCGATCTCGAACCACTCGCCGTCCTCGTCCTTGGCCGACGATCGCCGAAAGGAGAAGTCGGACTGCGATTCGGCTAACCGCAAGCTCAACTCCTTGTACTGCGCGCCTTGCGTGCCTTGCCGCACCTGCGACCAGTAGCTCGACGCGCCGTCGAAGTCGCGGCCCACGTAGATCATCGTGCGTCCCGGCTTGGCCAGCAGCCAGTCTTCGATCCAGCGGCGAACCTTCGCCTCGGGCGGGCCAAAATTGTCGGGCGCCCACACGATCACATCGGCCGTTTCCTGCACGCGCGGCGACAGCCAGCGCCAGCTCCGCACCTTGTGACCGGCTTGCGTGAGCATGTTGCCCAGCACCGCGGTGCCGTTGACGCTCGGCGCGCCGCGGCGATGCCCGTACTCGCTCGGCAATTCGCGCGCGCAGCCGGCCGCCACCAGCGGTAGCAGTAGCGCTACGCAGTGCCAGCGGCGCCGGCGGCTCGCTAGCGGCGCGGGCCGACCAGCGCGTCGAATTCGTTTAAGCGATTCCAACATGCTTCAAATCGTTCGCGCGACAGCGCGCGGTCGCCAAAGTAAACGTCCTCAAATACCACCATGGTTTGCGATAACATCCCCGGGAGCGCTCCCTGGCCGCGCAACTCCCGCACGTACTGCCGATTGGTTTTGCCGCGCGTCAGCCGAATCAAGTGCCGTCGATCGAGCTCAACCAGCTCGTGGCTGAACAAGTAAATGATCGCCCGGGCGAAATCGCCGCCGGCATAAGCTCTGCGCGCCGCGTCGAGCAGGCTGCCCGTGAGCGGGTCGAGTTGAAATGGCAGCGCCTCGACGCGCGAGGCGTCGTTGACAACCGGCTGTGTGGTCGCGGCGCGCGCCGAACCTGGTAGATCGATCCAGCGACCGCGATAGACCTGGTATAGCAAGTAAGCCAACAAGGCGAACGCCAGGGCCACGAAGCCCCAGACAATCCACATCACCCAATCGGTCGGAAAGGAGGGATTCCAACTAGGGCTCCAATTGCGGGTCTTGGGTACGCGAATCCGCCGCAGATCGTCGGTGCTCGAGTCGTACCAGGGGTAGCCTCGCCAGCCAGGATTAAGTGCCTCGCGGCCGGCCGTGATCGCCTTGGTCGAATCGACCGGCGCCGCTGGTGCGGCGGTTTCGGGACTCCCGGGCGTTGTGGCAGTGGCCGCAGCTTCGGCCTCGGGCGCTTCGGCAGGCGCGGCCTCGGCTTGCGCCAAGCGGTAGGGTGCGTGAAACGCACCAATGCCTCGCGCCGCCAACGCCGCAGCACTGGTGTGCTGCGCACACCCTACAAGGACGACCACAACCGCTCCAATGATGATCGCACGCCAGGGCTTCATACCGGCGCCCTCGTCAATCGCGTGGCGGCGGCCCGCATGCGCAGCTCGAGCTCCCAACCTTCGCTGCGGATGCGCAAGTCGAGATAGGACAAAAACCGCACGACCGTGAAATAACCAATCACCAGCCAGATCGCCGCCTGCAAGTAGATCGTGATCAGCGAGGAATCAAACTCAAGGTCGCTGGGGTCAACTTCCATCAGCAGGCAGCGCACGATCCAGAGCGTGGTGGTCAATGAAAACACCAACACCGCGCCCAACAGCACCGCTCCCAACCAGCGAGCCAACAGATCGCCCGAGTTGCTACCGTGCAGCGCGCGGTTGCGGGCCAACGTGCTCAGCCGGGCAACCGACTTCTTCTGCCGCCAGGGGTTGTTCTCCAACAGAATCACTTCGCTCAGATAGGGCCAGAACGAGTACATGAAGAACCAACTGATGATCCACGGCGCCGCCAATGCTCGAATCACCACCTGAAAGAACAGCATCTGCGGCAGATTCCGCAGGTAGTCGCGCCCCAGACGCCGCCAATCGACTCGTTCGACGAACAGCGCTTGCCCCAGGTAGAGGGTCATCGGCGCCGTCGCCAGAGGGACTTCGATCACCAACAACACGCTCAGCGCGTAGATGTAGCCCACCCACAGGCGGGCCACATCCTCGGGCGGCTGCTCCGTGTCGAAGAGCTGCGGCGCCAGGTCGATGCCCAACAGCCAGTGGTTCAGCGCGATCACCGGGGCCGCGCCCAACAACAACAGGCCCAGCAGTTGGCCCGCATGCTCGCGCGTGACCGACAGCGCCAGGTCGAGCACGTCGGGGAACGTGCGCTCGCGGATCGGGATGCGCGTGCGGTCGAACTCCAACTCAATCTCCCGGGCGCTGCCCCAGCAAAACGAAGTAGAACACCAACAGCGCGCTCGAGGCCGTCGCCACGAGCGCCTTCGTCCAATAGGGCAACGTCGACGGCGAGATCAGCCCCTCGATCACCGCCGCGCCAAAAAACAACAACGTGCCAAGGATGATCGTGGGGAACGACTCACGCCCGGCGCGGCGCAGCGATTCACCACGCGTGTAGCCACCGGTGGCCACGATCGAAAAGCCAAGCCGCATGCCGGCCCCCGACATGACGACAATGCCCGTCAGCTCGAACGGCCCGTGCGCGGTGACAAAATTGAAGAAATCGGTCTCGGTCGAGAGCGTGGCCATGTGCCCAAACACGGTCCCCAGCCCGACGGCGTTACTGATGGTGATAAAAATTCCGCCGACGCCGAAGAACAACCCGAACGCGAAGCACCACAGCCCGATGCCGGCATTGTTCCAGATGTAATAGCCGACCATCGCCAGGCCAGCTTCCATGTCGCGCCCTTGCGTACTGTCGACGTGCATTTCTTCCATCGAACGCAGTTCGTCTTCGCCCACCACGCTTTCGGCAAAACCAGGAGATGCATAACCCAGATACATCGACGCCAGGAAGAACCCCCAGAACAGCACAAACGCCAGCCGCAGAAAGCCATCGTGATAGAGCCGCCGCGGCAATCGATCGAAGACCTCGTCAAACCAGGTGGCGACGTTAAAACCTTGGTTGCGGTAAAGCTGATTGTGGGCCCGCCCGACGAGCTGATGCAGGTAATTGACCGTGTTGGGAGGCAAGTGGTACGCGTCGGCCAGCGCCAGATCGGCACAGGCGCCACGGTAGAGCGAAGCGAAGTGGACCGACGTTTCGGCCTCGACTTTGCTGCGCCGGCGCCCCTCGAAGCGCGTGCAGAGCGTCTCCAGCTCGCGCCAATTCTCGCGGCGTTGATCCAAGAGGGCGACGACTTTCAACAGACAGCTCCGCAAACGACTGAAAACGGCACGCGAAACCGCTTTCTCGTTCGTTCTCTTGTTCCGTAATTCTCGTTCAACTAGGGACGATAACTTCCGCCGGCGACTCACTGATTACTGGCGCCAACGCCGGCGTGTTAACCTCGTCCCCTTCGGCGAACGGAGTCACTCCCAGCGCCACGGCGATCTCGCCCGACGCTGCGGGCCGAGTCACGGCCGCCTGCTGCCCAGGCGTGCTCGCAAAGAACACACGGTGGTACATTGCGCACAACAACATGTCGTAACTGGTTTGCGGTGGCAGCCCGAAGCGCACCCGTAGCGGTTCGGCCAGATGACGGGCGATCTGCACGCGCCGATTCCACGGCAAGGCACGCCTCCGCAGCACGTAGCTCGACAACGCCAAGGCCATGTCGCGCGGCACCCGATAATTGGCCGGAATCAGTTCGGCCAACCGCAGCGCCTCCGGCTCGGTAATCACCAGGGCCGTCGAGCGGTACTGCGGTTCTTCAATGACCACCATCGTGCCGCACACGAGGTCGCCCAGTCGGGCATAGCGGCGATTGCAGGCCGAGACCCACAGCCCCACTTGATAGAGATACAGCGGCTGGCAGTCGGCCATCCGCAACACATTGCGCAGGATCGCTTGCGCGGGCCCGATCGGCTGCCCGTCGGCCGAAATCGTCCGCAGCCGCATCAACCGCTTGCCGGGCGTCTGGCCGTTCCAGAGCGCCTCGAACAGGCCGGTGTAAAACCAGCTCACCGCGAAGTAGAGGACGAGCCCCAGCCCCACGCCGATAAATGGCACGCGCAACATGCCGAAAAACAACAACAGCCCTAAATACCCGGCCACCACCGCGACGACCTGAATCAGCACGTCGATGATGTACGCCGGCAAACGCTGGAAGGGGCCCGCCAGCCGGTATTGAAAAGCGATATTCTCGGGCGTGACGATTTCGAACTGGGTGTCGATCGTGTCCCCGTTTTCGGCAGCCATGCGGCTATTATCGAGCCGCGTACCCCGGCGTGCAACCAGTGCGGCCCGCGCTCCGTGGCGATGGTGTCTGGAACCGCCGAGCCCGCGACGATCCAATGTCAGCCCTGACTATCCCGCAGGGATTGCAGCATCCAGCCCAGGGTTGCGCTTCTTGCGAGCTACCCTGGGGTTTCGTTGGCCGGAGCAAACTACCCGGCAAGGGTTGAATCCGCGTGGCCCCCGCCATGTCAGCGTCGATTTCGAGGCGCGCTGCGTGTTGGACTGCTGCAACTCTTTCAGGGTTGGCGCGGTCGTTCGGTATTCGCGTTCCCAGGGTAGTCGCTGCGCGACAACCGCTGGGCTGAAAGCTCCGATCCCGTTGGGATCGCAAAACGGCGACTTATCGCCCCGGTGGGTTGCGTGCCTTCCCCGCACAGCGTGGCTGCGGCAGGCCCCAATAAAAAGATACGAAAATTTGTCCAAAATACTCTGGACCGAGAGCCACCTCGCCCCTACAATGCTGTCATGGCCTGGCACGCGATGTCGAGGCTGATCGCTGGTTTTATTGCCGAAAGCTGCCAATTCACGCGGATCGCGGCCCGTCGAGCTTTGTGCCGGATGGTGGGCGTTTCCTCGCGAAGCGCCGTCACGACAGCGCCTTCAAGGCAATGCCTTCAGGACAATGTCGTGGGCGTCACTTTCTGGTTCCTCCGGACCTGTGCGACCTTGCTGTGAAGCGGCCACTTTCGGCGAGCGACGTGGAAGCGTGTGCGCCGTCGTGTTTCATCACCTCGGCGAGCCCGGTCGCGATGCGCTTGCTTGGACTGACGTGAGTTGACTTGCGAAATTGGCCGCGCAGCGGGTCTTGAATTGGCCGCGCAGCGGCGGCGGCGCTTAGCCGTGGGCGCCAGCCCACGGAGGCGTTGCGCGAATGACCAAAGCCGCGTAGCGGCGACAGCGCTTCTGGCGAAAAGCGTGGCACCCGATCGAGGACCGGGTGAGTTGTTTTCGTGCCGAATGGGCCCGAACCCGCTCGCACTGCGCGCGAAGGAAATGACAAAGCACATCCGCAGAAGACACAGAAGATCACAGAACGAT
The DNA here is from genome assembly GCA_964495375.1 of uncultured Planctomycetaceae bacterium. GTDB lineage: Bacteria > Planctomycetota > Planctomycetia > Pirellulales > JAEUIK01 > JAIESQ01. The sequence goes on along the minus strand of CAZBWM010000081.1, from coordinate 1,603 downwards.
CCGTGCCACGCCCTGCCGTGTCACAAGCAAACTTCTGTGTCCTTCGGCGTATTTCTGGGGATGCATTGCCGTTTGGGACGCGAATCGAAACCAAGATCTGTTGACCACGGATGTCACGGATCACACGGATGAGGAGAGACCCGATCCAACATCCGTGCAATCCGTGTCATCCGTGGTTCAGAACAGGCCACAGGCTACCGACCTCAGGCGACAGGAAAGGTGCAGGCTTCGGACGCAAACTGCCGCCGTCGGACGCACGTCGGACGGTTCTCGGACGCAAAATGCCGCGAGACGTCATCGAACCAAGTTGTGCCCCCAATTCGAGTTCGGGTCCAATACCAAAAACTTTGGACGCATCGGACGCAAAATCCCGGAACACTTTATGGAGGAGGGGTGAGCCGTGAGACGTGAGGTGGCGACGCCGCCCCCACAACTCAGCAGAACAACTCACTCGCAGATCGCGATCCAGCCGTTCGCTCGCACGCGCCCCAGCAGCCAGGGGCGCGCCAGCGGGCGCTGCCGCTGGGTATCGAGCGAAATCAGTTGCCGAATCGCAAAACCGGATCGCCGTAGCAGCCGCTTGAGCTCGCCGAGCGTGAACGTGTGCAGGCACATGTTGGGGATGCCGCGATACTCGAAGACGCGGTCCCCCGGCTCCAGCCCGCTCCAGCGATTCAACAACCACGATCGGGCCAGCCACCAGCGCCCCTGGGGATCGAACAGACTGTACCAACGATTGTGAACGTGGATGATCAGCCGGCCGCCAGGCTTCAGTGCGCGGCGCACGTGATCCAACACCAGTTGACGATCGCGGGCGCCGCGGATCATCCCCAAGGTGCTGAACATCAACAGCGCGTAGTCGACCGAACCTGCGGCGAAGCAGCGCAGTTCCGCGAGGTTCGCCTGCACGCGATGAATGGACAGCCCCGTGTCGTGCGCCTTTTGTCCCACGACGCGCAACATCGGCAGCGATAGATCAACGCCAATGCAGGTGTGACCTCGCTCGGCCAAAGGAACCAGCAACCTCCCGGTGCCGCATCCCAAGTCGACGACGACGCCCGGCTCGGTCAGATGCTCGAGCACCACGTCGCGGTCGTAGCTGAACAGGCTGTTGTAAGCGAAGTAGTTGTCGTAGTCGTCGGCAATGTGATCCGCGTGCGCGTAGTCCCACATGCTGCGGGTGACGCCCGGCGGAAGCTGCCAATCGGCCAGGCGCTGGTGGTTCACTTGCGGACGGTTTCGTGAAGGGAATAAGCGGTTCGGATCCGATCGGGAGCGGGACGATGGAGCGGATAGCGTAGTCGAGTCGAACCAGTTTGTAACGTGCCACGGCCCCTAACGCAGAGGCGCCCCTGATTGGTAGTGGTTTACGTTGAATTCCGTGTGCCACGGGCTCTGCCCGTTGGTCTCGACACAAGTCCGCTAGCGGGTGGGTAGAGGACGACGATGTGACGAGATGACGTCGGAATGGGTGTGACACGAGCAAGGATATCGCCGCGGAGCGGCGGCGGCGCTTAGCCGTGGGCGCCAGCCCACGGAGGTGTTTCAGGTTCGATCGAAGCCGCGTAGCGGCGACGGCGACGCGGAAATCGCCATGGATTCG
>CAZBWM010000080.1:0-32696 GCA_964495375.1 uncultured Planctomycetaceae bacterium | reverse complement strand
GGGCTCGACGAACCGCAACCGCAAATGGCCGGGCGTGAAATCCTGATCCGCCTCATTGTTCTGCGCCTTCGCGCCTTGGCGCGCGACTTCTTTCTACGAGACGTTTGCCGCCGGGTGCCGGGCTCCGCCCGAGCTTGGTCGGTGCAAGGTGGTGGGTGATGCCTGGTCGCGCTGGCCCCTGTCAAATTGCGTGCAAGCCACGCTGCCTTTGAGGCTCACCCTGGCGTTTTCGCCGGCCCCCCATCGCGGCTCGAACTCCGAAAATAATGTACTAAATTGTGTACCAAAACATATTGACACTGAACCAGCCGGCGCGTAAGATGCTGGCATGCCCTGGGCGATAGTCCGGGCTATTTGCCGCAAGCTGCCGATCGACCTCGATCGCGGCCCGTTGAGCTTTGTGCCGGATTGTAGTCATTTCCGCAGGAAATGCGCCGCAATCCGGTTCCTCCGGGCCAGCGCGATCGACATGTCGAGCGATGGCTTTCGGCAAGCGTTGATGATGCGCGCCGGGCACGCGAGTCGTTCCGGCGCTTGATGTTGTCGTCTGCACCTGCGCCGACCGGAAGGACTCCTGTCCCCCTGTGGCGCTGCGCGCACCTGCAATCCACCACAACGATACGACGGAGATGACTTGTTAGCCGCGGGATTCATCCCGCGCGCTAGCTCGTGCGAGCACGCGAATGGCTTGCGCGTGAAGGGCGTTAACCGGGTGCCACGGGCTCCGCCCGTGCTCGGTTGACGCTCTCGTCGTGAACAATGCACCAGCTCGTTCGCCGCGATCGCAAAACTTCGGCGAGCCCGCTCGCCGTGCGCGCGCAGCAATCCAGAACACATCCACAGAAACGCGCAGAAGATCACAGAAGGATCGATGCCACGCCCAGCGGCATCACGGACCAATCTTCTGTGTCCCTCTGCGTTCTTCTGTGGATGCATTGCCGTTTTGCGTCAACCAAATACCAAGATCACGTTGACCACGGATTTCACGGATCACACGGATGAGGAGAGACCCGATTCAATATCCGTGCAATCCGTGTCATACGTGTCATACGTGGTCCAGACGAGGCCACAGGCTACAGACCTCAGGCGACAGGAAAGATCAGACTTCGGACGCAAAACGCCGCCGTCGGACGATCATCGGACGCAAAAGGCCGCGAGCTGTCATCGCCCCAAGTTGTGCCGTCTATTCGAGTTCGGGTCCAATATCAAAATCGTCGGACGGTTCGGACGCAAAATCCCGGAACACCTGGTAGTAGCTAGTGGCTAGTAGGCAGTGGTCAGTGGCTAGTGGCTAGATTCGAGGCCCGTCGGCACCTCGCTGTGTCACCCACTCGAGTACCCGTCCAATAGCAAGATACGCGGGACGCAAAACACCTGACCGGGACGATCTGGGACGCAAGCATTTTCGGTTTTGCGTCCCGGAATAAGTCATGTTCACCAAAGCATTTAAGTGTCGTCAGCACAGTTTTGGGACGGTCGGGACGCAAAATCCCGGAACACTTTATCGAAGAGGGGGGGCAAGTAGTGACTCGTGGGCCGTGGATCGAAGCGAACCCGCCGAGGCCCTTGGGAACGGCCGAGAAATGGCTACTCCTCCTCCCTCTCCCCTCGCGAGAGAGGGTCGGGCGAGCGGCCCAAGTGAACGGGAAGTTGTTTCTCGACCGTTCCTTCCTGGGTGCAACGAAACTGGGTGCAACGAAACTGGGTGCAACGTAACGATCCTAATCTTCACGTTAAATCCTGAGGTGCGAGCCGGCGGTGTTCCGATTCTTAGTGGTCCGAGCGGGGCCAGCGATCGTTTTCGTCGCGGTCTTTCGATTCCCGCGTTACCGGCAAGGGGGTTGCAATCGCCCTACCCGCCGATGGGGTCTCCTGTTACGATAGAACGACTGCCTGCCTGCTACTTCCCGCCTCCGGCGACCGGTTTTGGTCGCATCCCTTGGATCCCCCCGACTATGCTTCTGGCTGATCCCACAGACACAAAACTCATGCGGCGCAACGACATACGCAATTTGGCGATCATCGCCCACGTCGATCACGGCAAGACGACGCTGGTCGATTGCCTGCTGCGCCAGAGCGGCGAGTACCGGGCGAGCCAATTGGTTGGCGACTGCATTCTCGACTCCAACGACCTGGAGCGCGAGCGCGGGATCACCATTTTGGCCAAGAACATTTCGATCCAATATAAGGACGTGAAGATCAACCTGATCGACACGCCGGGGCACGCCGATTTCGGCGGTGAGGTCGAGCGCGTGCTGCGGATGGCCGACGGGGCGCTCGTGCTGGTCGACGCCGCCGAAGGGCCGATGCCGCAAACCCGCTTCGTGCTCACCAAGGCGCTCGAGTTCGGGCTGAAGCCGATCGTGGTGATCAACAAGATCGACCGCGGCGACGCCCGGGCGCATGAGGTGGTCAACGAAGTGTTCGAGCTGTTCCTCGAACTGGGGGCGGACGACGCGCTGGCCGATTTTCCGTACATCTTCGCCACGGGGCGCGGCGGCTACGCCACAACCGACCCCGACGTGCCGGGGACGTCGATCCATCCGCTGTTGGATATGGTGCTCGAGAAGATCCCTGGGCCGAGGGTCGAGATCGATGGCCCGCTGCAGATGCTGGTCACCACACTCGAGTGGTCGGAATACGTCGGGCGGATCGCGATCGGCCGCGTGCAATCGGGCTCGATCAAGCGCGGCCAGCAGGTGATGCTGATGCAGGCCGACGACCAGAATTCGACCGAGCGGGTTACGGCCGTCGAACTGTTCTCCAAGCTGGGGCGCGAAGCGGTCGACCAGGCCACGGCCGGCGACATTTGCGCGATCACCGGATTGGACGACGTCGAAATTGGCGACACGATTGCCGACGTCGAAACGCCCCGCGCCATGCCGCGGCTGTCGGTCGATCAACCGACGCTGGAAATGGTGTTCGGCGTCAATACCTCGCCCTTGTGCGGGCGCGAAGGCAAATACCTCACCAGCCGGCATCTGCGCGAGCGACTGTTCAAAGAGCTCGAACGGAACGTCGCCCTGCGGGTGCGCCCCGTCGAGGGGAGCGAGCAGTTCCTGGTGTCGGGCCGCGGACTGCTGCACTTGTCGGTGCTGATCGAAACGATGCGCCGCGAGGGTTTCGAGCTGTCGGTCGGCAAGCCGCGTGTGATCATGCGTGAGCACAACGGTGTCGTCGAAGAGCCGTATGAGAACTTGACGGTCGATGTCCCGCCGGAGCATGTCGGCGCGGTGATGGAGCTGGTCGGCGCGCGTCGCGGTCAGATGATCGGCATGGCATCGCGCGGCAAGCTTTCGCATTTGCAGTTCTCGATCCCGGCGCGCGGCTTGATCGGCCTGCGAACGCGGCTGTTGAACGCCACGCAGGGGAACGCGCTGTTGAATCACCGCTTCGAAGCGTATCGCCCGCCGGCCGGAGATATTCCCAGCCGGGCGAACGGCGTGCTCGTGTCAATGGTCGGCGGCAAGGCCGTGGCCTTCGGGCTCGATGGCTTGCAGGCCCGGGCCGACATGTTTGTCTCGCCGGGCGAGGAAGTTTACGAAGGGATGATCGTCGGCGAGAACAGCCGCAACGAAGACATGAACGTCAATCCGACGAAAGAAAAGAAGCTCACGAACATGCGGGCCAGCGGCAGCGATCGCAACATTCTGCTGAAGCCGGCTCGCGTGCTGTCGCTCGAGATGGCGCTGGAGTACATCGAAGAGGACGAGCTGGTTGAGGTCACTCCTGGCAAGGTCCGGCTGCGGAAGATCGTCTTGACCGAGGCGGATCGCCGCCGCGCGAACCGGCAGCGAGCTTAGGGGCGGGCCGAGCGGTTCGCAAGCAGGGTGTCTGGAACCGCTGCGGGTGCGACCTGGATTTTTCTTTTGCCCGTTCGCAGTGGTTCCTGACACCCAGCGTACGGGGCGGTCAAGCACCGGTCGACGCCGAATTGCGACGTCAAGCGGCGCCTACTGTTGCCAAAAGTCAACGTGCCGCTTCGCGGCAACACGGCGGGCGTTGGCTCCTCAAGCAGCGCAACTCTTGGTTCAATCAGCAATTGCCGCGGCCCTAGCACGCCTTCTTAGGTGGCGGGCAATCCCGGCATCGGCTTTGCCTTCTTTCCCGCTCAGACTCCACACCGGGCGGGCGGAAGAGCCTTGGTCCCCTCAGGCTCTTCCGTTCCGCTCCTTTTCTATTCGCGGCAGCCGTTCGCTCGAGCGCTATGCACGTATCCGAACTGGTTCAACTGGCCGCCTTCGTCTCCGCGCAGGGCCCCGGCATTCTGGCGGGGAGCGAGCGGTTGTCGACCGACGGCGCCGAGCGCTACTGGACGGCCGCCAAGTGCCGCTTCGATCGCTGGGGTCGCGAGCTGAAACAGCATCTGCGTCGCGCGGCGGACGCCGACATCCAAACCAGCTTGTTGTGGTTTCTGTTACGGCCTGTGCTCGAAGAAATCCTCTGCGGCGAGGCGCTGGCCCGCGTCTGGGCGGCATTGGCGGCCGCGCACGATCGACAACATAACACTCAGGAACTTGAACCCGTGGCCCGCAGCGTGATGCTCGGCCACCTGGAAGCCCGACATCGCGCGCTCGAGCTAATGCTGCACGGGCCGGGGATCGGTTCGGATCACGCCTTGTATTTGAATCGCCTGCGGCGCCGCATCGAACAATGGACCGATCTCTTGGTGGCCCACGTCGTGCCGGCGGGCGATCCGGCGGAATTCGCCCTCGATGCCGAGCGGGTGCAGAAGCTCGTGGCTGAGCTGGGCCCGGGGGCCGGCCCCGGAGCTACGCGGCGCTGGTCGATCGCTTTGGCGGCACTGCAGACCACGCGCATCGCCGGCCTCGATACGCGGTCGCCGAACGCCGACTTGAATGCCCGCATCGCGGCGGCCGTGGTGTCGAGCTTGCCCCCTACGTTGTTCGACGGGGCGGGGGTGCCGCGTGCTTTGTGGCTGGCCCGCATGTACGCGGTCAGCGACGACGCTCAGCAGCGGCTCACGCAATTAACGTACGAAGAACAGACCGCGCCGCCGCAAGATTCACCGTTGGGGGCGCTGCGGCGCGCCGATGGTCCGCAAGTGCGCTGGCCACGATTTCGGCCGTAAGGCGCGTAAGAAACATGCAAGGGGGGGACCGGAGTCGCGCCCTGCGAGCGAGATCAGGAGCTGCGCCCGCACTACCGCCCGAACATTTGTGTCCAGTGGGTTCCGCTGCGGCCCAGCCCCACGCGGCGATAATTGCCCAGCAGGTTCTTGTGATGCCCTGGGCTGTACCACCACATGCGGATGGGGTCGGCCCCGGACTTGGCGCCGTGCGCGATGTTCTCGCCGTCTCCCTTAGTGTTGAACCGGGCTGCTCGTTCGCCGAAGGTCCGTTTGCCTGGCACCGGCGACTCGTGGCTGAAGAACTTGAGCGTGGCCATGTCGTTGGAGTGATCGCGGGCCGCGTCGCAGAGCGCCGTGTCGATCATGAGCGGATTCATGCCAAGCGTAAGCCGGGTCATATTGAGCATTAAGATGCCTGCGGCTTCTTCGGGATCTAGAGCCGTGGCGACCTGCGCATTGGCGGCCATGGCCATGTGGGCCTGAGGGGGAAATGGCAGCGCGAACTGCGCGGCCAGCGTCTCTTCGCCCGACAGGAAGGCGTCGAACGAACCGCGTGTGCCCGAACCGGCTGCTTCGGCGCCGAGCGCGGCCTGGCAGGCTTCCCACGAGGGTCCGTACGCGGTCAGCTCCGTGCGCTGCTTCTTGAGGTTCGGCTTCGCTTGCAGCACTTGCGCGCGATCGACGCCCAACAGCATATTGAGCCGCGCGACGGCCGGATCGGACTGCTCGCGAATGCTCCCCTCGGTAAGATTCTGTTCCTGGGCCCGCGCGATCACGCTGGCGCGCAACTGCGCGACTTCCTCGAGATTGACCCCTCGGGCGGTGAGCACGGCCGCCGACTCGCGAGCGAATGTCTCGCGATAGCGTTCCAGTGGCTGGCGCAGCTCCGTTTCGATGACGGCCAACAGGGCCTTTGCCCCCTCAGGGCCGAGGCGCAGAACCTGGCGCGTCGCTTCCATGCGCTTGGGGGCGGTGCGCGCTTTGCGGAAGCTGCTCAAGCCGCGCGATAAATCACGACGCTCGGCAGCCGACGGACGCGAAGGCTTGGCGGCGGGGGGCGAGGCGGACGGTGCGCTACTCCCTGGTGGCGAGTTGCTCGCCGACGGCCCGTTGTCTGCTGGCGGCGCTGCGGTTGCCGCAGCCGATGGTGTGGCAGATGTCGCTCGCGCGTTCTTGTTCGTGCGCGAGATTTTCGCGCCGGGCTTAACCTCGTCGGCGGCAGCGAGCGGGCCACCAAGAATAAGAACAACGCTCCCCACGAGCACCGCCAGGCGGTGTCGGCGCATGATTCCCCCTCTCCTGCTTCTCTGTTCCCGCGACTACTCTGTTCCGGCCGTTGGATGCGGGAATCGCTCGCTGGGTCGCAGCGATAGTTTCCCGACCTGCTGGGAAGCGGGTGCCGATCACCGGCTGGCGATCACGCTCCCCGATCCAACGGCATCCCGCTGGGGTTTCCCTCTTCCCCGAAATCGTCTTGGGCCGCATCCCACAGCCTGCTCTGCAATTCACTGGGGTGCAGCCCTGTCTGCTCTCTTCTGGATGCTTTCTACTGAATACTCACAACGGTGTGCAGAAGTGTCTCCACTGCAAGCCATTTTGACAAGCGGCCTTTGGGGGGGCGACTTACCGATTGCTTGCGTTGGGGAAACGAACTTGTTATGCCTGAACAAGTTTCCACTACTGTGTCGGGGCGGCTTCGCGTGCAGCCGGTTCGGCGCTGCATCCCTTGCTTACCACGGGAACAAATTCGCGTGGCGGTCGAGCGATTATTCAATTCGTGGACAAAACCGGCGCTCGCCACGGCGACCGACTATTTGTGTGCGCGCTATGCATCGGGCCGTGTGATCGACTTGTCGGCGGCCGTCGTCGTATTGCCCACGGCCGAAGCGGCGCGGCGGCTGGTCGAGTTGTTGGTGATCGAAGCGCGACGGCGTGACTGCCGATTGGTTCCGCCGAAGCGGACCATCACGGCGGGCGAGTTGCCCGAACTCCTCTACGTCAACAAGAAGCCGTTTGCCAGCTCGCTCGTCCAGCGGCTGGCGTGGCGCCGCGCGCTCGGCGAATTGCCAGAGGCCCAGCGGCGATTGATCGTTCCGCAACCGCCCGAGGCTGACGACCTGTTTGCCTGGTTGGCGCTGGGGCAGTTGTTGGCCGACGTGCATGCTGAGCTGGCCGGCGATCGGCTCACTTGTCGCCAGGTTGCCGAACGGGGTGCCGATTTATTCGGACCGCGCGAGCGCCAGCGCTGGAACGTGTTGGCCGACCTGGAAGACGCGTATCTGCGCACGCTCGACGCAGCCGGCGTGTGGGATAAGCAGACCGCTCGCCTCGTCGCTCTCGATCAAAACGAATGCCGCGCCGAGTTCGATATCGTGCTCGTCGCCACGGTTGACCTGAATCGCACGCAGCGGGCGATGATCGAAGTCGTTGCCGACCGCGTGACATCGCTGGTATTCGCGCCCGACGAACTGGCCGATCGCTTCGACCAGCTCGGCTGCCTGACGCCGGCGGCCTGGAGCGACGCGGTGATTGAAATTCCGGCTGCGGCGGTCGAAGTGGCGGCCACGCCGGGAGATCAGGCCGACGCTGTGGTGCGTCAACTGGCGGATTTGGGGGGCAAGTACTCGGTCGACGAAATTGCGATCGGCTTGCCTGATGCTTCGCTGGCGCCGTACGTTTTGCAGCGGCTGGCGGAAGCCGACGTGCCGGCGCGGCGCGTCGTGGGGCGCGAGGGAGCTCAATCTTCGCCAGGGCGATTGCTGGCCGCGGTTGCCGAATTGCTGGAGAGCCGGCAGTTCGCCGACTTCGCCGCGCTTGTGCGGCACCCTGACGTCGAAACCTGGTTGGCTACGGAAATTGAAGTGCTCGCGCGCGAAGATGCGGCCCTCGATGCAACGATCGGCATCAGCGAAGCCGAAGGATTTACCGTTGATGAGGCAGAGGAATTCGGCGAGCACCACGATTCGGCCGAAAAACCATGCGATCTGTTGACCGCCATCGATCGTTACTACGCCGCTCATTTACCGTGCGAGCTGACCGGCAAGTGGTTTCGCACCAAGATTGGCCGCCAGGTCGAGCGGGCCTACGGCGTGGTGAACACGTGGCTCGAACCGCTGCGCGCCGCCGAGCGCCCGACCGCCGAGTGGGCCGAGCCGATCGTCGGACTGGTACGTGAGGTTTACGGAAACCGTTCGCTTGAAGAGGCTAGCGCCGCCGATCACGAGTTGGAGGTCGCCTGCGAAGCGATTGTCAATGCGGCCGGCGAGCTTGAACTGGGAGGCGCGGCAAGCCTGGCCGAGAAGATTACGGGGGCCACGGCGCTGCGCTTGGTCGTCGAGCAACTGGCGACCACATTGCCACCGCCGCATGGCGATCCGGCGGTGCGCCTTGTGGGCTGGCTCGACCTGCCGTTGGACGACGCGCCGGTGGCGATCGTCACGTCACTGAATGAGGGGCTAGTGCCGCAGGCCCGCAACGGCGATGTTTTCTTGCCGAACGAGCTGCGGCGCCGGCTGGGGGTCGAAGACAATCAGCGCCGCTACGCTCGCGATGCCTACGCGCTGTCGCTATTGGCGGCGTCGCGCGCGCGATTGAAAATCATCGTTGGACGGCGAACCGCGCAGGGAGATCCGTTGTTCCCGAGCCGGCTGTTGTTCGCTTGCCCCCCGGCCGAGCTGGCCGCGCGCGTGCGGGCTTGGTTCCGGCAACCCGAGGCAACCGGCGCGCGGACGGCCGCCGTGCGCAAGCTGCGCGCGGGTCGCACCGCGCCAGATTTCCCCGTTCCCAAGCCCGAGCCGCTGGCCGAGCCGGTCACGGCATTACGGGTGACTGAGTTCCGCGACTATCTGGAGTGTCCCTACCGCTATTATTTGCGGCGCCGGCTGAAGCTGGAGCGCGTCGACGACTCCGGGGATGAATTGGCTGCCTCGGACTTTGGTTCGCTGATGCACCTGGTGCTCGCTCGCTGGGGTGCGAGTGACGCGCGAGACCTGACGAGTGCCGACGAGCTGACCGCCGAGTTCAATCGCTTGATCGATGACGCCGTGGCCCGGGCATACGGCCGCGCGAGCATGCCGGCGGTGCGGTTGCAAGTCGAACAACTGCGGATGCGCTTGGCGGCGCTCGCCCGCTGGCAGGCGGGCTGGCGGCAGCAAGGCTGGCGCATTACGTACACCGAGCACGAGTTCGCCGCCGGCAAGGTGAACCTGAACGTCGACGGTAAGCCGCTGGCGCTGGTGGGGCGCGTCGATCGCATCGATCGGCACGAGCGCAGCGGCGCTTGGGCCATGTTCGACTACAAAACCGGAGACAGGCCGACGACGCCCGACAAAGCCCATCGTCGCAATGCCGCCGCTGACGGTCCTCAGTGGATCGATTTGCAGTTGCCCCTCTATCGCCACCTGGCAAGCAGCTTGAAGATCGAAGGCGAAATTCGGTTGGGCTATATCGCGCTGCCGAAGGATCTCGACGCCACGGGCGCGCTGCTGGCCGAATGGAGTGGCGCCGATCTGGCCGCCGCCGAAGCGACCGCCGCCGAAGTGGTGCGCAACATTCGCGCGGGGCGCTTCTGGCCGCCGACCGATCCACCACCATCGTGGTCCGAAGATCTGGCCGCTATCTGTCAGGACGATCAGCTCGGACGCACGCTATCGCTCGATGTCGACGCGGAGGTGGCGCCATGACTTCTGCATCTTCGCCACCGTCAGCCGCCGCATCGACTGCCGCGCCGCAGTTCCCGCACAAGGTAATTCGGGCGTCGGCTGGCACCGGCAAGACCTACCAACTTTCGGGCCGCTATCTGGGACTGGCCGCCAACGAACAGCCGCTCGATCAGATCTTGGCCACGACCTTCGCGCGTAAAGCGGCCGGTGAGATTCTCGAGCGCGTACTGCTGCGCGTGGCCGATGCCGTCGACGATTCCGCGGCTCGGCACGCCCTGGCCGATCACGTCGGCAACCCACAACTGCGCGATGCCGCCGCATGCCGCGCGCTCCTCACGCGGCTGGTCCGTGGCTTGCACCGGCTGCGGGTCGGCACGCTCGACAGTTTTTTTGTGCAGATGGCAGGGCATTTCAGCCTCGAGTTGGGGCTGCCCCCCGGCTGGTCGATCATCGACGAACTGGACGATGCCACGCTGCGTGGCGAAGCGATTCGCCGATTGTTCGATCGTGATCGCCTTACTGATGGTAGCCGTGGCGATGGCGGCAACGCCGATGCGCGTGCTGTCGGCGGCGGAGATGGCGCCACCGATCTGCGAACGCTGTTGCACTTGCTCGCTAAAGGAGAAATCACTCGCTCGTTGACCGAGCAGGTCCGCGGCACGGTCGATAGCCTGTATGGCAAGTGGCGCGAAACAAGCCCGCAGGCGTGGCGGCAGCTACCGCGGTTGCGCGAGCTGAATGCCGATGAGCTGGCCGCGGCCGTCGCGGCCCTGGCCGATCACACGATCGAGGGCGCGCACGGCCCCAAGCGTCATGAAGATCTGTCCCGCGTGGCGCTGGGCGCCTGGCACGAGTTCATCACCAAGGGTATCTCGGGCAAGCTCAGCGCCGGCGAAACGACCTTTAATCGCAAGGCGATTGATCCGGCGGTGCAGGAACGGTATCGCCCCTTGATCGAGCACGCCCACGCGAAGCTGGTCAACACGCTGGTCGATCAAACCGTGGCGACCGCGCGACTGCTGGAGCACTTTCACGAAGAGTATTGGCAGTTGAAGCTGGCGCGGCGGGCGCTGCGCTTCGAGGATGTCACTCGGCAATTGGCCGACGCGCTCGCGCGGCGCGAACTGGACGAGGTCGGCTTCCGCCTCGATGCCGACGTGCGGCACCTGTTGCTCGACGAGTTTCAGGACACGTCGCTGGCGCAGTGGGATGTGCTGCGCCCGTTTGGCGCGGCGGTCACGCAGGCCGGCGGCGGCAGCTTCTTTTGCGTCGGCGACGCCAAGCAGGCGATCTATGGCTGGCGCGGCGGCGTGGCTGAAATCTTCGAGCTCGTCGATGGCGAACTGCCGGGGCTGGCCCAGGAAACGCTGGCCACGAGTTATCGTTCGAGCCCCGTGATTGTCGACGTTGTGAACCGCGTGTTCAGTTCGTTGTCAGGCAATCCCGAGTTGGCCGACACACCGACGGTTGGCAATGCCTGGTCGCAGCACTTCGCCCAGCACACCACGGCCAAGACCGACCTCGCGGGCTACGCGTGCCTGGAGATCGCCCCGCATCCGGCCGAAGGGGAGAAACCTCGCGACGCCACGCTGCGCTACGCGGCGCAGGCCGTCGCGCGCTGGGCCCGCGAGTGCCCTGGCCGCTCGGTTGGCGTGCTGGTGCGCACAAACACTTCGGTGGCGCGGCTGATTTATGACCTGCGCGCGAAGCACGGAATTCTGGCCAGCGAAGAAGGGGGCAATCCGCTCGTCGATTCGGTCGCCGTGCAAACGGTTCTCTCGCTGTTGCGATTGGCCGATCACCCAGGCGATACGGCCGCGCGGTTTCACGTGGCCACGTCGCCGCTGGGGCCAGGCGTGGGCTATGTCGACTATCGCGACGCGGCCGCCGCGGTGGCGCTATCGCACACAATTCGCAAGGCGCTCGTCGAGCGCGGCTTCGGCCCCGTGCTGTACGACTGGGTGCAACTGCTCGCCTCGAGTTGTGATGAGCGGCAATTGCGGCGCCTGCTGCAACTAGTCGAGCTGGGTTATGGTTACCAGCGGCAAGCAACGCTGCGTGTCGACGACTTCGTGCGGCTGGTCGAGGAGCGCAAGGTCGAAGATCCGACGTCCGCCCCCGTGCGCGTGATGACCATTCACCAGGCCAAAGGGCTCGAGTTCGACATCGTGGTGCTGCCGGAGCTCGATGGCAAACTCAAGGGGCAACCGCCGTCGATTGTCGTCGGCCGCCAAGGGGCGCTGGGGCCGATTGAACGTGTGAGCAGGTACGCAGCCAAGGAGGTTGCCGCGCTGTTGCCGGCCGAGTTCCGTACGCTATTCGAGCGCTGGCCGATCGACGACGCCCACGCGGCGCTCTGCGTGCTGTACGTCGCCATGACTCGCGCGGCGCACGCCTTGCATATGATCGTGGCCGATCCCGCCCTGCCGCGGATGGGGAGCAAAACGTCGGCCGCGTTGGTGCGCAGCGCGCTGGCGCCGGGAGCGCAGTTCGACGAACTGCCGGTCGTGGTCTTCGAGATCGGCGATCGTAATTGGCATGGAGCTGCGGGGAATGGGCCGATCGTGGCGGGCTCCGTATCGCACGAATTCGCAACGCGCAATCTTGACCCAGTTGATGCCGCGCCGCTCGTCGTGCCGATGCGCGCGGCCAAGCGGTCGCGCGGCTTCGAGCGCCGCAATCCTTCGCAGTTGGCTGGCGGCGCCCACCGCGGCCTGCGGGATGTGCTGCGCGCACCGAACAAGGTGGCCACGTCGCGCGGATCGCTGCAGCACGCCTGGTACGAGTCGATCGGCTGGCTTGATGACGGCCCCGTCGACGACGCAACTTTGCGCGGCATTGCCGAGCGCGGCACGTTTGTCGGACTCGATGTCGAGGCGCAACTACGGGCGTTTCATATCGCGCTCGAACAACCGGCGATTCGCGACCTTCTCTCGCGCCGAGCATATCAGGCGGCCGAGTCGCTCGGCTTGCCCGCGACTGTGTGTGCCGAACTGACGAGCTCGCCATGCGAGCTGTTGCTCGAGCGCGAATGGGGCTTTCTGCTCGAAGAGCAATCAGTCTTGCTTCCCGGGGCGATCGATCGGCTGGTCGTCTGGCGACGTGGCGGCCAGGCGCAGTGGGCCGACGTGATTGACTTCAAGACGAATCTGGTAGACGACGACCAGCATGAAGACGGGCTCGTCGCAAATTACCGACCGCAGTTGGCTGCGTATCGGCGCGCCGTGTCGCGGGCGTTCGACCTGCCGCTGGAGCGCGTCAGTGCACGGCTGGCGCTTGTGGAGCGTGGCACGGTGAGAATGGTGTAGTGCAGCGGGAGTTGTGCCCAGGACGTTGTGTTCATGGGCTCGTGCGCGTAGCAGCCGGCGCGATTAAGGCTCGACATAATAGAGTAGCCAGCTCGCGGTCGGCGGCGGCGAAATCGACAACTCCAGCGAGCGCTCGAAATCGATCGGCGTCAGCAGCCAGTGATGCCAGGCCAGGCCCGCGGCACACCCCGCCAGCGGTTGAAACACAGGGCCGGCCGCTTGACCGGCCCGAGCATCGGTCAGCGGATAGTTGGTCCATACTCCACGCGCTTCTTCATCGATCGACAGCCGGGTAACTCGCGGCGTAGCGTCGTCGCTCGACTGGCAGACTAGGCCGACGAGGCGTCCGTTTCCGGCCAGCGCGAGCGGCTTAGCAGCAGCAGCAGCAGCAGTCGCACTGCCAGTTCCGCCGGGTGACGTCGATGAGAACACTCCACGCAGCCGCCGCTGCGGCACGCCGCTCAATAACGGGTCGCCGGCCGGGAGGATGGATACGGTCGCACCGACATTGTCGATCGGCTTCGCGCCGTGGTTGCGAAGCCGCACGACCAGCTTGCCTGCGAACGGGATTGCAAGCCGATTGGTGAACACGTCACTTTTGGCATCCACTTCGTCGGCGGTAATTACGAAGTTGTGCCATGTCTTTCGCGCGGGGATACCGGGAAACCAGTAGCGGGCCGGCGCGGCCAAGGCGGGCTGCCCCTCGCCATCGACCGCGACTTCGATCCACAAATCGTCGTTGGCCAACACGCTGGCTGACGCGGTCAGCGATAGCCACTGTGAGACGCCGGCGCCAGTGACGTTGAGCACTTCGGCCTGCTCTGCCGGCGCGAGGGATCGCGACGGTGAAGCGTGGCTCACCGCGGCCGAGAGTTCGCGCAAACGCCCGCCATCCATTTGATGGAACCGGTAGCTGCAGGCGGATAGTAGCCCGCGCGGGACGTCCGCATCGCTGCCGGCCGTCCAACTGCGCACCGGCAAGCTTGCGGGGAGCGAGACGGCCTCGAAGTGATATTCGGCGCCAGCGCTCGACTTATCGGTGGCGGCCTTCGCGCTTGCTGTCGCCGCGCTCGCGCCCTTGCGCACGATCTTCAATTCGCGTTCAAAGGGGACCCACACCACTGGCGGCCACATCTCGTGATCGATGCACGGCACTTTGTGGATCAGCTCCGTTGCCGTGCAGGTCAATCGCGGCTCGGTTTCGCCATCGAAGTGCCAGGCGAGCGGCGCCTTGGCATCGGGCACGGCGACGGTGACCACCGCGCCCGGTCCCGTGAAGTGGGCGACGACCTGCGCGCCGTCGGCCGATTGCTCGGCACTCGTCGTGGTCGCTGTTTGACTGCGAATGTTGTCGGAGTACGCCAGCCGTAGCGGGTTCATCAGCCGATCGAGCACGACCTGCGCGGCGGGCTCTGGTCTTGGGGCGTACCAGGCCGCTGGTCCGCGCCCCGGCTGTCCCGCGACGGCGCGCACGTCGCGAAACCGCACGCGACCCCCGTGATCTTGCAAGCCGATCCAGCCGATCAGATGCCGATACTTGAGCTCAGGGAGTCGCCAGGTGTTGCCGTGCTGCACGAGCCGGCCATTGATCCAGGCCGAGATCACGTAGCCTTCGGTCTTGACGACCGCGTGGTTCCAATCTTCGCGGCGATCGCCACGCGCCAGCGGCTCGAGATTGCCGTAGAGGGCCATCGTCGAGTGGCGGTTGAGTGGGGCGTCGGGCAGTTCGTCATAGAGCTGCAGCTCGATGCCGTCGCCCGAGGGCCAGCCGGCCTTGGGCGTGCGGATGCCGATGCCCGAGTTGCCGCGCTGGCCGAGCTTGTAATCGAACGACAAGGTGAAGTTGTCCCACTCGCGCTCGGTACGGAGGTAGTCGCCGCCGTGGCCTCGGCAAACAAGCTCGTCCTTCTCCCACTTCCAGGCGCGCATTCCTTGTGGAGCCCACCAACCGGTGAAGTCGCCGGGTTTGAAGAGTGGTTCGCCCGCCGGTTCGATCAAGCGTGGGTCTCCGATCGTGGCCGTGCCAATGACGACTTCGAGACCTAGCCCAAAACGCAACTTCGGCCGAATTTCGATCTCGTAGAGCTGCCGACCATCGACGGTGAGCGCAAGCTTGCCGCCGGCGCGTCGCAATACCGTAGCGTGCGACTGGCTGTTGGCTTCGACCGGTCCACCGGCAGCATGTACACCCCAGTTGTCGGCCAATGTTCCGCAGCTATCCCCTTCGCGTAAGGTGAGCTCCCACCGCGGGCTCGAGTATCGATCAGGCACGTCGGCCTCGGGCGGTGAAGTGATCGGCAGCAGCAGCTTGCACGATCCGCCAGGGCTCACGCGCCAGTTGAAGTGCAGCTCGAAGTCACCCAGCGTGTAGCCCGACAAGAGGGCGGCACTGGTTTCGCTTCCTGACAGTTCGCGTGCTTTGATTTGCCAGCCGCTGGGTTGATTCGACAGGCTGTCGACGGCGCCATAGTCCCAGCCGACGAGCGAATCGTCGGCGAAGATTTGCAGGCCAGTTGATTCGTCGGCGCAAACTTTGTAATCAGCAAAGCTCGATAGCGCCAGCAGCAAGGTGAAACTAAAAAGCACTGGCCGAGCCAGTGGCACCCGACGCCGATTTCGCAGGTAAGCCATGCTCATCCAAACACCTCTTGCAAAGCGGCGTGCATCACGCGCGGGTCGGGGTCGATGCCGGTCCACAACTTGAAACCG
Organism: uncultured Planctomycetaceae bacterium; assembly: GCA_964495375.1. Classification (GTDB taxonomy): domain Bacteria; phylum Planctomycetota; class Planctomycetia; order Pirellulales; family JAEUIK01; genus JAIESQ01. The sequence goes on along the minus strand of CAZBWM010000080.1, from coordinate 16,926 downwards.
ATGACCCCCTGATTGACGAGCATGCCCAGCCCGTCGAGCGTGCGGCAACCGCGGGCCTGGGCGTCACGCAACAGGCGCGTGTGGGGCGGGTTGGGGATCACGTCGGCCACGATCAGGTTTGGGCGCAAGGATTCGGCGTCCACAGCCACGCGCGCGTCGACATCCGGGAACAAACCAATCGACGTGGCGTTGACCAGCACGTCGGCATCGGCCGGCACCGTGTAATCGCCGCGCCACTCGACGAACTCGGCCGGCTTGCCGACGCGATCGGTCAGTAGCTTCGTCAACTCACGGCCTCGCTCGGCCGAGCGATTGACGATCGTGATCTTCGCGGCGCCGGCCAGCGCCAGTTCGACTGACATCGCCCGCGCCGCGCCGCCGGCCCCCAGCAGGACGATCGACTTGCCGACCGGATCGATCAATTGTTTCAGCGACGTGACGAAACCCTGCCCGTCGGTGTTATGGCCGACCAGGTCGTTCCCGTCGCGCACAATGCAGTTGACGGCCCCCATCAGCCCGGCCGATTCGCTGGTGCGATCGAGATGCTGGATGACCGCGACCTTGTGCGGAATGGTGCAGTTGCCGCCGCGGAAACCCATGGCGCGCATGCCGCGAATGGCGTCTCCCAAATCGGCAGGTGAGACTTCGAGCGTCAAGTAACGCCAATCGAGCCCGTGATGCGCGAAGGCCCGCTCGATCATCAACTGCGTGGGATTCTCGGCGACCGGCTGACCGAAGACGCAGCAGATCTCTTGCTTGAAGGAACGTGGAGCGGACACGGAGTGCTCTCGTGGTTTACGGAAGGCGATGGACCGGGCGCCGGCGCGTCATCACGTCTTAGTATGGTTGAGCCGACGAACGTCGCCATCTTGGCCCGTTGGCCGCTGGAATGCAACGCGCCACCGCACGGCAATCACCGCGCGACGGCAACGCATTGGGGGGAGCAGCCGAGCGGGATCGCGCACGGCTAACGGTTCGGCGTTTGGATCTGATGGCGGTTACGCAATGTCCCCCCCGCGGCGAAGTGGCGTCGCATGTCACCCAGCGCGATGGTATTGGCGTACGGGTTGGCTTGCAGGAGCTTTGCCTGGTAGCGATCGATGGCGGCCAGCGCAGCGTCACGGTTGCCGGCCGCGGCGTGGGCCGCCGCCAATTCGATGAGGCCTTGCCCCCCTGTGATCCGCACCAGTTCTTCGGCGAGCCGCACGGCGTCCTGCGGGCGATCGAACCGCTCGTCGGGAACGCTCACGTAGAACCAGCTTAAGCTCTGCAAGGCCAGCGGCCAGTCGGGACGCAGTCGCGCGGCTTCGGCAAAGTGGCGCTCGGCCTTGGCAAAACGATCGGCGGCTTCCGCGGCACGACCTACCGCTTGATCGTGGTAGGCGACCGCTTCGTAAGCTAACCCCAAGTTGCGATGCGTCTCCGCCGCGCTGGGCCGCAACCGCACCGACTCTTCGAGATGTGGTATCGCTTCATCAACACGGTTGGCGCGCAGGTAAACCGCGCCGAGATTCTGATGGGCGATTTCGTTGTCGGTCGTCACCGCCAGCGCGTGCGTCCAAAGCGTGCGATCGTCGCGCCAATACGTGGTCTGCTGCGCCGAGAGAAACGCCAGCCAACCGACGACGACTACCGCCAGCGACGCGGCCATCGCCCGCATCAGGGCCGGCGCGCCGCGCACCGAGATCACCACCCCCCAGGCGACGATCCACGACAGACCGATCGCCGGCCAATACGTGTATCGATCGGCATGCGACTGCCGCCCCACTTGCACGATGCCGATTACTGGTGCAAGCGCCACCGCGTACCACAACCAGCCGGCCAGCAACCAGCGAAACCGCGAGCGCAGCAGCACACAGCCGACCGTGATCGCTGCCAACAGCGCGGCTGCTGCAAGCGCAGTCAGCATGCCTGCGGTCGTTTCGAGCCACGCCCGCGGGTAGGGATAGAAGCAAGTCAGGTCGGCTGGCCAAACGGTTTGCCGCAGGTAGGTCACGGCCGTGATCGCGCCGTTGGCCAGGCGGATCGGCAAACTCACCGGCTCCAAAAGTTGCGTGTTGCCGAAATTGGCTTGCGCAACGAGCGTGGCGCCGGCCGACGCAACCGCAACTAGCAGGTACGGCGACTTATCGACGAATTGAATGCGACGCTGCCCGGGCCAGGCGTCCAGCACGCACAAGAGCGCCGGCAACGTGACGAGCATCGGTTTGGCCAACAAACCGAGCGCCAAGCACAGCAGACTGGCGAAGTACCAGGCGAAGCGCGCCCGCCCCGGCTGCCGCGTGTAGCAGGCATAAAGCAGGATCGTCAGCCAGCCAAAAAACGCCGACAGCAGCTCTTTGCGCTCCGCGGCCCAGGCCACGGCTTCGACACGTAGCGGGTGCAGCGCGAAAAGCGCTGCCGCCAGCGCCGCGGCCCACATGCGGGCGGGGCCCAGCAATTCAGTGCGAGTATCCTCGACCGCATTGCGGGACAAGGCAGCAGTGGCACTCGAAGCCCCGTCGCCGCGACGATTGCGACCTTGTCCACTCAAGAACCAGAACATCAGCGCGGCGTTGGCCGCGTGCAGGCCGACGTTCACCAGATGCGGTCCGAGCGGCGCCGTGCCGAACAACTGGCAGTCGAGCATGTGCGACAACCAGGTCAGTGGATGCCAGTTGCCGCCGTGCGTGGTGGTTAGGGCCCAGCGCAGGCCGTCGGCCGACAGCCCGCGCTGCACCAGCGGGTTGGCCGTGATATAGACGTCGTCGTCGTAGTTGATCCAGCCGTTGCCGACCACCGGCAAGAAGGCAACCGCGACGAGTAGCAGCAACAGCGCGGTGAGAGCGATGCGCAACACTAAGCTGGTTCCGCTTACTTCTTCGGCTTCATGGCCGATTGCAGGGCGTCCCACATTTCGCCGGTGACCGCTTCCAGGCCGTTGAATTCGCCGGCGCCGCGCAGCCATTCGCCACCGTCGATCGTGACGACGTCGCCCGTGATGTAGGCCGCGTAGTCGGACAGCAAATAGGCCGCCAGGTTGGCCAGCTCTTGATGTTCGCCGTGGCGCTGCAGCGGAATGCGCTTCGTGATGTCGAAGGCGTCGGCCAACTGCGGTGGCATCAACCTCGACCAGGCCCCCTCGGTCGGGAACGGACCCGGCGCGATCGCGTTTAGGCGGATTCCATACTTGCCCCACTCGCTGGCCAGCGAGCGCGTCATGATGAGCACGCCGGCTTTGGCGACGGCGCTGGGCACCACGTAGCCCGAGCCGGTCCAGGCATAGGTCGTGCTGATGTTGAGCACCGCGCCAGGCGTGCGATCGGCGATCCACTGCTTGCCGAAGCAGAGGGTGCAGTTGTACGAGCCTTTAAGCACGATATCGACCACCGAGTTGAAGGCGTTGTAGCTCAACCGCTCGGTCGGGCAGATGAAGTTGCCGGCCGCGTTATTGACCAGCCCATGCACGGTGCCGAACTGCCGGCGCGCGGCGGCGAGCAGTTTCTCAACTTCCTCGGGCTTACGGACGTCGCACTGCTCGGCCAGCACGTTGCCGCCGGTTTCGTCGGTCAGCTCTTGGGCCGCCTTGTCGACGACCTCCGCGCGGCGACCGCAGATCACCAGGTTGGCCCCCAGTTCCAACAGGTAGCGGGCCATCGAACGGCCGAGCCCGGTGCCGCCGCCGGTGATCGCGATCGTGCGATTCTTGAACGTACTGGCCGGTAGCATGCCCTGCGTGTGCGTCGATCGGGTCATTAAGGTCAACTCCTGCGAATAGAAAAGTGGTCGCGATGCTAGCCGGTCGCTGCACGGCGATGTGTTTCAATAGCTTCCCAAAGTTCAGGCACGCCTTGCCCGGTCGCGGCCACGATGCTGATGATGGGCACCTCGGCCGACGTGGGGGCCAGCGACAGGGCGGCCCGCAGTTGATGGCGGACGCGATCGGCCCCCGGCAGGTCCGACTTATTGATGGCGATGATGTCGGCGACTTCGATCAGGCCGGCCTTTTCCCACTGCACTTCGTCGCCGGTATGGGGCGTGACCAACAGCACGAGCGTATCGACCACTTTGCGGACGTCGACCTGATCCTGCCCGACACCGACCGTCTCGATCAGCACGACATCAAAACCGAAGAGCGCCAACCAATCGCGGGCAGGGCCGACCGCATGCGACAGTCCGCCGGCGGCGCCGCGCGTCGAAAGGCTACGGAAGTAGATCCCTTCGTCGGCCGGATCGATGCGCACCCGGATGCGGTCCCCGAGCAGGGCGCCGCCAGTCAGCGGGCTTTGCGGATCGCTGGCCAGCACGGCGACTTTCTGGTTGGCGGCGCGCAAGTGCTCGACCAGTGATGCCACGAGAGTGCTTTTGCCGGCGCCGCCGCTACCGGCGAGTCCGACGACGTGCGGGGATTTTTTCGTCGTGCTAGATGCTGCTTCGGTTGCTGCGGGGAGCGCCGGGGCCTGGCCAAGTTCAACGAGCGACAGCACTTCGGCCAGCGCGCGGCGATCCCCTGCAAGCACGCGTGCGCCGAGTTGGTTTGGATCCCCCCGCATGCGAGCCGATCATACCGGCGCGCGGCGCGGGGAACAACGAGGGCGAAGGAAGGCCAGAAGCGTAGATGTCATCAGACCCTTGGGTGGCCCGACTGCTCGCAGTACGCTCGCTCCGCGAGCCCAGCGTTGGGTGGCGCAGCCACAAGAAGTCACTCATGCCGCGCGGCACTGTTCAGCAGCGTAGATTCTCGACGGATTCTTGTCGCTGCGCGACCCAGCCGGCAAGCGGCTGGGCCACCCCAAAGATTCGTAGCAAACCGACGCTTCAATCTATGCTGAAACGCTAGCCGTTTTCGGATTAGAATTAGTGTCTACCAAGCAAAGTTGCGCTCGAAGGTACAAAGTTGCATCGGATCTTGGAAAGTGCGGAGCTGCATTGTCGGTTAGGAGTACAAGAGATGGCGCGAAAGGGCACAGCGGAATTAACGGCAAAAGCACTCGCGACTTTGCGAGACCTAGGTTACCGCAGGGTATTTAAATCACTGGATCGTTGCCAGAGTCGAAGTGTCTATTGTTTCTGCAAGGACGATCTGGAATTGTGGTATCTGGTTCAGGTTCGCCATTACCAGGAGGAGTCGACTCGCTACCTTGTCGGCATAATGATTGAAGCTCTGCAACACGTAGATCAAGTTGTCTTGTACTTCGAGGGAGAGCCAAAAATACTTGTCTTTCCCGCCACTTTTTTGAGAGACATTCTTCGTGAGAGAATTGGGGCGGGCGACGCGCACTATTCCGGTTCAGACAACGGGCAATGGCGTGTCGACTTCCATTTGTCCGAGGACACTCTTTCTCCGGTTGGCTCCGACGGAGACCGCTACGACGTGAGTGGTTTCGTCGTCAATGTTGCGGACGCAACTGTTATCGACCCGAAATGAATTGAGTCGCACAACGACACGAACGCGCGCAGCGTATAACTCAGGAAAATCGTAGTATCTCAATCACCGTAATTGGACAGATTCAGCGTAAGTGCGCTGAAAACATCCAGATTTCACGACGCGGTCGTTGAATATCCCCCCCGCGCGCTTGACGGAGCCACCCCCGTCGCGCGACAATCACGGTTCACATCTGTCCACGAGAGAGGGAGCCCCAGGCCATGAGTATTGCCGAGCCGGTTACCTGGTATCGCGAAGCGACCCGCATGGTCACTTCGCACGACGAGGTCAACAAGTGCCTTGCTGATTTGGAGCGTGGCAAAAAGCGCTTGCGCACCATGCCGATTCGGCAGTTGATCGCCCTGGCCGAGGCCTGCCTCGACGGGCTGGCCGAACACGCCGAAGACTGGGTCCGCGCGGCGTGCGAGTTTAAAGGGCTGCCCTACGGTACGCCGCTGGGTTCCGAGGATATGGCCAACGGTCCGCTGGCCACGGCCCGCTACTTGCGGCTGATCATTCGCTCGCTGTCGGACATCGAACAGCACGGCGTGCCGCAACTCCCCGGCGGCATGTACGAAGGGCTCGACGGCAAACTGCGCGTGCAGGTGATGCCGGCCAAGGGATTGTTCGACGCGGTCGCCTTCAGCGGCTTCAAAGCGCACGTCGTGCAGCAGTCGGGCGTGAATCGCGACAACCTGCGCGAAAACATGGCCGAGTACTATCGCCGCGGCCGGCAAGAAGAAGGGATCGCCCTGGTTTTGGGCGCCGGCAACGTCTCGAGCATTCCGGCCACCGACGCCTTCACCAAGATCTTCCAGGAAGGGCGCGCCGTCCTGGTGAAGATGAACCCGGTCAATGAATACGTCGGGCCGATCTTCGAGCGGGCCTTCGCCCCACTGATCGAGGCCGACTTGCTGCGCATCGTCTACGGCGGGGCTGAAGTCGGCTCGCACGCCTTGCAGCACGCGCTCGTCGACGAAGCGCACATCACTGGCTCGGTCTTCTCGCACGATGCCATCGTGTGGGGTCCGCCGGGGCCCGAGCGCGATCGCCGCAAACGCGAGAACGATCCGCTGCTCAAGAAACCGATCACCAGCGAGCTGGGCAACGTGTCGCCGTGGATCGTGGTGCCTGGCCCTTACAGCGATGCGCAGCTCAAGTTCCAGGCCGAGAATCTGGCGTCGAGCATTTTGAACAACTGCTCGTTCAACTGTGTGGCGACCAAGGTCGTGCTCACCTGGCGCAGTTGGCCGCAACGCGAGAAGTTTGTCGGCTATGTGCAAGAAGTGCTCCGCAACCAGGCCCCGCGCAAGGCCTATTATCCGGGGGCCGAAGACCGCTTCCGCAAATTCACCGGTGCTGACCCGCAAGGCGTGCCGGCCGGCGCGCTGCCGTGGACGTTTAAAGGTAATGTCGATCCGCAAGAGCACCCGCTTTACTTCGACGAAGAATCGTTCTGCCCGGTGACGGTCGAAACGTCGCTCGACGCCTCGAGCGAGGCGAACTTCCTGCGTCAGGCGGTCGACTTCGCCAACAATCGGCTGTTCGGCACTCTGGGCTGCACGGTGATGGTGCATCCGAGCTTCCGCAAGGACGCCGGCAATGAGAAAACCTTCCAGCAGGCGCTCTGCGATTTGCGTTACGGCACGATCGGCGTGAACTACTGGTCGGCCATGTCGTACGCGATCATCACGCCCCCTTGGGGGGGGCACCCCGGCGCTACGTTGCAAAACCCTGAGAGCGGTATCGGCTGGGTCCACAATACCTACATGTTTGATCGGCCCGAGAAGTCGATCTTCGAGGGGCCGCTGACGCTGTTCCCCAAACCGCTTTGGTTCCCGTCGAATCGCGCGGCCGACAAGGTCACGCGGCAAGTGGTGTCGCTCTACCATCGGCCGAGCCTGTTCAAGCTGGGGCCGATGCTCTTGGCGGCGCTCCGCGGTTAGTGGCAGCTCCGCCGGTGGCGGCGCAGTAAAGGAACGGAATTCCGGAACCGACAGCATGCCGGCACCGATAGCGCCGACGGATGAAACCGCGCGGCCGCGCGCCGTGTCGTTCCGCGAGGCGCTCGCCTACTGGTTTCGCCTGGGCTGCATCAGCTTTGGCGGGCCGGCCGGCCAGATCGCCGTCATGCACGAGGATCTCGTTGATCGCCGGCGCTGGATCTCCGAGCAGCGGTTTCTGCACGCGCTCAACTACTGCATGGTGCTACCCGGTCCCGAGGCGCAGCAGTTGGCCACCTACATTGGCTGGCTGTTGCACGGCACCTGGGGGGGCATCGTCGCCGGCGCGCTCTTCGTGCTCCCCAGTTTACTGCTGCTGTTTGTCTTAAGCGCCATCTACGTGCTCTACGGTCAGGTGCCGGCTGTGGCCGCCGTGTTCGCGGGCGTGAAGCCGGCGGTCGTGGCGATCGTGCTGGCCGCCGTGCTACGGATCGGCAGCCGCACAATTCGCACGGTGCCGGCCACGTTGATCGCGGCGGCGGCGTTCGTGTCGCTGGCGATCCTGCACTTGCCGTTTCCGCTGATCGTTTTGGCTGCGGGGATATTAGGGTTTCTGTTCTCGCGACTCGGTTGGCCCGTCTCGAAAGGTCCATCAGGGCACGGGACGCCCGCCAAGGCACCGGCCGCGCCGTCGATCATCAGCGACCACGCCGATCACACGGCACTGGCCGACCCGCGCCCGCCGACCGTGCCGCGCTCGCTGCTCACCTTGGCGATTGGCCTGGCGCTCTGGATCGCGCCCTTGGCAGCGCTCGTGGCCAGCGAAGGCCCGCGCGGCACGCACGCCGCGATGGGTTGGTTCTTCACCAAGGCCGCGCTCGTGACCTTCGGCGGCGCGTATGCCGTGCTGCCGTACGTGGCCGATCAGGGAGTCAATCATTACGGCTGGCTCAACCAGAATGAAATGATCGACGGGCTCGCGCTCGGCGAAACCACGCCCGGCCCCCTGATCATGGTCGTGGCCTTCGTCGGTTTCGTCGGCGGCTGGCACCAGCCGACCGCAGGCTTGACCACCCTGGCCAGCGGGCTGTTGGGCTGCATGACCGCCACCTGGTTCACGTTTCTTCCCTCGTTCGTGTTCATCCTGATCGGGGCGCCGTGGATCGAGCAATCGCGCGGCTCGCTGCGGCTGACTGCCGTGCTGGCCGGCATCACGGCCGCGGTGGTCGGCGTGATTTTGAACCTGGCGCTCTTCTTCGGCCGCGCGGTGCTGCTCACGCCCGAGGGGGGCATTCTTTGGTTCAATGTGCTGTTGGCGCTCGCGGCGTTTGTTGCCCTGTATCGCTATAAGATCGATGTGGTGCGCGTGGTGCTTGCGGCCGGCGCGGTGGGGCTGCTGAAGTACGCGGCCGATTGGGGATTGTCGTAGCAGGCGATCATGGGAACCGTAGTGACGCCATTGCCCGTTCGTCGGGTGCCACCCAACGCCGCTAACCCGATAAATCGTGCAACATGGGTGGCCCAGCCGCTTGCCGGCTGGGTCGCGAAGCGACAAGAAACCTTCTGAAAGTGACGCGGCTGACATGGGCCGCGCGGCATGAAAAGATTCTTGTGGCTGCGCCACCCGGCTGCGAGCAGCCGGGCCACCCCAATCAAGGGTTAACGGCGCCGGGTGCCACTGGCTCTGCGCCTCGGCTTTAGCGAGGCGATTCTCCCCCGGCCCCGTAACCGTTAAACTACCGCCATGCGCATTGCCATCGGTTCAGACCACGCGGGCTTTCACTACAAGGGGATGATCCGCTCGGCCCTGCTGACGGCAGGCTTCGAGGTCGAGGACTTCGGCACGCACAGCACCGAGTCGGTCGACTATCCGCGGTTCATCCGCCCGGTCGCCCTGGCAGTGGCCCGCGGCGACTTCGATCGCGGGATCGTGCTGGGCGGTTCCGGCAACGGCGAAGCGATGGTGGCCAACCGCGTGCCCGGCGTACGCTGTGCCCTCTGTTGGAATGAAGAGACGGCCCGGCTCGCCCGGCAGCATAACGACTCGAACGTGCTGTCGCTCGGCGAACGGATGATTCCGCTAAACCTCGCTCTGTCGATCGTGAAGATCTGGATGGAGACGCCGTTCGAAGGGGGGCGGCACGTCGAGCGCATCCGTCTGATCGATCATCCGGAAGTTGCCTGAACGGCTGCCGCCTGTTCTACTTAGAGCTTGTACCGTTTATGGTCATGGCCGGATCAAGCCCATGCGTGCCGGGTGGTTAGGTCGATGCTTGCCTCGCGCTGACGCCGCCTGTTGGGCGCCGGTACGCCGTTGGCTGCTGGCCTCGATCCTGTGTTCGCTGCCGGCTCTGAGTACGTCGTGGGCTGCCGAAGACGTCGCAGCCACGGATGCCACTGCTCCCGAGCCCACGCCCGAGCAGGTCGAGTTCTTCGAGAAGCACGTTCGGCCGGTATTGGTTGCCAAGTGCTTTAGCTGCCACGGGCCGAACCAGCAAAAAGGCGGGCTGCGGCTCGACTCGCGCGCGGCGCTATTGGCCGGCGGCGACAGCGGCCCGGCGATCGTGCTGGGCGACGACGCGGCCGAAAGCCTGCTGGTCGACGCGGTCAATCATGGCGACATCGTGCAGATGCCGCCGCAGGGCAAATTGCCCGAGCGCGATCGGCTGTCGCTGGCCCGCTGGGTCCAGATGGGGGCCCCTTGGCCGCCGGGCGCGAATCCAGGGCAGAATCCCGGTGAGGAGCCGAGTGATGCCGCCAGTGCAGGTGCCGTCGCGCCGCGCGAGTGGACCGACGAGGATCGCGCACACTGGGCGTTTCAACCGTTGGCCAAGGGGCCGCTGCCGGCCGTGCAGAACGCCGAATGGTGCCGATCGCCGATCGATCGCTTCATTCTGGCGAAGCTTGAAGCGGCCGGTATGCAGCCTGCGCGATCGGCCGACAAGCGCACGCTCGTGCGGCGGATCACGTTCGATCTGATCGGCCTGCCGCCGACGCCCGCCGAGGTCGAGGCGTTTCTGGCCGACGACTCGCCCGAGGCGGTTGCGCGGCTCGTCGATCGGCTGCTGGCCACCCCGCAGTACGGCGAGCGGTGGGGGCGTCACTGGCTCGACGTGGCCCGCTTTGCCGACTCGAACGGCATGGACGAGAACCTGGCTTTTGGCGAAGCGCACCGCTACCGCGACTATGTGGTCGAGGCCTTCAATCGCGACCTGCCTTTTGACGAGTTCGTGCGCGAGCAATTGGCTGGCGATCTGCTGCCGGAAAGCGAGTCGCCAGGTACATCATCTGACTTGAACGAGTCGCAGCGTGCCGTTGAGCGGACTATCGAACGCACCGTGGCCACCGGCTTCCTCTGTCTCGGCCCCAAGATGCTGGCCGAAGACGATCCGGTGAAGATGGAAATGGACATCATCGACGAGCAGGTCGATGCGCTCGGCCAGGCGTTTCTGGGGCTGACGCTCGGTTGCGCCCGCTGCCACGACCACAAGTTCGATCCAATTTCGGCGGCCGATTACTACGCCCTGGCCGGCATCTTCAAAAGCACGCAGACGATGGAGAACTATACCGTCGTCGCCCGCTGGCAGGAGCGGCCGCTGGTGACGCCAGACGTCGAGCGTCAACTGGCAGAGCATGAGCAGCAGTTGGCGGCCGCTAAGTTACGCGTCGACGAGCGGGTGGCTCGCGCGAACGACGAGCTGATCTCGGAGGCCCGCGCCCGCGCGGCCGATTATCTGGCCGCCGCCGCGGCGCTTATCGCGCAGCAGCCGGCGCTCGCCAGCAAGAGCCCCGCACCCGACGGGGGTCTCACGCCTGGTTCGATCGCCTTCGAGGCTGAAGCCTACGTCCGCGGCAATCTCGCCAAAGATCTCGATCTCTACGGTCAGGGCATTGGTGTTGTTTTCAACCGGGGCGAGTTGCCGAACTTCATCGAGTTCGATCTCGAATTAAGCGAGGACCAGGCGGGCGCCTATGGGCTGGAGCTGCGCTACGCAGCCGCTGAGAGCCGCCCCATCCGCGTGCTGCTCGATGGCGTGCCGATCTTGCCCGCCACGGCCGAGCGCGTGACTGGATCGTGGAACCCCGATACGCAAGCCTGGCAGCCGGTCGCCTTGCTGCTGTTGGATACCGGCAAGCACACGCTGCGGTTGGATCGCAATGGTCCGTTCCCGCACGTCGATAAGTTGGCGCTCGTTCCACGAGCCTGGCCTGATGGGGCGCCGCGCAGTGGGCGTCGCACCCTGGCAGCCGCGGCCGCTGACGAGGGGCTTGTCCCGTCGTTTCTGGCCCTGAGCGTGACGTGGATGCTCGATCGCGCAGTCCGGCAGCAGCCCACCGCCGTCGAGGATGCGATCGCTGATGCGGCTGGCCCGTTCGTCGCGCACACCGGCATTGAAGCCAATTACACCGCCGCGGCAACCGCCGAGTTGGCGACGCTGCGCGAGTCGCTCTCAGCGTTGGAGAAAGCCGCGCCCGTTGTGCCGCGCGGCATGGCGGTCTCCGATCGCGCGCCGCAGAACCTGCGCATTCACATCCGCGGCAGCCATCTGAATCTGGGGGCCGAAGTTCCGCGCGGGTTCCCCAGCGTGCTGGCTAACGTCCTGCCCGATGCAGTTCCGCCTCCGCCTGATTGCAGTGGCCGCTTGGAGCTGGCCAATTGGATCACCCGGGCCGATCATCCGCTCACCAGCCGCGTGATTGCGAATCGCGTCTGGCTCTGGCATTTCGGCGAAGGGCTCGTTCGTACGCCCGACAACTTCGGCCGCTTGGGCGAAGCTCCGACGCACCCCGAGTTGCTCGACTGGTTGGCCGGTTGGTTCGTCGAGCACGGCTGGTCGATCAAGGCCCTGCATCGCGAGATCATAACCTCGGCCGCTTATCAAATGAGTGCCGAGTTTAACGCCGACTTCGCCACGCGCGACGCCGACAATCGCCTCGCCTGGCGGTTCAATCGTCGCCGGCTCGACGCCGAAGAACTTCGTGATGCAATCCTGGCCACCAGTGGGCGGATTGATCTAACCCCCGGCGGCAGCCTGCTGGTCACCAAAAATCGCGAGTACGTGGCTGGCACCGCGAGCGTCAACCCGACGAGCTACGACAGCCGGCGCCGCTCGATCTATCTGCCGGTCGTGCGCAGCGCTCTGTACGACGTCTTCCAGGCGTTCGATTTCCCCGACCCCAGCACGCTGATGGGGCGTCGCGATCGCACCACCGTTGCGCCGCAGGCGTTGTTCATGTTCAATAGCGCGCTGGTGCTCGACGAAAGCCGCGCCTGGGCCGAGCGCTTGTTGGGTGAAAAAACCGAACAACAAGACGCGACCACCGGCGATGCAGCCCGCTTGAATCAGATCTATCAAGCAGCCCTGTCGCGCGGCGCGACTACCGACGAGATCGCGCGAGCCCAAGCGTTTCTTGCTGCCAGCGCCCGGCAGTGGCGCGAGCAGGGCATCGAGGATTCCGAAGCCCGCCTGCGTGCCTGGGCCGGTTTGTGCCGCACCGTCTGGGGTTCAAACGAGTTTGTGTTTGTGGATTGAGTGAGTAAGCAATGCGTTTCTGGTGTCACGATCACGAGCGGCTTGTCACCCGCCGCGGCTTGCTGCGCGGCACGGCGGCCGGCTTTGGCTACCTGGCCTTGGCCGATCTGCTGGCTAGCGCGTCGCGTGCCGCCGGCGGAGATTCTGTCGCGGGCAGTGCGGCGGCAGGCGTTCGTGCGAACCAAGGCTCGCCGCTCGCTCCCAAGGCACCGCACTTCGCCCCCCGCGCCAAGCGCGTGATCTTTCTGTTCATGCATGGCGGCCCGTCGCAGGTCGACACGTTCGATTACAAACCGCTGCTCGAGCGCGATCACGGGAAACCGCTCCCCTTCGCCAAGCCGCGCGTCGTCTCGAGCCAGACTGGCAATCTGCTGAAAAGCCCGTGGAAGTTCGCCCGTCACGGGCAAAGCGGTCTCTGGGTGAGCGAGCTCTTTCCGCACGTCGCCCGCTCGGTCGATCAGTTGTGCATGATCAACTCGATGCATGCGTCGAACTCCCGGCATGGCGGCGCGCTGCTGGAACTGCACACCGGCAGCGACACCTTCGTGCGCCCCAGCATGGGCTCGTGGATCACCTACGGATTGGGGACCGAGAATCAAGATCTGCCCGGCTACGTGACGATTTGCCCTACGCTCACGCATGGTGGCGTGAACAACTTTAGCTCCGCGTTTCTACCGGCCGTCTACCAGGGCACTCCGCTGGGGAACGCCAGCGTGCCGGCCACGACGGCCAAGATTCCGTTCATCGACAATGGCGGCACCGTCCCGCCCGGCTTGCAACGCCTCGAACTCGACCTCGTGCAGGCGGCCAATCGCGATCGCCTGGCCACGACCGGCCCCGATGCTGCGCTCGAAGGGCGAATCGAAGCCTTTGAGCTGGCCTTCCGCATGCAGGCCGCCGCCCCTGAGCTGCAAGACCTTTCGGCCGAAACCGCCGCCACCTTGCGGCGCTACGGCGCCGACGCCGGCCCAACCGAAAACTTCGGCCGCCAATGTTTGATGGCCCGCCGCTTCGCCGAGCGCGGCGTCCGCTTCGTGCAGGTCAGCCACAGCTATAAGTGGGATCAGCACGGTGGGCTCAAGGCCGATCACGCCCGCAACGCGCTCGAGGTCGATCAGCCGATCGCGGCCCTGTTGGCTGATCTAAAGGAGCGTGGCCTGATGGACGACACGCTCGTGGTTTGGGGGGGCGAATTCGGCCGCACTCCCACCGCCCAGGGAGACGACGGTCGCGATCACAACCCGCACGGCTTCACCATGTGGCTGGCCGGCGCCGGCGTTAAAACCGGTATGGCATACGGCGCGACCGACGATTACGGCTACTACTCCGTCGATAAAAAAGTTCACATCCACGACCTGCACGCCACGGTCTTGCACCTGCTGGGGCTCGACCACACACGCCTGACTTATCGCCACGCGGGGCGCGACTTCCGCCTCACCGACGTGCACGGCCGCGTCGTGCATGATATTCTCGCGTAAAGACTGTCCGGAAACCGCACGATCGCCGCCGCGACGGGTTCCCGGATAGACCCTTAGAGCCACGCCGGGCAGCGTTCCCTCTGCCGACACCGGCCGACCGACTAGGAAGTCATGTCCACCACTCCCAGCGATCAATCCTGGCAGCTTTCGATTTACGACGGTCGCGGTCTGGTTTTTTCGACCACCATCGACGGCCCCATCGAGCTCGGCCGGCAGCAGCGCTGGGAGCAAGATCCCTATCAAGAGATCGACACGCCACTGGGCAAGCGGCTGATCATCGCGCGGTTCGACGAAGATTCGATCTCGCGCGAGCACGCCCGTATTGAGCCCAGTAGCTCACAGACGATCTCGCTCAAGAACCTCAGCACGAAGCTGCCGATCCAATTGCCCGACGGCCAGAGCGTGCCAGCGCAGGAATCGCGCGAGCTCGAGCTGCCAGCCCGCCTGGCACTGGGGCGCCTGGTCGTGCAAGTCGAGCCCGGCTCGATTGCGCCGCGCCTGGCCGGTCTCGATCAGCCGACGATGATCCCCGGCTCGGTCAAGCTGGCCGACACCCGCGTGCGCCGCATGGCGCTCGAGCCGCCGGGCGGTCACGACGCCGAGGCGATGCTCCTCTGGCTGCAAACGCTGTTGGGCGTGCTGCAAAGCGCGGCGACCACCCGCGACTTTTTTCATCAAGCGGCCGAGGCGGCCGTCGCGCTCATCGGGCTCGATGCCAGCGCCGTGCTGTTGCGCGAGCCCAGCGGTTGGCGCGTGGTGTCCGCCGCGTCTGCCCCCGGTCACACGACCACCCACCTACGCGAACCGAGTCGGCACGTCCTCAAGTCGGTCGAGCGCGAGCGACGCACCTTCTGGCAAGAGCCTTCGCCTGAGCAGCTTACTGCCAGCCTGATGGCGATCGAAGCGGTCGTAGCCGCGCCGATTCTCGACTCCAAAGGCGAAGTGATGGGCGTGCTCTATGCCGATCGCCGGCGTGGGCCGTTCGATCGCGGCGCCGGCGGCATCACCCGCGTCGAAGCCATGCTGGTCGAGCTGTTGGCCACCGGCGTGGCGGCCGGCCTGGCCCGGTTGGAACAGGAAGAAACCGCGCTCGAAGCCCGCGTCAAGCTGCGGCAGTTTTTTACGCCCGAGCTGTCAGCTCACCTCGAAAACGACGATGACATGCTCAAGCCGCGCGAGGTCGAAGTGACCGTGTTGGTGGCCGACGTCCGCGGTTTCAGCCGCATCAGCGACCACGTGGGGCCGGCGCTGGCGCTCGAGTGGATTCGCGACATTCTCGGCATCCTTTCCGATTGCGTGCTGGAGTTCGGCGGAGTGCTCGTCGACTACGTCGGCGATCAGGTCCTGGCCATGTGGGGCGCGCCGGCCGAGCAGCTCGACCACGCCGCCCGGGCGTGTCGCGCCGCGTGCGCCATGCTCGAGCGGTTGCCCGAGCTGAGCGATCGCTGGCAGGAAATCGTCGGCGAGCCGACCATCGTCGGCATCGGCATCAACACCGGCCGCGCTCAGGTGGGCAACGTCGGCAGCGAACGCAAATTCAAGTACGGGCCGCTCGGCGGAACGGTCAACGTGGCCAGCCGCGTGCAGGGGGTCACCAAGTACCTCAAGCGTGAACTGATCGTCACCCGCCCCACGCGGGACGCCGTGGGCGACGAGTTCATCTGTCGCCGGCTCTGCAGTGTGCGGCTGGTCAATATCGACGAACCGAGCGACATCTTCGAGCTGGGGCCCGCCAGCGACGGCGCGTTCGCGGCAGTCGCCGAGAAGTACGAAGCGGCGCTGGCCGATTTTGAGTCAGGTGAGTTGCGCCGCGCCGCCCGCGTGCTGGGCGAGCTGTTGACCGAGCAGCCGGCCGACGGCCCTTCGCTGGTCCTGATGTCGCGAGCGATCACGGCGCTAGTCGAAGAGCCGGTACCGTTCGACCCGGTGTGGGAAGCGCCGGGGAAGTAGGGCCCTCCGCGCACCTCTGCGCTCTCTGCGGTAGAAGAGTTTTTACCGCGGAGAGCGCGGAGGATCGCAGAGATCGGGCCGGCCAATCGACTGCTCTACGGAACGAGCGGCTCCGCGCGAGAGGAACTTGAGGGAAGTGAGGCAGCGTCCATGTGGCCCTTTTTTCGGACACGCTTTACCTGGGTCGATGTTCTCGTCGGCGGATTTGTGCTCGGGTTTCTCTATGTGCTGTTCGTTCCGGCAATGCAAAAGAGTGGACCTCTTAGCGTTCGAATCACCTGCAAAAACAATCTCAGCACTCTCGGCAAGGCACTGCACAACTACAACTCCGGTCTAGGCTCGTTTCCGCCGGGCGTGATCTATGGCGAGCCGACCGTCAGTGCTACCGGCGCGGCTGAGGTCACCATGCCCGGCTTCTACCACACCGGTTTCACGCTGCTGCTCCCTTATCTTGAAGCGCAGGCTATTGTCAATGTGCGTGTTCCGGGCGGATGGAGCCAACAGCCAAAGAACTTTTGCCAGGCATTGCACCCTTTATTCATTTGCCCAATGAATGCCGATGCAAAAAGTCCCGCCGAAGAGCCCTTCCTGGAAATCATCGGCCGACTCTCCGGCGG
>CAZBWM010000079.1:0-32777 GCA_964495375.1 uncultured Planctomycetaceae bacterium | reverse complement strand
CCTTCGTTGATCGTGTAGGGCCCACCGGCATCGGCCGTGGGAGGCGCGTTGTCGATGGTGAATGACGTTATCGCCGAATCGACCGTATGACCATAGGTGTCAGAGACGCGGAGCGTGACGTTGCGAGTCGCGGGACCACTGGTGATGCCCAACGGAATGAGTTGCGCCCAGGTGAGCGTAGGATTGGAGCCGACCGCATCGCCAAAGACATTGTCGCCGTTGACGTCCCAACTGTAGCTGAGCGATCCGGTGCCGGTGGCTGCGCCGGTGAGGGTGAGCGGGCTCCCTTCGGCGATGGTGTAGGGTCCGCCGGGTAAGAGATCGGTCGGGGCGACGGCATACGTGACCGTGAGGAAGGGGCGATTGGCGATTGTGTTGGTTTCGCTCGAATCAAACCACCAGCCGTCGGTCTGTCCGGAGACGGGGTTGCCCCCCAAGGCGACGCCATCGGGATGGATCAACCAGCCACGCGTACTGGCGGCCAGGTTGGTCGACCAGTACTGGACGTCGGCGGTGACATTGAAGGTGACCAGCCCGCCGGCGACGTTGACATTGCCGCCGCTGGCCGAGGCGGTAATGGTAGACGAGGCTTCGAGATTGTCGCGAGCGATGCCGACGCCGCTGGTGGTCATGCTGTTCCAGGTGGAACTCTCGTCCCAGGTGGCGATCATGCGATGCAGATTGAAGAGCGACGCGCTGGTGTCGCCCGACGAGGTGCCGGTGCGGACGGTGAGCGTGGCGTTGATGATCGTGGCGCCGTCCGGGATCGGGCCGCCATAGCGCGAGGACGAAGCTGGCCCGGGGCCGGTGAAGAGATTGTTGAAGCGGAGCAACCCCTGCACTTCTTGAGCCGTGGTCTGGTTGTTCAGCGGATCGTCGTCGCCGTCGGAATTGACCTTGCTGCTGCCGCCAAAGCTGACGCCGGCGTTGACTTCAGCCAAGTAAGTGTCGAGCGTGCCGTTGTAGCCGGCGACGCCATCCTGGAACTTGATGACGCTGGGGAGCGAGGTATCGATCGAGAGCGTGAGGTTCGTCGACGCCAGAGGATTGCCGGCCAGGTCTTCGATCGCTGAGGACAGGGCGATCGCGTAGTTGCCCGTAGCGAAGCTGCTCCCCACGGGGGGCAATGGGGCGAGGGTAATGCGGTTGGCGAGTGAGTCGTAAGCGAAGCTGAAGTCGACGCCGGCGACAAGTGGCACGGAGTTGCGCGTGACGCTCAGAGTGGAGGCCAGCACCGTGGTGTCGTCGATGCCGTCGCCGACGTCGCTGAGCTGGATTTGCAGGTTCGGCTGCGCGGCGTTGACGTTCACCTGGTTGACGAGCGGGTTTTGATCGGCGATCCCGTTGTCGAGCGGTTGCGCGAGCGCGGCGGTGGGTGGCGTGGTGTCAGGCGGTGGCGTGCCGATTGTAAAACTATCGAGCACCTGCCCCAGGGTGTTAACGTAGCTATAGGTGAGGCGGTCGGTGGAGACTTCGACTTTGCCGAAACCGAACTGTGCGGCCACCGACGTGTTGGAATCGAGCGCCTTGGCGAGATAGGTGCCGGCGAACGTGGCATCGCTGGCCCCGTAACCGACGTCGACGCCGCCGGTGCCTTGCACCACCAGCGGCAAGCCTGCCCCCTTGGCGTAGTTGTTATCGGTGTCGAGCACGTAGGTGGCCGTAGCGCCGACGTGCCCCGTGAGCGGATAGCTGCGCTGGTAGTTGTGAGCGTGTCCGAACAACAGCAAATCGACACCGGCGCCGCCGGGCCCAAGCCGGCTGACGACCTGGTCATAGTAGTAATCGTCGGGCGTGTGTTCGGTGTGGCCGCCGAGGGAAGTGATCGGGTGATGACCGAAGACGATAAACCAGTCGGGGGGCGTGGCCCGGGCTTTGGCGGCTGCGATGTCGGCCACGGCCCAATTGAGCTGCTTGTCGAGAGCCGCGGTGTTCGTCCAGTTGTTGGTGTCAAACGTCAGGAAATGGACCCCGCCGTAGTCGTACGAGTAGTTCTTCTCGGCTTCGACATTGGCGTCGAAGACCAGCCCCACCGGGCTGGTGACGCCTTGCACGGGGATGGGCATGGAATAGTTGTCGAGCGCGGCCTGACCATTCGCCGCGCCGACGTCGTGGTTGCCAAAGCCGAAGTAGTCGATGTGGTTCTTGTTGTAGGCGGTCAGCGCGGGGTTCTTCGAGGGATCGAGCCGCAGGTCGTACTCGGCGTGCGTGCCCGAGCTATAGACGTTGTCTCCCAGTAGCAGCGAGAAGGCCGGATTGAGCGCGTTGATCTGCGTCTGCACGTTGATGAAGTTCGTCGGTGGAACGCCTGCGGCCGAATCGCCGTAGGTTACGAAGGTGTAGTCGCCGAAGTCGGTCGTGGCCTGGCGGGTGTGGAAAGTGCTGGAATACGTGGCGATCGGGTTGCCGCCGCGCAGATGGGTGATCAAGTAGTCGTAGTTGTCGTCGAAGGCCAGGCCGGTCAAGGTGGCTGAATGATTGATCCGGCCGCCGACGCCTGTGACGAGCTGATCGTTGAGCGGGATATTTGTCCAAGCGAGATCGCCTGTGTGGCGCGCCTGGGCGGTGAAGGTATCGGTATCCTGAGCGCCGGTGGTTTGCCAGAGAATCTCGACCTGGTCGAAGCCGTTGTCGTAGCCGGTGAGCGCCGCGTCGCCCAACTGGATGTACGGTGTGTGGTTGACCGTGAACGCCAGCAGGCGGCGATCTTCGAGCAGTTCGAGCCGCGTGCGCTGCGGCAGCGGCCTTGGCCGGCGGTTGGTTTGCTGCTGACGATTTCGGCGCAAGGCGCCACGGTGGGCCATCGAGTCAACTCCCTGCCAGGGTGGATGTCGCGCTCGTCACGACTGGTGCGCCGAGTGAATTTTGTTAGCGAACGCCGCTGAGAAGCCTCGATCATACGCCGAGGTCAGGCGGGTGCCATCCGGAATTTATAATCGCCACGGGCAAACTTCCTGGCAAACGAACGCGTCTTAGCTGGCAATCGCCTGTGTCGAGGGCTTTATTGTGCTGAGCATGAGAAAACGTTCATGCGAGCGGATTTGGCAAAGGTGATCGTCGAGCGACCGCGCTACGGTTCGCGCGGCAAGCAAACGGCCAAGGGTTGCCAAAAACGCTTGCAGCGCCACGGACTGGAAGAGGCTCCGAAGCGCGAGGGGAGAGGGAAACAAGGAGACGTTCTTTCTCGGCGGTTCCTTACCCCATCAGGATCACGCTGGCGACGACCGCGATCGTGACGACCAGGCCGAACAGAATCGCCAGCGCCACCAGCGCGACCATGATCAGGCCGGCGCTGGCGTCGTCGCCTCGCATCGCTTCGAGATCTTCCGGGCGGAAGCGCGAGTGTTCCGTCCAGATTCCGCCGCCGGCGGGGGGCGCGGCTGTGTGTGCCGGGGCGCCGGCTTCTTGCCGCTGCCGCTGCGGGTTCGCGAAGTAATCGACCGCGAAGAAAACCGTCCGCGCATAGCGAAAGAACCACAGCGGAAAGAGGACTGTGAAGGCCAGGCAACCGGCCAGCACCCAGGGGGCGGGCCAGCCGAGCCCCATCGTCAGCACCACGAACGCGGTACCGGCGATCACCGAGGCCGCGCCGTAATTCACGTAGATCGAACCGAGAAAGAAGCCGGGCTCGCGCTGAAAGTCGAGCCCACACTCGTCGCAAGCGGGGAGCATGCGGAACCAGCCGCGAAAAAGCTTTCCACGGCCGCAGCGAGGGCAGCGCAGCCGCACGATGGTGGCGAGCTTAAGTCGATTGGCACTCGGCGAATCGTGGTTCGTTTCTACTCGTCGAGCGTCGGCGTTCATCGCGTGGCATTCATGCCGGCCGCCGACACGCTCGCCGCGGCCGCGGCGGCTGCCGCCTCATCGGCTTCTTCGCGCAGGATAATCGGGCCGAAGTTGTCGGGATACTTGCCGCAGGCGTCGTGATAAAAAGCGCGCAGCTTTTCCATGTCGGCCTTGATGTCGCCGGTCGGGAAGAACGGCTCGAATAGGCCGCCGATGCGCTTCTTGTAATCCAACAGCCCCAGGATGATCGGCACGCCGGCCCCCAGCGCGATGTAGTAGAAGCCGCTCTTCCAGTAGTCGGCGCGGCCGCGAGTCCCCTCGGGGGTGATCATCAAGTAGAGCTCGTCGCGGCGGGCGAACTCGTCGACCATCTGCTGCACGGCGTTGTGGCGCGCACGACGATCGACGGGCACACCGCCGAGCCAGCGCATCAGCGGTCCCAGCGGGCCCTGGAAGAGCGTGTGTTTGCCGATCCAGGAGACGCGGATGCCGTAGATGTACGACATCGAGAGCATCACCGGCACATCCCAATTGCTGGTATGTGGCACGGCCAGCAGCAGGCATTTTTTATAGGCTGGCTTCTGCCCCTTGAGCGTCCAGCCGAAGATCCACAGATAGAGCTTCCCGAACCAGCGTTTCATGCGTGCTTTCTGTGGAGGCCGACGAAGGCGCGGCGATAACCACTAAGGATGCTGCGGTTATCGCCGCTGCCTGTGTGTTGGCCGCCAAGGCAAAAAAGTGCCGATCGCGGAAAAGCCCCCCGGAGCAAAACCGCGCCGCTACAACTGGCCGCAGTCGGCGATCACGATCTTGGCCCGCGTGCGACCCGACTCGGAGCCTAGGCCTTCGATCTTCTTGACGACGTCCATCCCTTCGACCACCTGGCCGAAGACGACGTGCTTGCCGTCGAGCCATTCGGTCTTGGCCGTGCAGAGGAAGAACTGCGAACCGTTGGTGTTGGGGCCGGCGTTGGCCATGCTCAACACGCCCGGGCCGGTGTGCTTGAGCTTGAAGTTTTCGTCGGCGAACTTCTCGCCGTAGATCGACTTGCCGCCGGTGCCGTTGCCTGCGGTGAAGTCACCCCCCTGGCACATGAAGCCGGGAATGACGCGATGGAAGGCGCTCCCCTTGAAGCCGAAGCCCTTCTCGCCGGTGCAGAGCACGCGGAAGTTTTCGGCGGTCTTGGGGACGACGTCGGCCCGCAGCTCGACGACGATGCGGCCCAGCGGCTTACCATCGGCCGTGATGTCGAAGTAGCACTTGGGCAGTTTGTCCTGTTCGCCGGCGCCAGATGCGGGTGAGCTGCTCATCGCTAAAGCCAATCCTAGAAAGAGGTAAAATACGGGACGCATGACGGTGATCTCCGTAGGTTTTGAGCGAAAAACTCCGTTCGGTCGCTGATGGCGGTTGGCGGCTGGCAGCGGGTGCCGGGGCCAACGCGTCAGGGCTGAATGGTAATGACGATACGGCGAAACGTAAACAGCCGGGGGCTCCCCTCGTCGACGACTGACAGCACAAGATGCACGGTTTCGGGCCGAGTAACCGCTGGCGCGGGGAAGCTGGTCGTTAGGCCGTCGACGGAGGTTAGCTCGATGGGTGTGGCCAGCGTGCCTGCCTCGGCATAGACGAACCAGTTGCCGGTGATCGCCTGGCCGTCGGGGTCGCTCGATCCGGCGGCCGAGAGCTGGACGTCGTCGCCCGAGTTGACCTCGAGCCGGAGAATCTCGCGCGTGCCGTCGCCGTTGACCACCGCGCGCGGTCGATGATTTGCCTGCTGATACGTGGAGGCCACGCACCAGTCGAGGCGCGCGGCAAAGTCGTTCTGCAGTGCCTCGGACCAGCGGGCCAAGGTGTTGTCGCGGTTGGTGGTGCCTTGCCAGGTGTCGCGCTGGTTGGCCCAGTAGTAAGGGCGGCCCGCCTCTTGCGGATTCAGTCCGTAGCGTCCGCCCCACGAGCCCCAGCCGGGTTGTTGCGGATCGTTCATGCCAGTCGGCACGAGGTAGAGAAACGTCATCGAGTCTCCCTCTTTTTGCCGGTGCGTGGTGTTAAGCGGGTAGAGCGCGCCGAGCGGTCCATGACCGGTTCGTGCGTCGCGCTCGATGTCGAAGCTGCCGGCCGTGGCGGTAAGCGCCGAGAAACGGTGATACCAGCGGCGACCATCGAGCTCGGGCCGAAAAGTGTCGACCCACAGCGAGAACGGCGGTTCGATATCGCGCGTGTGCTCACCGAAGGCGTCGGCCGAAGCTAGCCGCAAGCGGCGCTTGAATTTTGCGTAGCCGTCCGGGCCGCGCTCGGCCAGTACGCGGTCGAGCGCGCGGCGCAGGTTGTTGCGCGAGGCGCCAACGTCGGTTCCCCAATCGGAATACCAGACGGGGCGCGGGTCTTCGCGATCGACGCTGCGAATGATCCGCTCGACGGCATCGGCCGTGCTGTCGTCGCCGGCCAGGGTCCGCGATTCGAGCTGCTCGGCCGACGGATAACGGGGGTCATGTTTTGTGAGATTCGGCCAGCAGTCGCGATAAGCTGCCAACTGGCGCCGCACGATCCCCAGGCCGGTGCGCTCTGGGTTGAGGTTCTCGCCATCGCGGGCGTGCGGGCGATTGGCGATGATCGCTTCGACATCCCACTCGTTGGCATAGAGGAGAAAGCGGACGAGCGATTGTTCGTCGTCGGGGTCGCCTCCGGCGTCGGTCTCGATGATGAGGCGCAAGCGCGGTTCGTTGGCGGTGGCATCAGCGGTCGAAACAACCGTGGCGAGGCAAAAGACGGCGAAAACCGCCCCAAGATTGAATGCACGTTGGGCTCGGGGCATAATGTGGCCCTCAGTCAGGGGAAAGCTCGGATTGGCCGCCGCGATGTTGCCAATGCGTCGCGGCCCGTCACGTCGCGCCCGAGCCAGTCCGCAAGTTCTTGGAAGCATCTCGGCCACCACGTCGATTAGATAGGCGGTAGCAACATGCTGTCGATGGTGAAGTTTGCTAGGGCGTTTGTTTTGCTCGCCACGCTTGGCACGCCGCTGCGTGCCGCCGAGCCTGTGCCGGTTGCCCACGGCGCGACCGATGGCCAGTGGCGTCACTACGGCGGCGACGGCGCCAGCACCAAGTATTCAACGCTCGATCAGATCAACGCCGGCAACGCGTCGAAGGTCAAGGTGGCCTGGAATTGGGAGTCGCCCGACATCGAGCTGAAGAAAAAGAGCCGCGCGCTGAACACGTTCACCTATGAAGCCACGCCGTTGGCGGTCAACGGCACACTCTATACCAGCACATCGTTCTCGCAGGTCGCCGCGATCGATGGCCGCACCGGCAAGACGCTGTGGGTGTTCAATCCCGATGTGGTGAAGACGGGCCGCCCGACCAACTTGGGCTATGTCCATCGCGGTGTGGCCTACTGGGCTGGCGACGGGCAGGAGCGCGTGTACATTGCCGCGCACGACGCGTATCTGTACGCCATCGACGCCAAGACCGGTAAGCTTGACGAATCGTTTGGCGAGGCGGGGCGCGTCAACCTGGCCAAGGCGATTCCGCTGGCGGTTAACGCCCGCAACTACACGATGACGTCGCCGCCGATTGTCTGCCGCGACGTGGTAATCGTCGGCTCGTCGATCTCCGACGGCCCGCAATATAAGGAAGCGCCGCGCGGCGACGTGCAGGCGTTCAACGTGCGCACGGGTGAGCCGGTCTGGTTGTTTCATGCCATTCCGCAGGAAGGGGAATTCGGCAACGACACCTGGGAAGAAGACTCCTGGAAATACACCGGCAACTGTAATGTGTGGACGCCGATGACCGTCGACGAGGAGCTCAACTACGCCTACTTGCCAATGAGCACGCCGACCAACGACTGGTATGGCGGGCACCGGCTGGGCAACGGACTGTTCGCCGAGTCGCTGGTATGCGTGAACGCGGCGACAGGGGAACGCATCTGGCACTTTCAAACCGTCCATCACGGCGTGTGGGACTACGATCTGCCCGGCGCTCCGGTGCTGTGCGATATCAAGGTCGATGGCAAAGTGATCAAAGCGGTGGCGCAGATCACCAAGACGGGCTTCACGTTCGTGTTCGATCGTGCGACGGGGAAGCCCGTCTGGCCGATCGAAGAGCGCCCGGTTCCGCCATCGACGGTGCCCGGCGAAAAGCTCTCGCCGACGCAGCCGTTTCCGACAAAGCCGGCGCCGTACGAGCGCCAGGGATCGACCGAAGAGAACCTGATCGACTTCACGCCAGAACTGCTGAGCGAAGCGAAAGAGATCCTTAACAAGTACGATCACGGGCCGCTGTTCACGCCGCCGACCGAGCGCGGCACGCTCAACTTGCCGGGCTGGGCGGGAGGAGCGAACTGGTGGGGCGCGGCGTTCGATCCCGAGACCGGGCTGTTCTATGTACCGAGTGTGTCATCGCCGATCGAAGTGAAGCTCAACGCGCCCGATCCCGCGCGGTCGAACTTGCGCTATGTGCGCGGCGGCCCGGCCTTCGGCGGCGGGGTGAGCGGTCCGCGCGGGCTGCCGCTGTTCAAGCCACCGTATGGGCGGATCACTTGCATCGATCTGAATACCGGCGATCACGCCTGGATGATTCCGCACGGTGACGGCCAGCGCAAGAAGGCGAGCGAGATCGCCGGCCGCGACGTCGGGCCGCTGGGCGCCGGCGGTGGCGGTCCGCTACTCACCAAGACGCTGCTGTTCGTCGGCCAAGGGGCCGGTGGTCGCGGCGCCCGGGCGGAAGGCGCCCAAAACCTGATTCGCGCCTACGACAAGGCGACGGGCAAAGTGGTCGCCGAGATTGTGATCCCCGCCCCGCCGAGCGGCACTCCGATGACCTACCTGGCGGACGGCAAGCAGTACATCGCGCTGGCCACGCAGGACGCGCACATCGTGGCGCTGGCCCTGGAAGAGTGAGTGAATCGGGCATGCGTCGCCGAGGCCGATTACGTTAGAATAACACCTGTCGCCCGGGTCGATTACCACGGTCGCCACGCGCGAAGTCCGCTCGAAACTCGCTAGTTAGGGAAGCCCATCATGGTTTGTCGTCGGCTGTCGTTCTGCCTGTTACTTGGATTGGCAATGGTGCTCGCACTGGCTGGCGCCGCGCGGGCCCAGTTGCCGGCCGATGCGGTGATGCTCGACAAAGTCAAAATCGCCGAGAAACAGAAAGCGATCGATCTTTGCCCGGTGTACCTCGTGCCGTCGAATCCCAAGCTGCCGAGCTGGGAATACAACGGGGTGAAGTACCGCGGCAGCAAGGCGGACGCCAAGGCGAAGTTTCTCAAGAACCCCAAGAAGTACGTCAAGGCGGCCGAGCGCGAGCGGTTCATCAACAACTTCATGCAGTCGATGAGCATCATCTGGTGCCCGGTGACCGACGAGATTTCGCCCGGCGGGATGACGCAATGGGAAAAGCTCGGCTACACCTGGGAGAGCTGCTGCGCGTTCTGCGACGAGACGGTCAAGGATGAAGACTTCGACGTCGCGATCAAGAAGCTGCGCGAACGGGCGATCAAGACGTACGAACTGATCGGGGCCAAATACACCGAAGGGGCCAAGAGCCCGGTCGAGGGTGCGATCAAGCAGCCGGGGGCCGCCGAAACGCAGACGCCTGCTGAAACGCCGGCAGAGCCTGCGGAACCGGCTGCCAAATAGCGGTACCGCTTTCGGCGATAGGGTCCGCGTTCAATCGAGGCTGCCGGCTTCGCCGCCGGAGCGCGTCGCCAGAGCCCGCCAGATCACCAGGTCGATGGCACTGGTGATGAACCGCGTGCTGCCATCGCAGCAGAGCAGATAGACTCCGCCGGGGTGATTGCTGCGGGCCGCCATGAACCCTTTCTGCTGGGCCTGGTTCATGCAGTCCCACTCCAGCGCGTTGGGCGCATAGAAGTGGTTGTAGAGCGTGTTGCCGTAGTTGCCCAGAATCCACTTCGCGCTGCGTTGGCTGTACCAGCCGCCGGTGCCGCGTGTGCCGCAAGTGCCGAGCGACACGTCGACGCCGTTGCCGAGCTCGAGGACATACAGCCCCGCGTCGGTCGGTAGCGCGGTGGAGATCGCTTCCCCGTTCCCGAGTGTGCGCTCGCTGCAGGCCGCGGTGTGCGACGAGCCGTCGCGCAGATCGGCAAAGCGCACGCGCGACATCAGGAAGAAGACGCCATCGGCGCGGACGAGCGTGCCGGCGCCCACATTGCCACTGCCGACGCAGGCGACGTAGTTGGTACCGCCGAAGGTGGAGCCCTGCACGCGGCCGGCCGCCGAATCGCTGGGGCATTGCAGGATCGGCACGGCCTGCGCGGCGGCCGCGGCGTTCGTCGCGCCGCTGTAGGGGACGCCCGCGATCGTTAAGTTCGTCGGGGCAGACTTGAAATCGAGCTGTCCGTGCAGGCCTCCTTGTTCGACGTAGGGCAACAAGTAGGCTTGCGGCGAGAAGACCGTCGGCGCGGGCCCACCGCGACCAGGGGGGAACTGCCCTCGCGCGTCGTGGAACTGCTGCAGGGCCAGCCCCAGTTGGCGGAGATTGTTGCCGCAGGCGGTGCGGCGCCCTGCCTCGCGGGCCATCTGCACGCCGGGCATCAACAGCGCCATCAGCACGCCGACGATGGCGATCACCACGAGCAGCTCGACCAGCGTGAAGCCGGCCGAACCGCGCGCCGCTCGGGTACGATGTTGAACGTGCATGCGGTGCCGCGTCCGGCCGCCAAAATCGGGCTCCCCACTTCCACGGCCCACATTGTAACCCGCGGTGGTGGGGCCAGCGACGCTTAGGTCGTGGCGCTGTGATTGCGGCGCTGTGATGGCGGTTTCGCGGGTCGCTGCACGGATCAAATCAAGGCGGCGAACACGGCTCTGGCCAAGCGCGACACCGACCTACGGAGCGGGCCGCGGCAACCCTGGGAGGCGCGAGGGGCAGCGTTCGGGGAGCCACTCGTCGAGCTGGTTGCCGGGAAACCGCTCGCATCGCGGCGGCGCTCGAGCAGTCGCTCGACTTCGGAGATTGCTTCGAGCCGGCGACGCAGTTCGGGCGAAGCCGCTCCGCGCTCGAACGCCCGGCGACCGATCTCGGCCAGCAGGCTATCGCGGCGCTGCTGGCAGCGGAGCACAGGGCGCCGCAACCGGCGCGGCAAGGTCGGGTCGTCGTTGGCATGCGACAACGCCGACAGGCAGGTCAAAAAATGCGAAATGCGGGCGTCGTATTCGGCCAGGCGATGCTGCTGGTCGTCGCTGACCAGGGCGTGCTCGCCAGGGAGCGATTTGGAGTGGGCCGCGTCGCGACGGACGGTGTTGCCCAGCTCGATGTAGCAGCGGCGCCGCAGTTCAGCGAGCGTCAGCGGTTCGGCGTGCAGTTCGTCGCCGGGCATGTCGGTCGCGGATGTGGGCATGTCGGTCGTCGACGACAGTTCATCCGACTGTGACTCGGATCGCGGCTCGGGCGTGTGCGCCGAGGGGGCCAGCAGTTGAGCCGGCGTCGCGTTGGCCGCTTTGGCTTTGGCGCGGGCCGCGGCAATGAACTCGAGCCGGCGGTCGTCGGTTGGCTTGCTCGTGGCTGCCGCTTCACTGGTGGCGCAAAAGCCGTGACCACAGGCGGGGCAGCGGCAGATTTGGTGCTGCAACTTTTTGGGGACGGCAAGCACTCGTCGGCAGCGTGGGTTTTGGCACGAAATACAGATCATCGGACAGCTCCCTGTCGTAACCGGCCGCCAGCAGTCGGCCGTAGCCCCGGAATCGAGTCAGGCGGTTCATCCACCTCGGCGAAGACCACGCTTCGCCCTCGTTCAGGAGTGGATACGCAGGGGCCGGGTGGATTTTGGTTCGTGCCACAAAAAGAAGTCCGTTTTTTTGCGTCCCGACCGTCCCGGAGGCGTGTTACAGCTAGTTAAGTTGTTTGTGAGTTAGTGCTTGCGCCGGGACGCAAATCGGCAATGTTTGCGTCCCGCTTGCGTCCCGCGGGGGGAGGTTGACCACGGAGTGCGCGGAGATTTGCCACAGCGGGCGCCGAGGTCACCGAGAGAATCGAGGATGGGTGATGCTCGATCGAGATTGCTCGGTGTCGGCGAAGATCTTCTAGGTTGCCAGCAGTGTTAGAAACGGCGTGAGGGCCGGCCGGCTCACGTTGTCAGCCACGCGGCCGGGTTTTCGATCGCGGTCACCAGCGTTTGCAGGAACCGCGCGGCCGGCGCGCCGTCGACCACGCGATGATCGAAGGTGAGGCTCAACGTCGTCAGCTCGCGCGGGGCCAGCGAACCGTCGGGCTGGTAAACCGGCTCGCGGCGAATGGCCCCGATGCCCAGCACCGCGGCCTGCGGCGGATTGATGATCGGCGTGAAGGCGTCGATGCCCAGCATGCCCAGGTTGCTGACGGTGAAGGTCCCCCCTTCGAGATCGGCCGACGAGAGCCGGCGACCGCGGGCTTTCTCGATCAGCTCGCGCGAGCGGGTGGCGATGTCGCGCAGCCCGAGCGCGTGTACGTCGTGCAGTACGGGGACGAACAGGCCGGCCTCGCAATCGACGGCCAGGCCGATGGCGATCGTATCGTTCTCGACGACGCGATCCTCTTGCCAGCGGGCGTTGAGCAGCGGGTGACGCTCGAGCGCCAGCGCCGTGAGCTTAACGATGATATCGGTGAGCGAGGGAACGGGCGCGCTATTGGTCGCCGTGGCTTGAAACTGGGCTCGGAGGTTGACGAGATTCGTGGCGTCTGCCCGGGTGGTGAGCGTGACGGGGGCCATGGCCTGTAGACCGGCGACGAGCCGGCGGGCGATGGCGGCGCGGATGTTGTGCGACGGAGCAGTTTCGCTTGTCGGCCGCATAACCGGGGCACTGCTGGGCAAGCCACTCGAGGATGAACCACCGGCGGCACCCGACGACGAAGCGAACGAAGGCTTCGAGCCGTTGGTTGCCGCCTGATGGATGTCGCGTTCGCGGATGCGACCGCCGCGACCGGTGCCCGCCAATAGGTCGATGGCAATGCCCAGATCGCGGGCGATTCTACGGGCACGCGGGGTGATGGCGAGGCGTTTTCGCGCACTTGTTTGCGTGGGCGTGTGCTGTCTGGCGGGCGCAGCAGTTTGCTGTTGCTGCGCGCGTTGTGCGCGGTGTTCTTGCTCGCGCTTCGCGCGGCGCATGGCGGGCGTGGCCGGGCGATCCGCGTTCACGGCTGCTCGCGCAACGGGCTGGGCCGCCTCGCTCAAAGCACTGCTGGGCGAGCCAGCAGTGGCACCCGGCGGCGAGGCGTCAGGCTTCAGGCTACAGGGAACAGGTGAAGAGGATGGGGCCGCACTGCGGGGCTCTGCCGGCGGTGATTCTCCCTTGGCCAAGAGCGCGCCGATCACGCGGCCGACCAGCACGCGCTCGCCTGGCTGCGGAGCGTCGGCGGCGATGTGCAGGGTGCCGGCGTCGATCGCTTCGACATCTTGCGTGGCCTTGTCGGTTTCGAGAATGAAGACGGCTTCGCCTGCCTCGACCCATTGGCCAGGCTGCTTGAGCCAGCGGACGAAGACGCCTTCTTCCATCGACCAGCCGAGCCGGGGGATGGTGATTTCGTGGGGCACGCGGGATTCCCTCGTTACTCGGCCAGCAACTCGACGATCGCCCGGCGGATGTCGTCGGTTTGCGGGATCATTACTTTTTCGAGCGGCGGGCTGTACGGCGTCGGGCAAAACGCTCCCTGCAAGCGGCGAATCGGCGCGTCCAGTTCGTCGAAGCCCTCGTCGGCGACGCGGGCGGCGATTTCGGCCGCCACGCTGCAGGGGCCGTACGCTTCGTCGACCACTAGCAGCCGGCCCGTCTTGGCGACCGACGTCAGAATGGTATCGACATCGAGCGGCGAAACCGTCCGCGGATCGATGACTTCGATCGAGATCCCTTCGACGGCCAGCGACTCGGCCGCGGCCAGCGCGCGTGCCCGCATCTGAGCGAGCGCGACGACCGTGGCATCGGTCCCTTCGCGGGCGATGGCTGCGCGGCCAAATTCGATTTCGTACCAGCCTTCGGGCACGGGACCTTTGACGGCCATCAGCTCGCGATGTTCGAGGAACAGCACCGGGTCTTCGCTTTTCAGGGCGCGGGCGAACAGCCCTTTGGCATCGTAGGGCGTGGCCGGCAGCACGACGCGTAGGCCGGGGATGTGGCTGTATACCGAATGCAGCAGACTCGAATGGTGCGTGGCGGCCGAGTGGCCGACGCCGATGCAGCCGCGCAACACGATCGGCATGCGGATACGGCCGCTGCTCATGTACTGCATCTTGGCGATCTGGTTGATGACTTCACCGAAAGCGTCGTTCAAAAAGTCGATGAACATGAAATCGACGATCGGGCGGGTACCGGTCATCGCCGCGCCGCCGGCCAGACCGGTGAAGCCGCGCTCGCTGATCGGCGTGTCACGCAGCCGCTCGGCGCCGAAGCGCTCGAACAGCCCGGCCGTGGTGCGGAAGTTGCCGCCGCGGATGCCGATCCCTTCGCCGAGGACGAAGATCCGCTTGTCGTGCTCCATGGCGTGGGCGAGCGCTTCGAGCGTGGCGTCGACGTACGTGATTTCGCGCGTGCCGGGGGGCGGAGCTGCACTCGTCATGGACGTGGCAGTGGCACCCGACGTACCGTTCGTGCTTTCGCAGTAAACGTGTTGGATCGCGGTCGCGGGATCGGGCCAAGGCGCCGCTTCGGCCGCGCGACTGGCGGCTGCCACGAGCTCGGTCACTTCGGCATCGACCGCGGCGAAGTTGGCCGCTAGCTCCGCGTTGTCGGCTTCTTCGCGAAGGCGAGCGATCGGGCAGCGGGCACGCCAGGCGGCGACGTCTTCACGCGTGCGATAGGTGTAATCGCCCATCCCTTCGGCGTGGGGGCGAGTGCGATACGTTTTGCACTCGATGAGCGTGGCCCCCTCACCGGCGCGGGCGCGGGCCACGGCGTCGCGAGCGGCTTCGTAAACAGCCAAGGCGTCGTTACCGTCGACTTCAACGCCGTGCAGCCCGTAGTTGGCGGCGCGGCGGCCGACATCGGGGATACCACTGCTCTGGCTGAACGGCACTTCGGTGGCGAACTGATTGTTCTCGCAGATGAACAGCACCGGCAGCTTCCAGATGCTGGCGAGATTCAGGCCTTCGTGAAAGGCGCCGTTGTTGACCGCGCCGTCGCCGAAGAAAGCGACCCCGACGTTGTCGCGCCGCATCAGGCGAAAGCTGTAGCCGGCGCCAGTCGCCTGCAAGATGCACGGCCCGACGATACCGCTCGTGCCCATCAGGCCGATCTCAGGCGAGAAGAGGTGCATGCTGCCGCCGCGGCCGCGCGAGCAGCCGGTCTCGCGGCCGAGCAGCTCGGCGATGAGCGCTTCGGGGGCGAGACCCTTAGCGAGCGCGTGCCCATGACCGCGATGCGTGCTGAACACTACGTCATCGCTGCGCAAGTGAGCACAGACACCGGCGGCGATCGCTTCTTGCCCGACGTAGGTGTGGCATGCCCCGTGGATCAGCCCACGCTGGTGAAGGCGGACGAGTTGCTCTTCGGTCTGACGAATGACCTGCATGGTGCGGTAGAGCGACAGCAGGCAATCGGTATCGAGAATTTGTGTGGCCATGCGAGGTGGTTGGTTCCGCACAGATGTTCTAGGGCGAGGTTGTGGAAAGGCGCGGTGAGTTGCGAAGCGTGACGCCGCCAGTTTAGGAACGGCCGCGAAATAACTTCTCCCGTTTCCCCTCTCCCCTCGCGGGAGAGGATAGGGTGAGGGGGAAAGGAAATCTGGAAGTTATTTCGCGGCTGTTCATTAGTTCTTCGGCGGCCGCAGCGTGGCGCCGCCGTTGAGGGCGAGGTTGCCGCCATCCATTGGGATGAGTGCTCCGGTGATCCAGTTCGAAGCGTCGGACGCCAAGAGCACGGCCAGCCCGCGGATGTCGTCGGGGTGGCCTAAGCGGCCGCGCGGAATGCCGCGGAGCCACATCGCTTTGAGGCTGGGATCGCCAGCCATCCGTTCTTCAAGGCTGGGGTTGACGACTTGTGCCGGCAGGATGGCGTTCACGCGCACGCCGGCGCCGGCCCATTCGGTGCTCAGCTCGCGCGTCATCTGGACGACGGCCCCCATCGCCATGCTGTAGGCGATGTGTCCGCGGCCGAGCGCGGTGATGCTGGCCAGCGAGCCGATGTTGACGATGCTGCCGCGACCGGCGGCCAACATGCGGCGGCCCGCCTCCTGGCACATGCAGAACCGCCCGACGACGAGGTTTTGCAAAACAGTTTGCAGAGTTTCGATCGGCATTTCCTCGGGCGGGGCGAGGATGCCATCGCCGGCGATGTTGCCCAAGAAGTCGACGCGGCCGAACTCGCGATCGAGCACGGTGAACAGCTCGCGGATTTGCGCCGGCTGTGAAACGTCGCACGCCTGCACGACGGCGCGACGGCCAAGCGCCGTGATGTCGGCAGCGGTTTGCGCGAGCCCGTCGGCATTGCGATCGACCAACAGGACATCGGAGCCATGTTCGGCCAAAGCCAACGAGGCGGCGCGGCCCAATCCGCGCGCGGCGCCGGAGACGACGGCCACGCGACCGGTGAGATCAAACAGTTTGCTTCCCATCGAACGGGGACGGGAGTGGTTTCCGGGTTTTTTGCTAGTCGCGCAGAGCGCCACGCTTTAGCGCGTTACGAATCCAGCCGCGCGACTAGCGCGATCGCTGCGCCGCAGCGAATGCTTCCGGAAACGACTCTCGTCCCCCTCCTGAATTGCACGATTGCAAGTTGCGTTGCCTGGCCGCGAAGCCTTGCCGAAATGGTTTGCCGCGCGGCTTTGCCCGATTGTAAGTTGGGCGCGAGGGGGATGCCACTAAGAGGGTGGCAGGCGAAGTCAGATCATGCGAACGACGGCGCCGGATCATGTGGTTTAGAATCCGGTTTGGCTGCCTTATGTGGTTTGGTTTTTCGCGAGCGCTCGTGATTGATGCGATTGGACCAGGGCGCGCCGACAATTGAAATGTCATGACCAAGGAGAGTTTACGCGATGTCAAACGTAACGCCGAGGCGCAGTTGGCGGCAATGGATCGCCGGGTTGCCGTGGATGGCCTGGACGTCGCAGTTTGTCGTGGGGCTGTGCTTGTTCGTCGCTCAGTTTGACGTGTTGATTCTGCTGGGCACCAGTTCGCGTTGGACAATCAATGGACCCTACAGCAACTACCGTTGGGACTATGGTTGGCCGTTCGGGAGTTTTGGTACTCATGTTTTCAGTGATGGGGTGACCACAACTCAGCGGCAAGTGGTGCAGATTCCGAGCTTTTTCATAAACCTGGCCATCCTGGTTGCCGTGCTTCTCGCCGTGGGCTACTTGTTCCGTCATGGCGGGAGCGGCTCGGACGGGCGGTGGCAAATCAGCCTCCGCAAGCTGTTCGCGTTTGTCGGCATGCTGTCGATCGCTTTTGCATTGCTGAGGCTGGACCCAGTTCTCGAGGCTTGGCAAGACCGCTTCAATGGCGAATGGTTCGAGCCTGGCAAATACGAAGTCGTTTTGAACTGGCAACCTGATGATCACGCGCTGCACGCCTATTGGAAGTGGCCCGTCTATCTGGGCTTTGCGGCCGTCGTATTCGCGATCGGTTCGGTCGTCGGGCGCGTGGTGACGGCGTTACTTCACCGGGGCCGACTGCGGCGTGGTGAGCAGACGCCCGAAGAAATGCTCTTCGCGAGTCCCAAGCCCGCGCGAATGCGCGCGTCGCTTTTCATCGTGGCTGTATTCTTTGCGATTTTGCTGCTGTCGTTGGCTGGCCTGATCATGAGGGCAGGATAATGCTCGCCGGACCACTGCTAGTCATCGGCGGAATCGGCTGGTCGTTCTGGAGCTGGCGGCGCGCCGACTAGCGCGGACTTACCTTCAGCAGGAACTGTCACGCACAGGAGTGCGTGACCTACAAGATTGCAGTGCCCTCGGCCCTACTGCCCCGTGGCGCCGGCGTTGGGGGCGGCGACCTGGTTGCCGCCGCCGCCGGACGGAGCGCCGCCGGGCGTGCCCATGCCGGCCGCCTTCATGCGGGCGAGGAACTTGGCCGTGGCTGCCGTGAGTTCGGCCAGATCGAGACTGCCGTCGCTGTTGCTGTCGGTCGTCGAGAAGTTGCCGCTCATGTGCTCCGGCGCTTCGCTCTGGGCGAGCTTGCCGTCTTTGTCGGTGTCGTACTGGTCCAACGCCATGCGGGCCATCTGGGCGGGCGACATTTTGCTGAGGTCGACGTTGGAGCGCTGCCGGCGAGGTTTATCGCCCGACGCGGCATCGGCCGGCGCTTCAGCCGTGGCACCTGATGCAGGCTGCGCCGTACTGCCCGAAGCAAGTTGCGCCGTTCCACCATCAGCCGAAGTGGCCGAGGCCTGGCGAACCGCCGGGCCTTCACCCTGGCTGGCGGCCAGCGTTTTGCTCTTTTCGGTAGCGCGCGTCCAAGCGTCCTTCTCGGCGAGTTTGACGTCGCTCGTCTCCGGCAGATCGACGGCCGCCAGATAGCCACGCGGGTTGACGACCACCTGCTGACCGGGGGTGACCCCGCTGGTGATGACCACGAACTTGTCGTTCGTGGGGCCAATCGCGACCTTGGCCGCCGCCAAGCCCGAGGCCGAGTGCACCAGGCAGAAGTGCTCACCACCGTGCTCGACAACCGCCTGCACTGGCACCTGGATGGCGTCGGGCATTTCAGCCACCTGGATGCGCACTTCGGCCGTCATGCCGGGGCGCATCCCTTCAGGCGGATCGAAGATTTCGATCATCGTGCCGTATTCTTTGACGGTCGACCACCAACTGCCGGCGATCGGGTAGTCGTCGACCTTCTTGACGATGCCGGTCATCTCGCGCTCGGGGAAGGCATCCACCCGCACAATGGCGGGCTGCCCTTCACGGACGCGGTCGATGCGCGACTCGTTGATCTTGGCTTTGACTTGCATCTTCTTGGGATCGGGCAGCTTGATGATCACTTGCCGCTCGCGCACCAGGGCGCCTGGCTCGATGATGACTTCGCGCTCCGAGCCGCGGCTGTTCCCCTTGTTGGCGTAAACCACCTGACCTGCGGACGGGGCTTTGATGACGCAGCGGAGGATCTGTTCTTCGATCAGCTTGAACTTGTCGGCGTGCCGCTTGTAGGTGTTCTGGGCCGAGATGAGGTTGGCCTCGGCGGTTTTGATATCGGCGTCGAGCTGGCCGACCATTTTGGCGCGGGTGAACTCGCGGATGACGTGCAGCTTGGTCTGGGCGGTGGTGAGGTCGATGCCCGATTTTTCGACGGCGAACTTGTCGGCTTCGAGCTGCAGGTCGGTGACGTAACCCTTGGCGGCCAGGGTTTCGCTGTACTTGGCGTAGTCCTCGGCGCGGCGAAGGTTTTCTTCAGCGACCGAAATCTCGCCGAGAATGAGCTGTTCTTCCTGCTTGAAGGTCCCTTCGAGGTATTCCTGCCGATTGATTTTGGCCGTGGCCAGCACGCTTTCTGCCTGGATCATGGCGGCCTGGCTCGTGTTGCACTCGATCTCCTGGCGCGAGAGCTCGTCTTCGAGCGCCGAAGCATCGAGCCGGGCCAGTTGCTCGCCGGCCGAGACGATGGTCCCCTCGGGGACGATGTCCAAGATGGCGGTGCCGGCCGTGTTCTTGCTCTGTACTTCGCAGATGACGTCGACGTTGCTCGAACTTTCGATCTCGCCGCGCTCGGTGACGACGTGGCGGAACATCCCCTGGTTGACCTTGTTGAGGATCATGGCCTGGGGGTCGACCGCCGGGCCGCGGCCCCAGGTGAGGTAGGCGCCACCGCCGATGGCCAGGGCGGACACTGCGGCGAGCACGAGCAGCATTCGCGAGAAGGCGATTCCGCGTCGCGAGCGAGGGGAGTTTTTCATGGCGTGTCTTCCCTGGGAGGGGACGGGCCGGGGCGTGGCCTGTCGGTCGTCTTTCAACTGGCGGCCGGGCTGCCTCGCGCCGGACACTGTGCTTTACGCAGAGTGCGGTGTGCAGCGTGCGGTTTCGGCATCGGCCAGCGGTTGTTTTCTGGCGGCGTGGTTGCGCGCGGTCGGGGCGCGTGGGCGAACTACCTATTACTTCTAACCATCGGCGGCCGCGCGGGTTTCGTTACGGCCAGGCGTCAATAAAGACGGGCGCGCAGATCCCGCCACAGCTCCGCCAGTATTGTAGACGGGTATCCGACCGATGTCAGCATCGATTGAGCCAAGGGGGGCAAGAAGTTAGCTCGGCGGGAGGTGCCCGCAACGGGGGGTCTGCCGGCGGGGCAAGGGTTGCCGGCGAGGGGGAGTGAGGGGGGTAGGCGCGGGGGATGTTGGCACGGGGCGGGGTCCTGAACGTTCCACACGGCGAGGTGCATGTCACGGGCGTGTAAGCGATCAGATTCTCGCGAGGTTGCCCGGGAGAATAAAACTCCTGCCGGATTCGGCGCTGTTGGCGATGTCGGTATCGCGCGAATTCGTCGCGCAGCGGCGTTTGCATTAGCCGCGAGAGCGGCGGCGGCACTTAGCCGTGGGTGCAACCCACGGAAGCGTTTACACAACGAAATCTAGCCGCGCAGCGGCGACACTCTTATCGCTGAGTTGATGTCGCCGCTGCGCGGCTTGGGGCGTTATTTTTGTTCGCTTTCCGGGGGCTGACGCAC
Source organism: uncultured Planctomycetaceae bacterium (assembly GCA_964495375.1). GTDB lineage: Bacteria > Planctomycetota > Planctomycetia > Pirellulales > JAEUIK01 > JAIESQ01. Next base: position 12,413 of record CAZBWM010000079.1, on the reverse strand, counting down.
CCCGGCTACATGCTGTCGCCGCTGCGCGGCTAATGCCGGAGGCGGAACCAGCGGCACCCGGCGTATTTGTAGGGTGTGCGCAGCACACTAGCTAGGAACAACACTGGGTGTGAATCCTGCGTGAGATCCTGGTGCGTTTCACGCACCCTACAAGACTGCGCGCCGAGAGAATTCGCGCTCGAACGGCGGCCACTACGGGCTGCAAGCCTCCAGCGACGGCTCGGTGACCACCAGCCCCTTGGAGTGGGCCGCCAGTTCCTTGGCGTCGGGCATGGTCACCTCGACGAAGCGTCCGCCGCTGTAGAAGTGGCCGTCCGCTTGTCGCTCGCACCAGCGGATCTCGACGAGCAGCGAGACGATATGGCCATCGCTCAGGCGATAGGTCAGCCGGGCAGGGCCCAGCGGTAACTCGATCGCGTGTAGCATGCCCGCGCCGGTGCGCGAGACGTTGCGCAGGATCGCGCGAATGGTGGTGGCGCGGCGCGTCGGGCCCGCGGTTCGCGTCAGGGGAGTAAGCAGGACGGGCCAGCCCGCGCGAACTGGGAACCGCGTGCGATCGTCGCCGGGGTCGTTGGCGTCGGCTTCGACTTCGTCGAGCAGTCGGGCGACGGCCGAGCGGAGCTGCGGGTCGAGCTCGGGCTCGTCGGCAAAGCTGGTGAGCCGCTCTTCGAGATGGTTCGACAGGGCGATGATCTGCGCGCGACGTTTGTAGGTCGCCCGCACGCGGGCCGCGGCGTTGAGCCCGACGGCGGAGGCGAGGCCGAACGCGCCCAACAGCTTCCAATACGACTGCCAGTCGGCGTCCATGCCGGCGCCCCAGGCGGCGGACAGCACACAGACGCTTAGCCAGGCAATCAAGTTGGCCAGCGACTTGCCTGGCACTTCCTGTTGAACAGACTCTTCCATAACTCAGCGACGCCTCCCCGAAGCCACGGCGGATTGCCACCCCGTTGGTCGCAATCCGTGACTGCGCTACCCTACGACGCCCGCCGCGCTTGTCAAAGGTTGATGGGGTAGCGGGTTACTGTAGATCGCGTCGCGCGACCGCCCGCCGCGCGAGGGCTTTGGGTCGAGGGGCTGAATCGGGCCGGCTTTGAGCGTTGCCGCACTAAACCAGCCGGTTCTATCCCAGCCAGATACTCCCCTCCCGCGCCGCTGGTCAACGCCGTAAGATAGGTAGGACTAACCGATCCCCACCGGTCGCTTGGTCGAACAACGTTCACCCACCACGCGCATGGCCAATAAGCTGTATATCGAGACGGTCGGCTGCCAGATGAACCTGCTCGATAGCGAGCTGGTCGTGGCGGCCCTGCGCAAGGATGGCTATGAGCTGGTCGACACGCCGGGCAAGGCCGACGCCATCCTGTTCAACACCTGCAGCGTCCGGCAACACGCCGAGGACAAGATCTACAGCGCCCTGGGGCGCCTGAAGCACGCCAAGCGGCAACACCCGCACAAGATCATCGGGGTGTTGGGCTGCATGGCTCAGAAGGACCAAGAGCTGATTTTTCAGCGGGCGCCGTTCGTCGACCTGGTCGTCGGGCCGGGGCAACTGCACCAGGTTCCGCAGTTGCTGCGCGAGCTGCAAGTGACGCGCGCGCCGCGGATGGAGGTGAGCCTTGATCGCTCGGGCGGGTCGCGGGCCGCCGTCGAGCAGAGCTTCGAGAGCTACGATCCGCTGCGCGAGGCGCAGATGCGGCCATCGCCCTATCAAGCGTATGTGCGGATCATGATCGGCTGCGACAAGTTCTGCACCTACTGCATCGTGCCGAAAGTGCGCGGGCCTGAGCAAAGCCGGCCGCCGCACGAGATCGAGGCCGAAGTCCGCCGACTGGCCGACGAAGGTTGCCGCGAGGTCACGCTGCTGGGGCAAACGGTCAACAGCTACCACTTCACCGTCGGCGAGCGCGTGTGGCGGCTGGCCGATCTGTTGAATCGATTGTCGGACGTGGCCGGCATCGACCGCTTGAAATTCGTCACGAACTACCCGAAGGACATGACCGACGATTTGCTGGCGGCCGTGCGCGACTTGCCGAAGTGCTCGCACTATTTGCACGTGCCGGCGCAGAGCGGGTCAAACCTGGTGCTCAAGCGGATGAAGCGCGGCTACACGATCGAAGAGTATCGCGAGATGCTCGCGCGGATACGCGAGACGATCCCCGAGGCGGCGGTGACGAGCGATTTCATTGTCGGCTTTTGCGGCGAGACGGATGAAGATTTCGCGCTGACGATGGAGCTGGTGCGCGAGTCGCGATTCAAGAACAGTTTTATCTTCAAGTACAGCCCTCGCCCCGGCACCAAGGGGGACGAGCTGTTCGCCGACGACGTGCCAGAGGACGTGAAGCGGCGCCGCAATAACGAGCTGCTGGCGCTGCAGAACGAGATCAGCTTCGAGGATCAGCAGGCTTTGATTGGCCGGACGTTCGAGGTGCTGGTCGAAGGGCCGAGCAAGCTGGCGGCGCGCGGAGCCGGGCATTTTCATACCGAGGGAACTAGCGACGCGGTCAACAACGGGGCGAATCACACCGCGAGCGAGTCTGGGTCGCCGTCGGAGTCGGACGCCGAAGAATTAGCAGCGGCCACGAGTGGCGATCTGTTGCAGCTCACAGGTCGCACGATGTGCGACCGGATCGCGGTGTTCGACGCGCCGCGGCGGCTCATCGGGCAATTGGTCGAGGTGTCGATCTACGACGCCACGCCCTTCACGCTCATGGGCTCGGTGGTCACGCGCGAGGCGGGCCCGGCCGTGTATCAGTTGGCGCTGCCGGCGCGCGCCGCTGGATCGATTTCGTCCGTTAGCGCGACGATCCCCCAGGCGCGACACTAGCCAACCGGCCGCGGTTTAAGCCACAATGGCACCGTCGTCGGGCGGCACCGTCGTCGGGCGGCACCGTCGTCGGGCACGCACTCCGGCGCCGTCGTATCTTTCAGACAGCGTGCGATGCGCCGCGCGGGCAGTTCCCGCCGAAGCGAGCATTTCGCACCATAGCTGGCCGCTGGGCCCACCTTAAAAGCTGCATCCATCCGTCGTGGCAGATCTAGAACCGCTCACTCTCGAACGACTTCGCCAGCTTCTCGACCAACCGGCCGATGCCGCCGACTTGCTGCGCGGCTGGGGGCTCGAAGACCCGAGCCGCGCCCACGCCAATTTGCAGGGGCTGGCCACCTCGGGCATCACGCTCGATCTCTTGGCCGACATCAGCAATCAACTCGCCGAGCACTTGCCCCGGACGAGCGACCCCGACATGGCGCTCAACAATCTGAATCGGTTTGTGGCGGCCACGCGCGGCCCGCTGGGGCTGGCCACGTTGTTTGAGCGCGATCGTGAGGCGCTACCGATCCTGCTGCAGATTTTTTCGACGAGCCAGTACCTCAGCGATTTGCTGGTGACCGACGCCGAAGCCTACGACCTGCTGCGGCTCACCGAAGGGCAGCCGGTCGCCCGCGAGGTGCTGGTCGAAGAACTGTGGTCGGAAATCGAAGCGTTGCCCGACGAGCGGACCGTCATGCAAACGCTGCGTCGTTACAAACGTCGCGAGACCTTGCGCACCTGCTATGGCGATTTCGTCCGCGGCCAACGGCTCGAAACGGTCACCCGACAGATCTCACTGTTGGCCGACGCCATTCTCGAAGCGGCGGTGCGTTATGCCCGGCGCTCGTTGGAAGCCAAACGCGGGGTGCCGCGCACGGCCGACGGTCGCCCCGCCCGGTATGTGATTCTGGGGATGGGCAAGCTTGGCGGCGTCGAGCTGAATTATTCGAGCGACATCGATTTGATCTGCCTGTTCGATGGCGACGGCAAGACGGACGGCCCGCGCAGCGTCAGCAATCAAGAGTTCTTCGATCGGCTGACGCGCGAGGTGGTGCGGCTGCTAACCGAAGTGACCGAGCATGGCGCCGCCTATCGTGTCGATCTGCGGCTGCGCCCCGAGGGGCTGCGCGGCCCGTTGGTTTCGAGCATCGAGCAGGCGACGCATTATTACGACGTGTTGGGGCGCACCTGGGAGCGGCAGGCTTATGTAAAGGCTCGGCCAATCGCCGGCGATCTCGAATTGGGGCGAGAATTTCTCGCGCAGCTCGAACCGTGGATTTATCGCCGCTACCTGAGTCTGGCTGATATCACCGGCATCAAGGCCCTCAAGCGGCGCATCGAGCAGCGCACGGTTCGCGAAGGGGCCGACGCCCGGAACGTGAAGACGGGGCACGGCGGCATTCGCGACATCGAGTTCGTGATTCAGTTTTTGCAACTGTTGAATGGCGGCGACCTGCCCGAGGTGCGCGTGACCGGCACGCTGCCGGCCATGCAGCAGTTGGAGCGCGTCGGCTGCCTGACGCATCAGGAGCGGACGATCCTCGAGGAAAACTACTGCTTTCTGCGGAATATCGAGCATCGGCTGCAGATCATGTTCGATTTGCAGACGCACCTGCTCCCCGACGACCCGGCGGAGATTCGCCGCCTGGCGATTCGGTTGGGCTATGCGGACCGGCGGGAGCGAACCGCACGCGAGGCGTTCGAGACCGATCACGAAGCGAAGACGGCCGTCAATCGCAAGATTCTCGATCACCTGCTGCACGACGCCTTTCGCGACGATGCCCAGACCGAGCCCGAGGTCGACCTGGTGCTCGATCCCGATCCGGCGCCGGAGCGCGTGCGCGAGGTGTTGTCGCGCTACGACTTCCGCGACGTGGAGCTGGCGTACAAAAATCTGACCGCGCTGTCGGTCGAGAAGATTCGGTTTCTGTCGACGCGGCGCTGCCGGCATTTTCTGGCATCGATCGCCCCGCGGTTGCTGGCGGCGATCGCGGCCACGCCCGACCCCGATGGCACGCTGATCACGCTGGAAAAAGTAAGCGATTCGCTCGGCGGCAAAGGGGTGCTGTGGGAGCTGTTCAGCTTCAATCCGCCGACGCTGCGGTTGTACGTCGAACTGTGCGCGTCGAGCCAGTACCTGTCGAACATCCTGATCACCAACCCCGGCATGATCGACGAGTTGATGGACAGCCTGGTGCTCAACAAGCTGCCGACGCTCGATTTTTTGCAGCAGACGCTGGCCGACTTGTGCCGCGGCGCGGAAGACATCGAGCCGATCCTGCACAGTTTCAAGAACGCGCAGCAATTGCGTGTCGGCGTGCGCGACATTCTCGGCAAGCAAGACGTGCAGGCGACGACCGGCGTGCTGTCGGACATCGCCCAGGCCTGTCTCGAACAGATCGTGATGGTCGAATACGACAAGCTGGCGGCCAAGCTCGGCGAGCCGACGCTCAATAGCGGCCCCGACGCCGGGCAGCCGTGCGAGCTGGTGATCTTGGCGCTCGGCAAATTCGGCGGTCGCGAGCTGAACTATTACAGCGATCTCGATTTGATTTTTCTCTACGAGGCCGACGGCACGACGGTGCCGGGGCGGCGGGCGCGGCGTGCCGAGTCGACGTCGAACCAGCACTTCTTCAGCGAGCTGGGGCAGCGGATCATCCGCATCGCCAGCCAGCTTGGGCCGTATGGTCGGCTGTACGAAGTCGACGTGCGATTGCGACCGACTGGCCGCAGCGGCGCGCTGGCCACGAGTTTCGAAGAACTGCGGCGCTACTTTGCCGAAGGGCAAGGGACCATCTGGGAACGGCAAGCCTTGCTGCGCGGGCGCGTGGTCTACGGATCCCAGCGGGCGAGCGCCGACGCGGCCGCCGTGGTGCGCGAGTGCACGTTCGCCACGCCGTGGCAGGATGGCGACGCCCTGGCGATCCGCGACATGCGCCGCCGCATGGAAGAGGGCGTCCCCAAAGGGAGCATCAAGCGAGGCCCCGGCGGGCTGGTCGACATCGAGTTCCTGGTGCAGATGCTGCAGCTCAAGTACGGCGCGGCCGAGCCGGCGGTCGTCGACCCCAACACGCTCGACGCGCTGGCGGCCCTGCGCGCGGCCGGCCACCTGAACGACGCCGACTTCGAGCTCTGCTCGAACGCGTACCGCTTTCTGCGGACGATTGAAGCCCGGCTGCGGCTGCTCAAGAGCACGGCCCGCGACGATCTACCCGACGAACCGATCGATCGGGCGAAGCTGGCCCGGTTCTTGGGCTACGAAGATCGCGACGCGCTGTTGGCCGACTACGAGCACACGCGCCAGCGGGTGCGGCAGTGCGTCGACCGGCTGTTCGCGCAGCAAGGGGCCGCGGCGCCGGTGGGTTAAGGGGTAGTGAGGCGACTTCGGCGTTCATCGTCGCGTCCCGGAAGCCCAAACGGTGTCGGGAACCGATACTCAGGGCGGGGTTCTAATAGCCGACTGGAAAGTTGAATCGGTTCCTGACACCGATTGGATAGGGCGGGTGCCCCCCTGCCCTGCCCCGAATTGGCACCACACTTCTTGTTGTTCGGGCGTGCGCCAACTTCGCCGGAATGATGTTGTCGCCGCTATTGCCCGGGTGTAGAAAAAATGGCGGTGGCGGCGGTCAATCTCTCAAAAGATACCGCGCAACTGCATCGCGAGAGTCACGCCGCAGTTCGATCTTCTGGAATAGGAGAAGGGCCATGTTGGTTCGAACTTGTGTGTCGCTATCTGTCGGTCTGTGTTTCGTCGCAGCGGGAGTAGCGCACGTTTGGTCCGCGGAAGCCCGCGTGGAAGGTGTATCGCCGGCCGCGCGGCTGGTCCATCAGGCGCAAGCCGCCGAAATTGCTGGCGACGTCAAGCTGCGCGCGGCTTTGCTGGACGAAGCTGTTTCGCTCGATCCCGATTACGCGGCCGCGCGCTGGCAGCGAGGCGAAGTGCTGCTCGACGGCCAGTGGCTCTCGGTTCCCGCGGCCGAGGAGAAACTCAGTTCGTCGCCCGATCTAGTAGAGTATCGCACGCGCCGCGATCAAGTGGCGATGACATCGGCCGATCAAGCGGCGCTAGCCCGCTGGTGTCAGCAGAAGGGGCTCGCCGCGCAAGCACGGTTGCACGACACGCTGGCTTATCAGCTCAATCCCGGCGATGTGGCCTTGCAGAAGCGGTTGGGGCTGCAACGTTTTCGCGGCGCGCTGTTGACACGCGCGCAAATCGATATCGTACTCGCGCAGGAGAAGCTGCAAGCCGAAGCGCTCAAGCAGTGGAAGCCACGGCTTACCGAGCTCAAGCGCCTGTTGACCAGCAAAGATGCAGTCGTGCGTGCTCAGGGCGCCGGCGCCGTGGCGGCAATCACCGATCCCACGGTGCTGCCGGCGCTGGAGTCGATTCTGCTACCTGCCGGTCCCGACGCGGCGCTCGCGGCCGTGCGCTTGATGGGCACGTTCGATACGCCGGCCGCCACCGAGGCGCTTGCGCGGCAGGCTGTCTGGACGCAATTTCCGGAAGTTCGCAAGGAGATCGCCGCGCAGCTTAAAGAGCGCAGCATGCACGCCTGGGTGCCGCTGTTGTTGTCGGCGATGCAGGTGCCGGTCGAGGTTCAGGTGCAGTTGATGGGAGGTGGAGGCAGTCCGGCCTTCATCCTCTCACTGTTCCGAGACGGGCCGTTCGCTCAGCAGTTTGCCAGCTACGCCGAGCGTCCCGAAATCGTGCTCGTTTCGGATGCGGGGAGCCAACCGGCTACCAACGTGCGGCAACCGGGCCGGGTTGTGGAACCGGAGATCGCGGTGGCGCGGGCGTCCGAGCAGGTCCTGGCGGCCAGCAAGGTGATGGCCAACGTCGCGTCCTTCAATCGCGCCGCCAATCTGATCAACGAGCGTATCAGCGATACGCTGAGCGCGGCGACGGGGCGAGAAGGTCGGGCCGATGCTACGGACTGGTATCGCTGGTGGTACGACTACAACGACTATTCGTATCAGCCGACTAAGCCCATCACGACGACCTCGACGATGTCAACCATCCAGATTTCACACTCGTGTTTTCTGGCCGGTACCTTGGTGTCGACCTGGACGGGACCGCGGCCGATCGAGTCGATCCGCGTCGGCGATTACGTTCTTTCGCAGGATGTGGAAACCGGTCAGTTGGCTTACCAGCCGGTGCTGGGGACCACACACGGGCCACCAACCCCGATACTCAAGTTGTCGCTGGCCGACCGCGACGTCTTTCTCACCCGCGGTCACCCACTGTGGGTTCCCGGCGAAGGTTGGCGCATGCCTAAGGAGCTGAGGCCCGGCGCCTTGCTGCACACGCTCGACGGGCCGGTCGCGCTCCAGGAAGTAACCGAGTGGGCCGACGCTGAGACATTCAATCTGGTGGTCGCCGACTACAGCACCTACTTCGTGACCGACAAGCGGCTCTTGGCGCACGACATTACGTTCCGCCAGCCGACGAACGCGGCACTGCCGGGTATGGCGAAGAGCCCGGTCGCCGCACGATAGGCCGCGCCCGCCGCACGTCAGCGATTTGATGCTGAAGGCATTGGAACGATTCAGGTGCTTGCGCCGCGGAGCAGGGTCCAGCGGCGCAAGTGCTTACGCTAGCGTGAGAAAAACGCGTCGCTGGCCGGCCTCCGTCCGCCTTGTCAGCGGCCCGAATCCGGCTATATTGACGGATTCTCAAATCGACTGACATCCACTGTTTGCGAGCGGATTGGCCTGCCGGCGAGAAAGCCGGGCTTGGTCACGTTCGCACCCTGCCCCGGCCAAGAGGTTTTCGCCATGTCTCGCGTTTGTGAAGTCTGCGGCAAGTCGGCCCAAACCGGCAACCGAATCACCACCCGCGGCAAGGCCAAGTACCTCGGCGGCGTCGGTACCAAGATCACCGGCATCACGGCCCGCAAGTTCCAGCCCAATCTGCAGAACGTGCACGTGACGGTGAAGGGAACGAGCAAGTCGATGCGGGTCTGCACGCAATGCCTGCGAAGCGGTGCGGTGACCAAGACGGTTCGCAGCAAGCCGTTCAAGCTGCCGACCAGCTCGTAGGTTTCGGTCGCAGCCGGGCAGCTCGGCGGGTGTTCGAAACGCACGAGATTGGCGCCCGGGTGTGTGCGCGTCTTCGCATCGTTGATGATGCGGTGTTCTGAAGTAGCCGCGCGTCGAACAATTCTCTCATTCGGGTTGCCTGCATGTCACTCAGCCGTGCGGATGTCGAAAAGGTCTCGCTGCTCGGTCGCTTGCTGCTCACTCCGGCCGAGCTCGATCGCATGACTACGCAGCTTGGGCAGGTCGTCGACTACATGAACCTGCTCTCCGAGCTCAATACCGACGGCGTGCAGCCGATGGCCCACGCGATCGAGCTGACCAACGTCTTCCGCGACGACGAAGTGCGCCCCAGCTTGCCGCGCGAGCAGGCGCTGGCGAACGCCCCGCAGCATGACCGTGAGCATTACCTGGTGCCGGCCGTGTTGGGAGAGTAGCACCGCAGGGCCGCAGGGCGCGACCGTAGGGAGTGCGCAGCACACCACGGTGCCAAGTGGCGCGGCTTGCTCGCCCCGACAATCAAACTGGTGCGTTGCACGCACCCTACAAAATCTTATGACTTTACTGGAAAAAACCGCCACCGAGTTGCTCGCCGAGCTGACGGCCGGCCGGCTGTCGAGCGCGGAGCTCGTGCGCGCGTGCCTGGAACAGATCGAGCGGCACGATGGCGCCGTCCACGCTTTCTTGCGAGTCGATGGCGAGCGAGCGCTCAAGCAGGCCGCGGCGATCGACGCGCGACGCAGCCGCGGAGAGAAGCTCGGCCTGTTGGGCGGGTTGCCGGTCGCCATCAAGGATCTGCTCTGCGATCGCGACGACTTGTGTACCTGCGGCTCGCGGATGCTCGAGAACTTTCGCCCGCCATACGACGCCGGGGTGATTGAGAAGATCAAAGCCGCCGATGGCGTGCTGCTAGGGCGCACCAATCTTGACGAGTTCGCGATGGGAGGGTCGACCGAAAACTCGGCCTTTGGCCCCACCCGCAATCCGTGGGACACCGAGCGGATCGCCGGCGGATCGAGCGGCGGCGCGGCCGCCTGCGTCGCCGCGCGGATGGTGCCATTGTCGATCGGTACCGACACCGGCGGATCGATTCGCCAGCCGGCCGGTTTGTGCGGCGTCACCGGGCTGAAACCGACCTATGGTCGCGTGAGCCGCTACGGCCTGGTCGCGTTCGCCAGCAGCTTGGATCAGATCGGCCCGCTGGCCCAGTCGGCCGAAGACGCGGCCCTGCTGTTGGAAGTGATCGCCGGGCACGACCAGCGCGACAGCACCTCGGTGCCCAAAGCGGTGCCAGCCTACAGCCAGTTGGTGGGCAAACCGCTGGCCGGGCTGCGGCTGGGGATCGCTCGCGAGCACTTCGCGGCCGGGCTCGATGGCGAAGTCGAGCGGGCGGTGCGCGAAGCCATCAGGGTTTACGAGTCGCTCGGCGCGAGGATCGTCGACGTCTCGCTGCCGCACGGCAAGTATGGCGTCGCCTGCTACTACGTGATCGCGCCGAGTGAAGCGTCGAGCAACCTGGCCCGGTACGATGGTGTGCACTACGGCCACCGGACCGACACGAAGAAGCTGGGCGAAGCGCTCGACGCCGAGCGCGCGGCGCTGGAGCGGGCCGCCGAGGGGGCGAAGTCCAGTCGCGAAGCCGCCGTCGCCCAGCTCGATTCGCCGCTGGTGCGCATGTATCGGCAGAGCCGCGCCGAAGGGTTCGGCCCCGAGGTCAAGCGCCGCATTATGCTGGGCACCTACGCGCTGTCGGCCGGTTACTACGACGCCTACTATCTCAAGGCGCTTAAGGTCCGCCGGTTGATTAGCCAGGATTACGACACCGCGTTCAAAGAGGTCGATCTGATCGTCGGCCCGGTCACGAGCACGCCGGCCTTCAAGGTCGGCGAGAAGAGTGACGATCCGCTGGCCATGTACCTGGTTGACTTGTACACCGTGAGTGCGAACCTGGCAGGGGTGGGCGGGTTGGTCGTCCCCTGTGGGCAGAGCAGCACCGGGTTGCCGATCGGTTTGCAGTTGCAGGCGCCGCCGTTCGCCGAAGAGAAGCTGCTGCAAGCGGGCGCCATGTACCAGCGCGAGACCGACTGGCACCGCCGCGCGCCGAGGCTGAAATAATCGACAAGCGCCTCGCGCAAAGGCGCTAAGGCGCAAAGAAATCAGAGGAGATCGATCCACAGAAGAACGCAGAAGTACACAGAAGTTGGACTCAGATGAGCGAAGTGTGCCGTGTGCGTAGTGCGCCGTCGGCATCTTAGTAATCTGTGTCGTTCTGCGTTTTCTGTGGATGCCTTTACTGTTCATTTAGAATTCATCGCTGCTGCGCGTCCCGCATTGCCACAAGTAATCGACCGAAGGATTGAATCAGGCTACCGTGACTGCTCCGTATACCACGATCATCGGCCTTGAGATTCACGTGCAGCTTGCCACGGTGAGCAAGCTGTTCTGCGGTTGCAGCACGCGCTTTGGCGCCGCGCCCAACACGCAGACGTGCCAGGTGTGCATCGGCATGCCGGGCGTGCTGCCGGTGATGAATCGCCGGGCCTTCGAGCTGGGGCTGCGGACGGCTGTGGCGCTCAACTGCCAGATCGCGCCGTACACCAAGTGGGATCGCAAGAACTACTACTACCCCGACTTGCCGAAGGGGTACCAGATCAGCCAGTACGATCTGCCCTTCTCGAGCGAAGGCTGGTTGGACATCAGCGACCCGAAGGGAAAAATCGAGCCGCGCCGCATCGGCATCATTCGCGCGCACCTCGAAGAAGATGCCGGCAAGAGCATGCACGACGAGGCCGCCGGCCAGGCCGACAGCCGCATCGACCTGAACCGCACGGGCACGCCTTTGCTGGAAATCGTCAGCAAGCCCGACATGCGCTCGCCCGCCGAGGCCAAGGCGTTTCTCAACGAATTGAAATTGCTGCTCACCTATCTGGGCGTGTCCGACTGCAACATGCAGGAAGGAAGCCTGCGCGTTGATGCGAACGTGAACCTGCACGTTCACACGCCCGAAGGCAACGTGCCGACGCCGATCGTTGAAATCAAGAATATGAACAGCTTCCGCGCGGTCGAGCGAGCCTTGGCCTACGAAACCGAGCGGCAATGGCAGGTGTGGCAAGAGACCGGCCAGCGGCTCGGCCAGGTGCCCAAGCAGACGCGCGGTTGGGACGATCAGGCGAACGTCACGCGCGGGCAGCGTCATAAAGAAGAATCGAGCGACTACCGCTACTTCCCCGAGCCCGACCTGGTGCCGGTCACCGTGACCGCGGCCGAGGTCGAGCAGGTGCGGGCCGAATTGGGCGAGCTGCCTGCGGCGCTCCGCACCCGGCTCGAGTCCACTTATGGCATCACGCCTTACGATAGCGACGTGCTCGTGAATCAGGGGAGCGAGCTGGTTGCTTACTTCATCGCGCTGGCCGAAGCGGCCGGTGACGGTAAGACGGCCGCCAACTGGATGCAGCAGGACGTGCTCCGTGAGTTGAACGCACAAGGGTTGTCGATCGACAAGTTTCCGTTGCCCGCGGCTAAGTTGGCCGAATTGATCGCCCTGGTGAAGAAGGGGGGCATCGAC
>CAZBWM010000078.1:0-33093 GCA_964495375.1 uncultured Planctomycetaceae bacterium | reverse complement strand
TCGCCATGCGTGGCATTCCGATCGAGGTCTCGCGAGATCAGCCGACAGGCCACTGGAAAGGGCGGAAGCCAGTTGGAGCTGATTCTAGTACCCGTTCGATTCCGCTCACGTCGAATTGCTCACCGAAAGCCGGACTCACCACCGGCTTAGGACGCGAAACAGCCCGTTAGGACGCAGCTAGGACGCAAGTTTTGTCGATTTGCGTCCTAACTTCAACGTGTGGATATGAAAGGAGTTAATGGCGATTTTTTCGGACTTAGGACGGTTAGGACGCAAATTCCCGGAACACTTTCTAGAAGAGGCGCGTGGCTTGAGGATCGAGGCATTGAGGTAGGGCTTGGACAACCACCACCCAATACCCGGACGCAAAACGCCCCACCCGGACGCAACCCGGACGATCACCCGGACGCAAAACTCCTCGGGCATCGATCGCCCCAAGTTGTGCCGCCTATTTGAGTTCGGGTGCAATTTCACGACACCCGGACGCACCCGGACGCAAAATCCCGGAACACTTTATAGAAGAGGGGTGAGGCTTGAGGCCTGAGGCTTGAGGGGAAGGGGGTGCAATCAGGACAGGTGCAATCAGGACATAGGTAGCGCATTGGGTTCAGGACATGGGTGGCGCCAGGTGGGGCACGGTTACAGGTTCCGCTTGAGGACTACCTCGCCAACTTTCTTCGATCTTTCCTTCCAAGATTCCGCTAGCGCCAGCGAAGTACCGCACAAGTGGCACCGCCGGGGTGCTTAGCGATCACATGTGACCAGGGCTTGCCACGCCGGATCGGGCGGCCGCCCTGGGCGGTATGACTGCGAAAGGATGGGTACGCCCATGTTGAAGAAGGCGCTTGTCGGTGGGGGCGCGGCGGTGTTGTTAGCGGGGCTGTTTTTTGGACACGACGCGTTGAGCTACGTCCGCACGTCGGTCGGTTGGGTCAAGGACTCGGTCAAGGACACCGTGCCGGTCGAGTTCGAGATCGATCGCGCCCGCAAGATGGTCAAAGACCTGGTCCCCGACATCCGCAAGAACATGCACCTGATCGCCCGCGAAGAGGTCGAGCTCGAGCGGCTCGCCAAGCAAGTAACGGAGCTTGAAGTCCGGCTCGCCAAAGACAAGTCGGGCATCCTGCAGCTCAAGACCGATCTGGAAGGAGCGCAAGACTCGTTCCAGTACGCCAGCCATCGCTACACCCGCGATGAAGTGAAGACCGATCTGGGTCGCCGCTTCGAGCGTTTCAAGACCAACGAAGCGACGTTGGCCAGCCTGCGTGAGATTTCGACCGCCCGCACGCGCAGCCTGGAAGGTGCCCGTCAGAAGCTCGAGAACATGCTGGCCCAGAAGCGGCAGCTTGAAGTCGAAGTCGAGAACGTCGAAGCCCGGCTGAAGATGGTGCAGGCCGCGCAAGTCGGCAACGACTACCACTTCGACGACACCCGCTTGGGCCGCGTCAAGGAACTGCTTAACGAGCTGCGGACCAAGATCGAAGTCGACGAACGACTCGTCGGCAGCGAGAGCGAGTTCGGCGAGATTCACCTCGACGTGCAGGTGAGCGACAACATCGTCGAACAGGTGACCGACTACTTCGCCGGCCCGCAGGCGGAAATCGCCACCAAGCCGGGTGAGTAGCCTTTGATCGTCTTCATCGGTTTCCAGCCCCGGGGTTGTCTCCCCGGGGCTGGGAAACCGCGCAGGGATTCTCGAACCAGCGACAACTATTCAAATCAGTTCGGCAGCGGCGAGAAGGATGCACGATGTTCCAGCCCTGGCGACTCAAGCTGCGCGAAGCCCAGGTGGCGCTCGACGACGGCCGGCTCGATGAGGCCAGTCGGATTCTCGCCGACGGGCAGTTGCAGGAGTTTCTGCCTGCCAAGCGATTGCTGGCCCGCCTGGCCGACCGTTTCGCCCGCCGCGGCAAGGATCGGCTCGACAAGGGGGAAAGCTCCGCCGGCTGGCAAGACCTGGCGGCTGCCACCGAGTTGGGGGCCGACACGCGGCAGTTGGGCAGCATCAAAGACGCGGCGGCCAGTCGTGCCTTGGAGGAAGTCATGCAACGTCTGTCGGCGGGCGATGCGGCCGGGGCCCGCGAAAAGCTGACAAAACTCGCGGCCCGCGATCGGAACAATCAGGCGGCCCGTCAATTAGACCGCGTCGTCCGCTGCCTCGAGGCGGCCGATCAGGCGATCCGCCGCGGACGTTTCGCCGAGGCCGACGCACAACTCACGCAAGCCCGCTCGGTGCGCCCCGACCTTCGGCTGTTGGAGCGCCGCCAGGCGGATGTTAGCTTGAAGGCAGGGCGGTACCGCGAACTGACACTGGAATTGCACGAGGCGCTACGCGGCGAGGATTGGTCGCGCGTGTTGGACTGTGCCGACCAGGTGTTGGCGATCGCCCCCGAGGATTCACCGGCGCGCCAGGCGCGCCATCGAGCCTGGAAGGCCGCCGAGGTGCGGTTGCAGGCCTCGATCCGCCCGGCAGGCGATCGCGCGGCCCAATGGCCGCGAAGAGGGGACGTGTCACACGAAGTCGATAGCTCGGTCGCCGGTGTCGCGGGCCCCAGGTTCTTGCTGTGGGTCGACGAGGTCGGGGGCTATTTGGTTTGCCTGGCCAGCGAAGTGCTGCTGGGCCAACCGGTGCAGGGCTCGCCCGTCGACGTTCCGCTGTTGGCCGATTTGTCGCGCCGGCACGCCAAGATTCGCCGTGCCGGCGAGGGCTACGTGCTCGAAGCCATCCGCGACTCTCGGGTGAACGGTCGCCCGGTCGCCGGAGTTCGCTCGCTGGCGGATGGCGACCTGATCGAATTGGCCGGCAACGTGAAGCTGCGATTTCGGCAACCGCATCCGCTCAGTACTACGGCACGGCTGGAGTTTGTCAGCCCGCACCGTACGCAACCTTCGGTCGATGCCGTGCTGCTGATGGCCGACGCCTGCATTCTGGGGCCCGGTCCGGCGAGTCATGTGACGTGCCCCGATTGGTCGCACGAAGTCGTGCTGTACCAGCAGGGGGGCAATTTGGGCTGCCGGGCCGACGGGGTCTGGCAGGTGGACGGCCGCGAAGTAAGTGAGCGGGCGGCCGTCACCGACCGCTCGACCATCGCCGGCGACGATTTTTCGCTGACGCTCGAACCTCTCTAGGTTTATCCTGACATGGACGAGCAATCGCTACTTTTGGCCCCCAACGGGGATGAACTCATGGACCTGCGAGCGACCGAACCCGGCCAAGCGCAGGAGCCGCGTCTCGGCACCGCCAAGTATCTGTACGCCAGCGGTTCGCGCCCCTTGTCGGGCTATGTGATCAAGCGGGGTGTCGGCCGCGGCGGTTTTGGCGAGGTCTATTTCGCCACGAGCGACGCCGGCAAAGAGGTCGCGCTCAAGCTGGTGCGTCGCAATCTTGATGTCGAGCTGCGCGGTGTTGTGCAGTGCTTGAACCTGCGGCATCCGAACCTCGTCGCGCTTTACGATATTCGCCAGGACGACGACCAGGACACTTGGGTCATCATGGAATACGTCGCCGGGCACACGCTCGACCGCGTAGTTAGCGACTATCCCCGGGGCATGCCGCCGGCCGAAGCGATTCGCTGGATGCAGGGGATCAGCGCCGGTGTCGCCTACTTGCACGACCACGGCATCGTCCATCGCGACCTGAAGCCGGGTAACGTCTTTTGCGACGAAGGCCTGGTGAAACTGGGCGACTATGGCCTGTCGAAGTTCATCTCGGCGAGCCGTCGTAGCGGCCAGACCGAAAGCGTCGGCACCGTTCACTATATGGCGCCCGAAGTGGCCAATGGCCGCTACGGCAAAGAAATCGATATCTATGCCCTGGGCGTCATGTTCTACGAGATGCTGACGGGCCGCGTGCCGTTCGAAGGAGAGAGTGTTGGCGAAGTGCTGATGAAGCACCTGACCGCGCAGCCCGACCTTTCGCCGCTCGTGGAGCCCTATCGCAGCGTGGTGGCTCGCGCGCTTAATAAAGACCCCGAGCAGCGGTTCCGCACGGTGAGCGAGTTGTTGGCGGCCCTCGACGCAACGTTCCTGTCGCCGAATGATCTGAACGTAATGGTAGATGGCGCAACCATTCCGGCTTCGGCTCCGATGCCGCAGTCAGTGCCGCTCGCCAATGTAGGACCGATGCCTTTCAATGGCGTGGCAGGCGCATTGAGCTACCTGGCTGGCGCCACTCAGGCGGCGCTCCGACATCCGCTACCAGCGCACGCCGGTCAGATGCCAGCCGCGGCTAGCGTCGATCCGTTTGCCGACGACGAGCCGATTTGGCGCTGGGTGCGAAAAAATTGGCTGGAGTTGCGGGCAGCCTGGAAGAAGGCCGATCTGCATCCTGCCGTTCGCGTCTGCCTGATGGTGGTCGGCCTGATCGCGTTCATCATGACGAGCACGTTGTGGGTGCCGGCCGCCTTATTCTACGGTATCTATCGAATCATTCGCGTGGTCGTGAATGCGGGCGATCAGCCGTCGGCGTCGTTATCGCGAGCGAGTCAACCGCCGCCACTCCCCGGCGCGGTCGCGCGACCGCCAGCGCCCCAGGCATACGCGCCGCAGAACAATACTCCGCAGTACTTTGCTCCGCCTGCCGCCGCAGCGACTCCGATGCCGGCGCAGGCAGTCAGGCAGCGGGTTCCCTCATCTCCGTTCCGCCCTGGCACTGCGACACTCCCGAAGTCGACGCGCGAGCGCTTCACCGAACTATTGAGCTCGTTGCTTGCTAGCGCCCTGGTCGTAGCCGTGGTTTGCGTGCTCGTCTCGCCCTTATTCGATCGGCGGTTGGAAGCCACGCAATTCCTCTGGCTGGGAAGCGTGGCGACCGTAGGCGCCTGGTCGATCTTGATCCCCGCGAAACTCTGGGAACGGCGCCCCGGAGACGAGTTGCCGCGGCGCTTCACGATGCTGATCGTGGGACTACTGCTCGGGCTGTTTGCCTGGGGAGTCGAGCGGCTGTTGATCGTCGACCTACCGTATTCGACCAACCCCGCGGTTCGCGAAGCGACGACCTGGGCCGGCAAGGCCTTGCCCGGTGGACGTGTTTACTCAGTCGTCTTCGCCGATCCTCGTGGAGCACCGACCCTCGAAGGGTTTCTCGCTTACTTCGGTTTCTTGTTCCCCGTGTTGCGCTGGTGGAAGTTGGCCGATCCGCAGCGGCGTTCGCGCGTTGGGCTATGGCGCACCGCGACCTACGGTCTGTGGGCCTTTGTGCTCTGCTTGTTCTGGAGATTTCCGGAGCAGTTCGCCGTTGTGACCGCCACGAGCATGGCCCTGGCCGTGCAACTCGCCAGCCCCTGGACTGATGCGACGTATTCCACGGCGCACCGGGCGGAATAGGAGCATCGCACCATGACACTGGGGTTCATGAGAATGGGAATCGGCGCGATTGAGCTATTGATTATTGCCGTCGTGGCCATGGTCGTTGTCAGTTTCTATCAGCGGCACTCGGCCGGTCGGCGTCACGGGGCAGGCCGTGCGATGGCGATGGGCTGCGGGCTGACGGTCTTCTTTGGGGGTGTCTGCGCTTTCCTGTTGCTGGCAGTCGTGCTGTTTCGAGTAAGCCACTGGACGCAGCGGCCATTCCCACCGGCCCCGGTCGCGGTGCCCGTTTACTCGTTTCAAGCGAATGCTTCGGTGCTGGAAATCCACTTATTGGCTCCCAGTTGCCTGCATTTTGGCGTGAAACCTACGGAGTTGGCGACCGTTATTCTCGCTCTGACAAATGAAATCCTCTTCGATAACGACGAGATTGTGACGAGCGCCCATGCCCGCACCTCGAACGAGCAGTTGCGGACCTGGGATCATGCCATCGTGAGGGCCGACCGCAAGCGGATCGAACTCCAACAAATTGCCCAGCTTAGTCGCCGCCATCCCAGTGGCGGTTGGAGGCTGCCGATCGATACCGTCGTCGTCATGGTCGACAGTCCCCATGCTGGCATGAAGGCGACCGATTTCACGCACCGCCTCGTAGAAGAAGCATCGTTGTTGTTGAGTGCCGTGTCGATCTCCCGCTCGACGTCGGCCGAGCGACCGTCGTTTCAGTTAGACCGAGAGAACGACGCTCTCCTGCTGCGGTTGCCAAACCCCAATGGCAGCGCCGTGCGCTCCCTTGAGGGGAAGCCGACCGGCCAACTGGGTAACTCACTTTCCGCCATCGAGATCGAGTTAGCCATTCGGGGCTGGTCCGACAGAGTGACTTCGCCGACTGCGGAGCTACCCGCGGATGCCGATGGAAAGAAGCACTCCTTTGGCGAATGGATGATCGCAACTTGTCTGGCCGAATTCGCTCTTGAAGGACTGTGGGGGAGCGATGCCTCGCAATCAATCTGGCCCACGGTTGCCAAAGCGAGTCGTCACCCCATTCAGCAGGTTTCCCGCGTGGATCGCGTGCCCGAGCGAACCTCCGTTCCCGAGGCTCCGGCCGTAGAGCGTCGGCTCGTGGCGCCGCTGACCAGTGAGACATCGAAGATCGAAGTCGAGATCGTTCCCGATCGTGAAAGAAAACTACCTGCCCCGGAACCAATGTTTCGTGCCGGTCCAGACGACTCCGACCATCCGGTGTCCGCCGCCGCGCCAGCGACTCCGATCGGTGGAGCGCGCCCCGCTTGGGTTGATCTCCCGCCCGAGCAGCGTGTCGGCAGCGATGGAGTTTTACGACTGGTGGGCACGACGATGGCGCTTGAGCCCACGCCACAGGACAGCTACACGGCCGCGGATGGCGTGGTTCACGAATTGTTCGAACAGTACGTGCGTCGCGTCTACGGGTCGTCGGCGGTCGACAAGATCCGCCTGCCGCACGAAATCTCGGTGGGCAACGTTGTCTGGTGGACCGAGCCAAAAGAATCAAGCGCGACCGGAATGACCATGTACGAGACGCACGTCATGCTCACGCTCGATCAGCACGCCCGACACGTCATTGAGGAGCGGTTGCAGTCGATCGAGATAGGTCGGCGCGTGCGTTTGGGGGGTGCCGGCGCCGGCTTGCTCTTAGGGTTGCTCGCTACGCTGTGGGGCTATCTGAAGCTCGACACGGCGTCGCGCGGCTATTACAGCGGGCGTTTGAAACTGGCTGCCGGTGCTGCAGCGGTCGCAACGGTAAGTGGTGCCTGGGCCGCTGTCCGCGGCGTGCTGTAGTTGGGGCCTGCCGTGGCGGTAGCGTGGCGGCCGAGTAAAATGGCCGCAAGTCGCCGGTGTCGCAACGCGGGCGTCGCTTACCAGCGGAGCGCGTGTCGTGCCAGGTCTATTGACCGTGGAAAGTCTGTAGTGCCCGTCGATTCCGTATCACAATTCGACCGCATCCTCATCGAGCGCGTGCGCGCAGCCGATGCCGAGGCCTGGAACGAACTGATCGGACGCTACGAAGGTCGGTTGCTGGCGTTCGTCGAAAGTCGGCTGGGGAATCGCGCCACCAGCGAAGACGTCGTGCAAGAGACCTTCATCGGGCTGCTGACGAGCTTGCCGAATTTCGATGGCGGGCGGCCGCTTGAGAGCTACTTGTTCAGCATCGCCGCGCATAAGTTGACCGATCAATTGCGCCGCGCGGGCAGGCGCCCGACGGTGCCGCTGCAGCCGACCGGCGCCAGTTCAAGCGGTTGGGATGTCGCCGGCCAACAGCAGGGCGCGAGCACGCTGCTGCGCAGCGGCGAACGACGTCAACTGGAAGAAGCCGCACTCGTGCGGGCCTTGGCGGCCGAAATCGCGCGCTGGCGGCAACGCGGCGACTGGGAGAAGCTCAAATGCGCAGAATTGCTCTTTGTGCGCGGTCGCGCGAACAAGGAGGCTGCCCAGCAGCTCGGTCTCTCCGAGCAAACCGTGGCCAACTACAAGTTTGAGTTTTTGGCACGCCTGCGCTCGGCGTTAGGGAAGCTTCAGCTTCCGCCCGACGTTTTTCCAGAATTGCAAGCTTAAGGACCTGCGTCACCAGCGCAATTGCGGGGGATAGTTCAACCATGTCGCGCCAATTGACGGATGCCGAGTTGGAAGCCTACTTCGACGAGGCCCTGCCCGCCGAGGAAATGGCGCGGCTCGAAGAACAATTGCGGCTCGACGCCGCGCTGCGCGAGCGGCTGGCGGGGCTGATCTCGCTGCGCGACGCGGGAACGCACAGCTTGGGGGCCATCTGGCGCCGGCATCGGCTGAGCTGCCCCACTCGCGAGCAGTTCGGCGGCTATCTCTTAGGAACCCTCGACGACGCGGCGCGCGAGTATCTAGAGTTTCATGTCACGGTTGCCGGCTGCAGCCTTTGCAGCGCGAACCTCGCCGATTTGCGCCGACAACAAGCCGAGTCGTCTGATGCCGTCCAGACTCGTCGCCGCAAGTACTTTCAGTCGAGCGCGGGGTATCTGCGCAAGGGCTAACGGGCGCGGGACTTAACCCCACTGCGTTGACGCTTTGTCCCCCCCCTCCTAAACTCAGCGGACCACGCAAATTAGGAGGTGAAATGGCTGTTTCCACGGCAAATCTCGATCGGTTGGCTATCGACACGATTCGCACCCTGGCAATGGATGCCGTGGAGAAGGCCAAGAGTGGCCATCCCGGCACCCCCATGGCCCTTGCCCCGGTCGCCTTTACGCTGTGGAACGAGTTCCTCGCTTATGACCCTGCTCATCCGCTTTGGCCTGGTCGCGACCGCTTTGTGCTCTCCTGCGGGCATGCATCGATGCTGCTCTACGCGTTACTGCATCTGGCCGGCGTACGACAGACAACTCCCGACGGCCGCACCCTGGACGAGCCAGCCGTGTCGCTCGACGAGATTCGTAACTTCCGACAGCTTCATAGCCGCACGCCGGGGCACCCCGAACATGGCATCACTGGCGGAGTGGAAACCACGACCGGGCCGCTTGGTCAGGGGATCGGTAACAGCGTCGGTATGGCAATCGCTCAGCGCTGGCTGGCGGCGCAGTTCAATCGCCCGGGTTATGAGCTCTTCAATTATCGAATTTGGGCGCTGTGCAGCGACGGCGACCTGATGGAAGGGATCAGCCACGAAGCTGCCTCGCTGGCTGGGCATCTGCGATTGGCGAACCTGTGTTGGATCTACGATGACAATCGGATCACGATTGAGGGCAAGACCGATCTGGCCTACAGCGATCAGGCTGCGGAGAGATTCGCTGCGTACGGCTGGGACGTCATTCGGCTGCCCGACGCCAACGATTTGGCGGCACTTCGTAAAGCGTACGGGCAGGTTGTCGAGTCGAATGAGCGGCCCACGCTCATCGTGGTGCGTAGCCACATCGGCTACGGCGCGCCACATAAGCAGGACTCGCACGATGCGCACGGAGCGCCACTGGGGGCTGAAGAAATTGCTCTCACCAAGGCGGCCTACCATTGGCCGCAGGACGCACACTTTTTGGTTCCACCCAATGTCCCTGAGCACGTTGCCGCGGGGCTCGGCGCGCGTGGCGCGCGGCTGCATGCGGCCTGGAAAAAGCAATTCGAAAAGTACGCCGGCGAGTATCCCGAGTTGGCTACTCGGTGGCAGCTCATGACCGAACGAAAGTTGCCCGCCGGTTGGGACGCTGACTTGCCGACGTTCCCGGCCAGCGCCAAGGGGGACGCCACGCGCAATACGTCTGGCAAGGCGCTCAACGCCATTGCCAAACACGTGCCCTGGCTTATCGGAGGATCGGCAGACTTGGCGCCGTCGACCAAGACGCTGCTGTCCGGCGAGGCAAGCTTCGAGGCCGAAAATTACGGTGCTCGCAACCTGCATTTTGGCATCCGCGAGCATGGCATGGCGGCCGCCCTCAACGGCATGGCGCTATCGGGTTTGCGTCCCTACGGCGCGACGTTCTTAGTTTTCAGTGACTATTGCCGGCCATCGATCCGCCTCAGCGCGATCATGGAGTTGCCAGTCGTCTACGTGTTCACGCACGATTCGATCGGCGTCGGCGAAGACGGACCCACGCACGAACCGATCGAACACCTGGCGGCGCTGCGGGCAATTCCCCATTTGCTGGTGTTCCGCCCCGGTGATGCCAATGAAGTGAGCGAGTGCTGGCGCACAATTATGCTTCAGAGCAACCGGCCCTCGGCGTTGATACTAACGCGGCAGAACGTGCCGACCTTCGACCGCGAGAAGTTCGCACCCGTGGCGGGAGTCGCTCGCGGTGCGTATGTGCTGGCCGATCCTCCGCAGGGTCGCCCGCAGGTCATTTTGATGGGTACCGGGAGCGAAGTTTCGCTTTGCATGTCGGCCTACGAACAGTTAACCGCGGCCGGTATTGCCACCCGAGTGGTCAGCATGCCCTGCTGGGAACTATTCGACGAGCAGCCGGCGGCCTATCGCGACGAAGTGCTGCCGCCCGACGTTGATGCCCGGGTGGGTGTCGAGCTGGGAATCGAACAAGGCTGGCGCAAATATCTCGGCCAGCGCGGGCGCTTTGTGGGCATGCACGGCTTCGGGGCATCGGCGCCGGCGGACGTGCTGATGGAGCACTTTGGGTTCAAGCCGGCCCATGTCGTGGCGGAGGCGCGGTCACTTATCGGCAAGTAACGCCACGCGTCGGTCGTGACGGCGCCCGTCGACTGCTGGCAGTGCGAGCCCATTGAGGATTGCTAGCTGGTGCCCATCAGCATCGTATCAAGGGGCGAATTCCATAGCGGCAACCGCGGGAAAAGCACGCCGGCCATTTCCGCGGCTAGCCGCGTGGAGCACTCAATTCGGCCTGCCGCGAGCGGCTCGTCGGCGCCGGAGTGACCGAGAATTAACCGCGTCAGTTCGGCCCAATTGCAGCTCAGGTAGCTGCGTCCCAGCTTGCCGCAGATGAGCTTGGCACTGCGCTGGGTCAGCACGATCTGCCAGCGGCTCCCCTCGATCAACAGACCGAGCTCACAGGGGCGATCGAGTCGCGCTTCGTCGGCGCGAGCATGCCACAGCGGGGCCATCCGTCGCATGAGCACCTCGGGCTCTAACAACCGCACCATCGCGACTTCGCCTTGATCGATCTCGTGCCAATGCCGGTGACCGCCGACCTGTGCCAAAGTATCGTGAAGTGGATGATCGGGCGAGGCATGCAGCGTGACTGAAATATGTTGATCGCGTTCCAGCGCGTCGCTGCACGCGCGTGCCATGAGATGTAGGGCCGCGTCGGGATGCTCCGGAGCAACCATCAACTCGAGCACCTGCAGCTCGGGACGATTTCGATCTTCGCGCGTGATCGCGTAACCAACAATCGAAGTTGGGTCGTCAGCAAGTTCGCTGCGATCGGGTCCGTGGACTGCCACGAGCACCTGATCGAAGGTGCGGCTTCCCAGCAACCAACGCCAGTAGGCTTCGCTGCGAACGAAGGGCCCAAACGCGCTCGCCGAATTGTTTCCATACAGCCGCATCAGTGCTGGCAACTCGACCTGCCGCCACGGTCGCACGCGGTACGGCACTGTAGTCAGATCCCACTCGAGCGGCGCAAGTTGCGCCATCACATCGCGGGCGCCGGCCCGGCTGTAACTGTGACGCCCGCAGGCAGCCCAGCCATGGGGGCGAAAGAAATGCGGAATTCGCGTACGAAGCAGACCCAACTGGGCGCCATCGCTCGCCATGTGCTGAGCTGTTGATGCTAACAACGATTGGGCCAAACCCCGACCGCGGCACTCAGGCAAGGTGCCTAACCAGGATACGCCCGCGACGGGCAATGTGAACGGCCCGAACTGCATCTCGCGCTGCGTGAGGTGCACGTGCGCCAAAATGCGATGTCGATCCTTGACGACCAGGCGGTCACGTGGCTCGTAGAATGGATCCTCGAGCGTGGCGGCAAAGTGATCGTTGGACGGTCCTTGAAAAACGGATAGCAAAAACTGGTGAACGACACCGTGGTCGCCGGCCGCCGCTTCAACCACAGTGTGCGGCAGAGGCGCGGGCTTCGCCGGCGGGACGATCGCGATGGAATCATCGAGCGAGCTGAACGGTATGGTTGCCCGATCAAAGTCATCGCTGGGCAACGATCGTCTTGCCGACGATTTAGTCGCCGGTCGTCGGATCCGTTTCGAAACCGCGACGACTTTGCCGCGCGGAGCCTTGCTCCGGACGCGTTTCGTCCCGGTTGTTTGGAGCGTTACCGCACCCACCGCGCGCCGCAAGCGTCCTTTGCGCATCGGTCGGAATCCCTTCCTCGGCTCGAGTTTCTATTCCCTCATAGGCAACAGGTTATCGCGAGGGTGGACATATTTCCAGCAAAAAATTCTTCAACTGTGAAGCTGGGTAAAGACAAAACGAATACTCACGCCCCGCCAGCACTTGCTCGGCAGCCAGGGCCTGTAGCACTTCGGCTCGCTGCGACAGCGTCTGGGATCGCTCCTCTTGCACTGCGCCCTGCAAGCTGGCGTTGATATCGCGGATTGCCCGACAGCGCTTGCGCGCTGTTTCACGCGTGGGCTTCTCCGCGATTAAACGCCGCTTTTCGCGAACGAGTTTGCCAATAGATCGTCGCTCGTCAGGCGACGCGGAAACGGACTCGTCCTGCCGAGTCGCTGGCAGGAAGCGCTCCGGATGGAACTCGATCTCGCGAAGTCGCTGGTTGACAGCGCGAAGGTCGTCAGTGCCGATCGCTGGGCGGTCGATCGGCAACCGCAGCGTGGCGGACAGGACCAGATACCCTGGCGGCTCGACTCCGTAGAAGCGGCGCACGATCGCGTCGGTCAGTTCGTCGTATTTGGCGCCACCGATGCCATGAATGAACAGATCGCCGGCGAAAACCCGGGCGAACATCGTCGTCGCCAGAGCCCGGCTACGAAGCTTGACGCCGCGGCCCGGCAGTTCGAGCAGCCGCTCAACAAGGCGACCCAGATCAGCGGATTGCGCCGGCAGTTCGCAATTCCAGCCGGTGCGATCGGCCAGTTCCCAAGCACCTTGGCGCTGACGCACGAAGGCTCGTCGCCTTCTCGGATTCTCATCGGTCCAGAGCCAAAACGGCACTTCAATGCCGTTGTCGTCGGCGCCCAACTCGGGCACGGGATGATTGGCGCTGCGGATGTGATACTGGCGGCGATAACGGCGCAGTGCCTGATTGTGGACCGTGCGAAAGAACTCTGCTTCACTAACCAGGTGTGCCGCGAACCAGGTGAACGATTCGAGCAGGCAGACACGGCTTTGCGGTAGCTCAAGCGTTTGCAGCCCCCAGTCTCCTTCGAGCTGGTGCCGCGCCTGCGCAAAGCAAGCACCAATCAGCCGTTCGTGCTGCGAACGCTTCAGTACGTGCGGCCAGAAGTCAGCGATCAGCGGTTTGCTGACCAGAGGCGACAGCGATTCTCGCACCCGGTCGCCAAAGCTAGTCCACAACGCGTGATCGTCGATTGTGCGTTGCTCATAGGCGATTTCCGGCCCCGGTGTGTCGAAGGCGATCTCGTCGACGCGAGGTTGTTGCACGCTCCCGGTCGGCACGCGAATTGTCGTCCGCTTCAACGTATCGCTGTCTACCAATAGATTGATGGCCACTCCGCCCGTTGAGTCGGCCAACTGCGAAAGGGCGAAGTTCTTCGCCCACACGCCTGGATGAAACAATTCGGGCTGATGCCCTGCGAGAAAAACACGATCGGTATTGATGCTCTCGGGAACGTTGCGATAGGTCGCAGTGTAGTGGCGCGCGGCGGCGACGACTTCTGCTCGCGCGCGGCGCGAAAGTTCGGCGATCGAACAGCCGGCAAGCTCCCGCCCACTGCTCGAGCCACGCAGCGTAACATTCTGGTCGACGAGGTCGCGAACGGACGACCACGGGGGATCGATCAGCACAGAACGATCAGCGGTGGGCGCCCGATAGCGACGCGCGCGTGGCGCCGACGAAGCGGAGGTCATCCCGCCGCTTCTCCACAAAGAGTGCCAGACCAAATCTCGCCGGCCGGCACGCCGATCGCGGCCAAACTGCGATCAAGCACGAGATGATAGTATTCCAGGCGTGTCGCCGCTTCATCGAGCGCGCCGCCGAACGAACGCTTCTCATCGAGATAGATCAGTGGCACCGGTAGCTCGACAACACGCAACCCAGCCGCCGCGGCCTGAACCCACAGCTCCAACGGCATCGCGTAGCCCGCTTCGGCCAGCTTCAACCGCTTCAGACCCGGCACGCGATAAGCCTTGAAACCGCAAAAAGCGTCGGTGAGGTGCAGGCAGAGCCGGCGGTTGAGTTCGGCCGTGATCTGCTGGTTGATGCGGCGCCGATCCGCGGGGGGCTCGCTGTCTCCTTCATACCGCTTGAGATAACGGCTGCCGGAGACAATATCGGCCGAATCACAGGCCGATACAAAGCGCGGAATGCGCTGGGGTTCGTGCTGCCCGTCGCAGTCGATCGTCACCAGAATGTCGTAGCTGGATGCGATCGCGTGGTCAAACGCTGTGACCAGTGCAGCCCCGTAACCACGATTCTGGGGGTGCCGAATCACTTGAACATCGGCCCGGCTAGCTAACAACTCAGAGGTGCCGTCGTTCGATCCGTCGTCGATAACCAGCACTTCAGGAGAGTACCGCAGCACCTCGGCGAGCACATCATCGACGTGTGCGACCTCGTTATAGACAGGGAGCGCTGTCAGCACGCGCGGGGGCATCACGCATCCCTCTGTAGGGGGAGAGCAAAATCGCGACTCGGTTCATTCTAGATGGCCACCCCCCTGAGTCAACGAGCGACGCGGGACGGCGGCAACTACAGCCACTGCAACGGATCGCGCTCGCGACGGCTCGCCCAAGTCTCGATATTCGAGAACTTTCGGGCGAGCACTTCAGCCAGATGCTCGACCCCCAAGCGTTCCGAAGCAAAGTGCCCAACCAACAGCAGAGCGATTCCTTGCGCTTCGGCCTCCAGACAATCGTGAAATCGAGCCTCGCCCGTCAAGAAGACGTCGCAGCCCGCGCTCACGGCACTTTCGAGCAGGTCGGCCGCGCTACCGCAGGCAATGCCCACTTTTTTCACTAGGGTTGCCGGATCGCCCACAATTTGCACGTAATCGACTCCCAGTATTGGTTTGGCTTCGGCTGCGAATTTTTGCAAGGCAATCGGTTTACGGAGGTCT
This sequence comes from uncultured Planctomycetaceae bacterium, assembly GCA_964495375.1. GTDB lineage: Bacteria > Planctomycetota > Planctomycetia > Pirellulales > JAEUIK01 > JAIESQ01. The sequence continues at coordinate 18,111 of CAZBWM010000078.1, read as the reverse complement.
CCGAATCGACCCATGCCGAGGCCCCCCGGATGCGGCACGAGAGGTTGCGCGTTCTGCAGCTCCAGCTTCGCTGTCAGTTGCGCGTTGATTCCGTCGGCCGCTGAATCGAAAGCAGTATGCGGGCTATAAACGGATATACCGGCCCGCATCAATTGCCACAGCAAACGGCCAGTCGCTGAGTCCGTAGTCAGCCTGTTCAAGGGGCGGAAGGGGAGCGGATGGTGCGTCACAATGAGCTGCGCGCCGGCCTCGCATGCTTCGGAGGCGCTCGCGGGCGTGACGGTCAGACAAGTCATCAAGCGCGTTACCTGAAGTGCCGGATCGCCCACCAACAGCCCGACGTTATCCCAGTCGGCTGCCAGCTCAAGCGGGGCAAACTGCCTGAGAAACTCCGCAATGTCGCCAACGGTAGCCATAGCCTGCAACGATGACGGCGCCCCAGGCGCTTGTCAACCGCTGGGGGCGTGGGATAGTGATACAGCGTGGAGCGGACGCTGCAGTGTGCTTCAGCAGCGGTTTGGCTAACGCGTTCAACGACTAGTGCAAAGGCCCTCCGGTATGCCGCCGCCAAAAATCGCTCTGCGAACGCGCAGCTTGCGGATGCCACTGCGCAAAGCGCTCATGGCGGCCGCCAACCTGGGAGTCAGCGGAGTCGAACTCGATGTGCGTAGCGAAATCCCCTATCGCGACTTTACGCAGACGGCCATCCGGCAACTGCGCACTCAGTTGGCCGACATGCGGCTCACAGTATCGGCGCTGACCTTTATCACGCGCCGCGGCTACAACGTGATGGAAGAGCTCGATCGCCGCGTGGAAGCGACGCGGCAGGTGATGAAGCTGGCACGGGCACTGGGCACCGACATCGTCGTCAATCAAATTGGGCTGATTCCGGAAGCTGCCGACAGTACCGACAGGGCGCTGCTGGTCGAAGTGTTGCGCGACTTGGGCAACTATGGCCAGCACGCCGGGGCCCTGTTGTGTGCGGAGACCGGGAGCGAAGCTGGGCCGGCCCTGCGCAAATTGCTCGACGAACTGCCGCAGGGCGCACTCGGGGTCGCGCTAAATCCAGGACAATTGGTCGTCAACGGCTTTGACCCGCAAGAAGCGGCCAGCACACTTGCTCCATTTGTGCGGCATGTCTATGCGATCGACGGTGTACGCGATCGCGCGCGTGGTCGCGGCGCCGAAGTGCGACTCGGTCGCGGATCGGTGGACTTTCCGGCGGTGTTCGCCGCACTCGAAGAGTGCGACTATCGGGGGAGCGTCACCGTGGCCCCCGTCGACGCGGAGGAGCCAGTGCACGAGGCCCAGCAGGCCGTGAGCTATCTCAACAACTTGTGGTGATGCCCGATGTCCGTTTGCAGGTGGTCCGTCAAGTCGAGCCGATGGCATTCTTAGCGGGTTTGAGCTTCCGGCTGGCGCGGGTATGGTGATGTGTGCAAAACACAAGGAAACTACCAACGGGAATTCGAGGAGGCCTGCGATGAACGCGCGACGCTGGAGTATCAAGCTGATCGTTTTGGTAGTGATCGCGACCTTGGCGCGAGGGGTCGTCGCGGATGAACCGGCAGCAGCGACACCGGCTGCAGACGGCAAGCCGGAAGCCACGAAGCCAGCAGAACCGACTCGGGAGGAGTTGGAGAAGCAATTCTCAGACATGCTCACTGGCGCTCAGCTAGTGGGCGTGTTCACCACGACGGGCCAAGAGAGCGAAAAGGCACCGCTGCCTGACAAATACACGATCGACCGGGTGAAGAAGCTAAAGGGGGACTTTTGGCTCTTCGAGGCGCGCATCCAATACAACAACAACGACGTCAAAGTTCCGCTCCCGCTCGAAGTAAAGTGGGCCGGCGACACTCCAGTCATCACGCTCACCAAAATCTTGGTGCCAGGACTCGGCACGTTCACGGCCCGCGTGCTGTTCTACAACAACGAGTACGCCGGCACTTGGAGCGCCGGAGATCATGGCGGACATATGTACGGCAAAGTCGTCAAAGCACCGAGTGCGGATGCGACTGGCGAGACTTCGACGACTGAGTCCGACGACGAAAAAGTGCAATAGCGAGGTTCTATAGGTCAGCGGGAGTCCGCTTGCTCGCAAGGGAGTCGGGCTGCCGTCACGCGCTAGGTACGAGCTGACCGAAACTCGCCAATGCGGCGATCGCCGCGGCCGCGGTTTCGATTCGCATGATTCGCGTCCCCAAATCGAGCCGCTGCCAACCAAGTTCGATCGCGGCCGCTACCTCAGGATCGGTGAAGCCACCTTCGGGGCCAACCGCCGCCCAAACGGTGGACCGCTGCGAAGCCTGCGCTTCCGCGGGGACCGGCGACACAAATCGATCGGCTGAGCTTCCGGGATGTGCAACGAGGCGTAGCGCCGCAGCGGGAGCAACTCGCAAAAACTCGGGCCAGGCGGCGGTCGAGACGCCCATCAGGCGATTGCGGCCACATTGCTTCGAGGCCTCGATCACGGTGCGTCGCAGTCGCTCGATGGTGCTGTCGTTGGGTCGCACGATCGCCCGGGCAGTGTCAATCGCCACAAAGTGCATAACACCCAACTCAACCGCCTTTTCGAGCAGCCACCGCTGGCGATCTCCCTTGGGCAGGGCAACTCCGAGCGTAAGTTCGACGCGCGATTCGCGATCGACCTCACGGCGCTCGACAATGGTTAGCTCGAGTCGGTCGCGCGCCACCTGCTGGATGCGGCCGGTAAACTCCGCGCCTGAACCATCGAAGAGCGTGATTTCCGTCCCGGCTCGAGCGCGCATCACGTGAAGCAAGTGATGAGCTTCGGCGCCGCTCAAAGTGACATCTTTGCCAATGATCGGTTTGTCGACAAAATACCGATCGCCCATGGGCAGGCCCGACTTCAATAGCGTGCGCTGAGTCCCCGCGAGAGCCTTGTGGCAGGATTACGATTTGACCGTGCCGACCGCAGTGGCGGCCCCTGCCTCGACACCTTCGGCCGGCGCCGTAACGGGTGCCGGTAGCGCGTGGGCGGGCGTGGCGTATTCCGGCACGATGTCCTTCAGGCGGGCCGTGAGAAGCTCGATCGGGCCATCGGCCAGCGTTCCCAACTCTTCGATCGCCTGCACGACTTCGTCAAGCGCGTAAGGGCGGTGGTAGGCAACGAACACCTTCGGATGTGGGGTGGGCAACTTTTCTTCGCTGTCGAAGTACAGCTCTTCGTAGAGTTTTTCCCCCGGTCGCAGCCCCGAAAAGACGATCTCGACGTCCTCATCGGGCTTCAGCCCCGAGAGGCGGATCAGGTCGCGAGCCAGATCGACAATCTTGACTGGGTCGCCCATGTCGAGCACGAAAATTTGCCCGGCGCCACCCATGGCGGCCGCTTGCAATACGAGCTGTGAAGCCTCCGGAATCGTCATGAAGAAACGCTCGATATCCGGATGCGTGACCGTCACTGGTCCGCCGCGACGAATCTGCTCCTGGAAAATCGGTACTACGCTGCCGGCTGAAGCCAACACATTGCCGAACCGCACGACGACGTATTTCGTGGCCGATGTCTCGGCAAACGCATGCACGAAACGCTCGGCGAGGTGCTTCGACACACCCATGATACTGCTAGGATTAACGGCTTTGTCGGTTGAGATCATCACGAAATTGCCGACGCCAAAGCGATCGGCCATTTCGACGAGTTGCCGCGTTCCCAAGACGTTGTTCTTGATCGCTTCGCCCGGATTATCTTCCATCAGCGGCACATGCTTAAATGCCGCGGCGTGGAACACGACGTCGGGGCGATGTACGCGGAAAATCTCCGCCATGCGGGCTTCGTCACGAATATCGGCCACGCAAGCGCACAGGGCAGTTTCGTATTGGCCGGCCCGCAATTCGCGCTCGACAAGAAAAAGGCTGTTCTCGGCGCGCTCCAGCAAAACAAGCTTCTGCGGGCGGAATCGGAGCACTTGCCGGCAAATCTCCGAGCCGATGCTGCCGCCCGAGCCGGTCACGAGCACCGTGCGGCCAGCCAACATGTGTTCAATGGCATCGCAATTGAGCTCGATGGCGTCGCGCCCCAACAAGTCGTTGATTTCGACATCGCGAATCTGCACGCGAAACGAACCGTGTAGCAGCTCGTCGACCGCAGGAATAACGCGCAACTTCAGTTGGGCCTCTTCACATCGGCGCATGAGCGGACGCAATCGCTTGCCCGGCAGAATGCCTCCCATGACTAGCACGTCTTCGGCCCCGAGGGCCGCAGCGAATTTGGGGGCATCGTCTGGCCGGCCCAGCACCGGTACCCCACCCAGCCGCGTGCCGTGGCGCGATAAGTCATCGTCCAAATAGCCCACAATCAGGTACTTCACGCGTGGGTCGGAGTGAATTTGGCGGGCGAGCGATTCGCCTGCTGCATTGGCTCCCACGACCAGGGCTCGGCGGTAGCCTTTACGCTCCAGCAGCGGACGAATTTCTTGCAGTGCCAGCCGCGGTAACGCCCGCAACCCACCCAGCAAAAAAATCGTGATTCCCCAATCGAGAACGAGGATGCCACGGGGAACGTGATAGTTTTCGCCGCCAAAATAATCGGCCGTGGCAATGGCCATCGAGGCCAGCGACGAAGCTCCCAGCAGCCGGGCGAGATCAGCAAAGGTGAGGTGCAGCCAGGAGCTGTGGCAGTGTCCCAGCACATGGAACAGCATCAACTTGATCACAACCACCATCGGTAGCGTGATCCAAAACAGCGGCCAGGCGAACTCGGGGAGAGGCCAATCGAGCCGCACCACGAATGCCAGAAAGTAGGCCAGCGCGAACACTAGTGCGTGGAGCACCAGGAACGCAAACACCCGCTTCGAGAAAGGCTGTCGAAGATGCAGCGTGTTCATCGGGCGTGGATGGCTCTCAAATAGCGAATCGAATCGAGGCAACTCTCGGATGCGGCCCTTCGCACGATCACTGGCTGTCGCGAACTGCAGTCCCCATTGGTGACCGCCAAACCGCGCGAGCCGGTGAGCCGTAGATTAGGCCGCCTTGGAGGCCGGCGCAGGCTCACTGGTTGATGATGCTGGGGACGTGGGAACCGACGGGTACAAAATGGGATCCACGACCGGTAAGAACTGCTTCAAGAAATCGTTGATCGGGTCGTCTTTGATGTTTTCGTCCTGCGGTGAAATGCGTCGAATCGCGTAAAGCTTGAACAACGCAGGATACTTGGTCAAAGTCAACTTGGGATATGCCGGCGCGACCCAGGCATTATCGCCGTTCCATCCCCAAAAGATGCGCAGGAACAATACGCCGTCGGGATCGTCCTTGCGAAACCGGCTAACGTAAAACGTTCCTTCTTTCTTATCACCGTAGCCCATTGTGAACGGCGCGGTTTCTTCTTCTTTGAAGCCCGCTGCTTTGTAGCACTTGTCAGGTGTATGGACGCAGACTTTCTGCGAGCGGCCCGTGGCCAGGTAAATGCTCACGACGACTCCTGATTTGCGGTGCGTGTAATCCCGCTGCACGACACCAGCAACTTGGGCGATTTTGAGTTGCGCTAAGTTCTCAGGCGTTTGTTCAACGTCCTTACCCTCCCAGTCGCCAACCTCTTTCGGCACTTTCGTCAACGCTTCGACAGCGCGGGCAATGGCCTCGGTGTCGTGCCGGCCCCAGCGGTCACTCATGAAACCTTGATAGACGCCGACCCCGACCATTAGTACGCCGGCGATTACGACGGGAATGCTACGGAGCATAATTGCCATCCTCCTGCGAGTGGCCTGTGATGTGCCTTCGTGCTGGTCGGAAAGAATCGCCGGCCAGTGTAGTTCAGTAGTTCGATTCCAAGATCCCTGTCGCCACAACCTGACATGCTCCTGGAGCTTGCCAGGCGAGCGTGTCACTGGCTACGTCGCTCAGGCCGTGGCTCGCGAAGGGAGCCTGACGGCACCGCGCCGCGACTTCACATCCTGTTTCATGCCGCCGAACACGACCCCGAGAATCCGCACGCCGACGCCACGCAGCCGCTCGCACGCTTCGTGTAGTTGCGGTACGCGGCTGACATCGCGAAGCGCAGCCACGATAGCCGTATCGACGTACTGGCCGATCACGAGCGGATCGGCCAGCGCCAGCACCGGCGCACTGTCAATGATGACGAAATCGAAACCAGCCCGCAACTCTGAGAACATTTCGTGGACCTGCTCTTTGGCCAGGTCTTGCACGCTCTCGTCGTCGCACAGACCGGTCGTCAAGGCCCACAGGCCGCTGGCACGCGTCGGCCGAATGGCCTCATCCAAGTCGACTTCGCGCCGGAGCACTTCTCCCAAACCTGGCTCGGAGGCCAGTCCGAACAAGCGGTGTACGCTCGGCCGGCGGAGGTCGCCGTCGATCAACAAGGTGCGACGGCCGGCCCGGGCGAGGCTGACAGCCAACTGGCTGGCGAGCGTGGTTTTGCCTTCGTGGTGGGCAGCACTGGTAACAAGCACCACACGGGATCCCTCGGCAGCGGCATCGCGCATCAGCGCCGTACGCACTCCATCGATGGAGTCGGCCAAGGCCCGTTGCAGCCCGGTCTCGCCCACGGGCGTTCCTTTAGTCTGCGCCGCGGCCGCCTTGCGACCACTGCGACCCACCAGCGGTGGCAACACGCCCAGGGTTTTGACCCCCAGCATCGTGGCAGTTTCCTGAGCCGAGTTAACGCGAAACTGCTGGAAGTCCCAGAACATGACGCCGAAGATCGGCAGGCAGAACCCGAACAGCGAGGCAAAACCGACCGCGACGTACTTGAAGAACTCGCGGTTGTGCTCTGGCGGAGTGGCGTCTTCCAACGACACGACGCGCAGCGGAGCCGTATTGGCGACTTCGAGCTTCACCAGATCATTTTCGACGTGCCGCTGGAGCTCTTCGAGACTGCGGATCTGCGTGTGAAGTTCGTCGAGCTCCGGCGAACGCCTACCGAAGTTCGCCAATTCGGCGACGACGGCTTTGTGCTCTTCGTCCGCGGCCTTCAGCTCCGTTTCGATGTCTCCCTGGGCGGCCTTCAGAGCCGCGATGTCGCCTTCCAGCTTTTTGAGCGCGAACTCACCCCCCGTGATCGCCTGGACGGCCCTCTCGCGATGCTCGTCGATGTAGTCCTGAATTTCGGTTTCCAGGGCTTCAAGCTGGTTGCGTATCTCGACAATGCTGCGATGCTCGGGATTGTTTGTCGTCTGCAGGCGTCGCCGCAACTCGGCGGCCAGATCGTCACGCTCCTTCATCTTCTCCCGAAGCACTTCGTCCTTCATCAGGTAATCTTGGATTTCTTGATCGGAAGGGTTGGCATTTTTTTGCGTGTCGAACTTGGCTTGCAATTTGATCAAGTCAGTGCGGATGTCGGTGACCTTGGCCTTGTACTGGCCAATTTGCTGGCTGAGTTGCGACGCGAGCGCCATTTTGGTTTGACGTGTGGCGGCCAGCGCTTCGGGGTCCGAAACACCCAGAGCATCCGCCAGCGTCTTTAGTGCCTTGCGCTTGGACATCAAATCTGATGTGATCGAAGTCAGCTTCGCTTTTACCTTCTCGAGTCGGCCGCCGCGATCTCCCCCCTCACCCGCGTGGGCCTCGGCAACGAAGACTTCCTTAACGGCGTTAACGATCTTGACTGCGTCCTTCGGGTTTTCAGCACGCAGTGAAATCACCATCAGTTCCGACTCACCGGGGAATTCAACCCGTAGCTTTTCACTGAGAAACTGAACCGGATCAGGTTGCAGGCGCAATAGCGGGAGTTGGTTAATCTCGACGCCGGTGTCCTTGTCGATTTTGTCGATTGCGGCCGAGAGTGCTGTGCGGCTTTTTGCCCGGCCAGCCATGGTGCGTTTGAGAACCAGCCACTCGTCGGGTTGAATACGAACCGCCAAATTCAATGGGTCGACGTCACCGCGGCGAACCATCACGATGGCCGAAACTTCCGTTTCGCTGGGCACCAGCACCCAGGTGCCGATCGCGAAACCGGTCGCTACGAGAATCCCCAGGCCGGCTCCAATCCACCAGCGCCGCCGTAGCGACGTCAGCAAATTGTTGGCAGTCACGGCCGGTGCCATGGGCGCAGCCGGCGCGGTGTGCGGGCGCCATGGTGTAGGCAGGCCGGCCGGCATGTCGGTCGGAATCGGCATCAACGTGCCGAACATCCGTGGTGGCTCGTGGCCGGGGCCATGCCCGTTGCCGTTACCGCCGCCACCGCCATTGCGATGGCCGTTGGTGTGACCGCCGTTTCCGTTCGGGGAAGTACGCGGCGCAGAATGCGGCTCGATGGTGAAGGGAGGTAGCACGGTTCGTGTCTCTCTCTTGTTCTCGAAGGCGCTGTGTCAGGGCGCCGGCACTGGGCGACATTAAATCCGATCCGCACACCCGCACCCTGGCCAACTGCCAGGGCGCTGATGTCGCCCTCCAGACCACGGGGAGCGTCATGCGGGACCCGCAAACGGCGGGCCGACCTCGCAAGATTGCTCACATCTCAGCTCTTAAGTCGCTATGGCGTCGAGGTCTCCTCGTTATTTCCGACTGCTTCTAGGCGGGCTCAGGTTGTGGATTCTTTTCAACAGCACGTTGCAACAACGCTCGTGGCTTTGTTGTCCGCGGCACACGTCCGCGGCAAAGTTCACTCAACTGCTCTAGCCGGCCGTACGGATCGGGCCCGTGGCCTCGATCAACTCGGGTGCCAGGTCTTCGTCATCCAGAACCAGGTGCGTCAGGATCTGCCACTCGCAATACAGCACGCCCAAGGCCACGGGTATCATGAACCAACCTGCCATGTCGTGGCCGGCCTTCCCCGCGATCTCAGGATCAATCGTCTTGTACAGAATGCCCGTCACAGTGATCCGGGCCACGTTGACCGCAAACGCTACGGGCAAACCGCTGAAGAGAATCGCCACGCTCATCCAGGCCGGCGGCTCCAAGAGTAACACCAGCGCCACGGTAAGGGCGAACAGGATCGTGGCGCTGCGTAACCCCGCGCACTGATCGACGACGCCCAGTTTCATTTCGCCCATCACGATGCGGTTGCCTTCGCGATAGACGGCCAGGCCAAGCGTTTGGAGGCATACCGTGCTGGCGATGCAGGCCCAGTTCTGCAAGCGATTGAGCAGGACGCGTTCGACCACGTCGGGAAGTGGGAACATGAACGCCAGGATCACGATCGCCGGCCAGGACCAACGAAGCGCCCCCCAGCCGCCGACGAGCACGATACCGCCGACAAGGGCCGGCAGAATCGACACCATTTCGGGAATGCGTAGTGCAAATTGCGTCATCAACAACCGCAAGCCGAGCGCGATGCCCAAAATGAGCAAACCCCACCAGCGCTCCCCTGTTGAAACTTCGCGCAGCGGGACCGGGCCGGAGACGACGATCGAGCCGGCTAAAACCAGCAAAATCGACAGAATGCTGATGCTCAGAAGTCGATCGAGCTTTTCGGGATAGTAGTCCGCGATTTGCGGAACGAATGTCAACAAGAGCGCGATTCCGACACCCGCGCCGATGAGCCCCCAGCCCAGCTTGTTTTCCATGTCGCTAACTTCTGCCGGCTCGGGTCGACGGAACCAGAGCAGAATGCAAGCAAACATCGGAATCAGGTAACCGTGCGAGTATTCCGGCCGAGACCAGAAGTCGTTCTGAATTACCGCAAGAATGTTGGCGTAAACCAAAATCACGCCGGCCAGCACCAGAAACAGCAGGCCGCGGCGATCGAGCGGAAAAGGTCGATTCTCAGTTGCGCTTAGTGTGGACATCGTTGCGTCAGGTGTTGCCAGGTGGAGTGGATTGCCAGAGGTAGTAATAACGATCCGCGATAATTGTCAACGACCGGCCAATGCAGCCGATCGACTTGTCACTCAGGTCTTGTATTTCTTTTGAGACAGCAATCGTGCGCCTTCGTTAGCGCGAACGCGACAAGCACTAGGGGAGTGCTGGTCGTTGCTGCCATCAACGTGCCGTCGTCAGTCGCGCGCCCGAGACGGCCCGCCACCACCTGTTGTGCGACTTTCTTGCCACAAAACCAGGTGCCCAGCCAACCACCGCGAGTCATTCGGGCAGAGCCGAAGCGAGAGATTACTACGCGAATCACCCAATTCGTGCCCAAAGGTACGCCGTCACTGGGTTGGAAGCCGTAGCGCGTCTTTGCTGACTGACGTCTCCTAGAAGTTGCTTGTCACCGAGCCAAATGGCTTGTGTGTCAGGCTGCTGTCGCGTGAACTCGTAGTAGTTCACATCCCCCACCTGCGGCGCGCCTTACCAAGGTGCGCTGGGCAGATCTGCCTGCTAACAGCCTTCCTCCATTCCGCCGAATTTCTATCCGGTTTGCACCCACGCCTCGAAAGGAACGGTGTGCAAATTGGCTGCGTAAGCTCTGGAGCAAATTGGAAGTGCTGGCACCAGAGCCCCGTGGCATCCTTCGTCTGCCAACATACCCATGTCGCGCGCTGGATGTCAAACAGTTTTTCACTGTTTTGCAGTGCAAAGCGGCCGATTGCGTTGGTCGCAACCGGCTGTCCTTGGTTCACTTTGCGCAGGCGGCACATTCCGAACCAAGGTGGCGACGCGAAGCGCTCCCAGTGCCCCTCAGGGGAACCGGCCTGGCAAGGCCCGGTGACAATTTGCCGGGGCAGCGCGCGCACCGGTCTCACTTACTAGCAAGGACCAGTCAGAAGTCACCAGGTTTAGAGGAATTGGGGGAGCCACTTCGCCAATTTCAGCATTTTCAGGCAAGACCGTGGCAACGGGTGCCGATCATTGGGGCTGTATCGGATACGCAGACTTTGCGGCCGCTTGCGCCGCAAGCATCGAGCGATTGAAAACCCGATACCAGTATTCGCTACTCAGCGAGGTCGGCGATGTTCGAAGCGTCTGCAATTAAAAGACTTGCGACAATGGTCCTGGTGCTCGGACTTGGCTTGCCCCAACTAGGGTGCACGCTTTGGAACCGAAATAAATACCTGGAGCAGTCCATCCCGCCCGATGCTGGCATTCCGCGTGAATTAGCCAAGACCACGATGCCCCTTTATCGCATCGAGGCACCGGACATTCTGCTGATCGATGCCGTTAAGGTAATTCCGCGCGAACCCTACAACATCGAGCCACTAGACATTTTGCAGATTCTGGTCAGCGGCACGCTCGAGGGTGAACCGCCAATCCTGGGCGAGTACCGCGTGGAATCGAGTGGGATCGTCGCCCTCGGGCCCTCATACGGCACCGTCAAAGTCGCCGGGCTAACGCTCGAACAGGCCACGAAGGCTGTCGAAGAGCACCTCCTAAAGATTCTGGCGAATCCTGGCGTGTCCATCAGCCTTGCCGAGCCAGCGGCACAGCAACAAATTGCCGGTGAGCATTTGGTCGGGCCCGATGGAACGGTCAATCTCGGTATTTACGGGAGCGTCGTCGTCTCAGGCAAAACGCTCAAACAAGCTCGCGAAGCCATTGAACAACACCTCTCGCAGTTCCTGCAGGACCCAGAAGTCTCCGTCGACGTCGCGGCGTACAACAGCAAGGTCTATTACGTTGTCACCCAGGGGGCCGGCGAGGGTGACCAGATTATTCGCGTGCCGATTACCGGCAACGAAACCGTGCTCGACGCCATTTCGCAACTCGGCGGATTCACGCAGGTTTCGTCGAAGTGCATGTGGATTGCGCGCCCGGCGCCTCCGGGCGAGTGCAAAGACCTCATCCTGCCGATCGACTGGAACGCCATCGTGCAGGGAGGGCGCACCGGCACCAATTTCCAATTGTTCCCGGGCGATCGCTTATTCGTGGCCGAGGACAAGATGATTCTGACCGACAACTTTGTTCAAAAGGCCACGGGTCCCTTCGAACGGCTCTTCGGCTTCCTCTTGCTAGGCACACAGACGGTCCAGACGATCAATCGTTCGCCTACCGGGTTCAATGTGGGGAACAATGCGGTCAATCCGTTCCTCACCGGAACCTAGTGGAGCACTGGCCTGACGCGCTTGGTTGACGTGGCAGCCGGCGGAGAATTGCCCGAAAGGGTAGCTCTCCGCCGGCTTTTTTGTTTGGCAGCCGCCGCGACGAGGGAGAAGTTGCCAGAGGTGGCGTAACCGGTTAAGCGAAAATGGCTTGCGACGCATTTAGTTGCCCTGGGTCACTCTCTCGTGTAAATTCATACTAGCGGTTCAGCTTGCGCCGCCGATGCTACAACTGAATGCTGCGACGAGCCCTGGGCTTGCGGAGTGCGAACGATGATCCGTCTACTCGGTTTGCTGCTTTTAGCGGTACTATTCGAGGCAACTTTCGATCAATCCGCGAGTTACGCGCAGCGCCGTGGTCGGAATTCATCGTTGTTCGCAGGCAATCCCCGGACGAATACCAATCCCGGCGGTAATCTCCTGAATCAGGCCTTGTATAACCGGCCGACGGTCAGCCCGTATTTAAACCTGACCCGGCCCGGTGGCACGATCACTCCCAACTATCAATCGCTGGTTCGGCCACAGATGGATCAGATGCGAGTGAATCGGGCGCAGCGAGCTTCAACCGCGAACTTACAACGCGAGGTTAGCAACTCTCGACACCAGGCCGTGGTGCCAGGCCAGTCCATTCGAGGTACGGGCCATGTGACCAACTACATGAGCTACTCGCAGTACTTCAATACGCTTAGCGGCAGCTAAACCGGCCGTGACAAGAAGGCCGATTCGCGCAATGCTCGCTATTCAGAGCGCCGCTACTTCACTGACGCGCCGAGCACTGATTGTCGCCCGTGCTCATCGGGTGCCATGAGTGTCATCCTGGGGATCAACGCGTATCACGCGGGTGCGTCGGCGGCGCTAGTCGTCGACGGGCAGGCGGTCGCGGCCATTGCTGAAGAACGCCTGAATCGCCAGAAGTACTATGCCGGCTTTCCGCATTTGGCGGTTCGCCGGTGTCTGGAGATGGCCGGCCTGTCGCTGGGGGATGTGGAGCACGTTGCGATTGGTCGTGAGCCGGCCGCGAATCGCGCGAAAAAAGTTGAATTTGTGTTGCGCAATCCGTCGCGATTGTTGAATCTCCTGAAGATTCGCGGCGCGCGCACGCGGCTCGACGATGCCCGCACGCTGCTGGCCGCCGATCACGAGATTGACCCGGAGAAACTGCAGTTCAAGCAATGGAACGTCGAGCATCACGTGGCTCACACGGCGAGCGCTTATTTTGCTTCGCCCTGGGATGAGGCTGCCGGCTTTTCGATCGACGGCTCCGGGGACTTTGTCACCTGCCTGTTTTCCGAATGTCGAGGCGATGACATCACGGTACGAGACCGGATCTACGTCCCCCATTCGCTCGGCTCGCTCTACACCATGATCGGCGAGTTTTTGGGCTTCGCCGGTTACGGTGACGAAGGCAAAGTAATGGGCCTGTCCGCAATGGGGCAGGACACCTTCCGCGAGCAGTTCGACGAGATTGTCAAACTGCGGCCCGACGGGTTTGAGCTCAATCCGAAGTACTTCCAGCCGTTCGGATCGGGGCAGGGCATGTCAGTCGACGAGCATGGCCAGGTCGTTGTGCATCGTCATTACTCCGACTACGTGGCCGAGGTCTTTGGTCCCCCTCGCGCTAGCGACGCGGAGATTACCTCGCGAGATTGCGATTTGGCTTTCGGAGTGCAGCGACTGTTTGAAGATGTTTACATGCATCTGCTAAACCGGCTGCACTCGCTGGTCCCGTCGTCGCGCGTCGCCATGGCCGGTGGCTGCGTGCTTAACAGCGTGGCGAACGGAAAACTCTTCACGCGCACGCCTTTTCGCGAAACCTGCATCCAGCCGGCGGCCGGCGACGATGGACTTTCGTTGGGGGCGGCACTCTATGTAAGCCGCACCGGCCTGCGAGAAAAGCGCCGCTGGGTGATGAACGATGCCTACCTCGGTCCCGAATTCTCTGAAGAGGAGATTCGTCGCGCGCTCGACGGTGCCGGCGCAACTTACGAGCGGTTCGATCGCCCGGCGCTGCTCGAAGCCACGGTGGACGAGATTGCTGGTGGTGCAGTTGTGGGTTGGTTCCAGGGTCGCATGGAATGGGGACCACGCGCGCTGGGCAATCGCTCGATCGTGGCCCACCCAGGCTTGCCGAACATGAAGGACGTGCTCAACGCCCGCATCAAACGACGCGAGGCGTTTCGCCCGTTCGCCCCCAGCGTGTTGGCCGAGCGACAGCACGAACTATTCGAACACGCGCACCCCTCGCCCTTCATGCTGCATGTGTACCGCATCCGGCCCGAGTGGCGCGAGCGGCTCGTAGCGGTAAACCACGTCGACGATACCGGCCGATTGCAATCGGTGCGGCGCGACGAAAACCCGCTCTATTATGACTTGATCTCCGCCTTCGAGCGGCGAACCGGCATCCCCGTGTTGCTCAACACCAGCTTCAACGAAAACGAACCGATCGTCTGCACGCCTGCCGAAGCGATCGACTGCTTCCAACGCACGCGGATGGATGCGCTCGTGCTCGGACCGTTTGTGTGTCGTAAGCCGCGTAGCCCGTCGTAGTGCGCTGGGTAATTCGGCTTCTATTTCGGCGTGATCCTGGCACTCGCTCCACAATGGGGGATATCGTATCCGGGCGTCATGGGGTGAACATTACGCCCGCGCCACCCCAGGGGCCCGAGTAGATGCTGATGTTCGACCTGCGCGGCTGGCGCTCTGGCCGGCGCGGTGCATACTGGCTCTGCGACTGTGGATAGAAACTCTGGAAGGAGCGCGGTTGCATTGACGCTTGCTGCCGGGCGGAAGCCTGTTCGGCGCGCCGTTGGCGATCGGCCGCGACTTGCGTCTGTCGCGCCTGGTCAAACGCCTGTTGTGCTTGCAGCCGCGAGGCGCGTCGCGCGTTGAATTGACTTAGTTCCGCCTCGAGTTGGGTGGCCGTCATGTTGACGACATCGGGGCGCATTTTGGCTAGTTCTTCATCGCTATAGCGCGCCTGCGCACTTAGGAAGCTCCCCAACCAGCGTCGGGCGTCGGCCGCGTCGGGGCTCATCAGCACTTGTAACTTCGACTCCATTCGCAGCAGCAACTGACGCAGCTCGGCAGCCGACATCTTCGTGATCTTGGCGTCGAAGTCCTTGCGCATTTGGGCCACTTCAGCGGGCGGATACATCTGCTGAACGCTCAGCCACTCGTTGAGCCAATGCGTGGCCTCCGCCCAACGCTCACTCGAGAGGATCTCGAGTTTGGCTTTTTCGTCGGCCGACAGTGTCGCGTGCGCTGTCGCCGGAGCGGGAGATGCCGCCGGTGTAGCGGGCTTGGTCGCGGCTGGCTTGGTGGCCTTCGTGGCGGGTGGATCGGCCGCGCCCGCCGAGAACATCGTCATCCCCGCGGCTATCAGCGTGGCAAACGCGAATCGACTTGATACGGCCAGGCATTTGTTTACTTGTTGCACGATCGTAATCATGGCTGTTGGTCTCCAGGCCGAAGCTCCCCAGTGGGAATTCCCGGCGATCCGCACTTAAGCAAATAGCGTAAAAACCCGGCAAAAGTTACGATGCCGCGAGTCCTACTTAACGTGCTGCCGGTTCGCGATGCAGGAACCGTACACTACGCGCCGGCACCACTTGTCCGTCGACCGTCGTCTCCGGCGAGGTCCAGGTCAAGCTGCCGGCCTCCTGCTTGTAGCTGCTGGTCATCGAAGTCGTGCGACCGTCGGGAAGTGTACTTACATTTTGTACAACCCAGGCCCCTTCGACAAATGACCAATCCCCCTCGCTACGGGTGCCGTGCGAATCAAACGTCCACGAGCGGATGGCCTTACGGTCAGCATCCCATCCCACATACTGCGTGCCGTCAACCAGCACTTGCTCTTTTTCACGAACCGCGAAGTGGCGGACCAGAAAGTGGTTGCCATCGGTCCATCGCACCGAAAGCGTGTAGGTCAGGCCGCCTGCCTCGCCAATCCAGTCGCCAATCATCCAGGTCAAAGGGGCGAGCTGTTCACCATCGGTCAGCGGTAACGTGCCGTTTTCACGGACGCCATCGAGCAACCATTTGTCCTGCTGCTTGACCCAAATGGCAGTGAAACGCCCTACGGCGATCGCTCCGGAGGCCTGAGCGGTGGTCTCGGTGAGGCCGTCCTCGATAGCCACTTCCGGGGTGATCAGGCGGATCGTGGTTTCTTTAACCTCCAAGCGATGCGGGCGGTCGCTGGTCGGCGACGCGCCGAAATCCTCGGCGATCAGGTCGCGAGCCTTGAAGCGTTGGCCGCTGGCATCGATGTAGTCGCCGTCGGCAGTCCAGGCCGCAGCCAACGCCTTGGCGTCCCCCTGGTTCATGGCCGCCGCGTAGGCTTCGCCGGCCGCACGGATGGCCTTTTCATCGGCGCTCGCAACTGCTGCATCGCCTGAGGCTGCAGCGGGGGCGCCCGCCTCCTGGGCACGAACGTCCCTTGCCGTTGATCCAACGATCAAAACGCCGAGCAAAAATGATCTCGACCAAGTCGCAAGCCGCAAATTCCAATCCATGCTCTGCAAGCCTCCCTCGAAACGTGAAACGGGCCCCAGCGACGACGCGTAGCGACGGTCCTCTCGAGGCGGCCGCCCAATCGCCAAGCGCCGTGGGCATACCCTGCCAATTCTAGCTCGACACGGGGGGCAGACCCATTCTCTCCGAATCGGTGTAATCCGCGCCATCGCGCCAATTGTGAAGATAGTTTGCCTGGATTCGTCCGGCGAGAGATAATGTCCAGGAATCTTGCCACAATTCGTCCCGTCACCGCTCCCGGCCCAGGATTCCCATGAGTGCGACCGTTGTGACGCCCGCTGGCATGCGTATCATTCGACTCCTCGTGGGCCGGCCGCCGCAGAACATCGCCCAACTCGTTTCAGAGTCGGGGGTGACGCGCACCGCCGTTACCGAGCAGTTGAACGAGCTCAGCGAGGCCGGGTTCGTGCGACGCACGCTCGAACACACGCAACGAGGTCGCCCGCGATACCTTTATGAAGCCACGGATGCGGCGTTACGAGCGCTGTTCGCCAACAACCAGCGACTGCTGGCTCCGGCCCTGCTTCGTGCAATCACCGAAATCGGTGGCGCTGCGCTTTCGCAATCGGTGCTCGATCATGTGAGCCAATCGCTGGCTCGGCACTATAACGACAAAATCACCGCTACCGATCCGCCCGAGCGCCTGCGAGAATTGGCAAAAATCTTGCAAGAGGAAGGTGTGCTCGTCGATTTTGTGGAGTCGGAGGGTCGCTTCGCTTTGCACGAGCGCACTTGCCCCTTCGTCGACATGGTCGATGAAGGCCGTGCAGTTTGTGCCGTGGAGCAACGCATGATGGAGCAGGTTGCCGGCGCTCCGATCAAGCCTGTCGCCTGCCGACTCGACGGTTGCCCCGGCTGCACGTTTGAATTGGACCTAGTACCGTTGGCGGGCACGCGACCCTGATCGAGCCGATTGCGGATTCGATCTCGCGTGAGCGACTCATTTGTGGTCAATCTTGGGTGGTTTGGGGGCCAGATACGTCCCGGCCGGCTCAGCCCGCTGCCAGGCCGTTGAAGTATCCTGCGGTCGGGGTCTGCAACCACGAGAGCCGCTTCACCTGAGGGCCGCTGTCGCCCGCCTGTGCGAATTTCCAGGCCAGTCCGCGAGTTGCCGCGCTGCTAATTGTGCTGCTTGCCGCGCGAACTCATCCCAATCGCAACCGGCGCGAGACGCAAGTCACCCGAAAAAAAGCCCTTGACAAAAGGTCAGTATTTTGTATATAAATACGCGTACGTGCACCGCGGTCCCGTCAGGAGTGCCGGTGCCGCCCGCCGAGTCCTTCCCCCTCAGCCACCTGACAATAGGAGCACAAGCACCCGCGCTCACGCTGCGCGACCGACCCGCCACCTGCGACTGCTTCTCCCTGATGGGGCTACGCGAAAAATCGCGTTCCCGCACTCGGATCGAGAGGATGTTCGCAGTGCGCGCCCTCAGGCCCCCCGCATCGAATTGCCGCTCGCCCAAGGATCCCACGAGTCGATCGTTAACGGATCGGGCAGAGTGCCGTTCCGCGGTGCGCGCCTGGCCAGCCGCCAGCCTCGAAATCGCTGCTCGCCCAAGGATCCCACGAGTCAATCGTTAACGGATCGGGTGGAGTGCCGTTCCGCGGTGCGCGCCTGGCCAGCCGCCAGCCTGGAAATCGCCGCTCGCCCAAGGATCCCACGAGTCAATCGTTAACGGATCGGGCGGAGTGCC
>CAZBWM010000077.1:0-33555 GCA_964495375.1 uncultured Planctomycetaceae bacterium | reverse complement strand
GGACGATCGATCGGACGCAAAAGGCCGCGAGACGTTATCGCCCCAAGCTGTGCCGTCCATTCGAGTTCGGGTGCAATATAAAAACCTTCGGACGGTTCGGACGCAAAATCCCGGAACACCTGGTAGTAACTAGTGGGCAGTGGCTAGTGGCAAGATTCGAAGCCCGTCGGCACCTCGCGGTGTCACCCACTCGAGTACCCGTCCAATAGCAAGATACGCGGGACGCAAAACACCTGACCGGGACGATCTGGGACGCAAGCATTTTCGGTTTTGCGTCCCGGAATAAGTCGTGTTCGCCAAAGCATTTAAGTGTCGTCAGCACGGTTTTGGGACGGTCGGGACGCAAAATCCCGGAACGCTTTATTAAGGACCCTCACGCCGTTGTAACGCCAGGTCGCCGCTTGCTCTTCTTGCGGGCGGCGGCTTCGGCTACCATTCGCCCCCTTGTAACTTAACGGGGAGATTGCCCCAGTTGTCGCCGCGGCTCGTCAAGCAACTACTCTGGCTCGGTACCTGCTGCCTGTGGGCGTCCGCCTGCGCGCGGTTCGGAGGGCGTGACGCAGGCTTGCGCTTATCGGACACCGTGGTCCGCGATCAGTTGATCGTCACCAGCAGCTTTCAGTTGCCCAAGCAGCATCGGCTAATCGAAGAGCTGGCGGCCCAACGCGGCGACCTCACTGCCAAGCTGGCCCTCCCTACTTCCGACGAGCCGATCCGCGTCTATCTGTTCGACACGCCGGAGAACTTCAACCGCTACGTGCACCAGCACTATCCCGGCTTCCCCACGCGGCGGGCCTTCTTCGTCGAGACCGATACGCAGTTGGCCGTCTACGCCCATTGGGGAGATCGATTGGCCGAAGACCTGCGGCATGAAGTCGCCCACGGTTACCTGCACGCCGTGGTGCCGAATCTGCCGCTTTGGCTCGATGAAGGGATCGCCGAATACTTCGAGGTGCCGCGTGGCCATCGCGGGCTGAACCGGCCGCACGTCGACGCCATTGCCGCGCGGATCGCTGGCGGCGCCTGGCATCCCGATCTACGGCGGCTCGAGACGATGTCCAGCGCCAGCGATATGGAACAGCTTGACTACGCGGAGAGCTGGGCCTGGATTCACTTGCTGATGGAGACCGAGCCCGAGCGGCTCGCACTACTGCGCGAGTATCTGGCTATCTTGCGGCGCGACGCCATCGCGCCGCCGATGTCGAACTTTATCCGCCAGGCGATTCCCAATGCCGAGGACGCACTCGTCGCGCACATCCGCGAGCTGGCCGCCGATCCGGTGAGTGAACCGGCAGTCGAGCAGGCAACCGAATCACGGTGAAATGCCCCGCTTCAGGGCTGCGGCTCTGGTGCGCTCGCGGGGGAGCACCGCCCGTCGACGCCGACCGACGCGCTGGCTATCCTGAGACACCGCCTCGCCTGGCGTGGCTGCTCCCAGAATCTTCGCTGAGAATCCCGGTATGCCAAGCATTCATCGCCTCGGGCTATTGATCTTGATTGTGGTCACCGGTGGGCTCGGCGGTTGCCGCCGACCGGCCGCCGACGCGCCAGCCACGCCCGAGAAGGATCGCGAGCTGAGCTACTCGCGCGTCGGCGAGACGCTGGAAGCCGACGTCGCCGGCAAAGAGAAGATGCACCTGGAAACGGGCGAGCAAGGCGTCGCGCTGCCGCACGATTTTCCCAGCGACGTGCCGCTCTATCCCGGCGCGACGTTAACCTTGGCCGTAACGATCGACGATTTGCTGCAGGTCACGCTGCACACGGCCGACGACCTACCCGAGGTGGTGAAGTTCTATCGCGAGCAACTCGAGGCGGCCGACTGGAAGATTGAAGCCGAGCTCGACGTCAAGAAAGGGGATATGCTCTCGGCCGACAAGGATGGTCGCACTTGTAGCGTGCTGCTGACACGCAAGAGCGACAACGTCACAGTCATCAGCATTACCTTGGGCAAGCGGTAGCTGCGGCGACTGAGTTAACGAATCCCGCGATCCGCAATCACGCGCTCATACCGCGCCACGATCGCCGGCACCGAGCGCTCCAGGCCATGGTGATCGCGAACATAGGCTCGCGCGGCCGAACCTTTCGCCCGCTTCCAGTCCTCATTGATTGCCTGCACGACCGCCTCGGCCAGCAGCTCGTGATCGTCGACCGGAACGAGCCCGCCAATCTGATCATTCAGAATCTCGTCCAACCCACCCACCGATGTGCCCAGCACGGGTGTGCCCGAGGCCATCGCTTCGAGCGCGACCGGACTGATGGTTCCGCCGCGCGATGGGATCACCACTAATGAAGCCGCGCCGTACACGCCGGCACAATCGCTTCGTGCTCGATCTCCCAGGAAGTGGACGCGCTTGAGCCCCAGCCGCCGGGCCTGCGCTTCGAGCTCGTCGCGCTGCGGCCCGTCTCCGATGATCAAGGTTACGGGCCGCGCCGGATGATCCTCGTAGGCCGCGGCCGCGTTCAGCAACGTATCGACACCTCGCTGTGGCGCCAGCGTCCCCACCAGCGCAATCACAGGCCCGGTGTCGGCCGGCAGGCCCAGCGTCGCGAGTGATTCTCCTCGCGGCGGCGGCGACTCAAACCGTCGCAAGTCGATCGCCGGATCAAGTGTCTCCACGCGCTCGTCAGGCACGTCGAAGGTCGCCAGCACCTGCCGGCGCGTGAAGTCGCTCGGCGCCAGAATCCGCCCTGCGTTCTCGGCCGCCTCTTCAGCGAAGCGGCGATACCGTTCGTCGGCCGCGTAGCCCAACAAATCGGAGCCAGTCGCGCTCAACACATAAGGCACGCCTGCTTCGAGCGCTAAATGACCAAGAAGCCAAATGTGCTGCGCATGCACCACCTGCGGATCGAACTCCGCGATCTCCTCGTCCAGGCAACGGCGCAGCACCTCGCGATACTGCGCAATCTGTTCATCGCTCAGTGCGTCGAAGGACTGACTGCTGCGCGGATGGGGAGTGAAGCAGGGAAAAGCGAATGGCAGATCGGCCGTCGCGTCCCCCGCTTTGCACACCACGCGCCGCACGGGAAACAGCTTGTCCCTCCCAGTATGGTCGTCGAGCACCAGCACGCGCACATCGTGTCCCGCCTGCTGCAGGCCGACGGCCAGGTCATGGGTGTAGTAGCCCGACGCCGAGCCATCGAGCGGAACGTGGTTGGTTAGCAGGACGCGCATCAGCGGAAAGTCAGGCTGGCAAAAGTGGAGCAACAGGGGCTGCCCGCGTCGGCCGTTACTCGGCCGCACTTTCTCGGCGGCAGTATAACCGTATTGCCGTTGCGGGCGCGGGGGGGGCCAAGGCTTCGCCGGCGTCTAGATTCGGGGGCACACGCAACCGTCGGGGCGACCTGAAAGCTTGCCCAGTTCGCCCAAAGCAGACTGGCGCCTGCTCCCGTTCGCTCGCTGGCCGATTTGCACTTCAGCCCGCCAACCGGCAACGTCGATGTTTGACTTTGCGGCCTGCGCCGACTTTAGGGCTGCGCGGCCGCTCGCCCGCGGACGCCAACCGGCTCCATTTAACAGGTGGACGCCCCCACCTAAACCGGATACCGTAAACTATTAGCGTGCAGTCGGCGCCGCCAGAACCAGGGTCTTGGCCGGCGGGGCAATCGGCCGCATCTCTCATCTGGCCCGCATGAGCACAACCGAACAAGTCGATCCCGAAGTCGTCGCCGAGACGCGCCAGCAGATCCGCGGTCTGGTGGATGAAATTGCCGGACTGGCGCGCACCGACGTCAGCGCGCTGGAGTTCTATACCGGCTTTCTCGATCGCGTGCTGGGGGCCATCGGAGCGGTCGGGGGGGCCGTTTGGGTTCTCTCCGAAGAAGGTCAGCTCGAGCTGGCCTATCACGTCAATCTGCCAACCCACGAACTACACGATAACCCGCGCGACCGTACGCGCCACGCGCGCTTGCTGCACCACGCGATGACTCAGGGTGACGGACTGCTCGTCGCCCCGCAATCGGGCAGCGGCGATCCCGAAGGGCCGGGCAACCCCACTCGCTACCTGCTGGTGCTCGGGCCGCTCAAGAGTCAGGACACCCCCCAAGGGGTCGTCGAGGTCTTTCAGCGCCCCGACACCGCGCCGGCTACGCAGCGGGGGTTCTTAAACTTCCTGTTGCACATGTGCTCGCTGGCATCCGAGTACATCAAGAATCGCCAGCTTCGCCAGTTCACCGATCGGCAGGTGCTCTGGAGCCGGTTGGAAAACTTCACGCGCGCGGCACACGCCAGTCTCGACCCGCGCGAAACCGCTTTCACCATTGCCAACGAAGGACGCCGGCTGCTCGAGTGCGACCGCGTCAGCGTCGCGATTCGCTACGGCCGCCACTGCCGAGTGGAAGCCATCAGCGGGCAAGACACGTTCGACAAGCGCTCCAATGCCGTTCGCCTGCTGAACGAACTGGCCACGGCCGTCGTTCGCACGGGCGATCCGATGTGGTACGCCGGCGACGCCACCGACCTGGCTCCGCAGGTCGAAGAGGCCGTGCAGACCTACGTCGACGACTCGCACAGCAAGACCGTCGCCGTGCTCCCGCTGTCGCGCGTGAAAGAAGGGACCGACGGCGAGAAGACGACGCCCACGCCGATCGGCGCGCTGATTATCGAACAGATCGACTCCGTCCGCCCGCGCGAAGGGCTCGAGCAACGCCTGCGCGTGGTCGGCGAACACAGTGCCGCGGCCATGGCCAACGCCCTGGAACATCAGAACCTGTTTCTGATGCCGGTGTGGCGCGCGATCGGTAAGTCGCGTGTGATGGTGCAAGCGCGCAATTTGCCGAAAACGCTGCTGGCCGTCGGCGCGGTGGTGGTCACCCTGCTGGCGCTGATTATCGTGCCTTACGATTTCAGCTTGAAGGCGACTGGCACGCTGCTGCCGGTCGAGCGCCGCGACGTGTTCGCTCCGCAGGATGGCACCGTCGTCGATCTGTTCGTCGAGCACAACAGCCAGGTCAAGCAGGGGGAAAAGCTCGCGCGGCTGCGCAATACCGATCTCGACGTCCGTCTGGCCGGCGTCCAGGGGGAGATTTTCGCGGCCGCTGAAGAGATCAGCGCTCTGAACTCGATGAAGCTCGATCGCGACCTGCCGAACGATCAAAAAGTGCGGATCTCCGGCCAATTGCATGCCCAGGAGAAGAAGCTCGCCAGCCTCGAAGTGCAGAAGGAAATCCTCAAGCAAGAAGAGGAAGAACTGACTATCTGCAGCCCGCTCGACGGCCAGGTGATTACTTGGGATGTCGACCGCAAGCTCAATCGCCGGCACGTCGCGCGCGGCCAGATCATGCTGCAAGTTGCCAATCCGGCCGGTCCCTGGGAAGTCGAAGTGCTCATGCCCGAGAAAAGCATGGGGCACCTCGTCCGGGCGCAACGCAAACTCGGCGACGACCTGGCGGTCACCTATATCCTGGCGACCGATCCCGATCAGAAACACCTGGGTGTGCTCGACGATGTGCATAGCAGCGCCGAGGTCAATGCCGAGGACGGCAACACCGTCAAGCTGCTCGTGAAGATCGACAAAGAGCATCTGGGAGATTTGCGCCCGGGCACGGAAGTCACCACGCGCGTCCACTGTGGCCGGCGGCCGCTGGGTTACGTACTATTCCACGAGGTGCTGGCCTGGATTCACGAGCAGATCTTGTTCCGCCTGTAAGCGGCAGGCCCGTTGTCTCCAGAGTATTCGTGGTAGTTGACAGGCCAGCCGACGCGACAGGTCAAGGCTCATCGTTTTCGCTTTTCTCGAAGGACCAAAACCATGCACGCGGCCCTCTTGATTCTCTCGACGGTACTGCTGGGGGGAGACCCCGCCGCGCCCGAGGTGACCAGCGATTCGCGCGTGATCGTGCGCAACTGTCAGGTGGCCTTGATCGAAGAAGCTCGCATCTCCGCCAACGAAGCGGGTGAGCTCGTTGAACTCGAGGCCCGGCTCGGTCTCGAAGTCGAGCCCGACACCGTGCTCGGCCGCATCGACGACCGCCAGCCGCAAGCCGAGCTGCGCGTGGCCGAAAAGGAAGCCGAAGTCGCCCGCACCCAGGCCGAGAGCGATATCGAAATCAAAGTCGCCGACAAGCTCACGCAAGTGAGCAAGGCCGAATACGATCAGGTCATGGACGCCAACGCCAAAGTCCCAGGGGCCAAGTCGCAGTCCGAAATCCGCATCAAGCGCTACAAGTGGGAAGAGGCCCGCTTGCAAACGGACAAAGCGACGATTGACCAGGAGGTGATGGTACTCACGGCCGATGCGAAGAACGCCAAGCTCGATGCCGCTAAGATCGCCATTGAGCGCCGGCAGATCAAGTCGCGCATCAAGGGGCAAGTCGTCGAGCTCTTGTTGCACCCTGGCGAATGGGCCAACCCCGGCGACCCCGTGCTGCGGATCATTCGCCTAGACACCCTTTGGGTCGAGGGCTTCGTCAGCATCAAGGAGTGCAATCCCAGCTCGCTGTTGGGCCACAAGGCCGAGTTCAAATCGCCGCTCAACGACACGACCTTTGTCGGCAAGATCGAGTTCGTGAAGCCCGAGATCGAACCGGGTGGCGAGCTCGTCCTCATCAAAGCCAAAGTGATCAACACGCGCCTGGCCAACAACCAGTGGGTGCTGCTCCCCGGCTTGAAGGGGCAGATGGCCATCGATCTCACCGAAGTCGCCGAGTTGCCAACCGCAGCGAGCGGTCCCGCGGCGAAGGCGCCGCGTCGCCGCTAGGCGCCCGCCCTGATGGCCACCCTGCACGACAGCCTGGTTTCGACCACCGCCCGCAAGCTGCGGGTGCGCAAACGCCCCGACCTGCAGGCCCGGCGCCAGCGCTACCAGGGGCGCACCTACTGGGTCGTCAAGGAGCCGGTCGGGCTCAATTACTTCCGGCTCGAAGAGGAAGTCTTCGCCATCCTCGAGATGCTCGATGGCGACACGAGCCTCGACGAAATCCAGGCCGAGTACGAGCGCCGTTTTCCACCCGAGAAGATCGGCCTCGACGAGTTGCAGCAGTTCATCGGCACGCTGCACGGCAGCGGCCTGATCATCGCCGACGTCCCGGGCCAGGGTATCCAACTCAAGAAACGCCGCGACGAACGCAAGCGCAGCGAGCTCTGGGCAGCCGCCTCGAACGTGCTCGCCCTGCGCTTCAAAGGGATCGATCCCGATCGCCTGCTCGATTGGATGCTGCCGTACGTGCGGTGGCTGTTTTCGCCAGTCGCAATGATCGGGGTTGTGATCTTCGGCCTGTGCGCGCTGTTGCTCGTCGGCGTGCAGTTCGACACCTTTCGTTCGCGACTTCCCGAGTTCCATCAGTTCTTCAGCGTCGAGAACGCCTTCTGGCTGGCCATCGCACTGGGCGCGACCAAGGTGTTACACGAGTTCGGCCACGGGCTGTCGTGCAAACACTTCGGCGGCGAATGCCACGAGATGGGCGTGATGGTGCTGGTGCTCACGCCCTGCTTGTATTGCAACGTCTCCGATTCGTGGATGCTTCCCAATAAATGGCACCGCGCGTTTATCGGGGCCGCCGGCATGTACGTCGAGATCATCATCGCGTCGTGCTGCACGTTTCTCTGGTGGTTCAGCGAACCGGGGTTGATTAACAATCTCGCGCTGTCGACCATGTTCGTCTGCTCGGTGAGCACGTTGGTCTTCAACGGCAATCCGCTACTGCGCTACGACGGCTACTACATCCTCAGCGACATTCTCGAAATCCCCAACCTGCGGCAGAAGTCGAGCGAAATCCTCGGTCGCAAGCTGGGCGCATGGTGCCTGGGGATGGAAGAGACCCCCAACCCCCTGTTGCCGCAGGGGCGCCAGTGGCTGTTCGCGCTCTACAGCGTCGCGGCCGCCATCTACAAGTGGTTTGTCGCCTTGTCGATCTTGTGGTTCTTGTACAAGCTAGGCGAGCCCTACGGTCTCAAAATCATTGGCCAGGTAATCGCCATGGCCAGCATGTACGGGCTCGTTGTGCAACCGCTGTGGAAATTGGGTAAGTTTTTCTGGGTGCCCGGGAGGCTCGATCAAGTGAAGAAAGTGCGCTTCTATACCACGCTGGCGCTGGTCGGATGCGTGCTGGCGTTCATCTGCCTGGTGCCGCTCCCCAATCGTGTCTTCTGCTCGTTCGAGGTGCAGCCACTGGGGGCCACGCCCATCTACGTCGATGTGCCGGGCCGGCTCGAGGAGGTCAAAGTGCGGCCCGGACAAAAGGTCGCAGCCAAGCAACCACTCGCCCGGCTCGTGAATCTCGAGGCCGTGTACGCGGTCGCCGAGCTCGAAGGGCAGGAGAGCGAGCACGAGGCCGAGCTCGCTTCGTTGCAGGAGCAGAGGTTCCGCAATCCCGAAGCCGGCTTGCAGGTACCACGCGTCGAAGAAAACCTCAAAATGGTCAAGCAGCAGCTCAAGAAGAAGCGCGACGAACTGGCGCTGCTCGAGTTGGTCACGCCGGCGGCCGGCACCATTCTGCCCGCTCCTGAGAAGTCGCGCACGCCGCACGAGGACGAACAACTGCCGACCTGGCATGGCTCCCCCCTCGAACCGCGCAACCTCGGCTGCACCATCGAAGAGGGGGTGCTGTTCTGCCAGGTGGGGGATCCGGCCAAGATGCAGGCGATCCTGGTGATCGATCAGTCCGATGTCGAGTTTGTTGTCAAAGGCCAGGCGCGGGCCAAGGCGAAAAAGCCCGCAGCGGGGCTTGTCGTCGACATGGTCCTCGATGCTCGTCCCGGCGAGTCACTCCGCAGCCACATCACCGAGATCGCCAACGAAGAGCTCAAGGTGAGCCCCAAACACCTCTCGAACAAATCGGGTGGCGACCTGGCGACCAAAACCGATGAGTCGGGCATCGAGCGCCCCATGAACACGTCGTACCAGGCCCGCGTACCGATCGTCGACCCCGACGGAATCTTGTTCATCGGCCTCAAGGGAAAGGCCAAAATCCACGCCGGCTATCTCACGCTAGCTCAGCAAGCGTGGCGGCTCTTTCAGCAGACTTTCAACTTCGAACTGTAGTTTGAATGCCGCGCCGAGCTATTGCTGCGAGTCGATTTAGAATCTACTCTCGCGCGGCGCTTGGCCACCCGCCTCGCTCCGCCTCCCTGGGTCGATCGAGTTAATCCACATCGAGGACACTCCTTGCCGCGCGGTCGGAATCTCCGCAGTCGCCGCGGTAAGGCGTGTCCCCCTGAACGCAAAGTATCAAGACCGATGACCGACTTCCACCTGCCCGACGTATTGCCAGGCGCCGACGCCCTGCTGGTCATCGGGCACGGCACGCGCGAGCCGCAGGGAGTCGAGCAGTTTCATCAGGTTGTCGAGCAATTGCGTGCGCGCCTTGCGCCGCGGCGGGTGGAGCCGGCGTTCCTGGAGATCTGCCTACCCTCGATCTCCGAGGCGATTGCCGCGCTGGCCGGCGCCGGTGTCACCCGCGTGACGGCGGCGCCGCTGCTGTTGTTCGCGGCGGGGCACGCCCAGCACGACATTCCTGATTTGATCGCGGCGGCCCGAATGGGGCACCCGCAGATCGAGTTTCGTCAGGCTGGCTGCCTGGAGTGTCACCCGGCGATCGTCGAGCTCTCGGCGCTGCGGTTTCACGAAGCGATCCGACGAGAAGAAACGCCGCCAGATTCAGATTCAGAGGACAGCGACACGCTGTTGCTCTTGGTCGGTCGCGGCAGTCGCGAGCCGGCCGCCAATTCCGAGATGTATCGCTTCGCTCGGCTGCGGTTCGAAAGAACCCCAATCGGCTGGGTGGAGATTTGCTTTACGGCTCTGACCGAGCCGTCGCTCGACCGTGGGTTGGAGATTGCCTCGTCGCTGCCATTTGGCCGCGTCGTGGTTCAACCGCATCTGTTGTTCGATGGGGAGTTGCTGCGTCGCATTCAGGACCGCGTCAGGTCCGCCAGTTGTGCCGAGCCCCAGCGAAAGTGGGTTGTTACCGATCCATTGGGACCGCACCAATTGCTGGCCGATGCCGTAATAGAGCTTGCTAGCGCCGCGGCGGCCCGGTAGGGTTCAACGGCCTGTAGCGGGGAATTTGCCGGCAAAGCGCACCGTGGCCATCCGCTGCGAAATGCTCGACGTGCGGAATTCCCAAGCGATTGCCAGGCAGTGAATTGTCGATAGTTAGCGACGGTCGAATCGCGCGGCTGCGGGCGGCAAACTCGACCTGCTTTGCGCCGACGCTTGATCTTGATTTTGGCGAGGGCTACGGGTAGTATTCACTAACTCGTTAGCTTTTATGGACTTGTAGCTATTCATAAGTCAACTTGGTGAGGGATCGGCATGCCTCTTCCGAAGTGCTCCCCTGCGTGGCGGCGGCTCTGTGCGGCCTTGTTGGTTGCGGCGGCCCTCGGGCTGATCGCGGTCGAAGCCTCGGCCCAGGTTCAAACGCCCCCCGCGCCGGCAACTCCGAGCGCTCCGGTTGCCAATTCCCTGGCTGCCAGCTCGCCGGCCGCCAGTGCACCGGCTGCCCCGCTAAACCCCACTGCCGAAGATCGGGCGATCACCCGCGCTGTTGTGCAACTGCTGCGGCGCGGCCATCTCTCGGGCCACCCTTTGGACGACGAAATCGCTTCCCGCACGTTGAAGACCTTCTTGAAGTCGCTCGACGCCATGAAGGCCTACTTCTATCAGGCCGATATCGACACGTTCGAGGCCCAGAAGAACGACATTGACGACAAGGCCCGCGACGGCGACACGACCTTCGCGTACGACATTTTCAACGTGCTCACCCAGCGCGTCGACGAGCGTCTGAAGGTGATCGACGAGCTGCTCGCGCAAGAGCCCGACTTCACCATCGAAGAAGAGATCATCCGCGATCCCGACGTGCTCACCTGGCCCGTCAACGTCGCCGAGGCCCGCGAGCGCTGGCGCAAGCGGGTCAAGTACGACTTGCTGGTCGAAAAGAGCGAGGGCAAGGTGGGTGAAGAGGCCCGCGCCAAGCTGCGCCGCCGCTATCACGGCTTCGCCAAGCGATTGCGGCAAACCGACGCCGACGAACTGCTCGAGATGTACCTCACGTCGCTGACGACCAGCTACGACCCGCACACGTCGTACATGTCGAAGGAGACGATGGACAATTTCCGCATCATCATGGGGCTGCGGCTCGAGGGGATCGGCGCCGCGCTACAGTCGAGCGATGGCGAAACCACGGTCAGCAAGGTGATCCCGGGCGGCGCCGCCGATAAAGACGGCCGCCTCAAAACCGAAGACCGCATCGTCGGTGTCGGGCAGGGTGAAAGCGGCGAGATCGTCGACGTCGTCGAGCGCAAGCTGTCGGACGTGGTCTCTCTGGTCCGCGGTGAGGCGGGCACCGTCGTCCGGCTGCAAGTCATTCCGGCCGGCCAGACCGTGCCAGTCGTCTATACAATCACGCGTGCTCAAATCGAGCTCAAAGATAGTGAAGCCCGCGCCGAAGTCGTCGAACTGGGCGACGCCAACGGCCGGCCCCTGCGGCTGGGCGTCATCGACTTGCCGAGCTTCTACATGGATATGGACGCCGCCCAGCAGCGTCGTTCCGACTACAAGAGCACCACCCGCGACGTGCAGAAAATCCTCGAAGGCTTCAAGCAGAAGCGCGTCGACGCGGTCGTTATGGACCTGCGCCGTAACGGCGGCGGTTCGCTCACCGAGGCCATCAGTCTGACCGGGCTGTTCATCGATCAGGGGCCTGTCGTGCAGGTCAAAGGGGCCGACGGTGAAGTGCTCCAGCACGACGACACCGAAAAGGGCATGACCTGGGATGGTCCGCTCGTGGTGCTCACCAGCAAGGGGAGCGCCAGCGCCAGCGAGATCTTCGCCGGGGCCATTCAAGACTATGGCCGCGGGCTGATCGTCGGCGATCACACCACGCATGGCAAAGGGACCGTGCAAACGCTCCGCGACCTGGGACGCGAGCTATTCTTCGGTCCGAACGCTCCCACGCTCGGCGCGCTGAAGATCACCATGCAGAAGTTCTATCGCCCCAACGGCGAGAGCACGCAGAAGCGCGGCGTGCTGGCCGACATCGAACTGCCGTCGCTCACCGAGCACCTGCCGATTGGCGAGGCCGATCTCGACTACGCGATGGAATTCGATCGTGTGCCGGCCGCGCCGTTCCGCAAGGTCAACCTGGTCGATCAGGCTATGATCAACAGCCTGCGTGATCTCTCGAAGCAGCGGCTCGCCCAGTCGACCGACTTCCAGAAGGAAGCGCAGAACATCTCGCGCTACGAAGAGCGCAAGAACCGCAAGACGCTCACCCTCAAGGAAGACAAGTTCCTCGCCGAGCGGGCCGAGCTCGACGCCGAGAAGCAGGAAGAAGACAAGCTCGACGAAGAGAACAGCGGCGCTACGCGCCCCGTGGTCGACCCCAAGGACTACCACCTGAAAGAGTCGCTGGCCATCACGGCCGACTACTTGCGGTTGGTGCGCGTCGTGCGGGCCAACTAGCGGCAGGCAGAGAAGCGATCGCCGACGTCGCGGTCCCTTGAATCTCGAGCTACGACGGCTTTCGCCGGCCCAACACTTCCAGCCGGTAGCCGGTGACTTCGATTCCCCGCTGGCTCAAACGCTGGGCCAGTTCGGGGTCAAGCTTGGCCAATAGCTCGGGGTCGAAACGAGTCGGCAGGTCTTCGACCGCCCCCGTCTCGACGTCGCGCAGGTGGTAGTGCTCTTCTTCGCGACAGTCGTACCGGGCCGAGCCATCGCCGTAAGTCAGCTTGTTGGCCAGTCCCGCCTGCTCCAGCGCTTCGAGCGCTTTGTAGACCGTGGCCAAGCTGATCCGCGGCACCCGCGTCCGCACCGCCTGATAGACGTCTTCGGCCGAAGGATGGCTCTCGACGCTCCGCAAAAAGCCGTAGACGGCGCCACGCTGCGCCGTATAGCGGCAACCCCGCGCTTCGAGCACGCGGCGCAAATGCCGCTCGACCGGCTGCTGGCCGCGCGAGTCGCCCGGCCGTTCAGAAGTGTTGTTGTGCGTTGGAGTTGCCATCCAATCGCACTATAGCGCCGGGCTCCAGCGCGGTCAAGCATTGCCGCGGCTTCATGATGTCGTCGCGCGGGCGCATCGGCCGGTTGACCGCGCGGTTTTCGGGCACCTATAATCCGTCGCTCGTCGATCGCTGCGATGTTGCCGCGACAAGGCACCCTCAGCCCGCCGCGCGGTCCGCGTGCTGGCCGCAAACTGGCCCGTCGGCGAAGTTCCTGCCTTACCTTCCTCCCCTCTGATTGGCATTCGGCATGAAGATTCACGAGTATCAGGCGAAGGAAATCCTGCGTGCGGCCGGCGTCCCCGTGCCGCGCAGCATCGTCGCCCGCACGCCTGAAGAGGCGGCCGCCGCGTTCCGCGAGCTCGCCGGCAAACTGGCCGTCGTCAAAGCGCAAATCCATGCCGGCGGTCGCGGCAAGGGCACGATCAAAACCAATCCCCAGCAGCGCGGCGTGCAGTTAGTCAAATCGGCCGACGACGCCGCCACGGTCGCGCGCAACTTGCTCGATCAGCCACTGGTCACCATCCAAACCGGTCCCGCCGGCCAGACGGTTCGCCAGGTGCTCGTCGAAGAGGGCTGTGAGATCGCCCGCGAGCTCTACTTGGGCATCGTCGTCGATCGCCAGACCGCCTCGCCGGTGCTGATGGCCTCCAGCGAGGGCGGCATGGACATCGAGGAAGTCGCCGCCCACACACCCGAGAAGATCTTCAAGGAACACTTTCACCCCGATCATGGGCTGGCGACGTTTCAGGCCCGCAAACTGGCGGCCAAGCTCGGCCTGACCGGCGCCACGAGCATTCGCGCCGCCGAAAAGTTCATGACCGCCCTCTGCCGGGTGTTCGTCAACAACGATTGCAGCCTGACCGAAATCAATCCGCTGGTCGTCACACCGAAGGGCGATCTCCTGGCCCTCGACGCCAAGATGACGTTCGACGACAACGCCCTGTTCCGTCACCCCAAGCTTACCGAGCTGCGCGACCTCGCCGAAGAAGAACCGGCCGAAGTCCGCGCCGGCAAGGCGGGCCTCAGCTACGTCAAGCTCGAAGGCAACATCGGCTGCCTGGTCAACGGCGCCGGCCTGGCCATGAGCACGATGGACATCATCAAGCTGCACGGTGGCAGCCCGGCGAACTTCTTGGACGTCGGCGGTGGCGCCAATGTCGATCAGGTGACCGAAGCATTCCGTATTCTGCTGTCCGACAAGAACGTGCAAGCCGTGCTGGTGAACATCTTCGGCGGCATCATGCGTTGCACGACGATCGCCGAAGCGGTGGTCGCCGCTTACAAATCGGTCGGCTTCAACGTGCCGCTCGTGGTGCGTCTCGAAGGGACGGAAGTCGAAGAGGGTCGCAAGATCCTGGCCACCAGCGGCGCGGCGATCATCTCGGCCGAAGGGCTGACCGACGCCGCCAAGAAAGTCGTCGCCGCCGCCAAGGCGTAGTCCGCATAGCGACTACAAGATTCCAAGCCCAGGAGTTGCAACTCCTGGGCTTTAGCTCAATACAAGCTACTCAACACCAATCACTGCTCCCTAGATTCCCTCCATGAGCATTCTCGTCAACAAGAACACCCGCGTCATTTGTCAGGGCATCACCGGCAAGGTCGGCCAGTTCCACACCAAGGGCTGCCTCGCCTACGGCACCAAAATGGTCGGTGGTGTCACCCCCGGCAAAGCGGGCGAGCAAGTCGAAGGGCTCCCGGTATTCGATACCGTGGCTGAAGCCGTCGCGGCCACCGGCGCCGACGCCTCGATGATCTTCGTGCCGCCGGCCTTCACGGCCGATGCCATCCTCGAAGCGATCGACGCCGGCATCAAAGTCGTCGTGGCAATCACCGAAGGGGTGCCGGTTCTCGACATGGCCCGCATCTACGACCGCGTCCGTCGCAGCGACTCGGTGCTGGTCGGCCCGAACTGCCCCGGTGTCATCACTCCCGGCGAGTGCAAAATCGGCATCATGCCTGGCTACATCCATCAGCCGGGCAAAGTCGGCATCATGAGCCGCTCAGGCACGCTCACTTACGAGGCCGTGTTTCAGACCACGGCGCTGGGGCTCGGGCAATCGACGTGCGTGGGCCTTGGCGGCGATCCGATCGTCGGCACCTCGTTTATCGATCTGTTGGCCCGCTTCCAGGCCGACCCCAAGACCGAAGCAATCCTGATGATCGGCGAAATCGGCGGTAGCGCCGAGGAAGAAGCCGCCTGCTACGTTGCGGGCAACGTCACCAAGCCCGTGGCCGCCTTCATCGCGGGCCGCACCGCTCCGCCAGGCAAGCGCATGGGTCACGCGGGCGCCATCATTTCCGGCGGCAAGGGCACGGCCGAGGAAAAGCTCACCGCCCTGAAAGCGGCCGGCATTGAAATCGCCGAAAGCCCCGCCGACTTGGGCCAGGCCATGCAACGCGCGATCGCCCGCAAGGGGAAGTAGCGGGCGCGGCGCAGCGGTGCGAACGGGACGCGCCAAACGGGTAGTAAGTCAGTTTGAAAAGTGCGTGCCAAGGGCACTGCCCATTGGTCTCAACACATCTTAGCTAGCTAGACCGCGGTGGGCAGACCCGCGACTGGAGCGGCAACTCGGTGGAAAGTGTCTTCGCCCTGGTTCCTGGTTGACGCGAATCATCGATTGTCATTGGCCACGTAGTGGCCGCGGCGCTTAGCCGTGGGTGTTAACCCACGGACACTCGACGCCAAACAACAATTAAGCCGCGTAGCGGCGACAGCGGCGCGACGGCATGACAACGAATCCATGGCGATTTCCGCGTCGCCGCCGCCGCTGCGCGGCTAAGCCAGTTCGCGACCGAGAGTCTTCCTGAGGAACAAGCGCCCGGTGTGGTGATCGAAACGGCCTGGGGCGTGTTGATGTCGGTCAACTTCATGCACAGTCGCGCGCTGGCCGAGTTGGCCTGGATCGCCGAGCAGATCGAAAGCGCGGTCGGGCTGCAGCGCTTGCCCACGATCGAGAAGCATCCTCCCCCCGCGGCGCCGGCGTTGCCGGTTCCCTGGTATCAGCGACACGTCCCTTGGCTGACCGTGTCGAAGTTGTGCCTGCTGCTGGGCTCGCTTCTGGTGCTCTCCGGTCTGGTGACGATGATGCTCGGCGTCGGCGCGCCAGCGATCCTGATCGCGCTAGGGAGCTTCCTGATCATTGGGGCGATTCTGGAGATGGCGTAGGAGGGATCTGCCGGACTCGCCATCCTCAAAATGGATTTCGTGCTGCTCGCGAGAATATCATTCCAACATAATAGGACAATCTGCGTTCAACCGCGTTGAGATCGAGCAGCAACTCCGCGGCGCACCTGAATGAGTGCGATACTCAACACTGCGACACTCCGCGTTTGCGGAATCTTCGCCGACACAGCGCGCAAAGCGGAAATCCCGCCGCCATCAATACCAGTGAAGACGGTTCGGGAATCGTCGCATAGTTTGAAGAAGCCGAAAGTTCGTTCTGGAAGTGGTCGGCCCAGATCGTGTAGTCAAGGCCATCGACTATGCCATCTCGATTGAAATCGCCGTCGGCGTGGCCGTTCGTTACGCTTTGGCCAAAATGGTCGGCCCAATTCACGTAATCCAGCCCGTCGACGATCGAATCGTTGTTAGCATCACCTGGCATTCCAGGAGTTACCGAGGTAACCAACTGCATAAAGCCGCGAGTGGCGCCGTCGGTATCGTTGCGAGCGCTAAGCAGCAGATTGTCGAGTGCGCCGTCAGCTCCGTTGTAGGGGACATTAACGCTGACCTGAAACGTGGTCGATTGGCCCGCGCCCAGCACTGGCGTTTGCAGCATCGAGAGCTGCGTGGAGTAGATATTGTCTTCCGTAAATAACGAGAAACTGGTGGCAGCAGTGCCGAGGTTCTGCACGTTGATCGAATAGAGGGCCGCATGGCCGGCCAGGGCGCTGCCGTGGTCGCTTTCGGCGGTGAGCAGGATACCCGATCTCTGCGAACTGAGCACTTGCAAATCGGCGCCGGCTTCTGGTCCCCAGATATCGCGCCAGACGCTTTGATCGCCCTTCATGTACAGGTTCAACCACTCAATGCTGAGTGCTCGAGTGTAGTTCAGTTGCCACTCGGGACCTGAGTCGTAGAATCCCCCGTGCGTTCCCCCGACGAGATTGTTCAGCGCAATAGGTGCGTTACCATTGTTGTAGATCGAAGCCGTGGTTGCTGGGCTGACGACGTCGTCGAGAGTGCCGGCGATCAGTTGTACCGGCACGTGAACATTCGAAATTTGTACAGGCGCCGAGACTGGGACAAGCATGTCTTCGGCCGCCCAGGTTGCCACCGTCTTGACTAATCCACTCTCTGAGGCTTCGGAAATACTTGCCGCGCCCCCCATCGAGTGCCCCAGCGCGCCATAGCCGACCGTCTGAACCGATTGATAGAAGGGAGACCCCGTGCTGTTGTTCTGCGAGGCGAGGTAGTTGTAGGCAGAAGTCAGGTCGTGCCCCAAATTCTCCGTTTGGAGCACATCTGGGATTAGCTCGTATGACTGCGGCGCGATCACAATGTAGCCGTGACTGGCAAGTTGCGCGAGAGTTGCCAGATACTTAGTTGCGACGGCCGAATTGTAGCCGTGGGCGAAGCTAATCACCGGGTAGTAGCCGCCACTATGATCGACAGGTGCGTTGCTACCAGTCGAGGTCGCCGGATAGTAGGCCAAAGCGTTGAACGACCCGGTGCCGCCAGCGGTTCGCGGTACGCTCACCTTTACATTGCCGACGCCGTACGAACCCATTTGCCCGTACGACAAGTCGACGGCCCAGACGGCGCGCACTGGCAACATGCCGAAAACAATCGAGATTGGAATTGCCACGACAAGGCTTAATTCGACGCGCGCACGACCATCGCGGCTGCAAATCTGCATGCGCGAACCCCCGCTACGTGTGACGTTCACAAACGAAGCGCTAGTCCGCGATCGCTTCCCTCAGCCCGATAGTACCCCTTTCCGTATTCCCACTGCAACGATATTTTGCCCACCATTCCTTTCCGCCTTTCACCACATGGCGCTCACGCGCGGCCAAAGTCACCCCCTTGACGACGGGCCCTTTTCAACGCAAGCTGTTTAGTTCCAACTCTTTGCCGGAGTGGCGGAATGGCAGACGCGCTGGATTCAAAATCCAGTGGCCGCAAGGTCGTGTGGGTTCAAGTCCCACCTCCGGTACTTCTGGCGCCGATCGTCGTCGGCAACCCCGTGCTGACCCACAGCTCCCCGCTCGGCCAGCCGTTCTCGACTTGGCTTTGCACCGTTGCTAGGCGACCGCTACTAGGTGACCGCCGAGCGTGACCGCGTCAACTTCCGCGTCCGTCCCGTTGCTTTGGCTCAGCAAGTGATACGTGTGCCCGATGATGGGGCTCACTTCGGTCGGGTTCGTTGGCGTGCTGGTCAGACGCCGGGGAGGATAGGGCCCGCTGCGGCGAGGAGCAGGTAAATCGGCAAATTCCTGTGGCAGCTTGGGGGCGAGCATGTCTAGAATGCCGCGATCGCGTGGGCACGTCTGAGCATGATTCGCTCAATCGTCCGTCGGCCTGGCGATCACCAGTGCCGCGCCGATCAAGGTCGTCGAGACGGGCGACCGGCCAGCCGACGCGGTGTCACTCAGGTGAGAACTCGGAAATCAGTTTTTAGTGCGTGGTCCCATTGTGCGTGGTCCCAGATGATGAGCAACTTCCTCCAGTATCCACTGAGGTAGGCCAATGAAATCTCGATCATTCTTCGCACGCGTTGTCACAGCTTCGCTGGTGGTTGCCGTGGCAGCGTCCAGTACGGCGTTCGGCCAGATCACAGGCATTGTCAGTTCCGATGTCGAGGGATACTTCGGCACGACGAGCGATGCTTTTCAACTGGCCGAGGGACCTACCATTCCGCCCTGGGCGGCCAATGGTCCTGGCTTCTATCCGATCTCTGGTCTGCCAAACGTTCCGCCTCTGTATCCCGGTTTTCCGAACCCCATCTTGTCGATTCCGACGAACATCTCCTACGCTCCCACGGTGCATTTCCCGGCTTTTGGATTCTCTGACGGGACCACCACGGCGACCTACTCGATCATTGGCGGCGTCTCTGGGCCGGGCACTTCCACGGGCGACGCGTACACCTTGCTCGGGCCGCCGAGCAATTTGCCGTTTATCATCAACCAGCCGCCGACGGCATCCGGCTACGCCTACGAGCAAGTCAATTTCGCCACGGTCTATAGCGTCGGTGCTGGCGGCCTGGCGGGCGGAACCCCTCCGCCACGGCCTTACCTGGTTGCGGGCAACCTGGCGACCGGCGGTTACGCACAGTTTGCCGCCGAGGTGAATTACTGGTTCCTGACGACGATTCCGGGAACCGTCATTGTCAACAGCACCACCTTTTTAGGTTCGTTGCAGTACAACGCGCAATTCACCAACTTCACGGGCAATTTCTCGACCACCGTCAATTATGCTCCCACGACTCTGCTCGGCGCGACGGGCAATGGATTTCTCGTCATTACCGGTGACGCGTTTGTCGCCGGAGACCCCTTCAGCCTCACCGTACAAGCGGTTCCTGAGCCGTCGACATTGGTCTTGGGAATTTTGGGGGCCTGCCTAATCGGAGTCGCCTACGGGCTTCGACTGCGCCGGACTCCAACACTCACCTGACACTCATCCGCCTGGCTACGTCAGTGGTTTTGAGCGAACGGTTGACGGCAAGAATCGCCGCGAGTCTCGGGGAGTTCTGTTCCCCGGCGATCGCTGACGGAGGGTAGCTGCTCGATTCATAATCCAGTGGCCGCAAGGTCGGGTGGGTTCAAGTCCCACCTTCGGTGCTGCTGATGCCGATCGTCGCCGGCAACCCTCCATCGCTGTCGGCGAGGTCAACTCGCTCGTCGCATCGTTGGGTTGGCCGCGGTTGCCTGGCCGCAAGACGCGACGGATGAATCGAAGGACCGCTCCCCTGGAGCCCGATTGCCAGACCGTGCCAGGACCTTCGACCCGGGCTTAGGACGCAAAACGGCCCGTTAGGACGATCTAGGACGCAAGCGATTCGGGTTTTGCGTCCTAAAATAAGTGCTTGTCAGGAAACGAGTTAACTGCCTGTAATGCCCGTTTAGGACGGTTAGGACGCAAAATCCCGGAAGAGTTTATAGAAGAGGGGCGCACCTGTTGGCGCGTCGGGCAGGCCGGTATGTGGTGGATTGCGGGTGGGAGCCGGGGCGTCGACCGAGGTGGTCTCTTGTGCCTGCGACATTACTCTTCGCTGCTCGGCCCAACAGACCCCACCGCTGGACGACGGCCGAAGGATTCGCCGGATCGTTCGCAGCTAGAATTGCCGCTGGAGCTTGGTTAAGGTAGCCGGCTCGTCGCGTGCCCGCGGGCGCCTGGCCATCGAGCGATGCCCGCGCGGTCTGGCGGAAGTCGCTGCTCATCGTGGCGGCGACGCTGTCGATGTGGCAGCGTCGCCGTCGATCCCACTTGAAGTTTGTTCCCTTCACACTCGCAGTCGAGGTTTCTCCATGCGCCGGATCGTAGCATTGATCATTGCTCTGCTCGGCTGCCTGGTCATGGCCGAGGGTTGCCTGGCCGAGTCGCCCCAAGCGTTTCCCCCTTATGACAAGCCGACGTTGATCGCCCATCGCGGGGCGTCGTGGGATGCACCCGAACACACGCTGGCCGCCTACGAGCTGGCGCTGAAGCAGGGCGCCGACTTCGTCGAGCCCGACTTGCAAATGACCAAGGAGGGGGTGCTCGTCTGCATCCATGACGTCACCCTGGAGCGGACGACCAACGTCGAAGAGGTTTTCCCCGATCGAGCCCAAATGGTCGGCGGCAAAAAGGTCTGGCCCGTGGTCGAGTTCACGCTGGCCGAAATCCAAACGCTCGATGCGGGTGCGTGGAAAGGGGAGCAGTTCGCCGGCGCCCGTGTCCCCACATTGCAGCAGATGATCGACTGCGTGAAAGGGAAAGCCGGTATCATGCCCGAGACCAAGGAGCCCGGGCTCTACAGCAAGCATGGGCTGTCGATGGAACGCGCGCTGATGGAACTGCTCAAGGAGAACCAGCTCGACCAGCCAGGGCTCGACCCCGCGACACCGGTGGTCATCCAATCGTTCAGCGCCGACAGCCTGAAGTCGCTGCGCAGCGAGCATGGCTGCACGCTGCCGCTGATCTACCTGACGATGGGCAAGAACGTGTCGGCCGCCGGGCTCAAGGCGATTCAGGCGTTCGCCGATGGCTTTGCCCCTAACAAGGCGGACGTGCTGGCCCGCCCCGAGCTGGTCGATGACGCCCACGCCCTGGGCATGAGCGTCACGGTCTGGACGTTTCGCAACGGGCAGACGGGGCGCTTCGCCAGCGTGCGCGACGAGATGAGCCACTTCCTCAACGTGCTGAAAGTCGACGCGCTATTCACCGACAACCCCGACCAGTTCCCGCGCGACTGATTGCGCGGCTACTTCGTCGGCGAGTAATCGGTCGCCACCAGAATCAGCGACTTCACGCCGTCGGGGGCGGTCAGCGAGCCGCCGGCGGCCGCTTCGGACGCTGCCTTGGCTTTCTGCCAGTCGGCATCTTCACGAAACGCCGCGAAGCTCGCCGCGCTTGCTTCCTTCGACGGGTGGGCCAGCAGGTAGATTAACGTGTCGTCGGCCGCCGGCTGCCCTTTGACCAGCGTCCAATACGCCCAGTTGGTCATGCCGTGCTTTTCGAACAGCTTGCAAGTGTGATCGCGGAAGCGGGCTTGCAAACGATCGAGATTGCCCGGCGTGCAGGTGTACGTCCGTAGCTCGAACACGCGTGGCTCCTTGCTGACACCGGGCACGATGGCCGGCGAAAAATCGGTCGCTTCCAAGAATTGCGACTCGACTTTGCTCGTGAGCTTTCCTTCCTTTTCCGACGCGAGGTAGGCCGCCCGCCAATCGGGGTCGGCCATGAACGCAGCCCAGGCTTTGTTTCGCGCCGGGCGGTCGGCATACGACAGCACATAGTAGAGCTTTTGTTCGGGGTTCTCTTGCGGCACCCAGTAGCCGACGTTGGTCATGCCGTGCTTTTCGAACAGCTTGCAAGTGTGATCGCGGAAACGCGCGTGTAACGCGTCGAGCTTCCCTTCGGCGGCCGTGTAGACTCGTAACTCGTACAGGCGTGTGTCTCGCGGTTCCGCGGCCTGTGCGTCGAATGACATGCTGTTTCCGATCAAGAGCAGAGCCCCCCACAACATTGCACGCATCGATTAATCCCTTGTTGGCTGACGACGATTCGCAATCGGCGATTCCCATTGGTATGAATATCCCCGCTGGCGTAGCGGTCGCCAATGGGCGGCCGCGCGGTTGAGCCGAGAAATCCGCGGCGCTAGGTGGGCCTAAAAGCGGGCGTCGGCAGCGGTTCCCGCTAACTTACGGCAAGTGTGTGCCTATCATAAAGCTGCCCAACCGCGGTTGAGAACGCATGAAAGTGCTGCCCGCTGAATGTCGCGACGTCGTATCGGCTGATGCTGCGCCCGCACTGGTTCAGGCAATTGGTGCTGATCGCGACGGGAGTCTTCTTTCTGACGATCACCGTGCTGGCAGTGGCCACGCTGTGACTAAAGTAAGTCTGTGTTCGCGGTGGCGCTCGCGTTGCCGTATTGCAGCAATGGATACGAGGAATCGCCGTGAAGCTAGTCGCCTTTCCCCGGCTGGATGACGATCGCCTGTCGCGCATTCGGCAGGCTGCCCCGACGATGAAAATTGTGTCGCCCGCCAGCGATCGGCAAGCGCTCGCCGAAATCCGCGATGCCGAGGCGTTCTTCGGCAAGCTCACACTGCCGCTGTTGGCCGCGGCCGAGAAGCTGCGCTGGGTGCAGGCCCCCACCGCGAGCTTGGAGCACTACGTCTTTCCCGAATTGGTCGCCCACCCGTGCGTGCTGACGAACATGCGTGGGCTGTATAGCGATGTCGTCAGCGAGCACGCCTTTGGGATGCTGATCGCCTTGTGCCGGCACTTCCCGCAATACATTCGTCAGCAGCAGCAAGGTTTGTGGGCACCCATTGGTGGTGAAATCGCTCGCGGAGATTTCATCTCGGGGCCCGGAACTGTGACTGCCATCGATCGCGCTCACCGGCGCCTGGCCGGCAGCACGCTGGGCATCGTCGGACTCGGTGAAATTGGCCGTGAGATTCTCCGCAAGGCGCTGGCCTTTGATATGCGCGTCGTGGCGGTCGATCCGCGCACCGATCAGGCCGTGCTGGGAGTCGAGCGGATCTTTGCGCCCGAGCAGTTCGACTCGCTATTGGCCGTGAGCGACTTCGTGATCATCGCGGCGCCGCACACGCCGCAAACTGCGCGGCTGTTCGGCGCGGCGCAGTTCGAGCGAATGAAGCGCTCGGCGTACCTGATCAATGTGGGCCGTGGTGCGATCGTCGACCTCGGCGAGTTGGCAACGGCGTTGGCGACCGGCATGATTGCCGGCGCAGGGCTCGACGTCTTCGAAACCGAGCCCTTGCCGGATGACCACGCCTTGTGGCGCATGTCCAACGTGATTCTCACTCCCCACGTCGCCGGCTACTCGACGCAGATCGCCGAGCGGCATTTGCAGGTGGTGCTCGAAAACGTGGCGCGGTTCGTGCGCGGCGATTCGCTCTTGAATGAAGTCGACAAAG
Source organism: uncultured Planctomycetaceae bacterium (assembly GCA_964495375.1). Lineage (GTDB taxonomy): Bacteria > Planctomycetota > Planctomycetia > Pirellulales > JAEUIK01 > JAIESQ01. Next base: position 10,028 of record CAZBWM010000077.1, on the reverse strand, counting down.
CGCGCTGGTATTAGCCGACGTCGCTCCCGCCAAGCTGCTGATCGGGCCAATAGAGTGCTGCCGTGTTCTGGCCCAGCATGAGCTACCGTTCGTAGGTTGGCAGCCAAGGGCAAAGCCGCTCGATAAACGCTAGTACCCCGCCGTAACTGGCCTGGAAAGACCGGCTGCACGAGCACCGCGCGCTCGACGCCATGCTCATCTAGGTAGCGCGCGAGCAGTAGGGCGGGGATATCTGCCTGACCGCTGACGATCGTCGGGACCCGACTCGCGCTGCTCAAATCGAGCCGCCAGAGGTGCGTGTGCGCGTCGACGATCATGGCGGTTCGATTCAGCATGCCACCGGAAGAATCAAATCGTCAGCCACCATTCCTGCTACCAACGCCTACGCTACACCAACCGCGCCGAGCGCCCGATTGAACTGCGGCATCAATTCGCGCGAAAAGAGCTCCATGCTGTGCAGCCAGCTCGCCTTGTCGTCCCAGTCGTAGCTCATCAGGATCAAGGTGCCGAACGGGCCAGTTTCTTCGATCAGTTCGAGCAGCCGCCGCAGCACTTCGTCGACATCGCCGGCGATGATTTGCTCCTGCATCAGGTAATTGAGATTGCAGTCGGCGTCGCTCATCTCCGGGTCGCGCTTGTAAACGCGGCGCCCTAGCCCCTTGTCGAAGAGTCGGCCGATGTACTCGAAGTTCGTCCCCAGCGAGTTGCTCCGCGCGCGCTGCTGCGCCTCGCGCGTGGTGTCGGCCAGAAAGATCGCGCGGGCGACTTTCCAATCGTCGCGCTTCGGCTGCCGGCCTGCTTCGAGCGCCGCCTGCTCGAAGGTCGCCCAGTTGTCGGCCAGCACGTTGCCCGGCACCAAGCAGTGACCAAACGGCTGAAACCCGCGCCGCGCGGCCGACTTCATGCTGTACGAGTTACGGCTCATGCCCGGCATGGCGATCGGAGGCGTCGGTCGCTGCAGCGGTTTGGGCACATAGCCGATACCGGTTTCTTCGTCGACGGTCTTCTCCAGTGAAATCTTCCAGAATTTGCCGTCGTGCACGTAGGGGGGCTCCGTCGTCCAGAGCTTCAAGATGATGTCGATCGCTTCTTCGGTCATTTCGCCGCCGAGCTTGGGATCGACGCCGTAGAGCTCTTGATCGGCTGTCACGCTGCCGGGTCCGAAGCACAGATTCAATCGCCCGCCCGAGAGGTGATCCAGCATCGCCAACCGACAGGCGACGTGTGCCGGGTGATGCTGATTCAAGCAGACCGGCGCTGGGCCCAGGCGGATACGCTTGGTGTCGGCCAACGCCCGGGCGATGAACAGCTCGGGCATCGTGATCGGCTCGTACTTCATCGTGTGATGTTCGCCGATCCAGAATTCGTCGAAGCCGAGTTCCTCGGCGCGGACGACGAGCTCCAGGTCTTCGGTCAGGCATTGACCGAGCGACTTTTGCGGCGGATGAAACGGCATGATGAACATGCCAGAGCGCACAGGCAGCGAGAGAGTCATCGTGGCGCTTCCCCTTGGCCAGACGGGTTCGTAGACCCTAACAAGATACTGCCCGCGGGGACCGAAGCCTAACAAATTGAGTACGGATAGTGGTTCACTCTGGCGCTGAGAGATTTTGACCGCACGTTTGCCAGCCGGCTAGAATGGCGGAATGACTGACGCGCCCCCACGCAACCAGTTTTCGTTTCGCCGCATCGGCCTGACGCTAGGTGGTGCGTTAACCGGCACGCTCGTCGGTATTATCTTCACGAGCATCAGCTTTCCGCGTCCTACCAAAGATCTGCCGGTCTCTTACTCATACCTACTATCTGCGATCGCCATCGGATTCATGCTCGCTGGCACTCTCGTTGGCGCGATCGCTGCCCACGCTGACCGAAAGCAGGGCCAAGGATAGAACGCGACTACCAGTCGCCAGCGCATCACGGCATCAACAGCACAGGTTTTAGCGTTTCGCCGCTGGCGATGTCGGCCGCAGCCTGGTTGATGTCGGCGAAGTTGTAGGTCCGAATCAGCCGATCGAATGGGAACCGCCCCTGCCGCCAGAGCTCGATCAGGGCCGGGATGAACACCTTCGGCACGCTTTCTCCTTCTGTCACGCCGCGCACGGTGCGGCCATTGCCCAGCGTGTTGATATCCAGCGAAACCTCGGTACCTTGACGTGCCAGCCCCAGCACCGCGCACACCCCCGGCGTCGCCAGGCAATCGAACGCCTGGCGGATCACCGTGGGCACGGCCGTGGCATCGAGCGAGAAATCAACCCCGCGGCCAGCCGTCAGTTGTTTGATTTGGTCGACAACGTTGCCGCTGGCATTGTTGATCGCGTGAGTGGCTCCCAGTTCGCACGCCAACTGTAAGCGGTTCTCCTTGAGATCGACGGCAATGATTGTCGTGCAGCCTACCAGCCGCGCAGCCATGATCGCCGACAGCCCCACCGAGCCAGCGCCGAACACCGCGAGACTGGTGCCGGCCTTCGGGCGCAGGGCATTGAGAATCGTGCCGGCGCCGGCCTGAATGCCACACCCCAACGGGCCGAGTATTTCCAGCGGCACGTCGCGCGGCACCTTGATGGCGCTACGCTCATTGGCCAGCGCGTGCGAGGCGAACGACGACTGACCAAAAAACGCCCCGTGCATCTTCCCTTCCGCGGCACGCAACGTTGCCGAGCCATCAGGGCGGCGCAGCCCGATGTTGAGCGGCAGAAACTGCTCGCAATAGACCTGCAAGCCCGACTGGCAGTTGCCGCACGCGCCGCAGTTCGCCGGCGCGAGCACGACGTGATCGCCGGGCTGCAATCCTGTCACCCGCGCGCCAACGCGCTCGACGACGCCCGCCGCCTCGTGCCCGAGCACGATCGGTAATCGCAGCGGCAGGTACTGGTCGCGGATCGACAGATCGGTGTGGCAGATGCCGACAGCCGTGATGCGGACGAGCACCTCATCGTCGCGCGGCTCGTCGAGCTCGAGCGCTTCGAGCGACCAGGGACCACCCTTGGTGCGCACCACCGCGGCGGTGATGGCGATCATGATGCGCGCCCAACGATCTTTCGACGACGGCTGAGACCGAGCGGCATTATTCGCGCTCCAGGTAGAAGTAAAAATGTTTGCCGTTGTCGAAGACCTGTTCCTTGCCGTCCATGATCCCCATCACGGTGCGGTCGTCGACTTTGCGAAAGTGATCGAATACCGGCTGGGCGTCGTACACCATGCAGGCCGAAACCTTGCCGCGGAACTCGACCATCCACAGGCTGGCTTCCCCCTTCATGGCCTGGCTCGAAAAGAGCTTCCCCTGCTCGTCGACGCACATCAGCGGCTTGGCATCGAGCCGCGAGTTGAACGTTTTGCCGTGCCATTTGAGCGCCTTCAGGGCATGGCTTCCCTTGTGACCGGTCTTCAGTTCGCCACCCTTCCAGGCGCCAAACAGGTTTTCGCAGTCGATCGGTTCAAGCGCGTCGAACAACGCGTCGAGCTGGGCGGTGTCGATCGGGCCTGGGGCGCCTCGGAACTGCTGGAACTTCTCACGCGCCTCGGCGTTGGTCATACGGTTGCTCCCTCTAGTTGTTTGAAGTAAGAGTGGCTATCAGCGGCCTCGATTTCGCTTAACCCCAAATTCCCCGTGCACTCACCCCGCGAACGCCGATCCAGACCAGCAGGTAGCACGCAATGAGCACGATGTGCAAGACGTCGACAGGGTGGATCTGACTGGCATCGGCGAGTGGCAGCTTATTGACCCCGAAACCGGCGAATAGTAGCAGACCGATCGCTCCCAAGGTCGCAACAGCCGGCGCAATTCTGCCGCTACGAAACGCCTGCACGGCCAGCAACACGAGTGCGACTAAGAGCAATACGCCCATGCCTGTGGTGACCGCTTCAAGCCGTGGTGACTTCGCGTACCAGAGATAGAAGATCAACCCCGCGCCACCGATCGAGAGCGCCGGCGCGATCCACCGCGCTGCGCGAACCCGCCCGAACGTTGCGCCGGCTACTCCGAGCCCCAGCAGGAGCATGCCTGGACCCGTGGCCACGGCCGACAGCCAGCGATGCGTGTCGTTGGTCCAGGTCAGGCCGCCAAGATTCATCGCGCCGACGAACGCCGCCGCGGCAACCCACAGGAATCCATGGAACAAATAGTCGTTGGCCGCCCAAGCGCTCGCCACGGCAATCGCCAGGCAGGTTAGGCAGAGCAGAAAATCGAGCGAGCTCGATAACAGCGATCCAGATTCGAGTGGCATCGGCACTTTTTATCGCAACGAGCGTTTGGTCGGCAACCGGCGCCTGCTCATACCCACAGGCTCTTGAGATACTGCAAATCGCTTTTCGATTGCTCGACGAGCTCGGGTGTCGACAGGCGGCGGAAACTCGACTCCCCTTTGTACTCGCTGTGCAGTGAAACGACCCCGTCGTACTTGAGCTGCTTCAGATAGTCGACGAACTCCGGCAGTCGAGCTTGCCCATCTGCCAACGGAACATACTCCCAGCGGTAGCGCTGCTGACCCCGGGCGTCACGCTCGGCTGGCAGCCAGCGAAAGTTCTTCACGCCGACTAGTGCGATCCAGGGGGCCAACAGATCGAGCCCAAGCTCCCAGCCCGACAGGCCACCTTCGATCGTCATGTGCATGGGGTCGACGTACGCCCCGACCTCGCCCGGCTGGAAATCTTTGAGGATCAAGTACAACAGCGGTCCGCCGCTGGCCACCAATCGCCCCGAGTGGCAATGCACGCACGGCAGCACATGATACTTCTTGCCCAACGCGACGACGCGGCCGAGTCGCTCCTTCGCCTGATCGATCTGCCGGGCGAGCGTACCGAACGGCTGATAGTCCCAATAGCCGAGCTTGATACGCCGTGCGCCGTAGTGAGCCGCGGCCGCGAATACCGCTTCGGCATGAGGGCTGCTCGTGTCGGCGACCGCCGTGGAAACCATTGGGATAGAAAGGCCAACGCGCGCCATCTCGGCGTGCGCCGCGGCCAGCCCCATTTCAGCGTTTTCAGGGAGCACGTGCCCGCCGGGGCGCAGCGTCAGATCGAGCCCGTCGAAGCCGGCGCGCTTGGCCTCGGCGGCAGCTTGCGCCACGGTCAGGTCGTCGAGATTGTCAGTGAAGAATACGAATTGCATGCGGTGCTCAACCGATTTGAGAAGCCAAAAAAGGGTATGCTCGACTTCAGAGCGGGTTTGCGCGACAATTCAGTCGACGAGCAGGTCAAGTGAAATTGAATCGAGACGCAACCTCGGTGTCACGCAACTCGCTCGTCCCGCTGCCAACCCCAAATCCCCGATCGAGAACTGCTAGTCTAAGGCGCTGGTGGGTCCATTGTCCAAATGTTATCGGAACCGATGAAACCGCGCCCCAACGATGCCCAGTATCTTGAAGTCCTAAGGCGGATGACGCCGGCCGACCGTTTGCGCAAGGCCTTCGAGCTCACGGAACTCTCGCGCAACTTGATGCGAGCCGGGCTGCGGGAACGGTTCCCCCATCTTTCCGAAGACGAGCTGCACACTCTCTATCTTGAGCAACTGGCGGCATGTCACAATCGGGACTACTGAAGCAGGCCGCCACGACGCTCGACCGACTCGGCCTGGCGTACATGTTGACGGGCTCGCTGGCCTCCAGCCTGCAAGGCGCGCCGCGCGCGACGCACGACATCGACCTGGTCATCGAGCTCCCCAGTAATCGGATCGACGACCTGGCAGCGGCGTTTCCCGAGCCGCGCTATTACTTGAGTCGTCAAGCAATGCATGAAGCAGTGAGCCATCGCACAATGTTTAATCTGCTCGACACGACCGAGGGAGACAAAATCGACTTCTGGCTGTTGACCGACGATGTCTTTGACCGTGGTCGATTCGCGCGGCGTCGACAGGCGACTTTCGACGATCTGACAATCCCCGTCAGTACGCCCGAGGATACCATTCTCATGAAGTTGCGCTGGGCCATGCTCAGCGGTGGTAGCGAAAAGCACTTCGGCGACGCCTTGCGCGTGCTACAACTCCAGCGGCCAATACTCGACGTGGCGTACCTCGAGTTGTGGGCGAACACGCTCAACGTCACGGGTCTCTGGCAGCGGCTCCTGAGCGAAGCCGCGTCTTAACCCCAACGGGTCATTGCTAGGCTCCTTGTTCAACCATCCCCCCCGTCCTAATCACAGCTTCCCCGGGTCGGTCCACTCTTTTTGCGAGCCTTCGATGCGCAGCGGGCCGGCGATCTCGCGGCCGTCGCGCAAGATCGCATACGCGTCGGCCCCAACCGCTCTATCCCAAAAGAGTTGCCAGGCCGGCGGCCTTCACCTTGGGCGAAATCCCTTGCCGCGTGCCAACGAACAGTTGTACACCGACTATTGGTAGGGCATCGCGCGCCGAACGGCTGCGGAAGTCGCGCTCAGCAGATGCCCGCTGCTTAGGCACGCGAAACGGGAGCATCGGCGCAGGGTCCGAGCGTGCCCGCGAAATATCTGCCGATCCAATAGTCGAGCAGCGATTTCTCGAGCGCCGTTACACCTGACAGCGAGCCAGCTTGCGTCGCGCGGCTCGATGAATTGTCGAGTCATGTGCTGAGAAGCGCGGCGCGAATCTACTTCTGCCCAGCGATGGCATATCTCTTGCTCCTAACATGGTCGTTGCAACTCGAATGCCGACATGCTCGGCACCACCAGCCCGCCTCGGAGATCTCCCCATGTCGGTTGACATCGGCCGCGCGTCGGTCGCCAGCTCCCCCCCGCCAGAGGCAGCTCCTTGCCCAGAGTCGCTCACCGACGAAGAGCTGCGCCTGCTGGAGACGCGCAGTGCCCGGCCGGCGGAAACACTGGCTCGGCTGGTGCAAGTGCTCAAGCAACGCTTTCGGGTCGATGTCTGCTCGGTCTACTTGCTCGAGCCCGATCGCGCCACCCTGGTGCTGGCCGCCACGGTAGGCTTGCGCGCCGATAGCGTCGGCCACGTCCGCATGCGATTGAGCGAAGGTCTGGCCGGCATGGTGGCCGAGAGTCTGCAGCCGGTCATCGTCGAAGACGTTTCCAGGCATCCACGTTACAAGTACTTCCGCGAGACCGGTGAGGAGAGCTACAAGTCGTTCCTGGGCGTCCCTCTGATCGACGAGGGCATGATCCAAGGCGTGCTCGTCGTACAGACGGCCGAAGAGCGGCTCTTCTCGCGAGACGAAGCGGCAGCGCTCGCCGCCACGGCCACGCAGGTGGGGGCCATCGTCAGCGAGGCCCGCACGCTCGAGCAGTTCATCGCCCCCTCTTACGAACGCGTCTGGGCCCTGGCCCGTAATCTCTGGTGGAGTTGGGACGCGGAAGCGACCAGCCTGTTCCGCGAGCTCGACCCCGTGCGCTGGCGCGAGCTGGACCACAACCCGATCGCGCTGTTGTCGGAAATCTCGCTCGAAGAGCTCGAGCAGCGCGCTGGCCGTCACGTGCTGCATAGCCGGCTGAACTATGCTTATCGCCGGCTGCAAGAATACCTGCATTCGAAGCGCACCTGGGGACGCACGCACGCGGGTGTGTTGCGCGCTCGCCCCGTGGCCTACTTCTCGGCTGAGTTCGGCTTGCACGAGTCGATGCCCATTTACTCGGGCGGTTTGGGCATCCTGGCCGGCGATCACATCAAGAGCTCGTCGGACCTCGGCGTGCCGTTGGTCGGCGTCGGACTGTTGTACGATCAGGGGTACTTCCGTCAGCGGCTCGACGCCTCGGGCTGGCAGCACGAGGAGTACCTCGACGTTAACGTCAAGCAGTTGCCGATCGAGCTGGCCATCGGCGTCGACAACAAGCCGGTCATTCTGCACCTCCCCACGCGCGGCGGTGTGCTGCACGCTCGGGTATGGAAGGTGGCCGTCGGCCGCAACACGTTGATCTTGCTGGACTCCGACGTCGAAGGCAATGCGCCGGAAGATCGCGAGTTGACCGCCCGGCTGTACGGCGGCGACTCGCGTGTCCGCATTCGGCAAGAGTTTTTGCTGGGCGTCGGCGGCGTGCAGGCGCTCGTGGCGCTGGGCGTTTCGCCCGGCGTGCTGCACCTCAACGAAGGGCACAGCGCCTTCGCTCCCTTGGAACTGGCCCGTTACCGCATGCAAGCAGAAGGGATTGGTTTCGATGAATCGCTGCGCCGCGTCGCCCGACAAACCGTGTTCACCACGCACACTCCCGTGCCGGCCGGTCACGACCGCTTCGCGGCCTACCTGGTCGAAGAGCACCTTGGTCCGCTGCGCGAATCGCTGGGCTTGTCGCACGAACACCTGATGGGCTTCGGCCGGCTGCACGTCGACGATCCGGGCGAAGACTTCTGCATGACCGTGCTGGCGCTCAAGTGCTCGCGCAAGGCCAACGGCGTGTCGTCGCTGCACGGCGAAGTCTCGCGCGAGATGTGGACCGGCTTGTGGCCCGGCCGCGCGGAAGACGATATTCCGATCGGTCACATCACCAACGGCGTACACGTGCCGACCTGGATCGCACCGCCGATGCGGCAGCTTTACGATCGCCACCTGGGTCCCGAGTGGATCCAGGCCAGCGGCGAAGCCCGCATCTGGGAGAAGATCGAAGATCTCGACGACGGCGAGCTGTGGGAAACGCACCAGGTGCTCAAGGCGCGGCTGCTCACCTTCGTGCGGCGCCGCCTGGCACGGCAAGCCGAACGGCGCGGCGAGCCGGCCGAGGCCATCGAGCGTTGCCGCCGTGCGCTGAGCATGGACGCCCTGACGATCGGCTTCGCGCGGCGCTTCGCCACGTACAAGCGGGCGAACCTGCTCTTCCACGAGCTCGATCGCCTGGCCGCGCTGATCAACGATCCGCAGTTGCCCGTGCAGTTCGTCTTCGCCGGCAAAGCCCACCCGATGGACGTGCCCGGCCGGCAGGTGCTGCAACAGATCGCCCAGACCGCGCGGCAAGCGCGGTTCGCCGGCAAGATCGTGTTCATTGAAGACTACGACATGAATGTCGCCCGACACCTGGTCCAAGGGGTCGACGTCTGGTTGAACAATCCGCGCCGCCCGCTCGAAGCGTCGGGCACCAGCGGCCAAAAGGTCGTGCTCAACGGTGCCCTGAATCTCTCGGTGCTCGACGGCTGGTGGGCTGAAGCGTACGACGGCTCCAACGGGTTCGCTGTGGGCAATGGTCTCACGCATACTTCGATCGACACCCACGACCGTCGCGAGGCCGAGGAGCTGCACCGGGTTCTGCATGATGTCGTCGTCCCGCTCTACTACAAACGCGATCCCGACGGCTTGCCGCGGGCGTGGCTTGCCAAGATGAAGTCGTCCATCCGCAGCCTCGGCTGGCGATTCAACTCCGATCGCATGGTGATGGACTACGTGCAGCAGTGCTATATCCCGGCCGCCGGAGGCAAATCGAGCGACCTGAGCCGAGGATAGTGGGACTGTGGAATAGCTGTAGCCAACCTCATCGAGTCCGTAATTCCTATTCTTTTGCGCGCCCGCAGCGCGAGAGCGCCTGCGCGATGATCCACCCGATCGCACGAACGATTGCTAAAAGTGTGCCCGTAAGCATGCAGAGTAGACCAATAGCTTCGTCAAGGGATGGAACCCGAATCAAGCTCCCACGCCTGGGCCCCACGCTCCCATTTGGCAACTCGCCGTAGACGGACCACCAGCCGCGACACCCCCTCGTCAATAAAGTGTTCCGGGATTTTGCGTCCTAACCGTCCTAAGCCCGAAAAAACAGCACCTAAAGCCTTGCCAGGTCAGCACTTGACCTTAGGACGCAAAACCCAAAAAGCTTGCGTCCTAAACCGTCCTAACAGGGCCGTTTTGCGTCCTAAATCTGAACCACGAGGACTGGACCACGAAGACTTGAACCACGGATGACACGGATTGCACGGATAGTTGAATTCGTGTTCCGTTCATCCGTGTGATCCGTGAAATCGGTGGTCAACCTGAACTTGGTTTTTGGTTCGCGCGGCGCCAGCACGGCAAACAATCTCCGTCGTGTCGTGGTGACGTTGTGGTAATTCTCTATGCGCCGCATGTTCTGGCGGCGCGCAAAACGGCAATGCATCTACAGTAGAACGCAGAGGACACAGAAGTTTGATC